>RECQ01000054.1 GCA_007693965.1 Phycisphaeraceae bacterium | reverse complement strand
TCAGTGTTGCTGTGCGGCCTCTGGAGCCATCAATCCTATGCGCAGGATGATTCGCTCTCCCTCGTCGAGCATGCGGTCCGACTCCGTTCACCCGGGGATGACTGGCCGCGCCATGTTCATCTGGAGAGAACGATCGAAGAGGCGCAAAAGGCGACGGGCCTCGAAGATCCTTTCGGCGATGAGTTCTATCGGCAGGTCACCGCGTTCCTGAACGTTGAGCACTCTGGAAGTTGGAAGATCCAGCACCTGCTGAATCTGATTAACCTGTTGGGAGATGAACGGGCGGCGCCGGGGCTCGTGCGTGTTATCGAAAGGCGCCTGGAATACGCTGACTATGCGTTCCGGATTCTGGCCGAGATCGACCCGAACAACCCTGCAATCGACAGGCTGATCGCCCGTGCGGTTGACCGGGCCCTCGCAGCGGAAGGGCCACCGTTCTATGGCGTGCCCGCGGAGATGCTCCATCTTCAACGCTCCGATTTGGCGATTGAGAACGCGGAGAAGATCATCGCCTTCATTGAAGCGGAGCGGGAGCGGCTCGACCCTGAGGTCGCGGAGCGTTGGTGGAGCGAGGAGATGAAACGCCTGTCCAACATCGGCGGCGGGGCGGGCGATGGGCTCGCCATCGCAAAGCTCTATCGCTGGCTCGACACCGAACCGCCCGAGGTCGTGGTGCGAAGGTTGCTCGACGCCAGAGTCGAGGGAGACATGCGGACGGCGATCGGAATGACGGCCCACACGCGCGTGATGCAGTCCCTCCGCCGCCGCGGCCTGGTCGATCTCTTCGCTGAACGCGCTCGCGAGCGGATCATGGAGCTCGAACTGGGCTCGGGGGCTCTCTTCCTCATCTACCAGGATCTGGAATCTCTCCGTGTCAAAATCGATGATGAGCTGGCGCTTCGCATTTCCGACTCCATGGCCGAACGCCGGCGACAGATGCGGGAGCAGCGACTCCGCGAGCAGGAGGCGGCGCCTGATCGACCCTGAGCGAGATTCTGCGCCGCGCAGTCTGCGTACGATGCTGAGTGTGTTCATGCGCGCCCGGCCGAACCACCCGTAATCATTCGCAGGTGTTTGAAATGAAATACATCACAAGCATCATCATCGCCTCAGTGTTGCTGTGCGGCCTCTGGAGCCATCAATCCTATGCGCAGGATGATTCGCACTCCCTCGTCGAGCACGCGGTGCGACTCCGTTCACCCGGGGATGATTGGCCGCGCCATATTCATCTGGAGAGAACGATCGAAGAGGCGCAAAAGGCGATGGGCCTTGAGGATCCTTTCGGCGACGAGTTTTATCGACAGGTCAACGAGTACCTGAGCGAAGAGCAAGCCGAGAGTTGGAAAATCACGCATCTACTGAGTCTCGTTCGCCTACTTGGAGACACCAGAGCCGCGCCGGGTCTTGTGCGCATGATCGACAATGACTCGCCTCACTCGGCCTACGCATTTCAAACCCTGACCGAGATCGACCCGAACAACCCCGCTATCAACAGGATCGTCGATCGTCAGGTTCGTCGAGCGTTGGCTGGTCCGCCGTATCTGACTGTCGGCGCCGAATTGCTTCACGCACAACCTGCCGACCTGGCAATCGAGAATGCGGAGAGGGTCATCGCGTTTGTTCGTGCCGAGCGCGAACGCCTGGGTCCGACCACGACAGATAACTGGGATGATACAGGCGCACTTTCTCGAGTTGGCCAACAAGCACGAATTGGACGAAACTTTGCAAAGATGTATCAATGGGCCGACATCGACGATCCCATGACAGTCATCGAGAAAGTCATCACAAATCGCTACGCCGACGGACCCCGCGGCAGGATCCATCCCGACGCCTGGCCCAGGATCCATCAAGCCATCCGCCGCCGCGGCCTCGTCGATCTGTATGTGCAGGAGGTGCGCCGGCGCAATCCCGATGCGGAACTCCACGAAGTCCCCGGCCGAGCGCACATCGCGGCCTTGGCACCGCACTTGAGACCGGATGAATGGCGCCAGATGCATGTTAATGCGGGGCCCGATTGAGCCGACACCGTCCTAGAGTGTACGATGTCGATAGCAGATATATAGGTGCTCCCGTGTGGACTGTGGAGGTATGGGGGTCATCGGCATGAGAATAATCACGATTGCATTGCTCACGGCGAGCCTGCTCGGACTCTAGAGTCTTCGCGCTTCCGCACAGGATGATTCGCTCTCCCCCGTCGAGCATGCGGTGCGACTCCGTTCACCCGGGGATGATTGGCCTCGCCATGTTCATCTTGAGAGAACAATCGAAGAGGCGCAAAAGGCGACTGGGCTCGAGGAACCCTTCGGCGACGAGTTTTTTCGGCAGGTCAACGAGTATTTGAGCGCAGAGCAAACCGAGAGTTGGAAAGTCGCGCATCTTCTGAGTCTCATTCGTTTACTCGGAGATGCGAGGGCGGCGCCGGGGCTCGTGCGTCTTATCGAAAGTCGCCTGAAATACGCTGACTATGAGTTCCGGATTCTGGCCGAGATCGATCCGAACAACCCCGCCATCGACAGGCTGATCGCCGAAGGCGTCGAGCGCGTCCTCGCGGGCCCGCCCTATCGGGGTGTCCAGCCGGTGATGCTCCACTATCAACGCGCCGATCTGGCGATAGAGAATGCCGAACGTCTGAAAGGCTATGCGGAGGAGAAGATTGACGAGATAGGACATCCCACCAGCGAAACCCTCGATCAATGGAGGGATCTCTCGAATCTTCAGAGCGGATCAGCCCACGCGTTGCAGATTGCACGAATATATCAGTGGGCTGACGTCGATGATCCGGAAACAGTCGTTGGGAGAGTTCTCGCCCAGCGACACGAAGATCACGAACGTCTATTCCGCGGTGACGGCCTGACGCGCATCCTCCAAGCCACGCGCCGCCGCGGCCTCGTGGACATGTTCGCCGAACGCGCCCGCGAAGAGATCATGGCCGAAGACCTCGGTTCAGACAAAACCTACAGGCTCTCCTCGATCCTCGAAACCCTCCGCGCCAACATCGACGACGAACTCCGCCGGAAGATCGACGATTCGATGGCCGAGCGAGGCCGCCAGATCCGCGAGCGCATCCGCCGCGAGCGGGAGGCGGCGCCAGATCCGTCGTAGAGTGATTGAGGCTGTCATCAACGACTGAGCAATCTGGAATGGTGCATCTGGAATCGGCTGGTGATGCCGATCATCGACAATGCAACCAAGTCTCCCGCGATGTCCGGACTTCCAGTAGTTTTGTCTGATTCATCGCCCCCGCACCGCCCCCTCATGATGACGCACCACCGCCGCGCCGCGCTGCGGAATCTCCACCGCCACCACGTCGATGCGCACCGGCATCCCCATCCACTTCTTCCGCCGCGACAGCGCCCCCGCCACCGCAAGCAGCTTGCGGCGTTTGCGCCCGTCGATCGCCAGCTCCGGCGGATACCGGTTCACTTCGCCCGGCGCCCCGTTCCACCGCCGCGCCTTCACCTCGACGACCACCAGCGCCCGCCCGTCCGGCGTCAGGCACACCAGGTCCGCCTCGCCCACGCGCGTAAAAACATTGCGCGAAACCACGCGGTAGCCGGCTTTCTTCAGGTGTTTCGCGGCGATGCGCTCGCCCTTCGGGCCCAGCGGGTCGCGCCGCCCGGCCAGCCGCCGCGGCGTGCCGCGCAGTCGCGCAAGCAGGGCCGGCAGCGCCCCCGACATCCTCACTCCCGCCCGGCCAGCAGGTAGCGCTCGGCGGCGATGCGGAAGAGACGACGCTCCATCTCCTGGATGTCCGTCAGGCTGCCGCGCTCGATGAGCTGGGTGAAGTATCGCGCGTTCTCCTCCATGAAGCGCTGGTTCCACAGCTCGTTGTGGATCTTCACCTGCACATCAAAGAGACTGCTCACCGGTTCACTCACGGATTCCAGGTGAATCCACACAAGCCGCCGATTGAACTCAAAAGGATCGCTCGTCTGCCCGGGGGAGAGCGCGACGGCCCGGCTGTTCAGCGTCTCCACGCTGAAGAGCCGCGACTCTGCAAAGCTCGGCCCGTCCAGCGTGACCGACTCCAGCCCACCTTCGGAACGGTTGTAATCGCTCTCACGCGCCGCCACCACATCGAAGGGCTCTCCCGCCTCCAGCGCCCGCATCACGCGCTCGATCCGGGCCTCATCATCAAGCGGAACCCAGATCATCCGCAGAGTTGCAGCGCCTGGAGAGATGTAGCGGTCGCGGTTGCGCTCATACTCGATCTGCACCTCGCGCCACGAGACGAAGACCCGGCTTGTCACCTGGGTGTAGATTTGCTGCTGGATAAAACTGCGATCGCGCTGGCTGCGCACCGCCTGATCCAGCGTGAGCCCCTCCGAATCCTGCAGTCGCTGCTCGGCCAGCTCGGAGCTGCCGCGGCTGAGGGAGATGATGTTCTCGCGCAAATCGCGGACATAGGCCAGCAGTCCGGGCCGGTGCTGGGCAGGCACTGACGCCTCGAACTCCGCCAGCAGCAGCTCGTCCGTCACCCGCTCTTGCAATGCCCTGCTGATACGGCTTCTCGTCGACTCCAGCCATTCGCGCTCCGACATCTCCCGCGCGTCGGCTCGCAGGCGGGCGTCCATCGGCGCGAAGAACTCCGATGCATACACCGGCCGCCCGTTGATCTGCCCCACCAGGGCGTCGATGAGAATGTGATCGACCAGGTTCTCCTGCGCTGCCCTCCCACCGGCGGCGGAGCCACCCGCCATGGCTGCGGCGAGTTCGATGTCCTCCGCAGTGGCGCCATCCCCGGCGCCGAGGGTGAAGCCCGTCGGCATCGCCGGAGGCCCGGTGAGCACCGCGACATCGGAAAGGCCCCGCGACGCATCGTCCTCGCTCAGCGTGCGCATCGGGCGACGATCATCGGCGGTCTCCGTCTTCCCGCCATTGCGTTGCGTCGGCTCGACAGTCGGCGGCGGGAGCTTGGTGAGCACCGATTCCGGCTCCCCCACGCGCGTGCCGCACGATGCCTGCGTCAGCAGCGCCGCCGCCGCGAGCAGTCGAACCGTCCGGGAGCAGACCTTCCGCGTCAATGCTCCGTGGTCGGGGCGATCCTGCATCATGCGATCCTCTCGATCTAGGCGTGGAGTGCGTGAGGCGTCCGAGGCTGGCGCCCGGGGCGCGGGCGACAGTCTCGCCACATGGGGGATCACCCCATCCGCGAGTCATTATCGGCGACCTCGCCCGGTTTTTCCACAAAGGAGCGTGTAGACTGTGCCTCCGCAACCCAATTTCAGCCGAATACGCACGTCCTGAAGGAGCGTCATGTCCGATCCATTTGACCTGTCTCAGCACGCAAAGAAATCCGAGCAGCCCGGTGAGGAGCCGCCTCGGATCATCGTTGATTCCGACTGGAAGGCCCAGGCCCAGGCCGAGAAGGAGAAGCTGGCCTCACAGGAGAGCGCCGCCGGCGCCGCGGGCCAGGAGCAGGACGACACCGGCATGCCTCCCGCCGACTTCAAAACCCTCATGGCCTCGCTGGCCACCCAGGGCCTGCTCTACCTCGGCGGCATCCCCGACCCCGAGACCGGCCGCGGCGTGATCAGCCTCGAATACGCCCGCCACTACATCGATCTGCTCGCCGTCCTCGAAGTGAAGACCAAGGGCAACCTCGACAAGGATGAGGCCGAAGAGCTCGCCGGCGTTCTCAAGGAGCTGCGGGCTCGCTTCGTCTACATCGCGCAGAGCGTCGCGGCCCAGCAGGCCCAGGGCGCCGACCCCGGAACCTCCGCAAACCCCGGCACGCAGCAACAACCCCCCTTCCCTCCCTGATCACGCGCTGAATGCGCCCGGCAGCGCACCACGATCGATGTACAGAACGCAATCGGGCCGATGACACAAGCTCAACATCCACCGGCGCCGGGCGAGCGCCGGGCGGACCACCCCTCGCGGCGACAATCGCTTTCCAGCGTTCAAGGAAGATCAGAGTGGCCTCCAAAGAACCTTTCATGCAGCGGCATCATTTCCTGCTTCGCCGCCTGCATTCCTTCACCGGCGTCTTTCCCATCGGCGTCTTCCTGATTGTCCACCTGACGACCAACGCCTCGATCGTCTGGGGTCGGCTCGGCGTCGCGACGGAGAAATCGCACGGCGGTGTCGCCACCTTTCAGCATGAAGTCGAGTTCATCCACTCGCTGCCCGCCCTGCTGCTCATCGAGATCTTCGGCCTGTGGCTGCCCATCGCCTTCCACTCGATTCTCGGCGTCTACTACGCCACCACCGGCAAAAGCAATATCAAGCACTATCGCTACCAGGACAACTGGCGATACACGATGCAGCGCATCAGCGGCTACATCGGCGTCCTCTTCATCTTCTACCACGTCGCCACACTTCGCTGGGGATGGACTTGGCTCCCCTTCGCCTCCGGCTTCAATTTCCGTGAAGCCTCATCGACCACCGCGATCGCCCTCCGCGGCGGCTCGGAGGAAATCGGCTTCGGCGCGGTGGTGATCGGCCTTTTCTATCTCGTGGGCGTGCTCATGCTCGTCTTCCACTTCGCCAACGGTCTGTGGACCGCCGCCATCACATGGGGCGTCACCATCACCGAACAGGCCCAGCGCCGCTGGGGCTACGTCTGCGCCGGTCTCGGCTTCGGCCTCGCCGGCCTCGCGCTGGCGGCCCTCGTCGGTTTCGTCACGCTCGACATCGATGAGGCCCGTGAATATGAGCGGGCCCGCATCATTGAGCTCGAAAGCGCCGCGGCCCCCGACCAGCAAGCCGGGCAACTGGAAAACGCACTCGCCCGCCACTGACTCAGACTGAATGACGCCTCCAGAGCGACACAAGCACGCATCCACACGATCCCCAGTACGAACACGAGAAGAGAGCCATGTCCAGCGTGAACCCGAGCAGCAAGCAGCGCGTCATCGTCGTCGGTGGAGGCCTCGCCGGCCTCGCCGCCGCGGCCCGCCTCGTCGAGCAGGGGCTCAGCGTCGACCTCTTCTCGATGGTTCCCGTCAAGCGCTCCCACTCGGTCTGCGCCCAGGGCGGCATCAACGCCTGCAACGAGATCGCGCGCCAGCAGGGCTTCTCCGAGTGGATGCACATGGACGAGACGCTCTACGGCGGCGACTTCCTCGCCGACCAGCCGCCCGTCTACGAGATGACCCACTGGGCGCCGAAGATCATCGACCTGCTCGATCGCATGGGCGTCCCCTTCAACCGCACCGGCGAGGGCTACCGCGACCTTCGCCTCTTCGGCGGCTCGCTCTTCAAGCGCACCCACTTCGCCGGCGCCACCACCGGCCAGCAGCTCATGTACGCCCTCGACGAGCAGGTCCGGCGCCACGAGGCCGAGGGCAAGGTCGTCAAGTACGAGTTCTGGGAGTTCCTGTGGCCCGTCATCGAAGGCGAAGGCGATGAGCGCCGCTGCGTCGGCATCGTCGCCCAGGACCTGCGCACCATGCAGATCCGCGCCTTCCCCGCCGACGCCGTCGCCATGGCCACCGGCGGCTGCGGCCTCGTCTTCGGCAAGTCCACCAACTCCGTCATGTGCACCGGCGGCGCCGCCTCGCGCTGCTACCAGGCCGGCGCGTGGTACGCCAACGGCGAGTTCATCCAGGTCCACCCCACCGCCATCCCCGGCGCCGACAAGTGCCGCCTCATGTCCGAATCCGCCCGCGGCGAGGGCGGACGCGTCTGGGTGCCCCGCAAGAAGGGCGACAACCGCGACCCGCGACAGATCGACGAAAAAGACCGCTGGTACTTCCTCGAAGAGAAGTACCCCAAGTACGGCAACCTCGTCCCCCGCGACATCGCCACGCGTGAGATCTTCGATGTGTGCGTCAACCAGGGCCTCGGCGTCAAGGGCGAGAATCAGGTCTACCTCGACCTGTCGTTCAAGCCGCGCGAAGAGCTGGACCGCAAGCTCAAGGGCATTCTCGAGATCTATGAGAAGTTCGCCGGTGAAGACCCGCGCGAAGTCCCGATGCGCATCTTCCCCGCCGTCCACTACTCGATGGGCGGCCTGTGGACGACCTTCACCTCCGAAAAGCGCCGACCCGATCCCGTGATGGATCTCGACAGCGGGCTGAACGAAGTGATAGGCCTCAAGCTCGGCGCGCCGGACACCATGGCGACCAACATCCCCGGCCTCTACGCCCTCGGCGAGGTCAATTTCGCCTACCACGGTGGCACCCGTCTCGGCGCCAACGCGCTGCTCTCGTGCATCTTCGACGGCCTCTTCGCCGGCGTCGGCATCGCCAACTACGCCGCCGAACGCGCCGATGCGCCCGCCTCCGACATTCACAAGAGCGTCTACGACGGCGCTGTGAAGCGCGAGGAGGAGAAGGTGAAGAAGTTCATCGGCGACGGCGCCTCGGGCGCGCCCGACACCACCACCAATCCATACGAGATCGCCAAGGAGATGGGCGACGAGATGACCGCCGCCTCGACAGTCGTAAAGACCGAGGAGCGCATGCTCAAGGCCATGGACAAGCTCCACGAGCTGCAGGACCGCATCTCCCGCGCCCGCCTCTCCGACAACGCGATGTGGACCAACCAGAACCTCAGCTTCACCCGCGCCGTCTCCGACATGCTCATACTCGCCGAGGCGATCCTCGCCGGCGGCATCGAACGCAAGGAAAGCCGCGGCTCGCACCACCGCTCCGACTACCCCGACCGCGACGACGCCAACTTCCTCAAGACCACCATCGCCGAGTTCGATCCCGACTCTGGCCGCCCGAAGCTCTCCTGGCGCGAGGTGCACCAGGGTCTGGCCCAGCCCCGGGTCCGAAGCTACGGAAAGATCGAATCCGCCGCGGCGAAAACCGATACAGCGCCGCAGGTCGCCGCGAGCGCCGCCTCCTGACGATCCCGCCTCTCGAACATGCCTCAAGTACGGCGCGCCCGCCGGCGCCGAGCACGAAGTTCAGTCAATCGCACACACTTCCAGACGGGCAATGCCATGGTTTCTCCAGCGTCACACAACGGCTCCAACAATGGTTCGGGCGCTCCCGCGCGCTCCCGCACCGTCCGCTTCCGCATCCAGCGCTGTGAAGGCCCCGCCAAGCCCTCCCGCTGGGAAGAGTTCGACGTCCCCGTCGAGGCCGGCGCCGGCGCCAACGTCATCTCGTGCCTGCAATTGATCGCCGCAAACCCCGTCACCGTCGACGGCAAGCGCACCACGCCCGTGGTGTGGGACTCGGGGTGTCTTGAAGAGGTTTGCGGGTCCTGCACGATGGTCATCAACGGGCGCGTCCGCCAGAGCTGCTCCTGCCTGATCGACAACGACGCCCCCAACGATGGCGACGTCGTCACGCTCCAGCCCATGAGCAAGTTTCCTGTCGTGCGCGATCTGTGGGTCGACCGCGCGCGCATGTTCGACTCGCTGCGGAAGATCAAGGCCTGGGTCCCCATCGACGGCCTGCACGACCAGGGCGCCGGCCCGCGCGAGCGGCCCAAGACGCAGCAGACCCGCTACGTCCACTCCACCTGCATGTCCTGCGGCTGCTGCCTCGAAGCCTGCCCGCAGTACAAGCTCGAGGAGGACCCGGACGACTGGGACACCGCCTTCATCGGCGCCGCCGCCATCGGACAGGTGCGTCTCTTCAACAAGCACGAAACCGGCGCCGAACTCGCCGGGGAGCGCCTCGACGCTCTCATGGGCCCCGGCGGCGTCACCGACTGCGGCAACGCGCAGAACTGCGTGAAGGTCTGCCCCAAGGAAATCCCCCTCACCGAAGCCATCGCCGACATGGGCCGCGCCGTGGCCCTGCACGGACTCAAGAAGTTCTTCCGCGGCAAGTAAGCGAGGAACTTCATCACGAGCCCGAAGCGCAAGCGAGGGATTCCCCACACCTCTCGCGAATCGCGAAAAAAACCGCGGCGAAATTCGCCGCGGCTGTCAGACTCACTTACGATCTCCGATCAACGCGCCGCGAATCACTTCGCGCCGGCGTAGAGCTCCCCAACCTTTTTCCAATTGACCACGTTCCACCACTCGGTGATGTAGTCCGGGCGCCGGTTCTGGTAGTTCAGGTAGTAGGCGTGCTCCCAGACGTCGAGGCCGAGGATCGGCGTCCCGCCGCAGCCCGCGGCGTCGCCGATGGCGTCGGCCATGATGGGGTTGTCCTGGTTGGCGGTGGAGCAGACTTCAAGCTTGCCGCCCTTCACGCACAGCCACGCCCATCCGGAGCCAAAGCGACCGGTGGCCGCCGCGGCGAACTTCTCCTTGAAGGCGTCGAACGTGCCGAAGGCCGAATCGATCGCCTTGCCCAGCTCGCCCTCGGGCTTGCCGCCGCCGCCCTTGCCGGGGGGCGCCATGATCTGCCAGAAGAGCGAATGGTTCACATGGCCGCCGATGTTGTTGCGCGTCGCCGTGCGCTTGTCGCCGGGGACATCGCCAAGGCTTCGGGCCACCTCTTCGGGGGACATTTCGGCGAATTTCGTCCCTTCCAGCGCCTTGTTGGCGTTGGTGATGTAGGTGTTGTGGTGCTTGCCGTGGTGGATCTCCATCGTCTTCGCATCAATGTGCGGCTCGAGGGCATCCGGGGCGTATGGCAATTTGGGAAGTGTGAAAGTCACGGTTGATCTCCTTCTCTGGCTGTGCAGCCTGTGAGTGCGACGGTTGGAGTCAGGGACGCGGCGATCGCGACTGGAACAGGTTGTATGCCCCAGGACGCCTCCCTGCGGCGCCACCCGGATGAGGCTACGCCGCTGCCGACGAGGCGTCAACGAAACCCGATAACCCCGGGGCGTCCGACGTAGGAATAGCAAGATATCGAAAGTCATTTATTATTCGGTTTGCATTCTTTGGAACGATTCCAGAAAATGGAATAACAAGCGAACCAGGGAAGGTTTTACGAGTACTGAATGGTAGAGCAACAGCAGTGCAGGAAGGTCGGACCTGGATGGAACCCCGGTCGGCCCCCTGCGGATTGGTCCGAGAGTGTTTTTCCTGTCTGACCTGCACACGTGCCGATCCTCCGGGGGGAGCAATTCGAAAACCGCGGGATCGGATCCGGGCCCGGCGCCAGCCGGGTGATGAACCCCGAATGCCTGAATCCCAAGGAAGGCTCTGAAAGAAACGAATCACAGATGAAGACCTCACTCACGACAACTCGATCCCCGCTCGACCAGGTCCGTCGTCGGCGTCAGGTGTCCGTGAAGCGAACTGGCGCTTCCACGCGCCCCCGCCGCGCGTTCAACTCGGACGACGAGCGCCTCCTCCAGCACCTGCTCGTGAACGAGCAGGACTACATCGACAACGAAATCTTCCGTACGCCCGATGCGGAGCGGATGATCTACGACGAGGCGCCCGACATCCAGAAGCCTGACACGTCCTGGTATCACCCCGTGATGGACGACCTGAACGCTCCGCGCGAGCGCAGCGACAAGTCCTCGCAGGTGCTGCTCACCGCCGCCGAAGAGCGTGTGCTCTTCCTGCAGTTCAACTACGCCCGTCACCGGGTCTCCGAGCTGCAGAAGGAAATCTGGGCGTCGCCCGATCGCACGCCCACGGACGATCAGGCCTGGGAGATGCTCCGCTGGAGCCGTCTGGCCGAGCGTCTGCGCGAGCAGATCGCCAACACCAACCTCGCCCTCGTTCTGGCCATGGCGAAGCGCACCCGCATGAGCGAAGTCGATTTCGCCGACCTGGTCAGCGAAGGCAACATGGCCCTGCTCCGCGCTGTGGACAAGTTCGACTGCGCCCGCGGCTTCAAGTTCTCCACCTACGCCTGCCGCGCCATCCTCAAGGCCTTCAGCCGCCAGGGCATGAAGCTGAGCAAGCACCGCCAGCGCTTCCCCACCGACTTCGACCCCAAGCTCGAACGCTCCAACTTCCTTGAGACCCGCCGCGGCGAGCTGGAAAAGGACACCGCTGAAGAGGTCCGGCGCATCGTCGACGAGAACCGGGCAGAGCTGACCGACATCGAGCGCACCATCATCGAGCATCGCTTCGGCCTGGAGACCCAGGAATACAGCGAACGCCCGATGACGCTCGAGCAGATCGGCCAGATCATCGGTGTGACCAAGGAGCGCGTCCGCCAGATCCAGAACAAGGCGCTGGAGAAGATCCGCGTCGAACTGGAAGAAACCTACCTCGGCTCCCAGCAGTCCGCCCAGGCGGAACGCCAGTTGCACGAGATTACAGGCTTCGGCCTGAACTGATTCCGACACACTCCGGGGGCTTCACGCAAGCCCGTCTCCTCACAACGGCCCGTCGCTCCGCGGCGGGCCGTTTTTGTCTGCGCCCGCTGACATCTGCACGGCGTTCGCATGCACACGCACCACCACGCCCCCGGGCCAGTGAAACTCCCTCGGCTCCGTGCCCTCGTCCCGCACCGCCCGCACTGCCGGATCCACCCGCTTCGCCCCCAGCCGGTCCGCCCCCACGCCCCCGGTCAGCTTCAGGGCCGCCCGTCGCAGTCCCGCCCCCACCACGATCGCCCGCTCCCGCCGCAGCGCCGCCCGCTCCCACTCAAACCCGTCTCCGAAGACCTCGCACACCCGGTCCTGCACCAGGCCCGCCGCATCGCGCAGCATTGCCCCGGACCGGGCAGCACGCGTCGCGGCGCCGGGACGGAGCGCCTCCAGCTCCTTCAACGGTCCATGCCGCAGCGCTGCCCGCAGGCGCGTGGTGTCCAGATTGGTCTGATCCTCGCGCCACCCCACGCCCGACTCCCGGCACAGCCGCTCGGCGTCTTCCCGGCGCAGCCCCAGCATCGGGCGGATAAGCCGCACGCCCTCCCCCAGCCGCCGCCGCGGCGCCACACCCGCCAGCCCTCGCACGCCCGAACCCCGGAGCAGGGCCATCACGATGGATTCGAACTGATCATCCGCATGGTGGGCCGTCGCCACGAAGCCGATTCCGGCGCTGCGGGCAAGCTCAGACAGCGCCCGATACCTCCCCCGCCGCGCTGCAGACTCCTTGTTGCCGCCCTGCACACGGATCGAGTCGCACACGAATGGGATTCCCAGCCGCTCGGCCAGCGCTTCGACCGACGCACGGTCCATTTCCGTCTCCGCAGCGGGCCGCAGGTCGTGGACGATGTGCGCAAGTGTGACCGGCGCCCCGATGCCCCGCAGGCCGAGGGCCAGCGCCACGGAGTCGGCCCCGCCCGAACAGGCGACCATGGTGGCCGCGCCGCCGCCGGTCAGCCGGCGCCAGGCGCGCGCCAGCGTGAGAACCGATTGATCGCGCTTCGATGGCAGCGGGACAGCCGCCGCACCGCAACGATCCGCAGGTTGTGCGCTTGCGAGGCTCACTGGCCGATGATACCGATGGCCCACGCCAGTTTCGTACACTCTGCGAGGGACGCCAGACCACGACCAACCGCATGGACGCGATTTTCAACACCATCCCGCTGCTCACGCTCGCCCAGGAAACCGGCTCGGACAGCCGATTCCTCCCCGATCTGCTCCTCGGGGGCGGCGTGCTGCTGCTGTGCGTCTGGGCCCTCACCTCGCTTCGGAAAAAAATGGTCGACCGGGCCCAGCGATCCCAGAGGACGCCGGGCGAACGGATCGAAAGCGTCCGGCGCCGGGCGACCTCGAACGCGCACATCGAGTCGGTCATGGCCGACGCCGAGGAGTTGACGCGTCGACTGGCCGCCCACCTCGACAACAAGGCCGCCCGTCTTGAGAAGCTGATTGCCGAGGCGGACGACCGCCTCGCCCGCCTGGAGGAGGCCTCCGGTCCGTCCGGCGCCGCACGGCCGAACCCGCGGCGGCGCTCGATCAACGGGGGCGCCCACGAGGAGGGCCACCGGGCGACGACGCTGCTTCACGAAGGCGCCGACCCGCTGACGCGGCGCGTGCACGAACTGGCGGACGAGGGACTCGGCACGGTCGAGATCGCCCAGCGGCTCGAGGAGCAGGTGGGCAAGGTCGAGCTGATCCTGGCGCTGCGCCAGCCGTAAACAGCCGGGCCGACGCGGCGGGTCACTTCGACTGCGAGAGCGTGATAGATCCGTTGCTGGTGCGCACGACGGAATGCGCATCGCCGTCTCCAGCGCGCAGCAGCACCTCGCTCCGGCTGACGGAGCGCAGGTTCATCCCCTCGACATCATCCAGACTGATCCTGCCGTTGCTGGTGCGCAACTCAAGGTCGCCCTCGAAGGCGGCGCCGAGCGCGAGCGTGATCGTTCCGTTGGAGCTGCGCACGTTCACGGGGCCGGGGTTGTCGGGGGTGAGCCTGGCGCGCACGCCGCCGTTGCTGGTGCGGAGTTCGATCGGACCTGACACTTCCTCCGCGGTGATGCGCCCGTTGCTGGTGCGCAGCGAGACGGGGCCGTCGTGATCGCGGATGCTGACGGAGCCATTGCTGGTGCGAAGGCGCGACTCGCCGCGGAAGCCGCGGGCCGCGACGGAGCCGTTCGAGGTGGTGAGTTGCAGCCCTTCGGCGTCCGGGACGGAGATGTCGAAGCTGCACCCCTCGCCCGAGCGAGCCCTGCCATCGGGCCACTCGACGTACACATGAAGCGCGCCGTCGTCGCGCCGATGTGCGACGACCTCGACCTGTTCAAGACGCTCCTGCGACCTCGCCTTCAAGCGCGCCGTGATGACGGCGCCGGGGCCGTCGGACCTGCTCACGTTGATCGAGCCGTTGCGCGTGTCGACGACGAGTGCGCCGAGCGGCACGGCGTCGGTTTCGACGACGCGCGTCTCTTCATGGGTGACCATGGCGCATCCCGCCGGCGCCAGCAGCGCGAGCGTGAGGACGCCGAAAAGCACGAAGAGACTGACAAGGAACGGTTTCGTGTTCATCGGAGAGCTCCATTTCGCGCATCGTGCAGCGCGGCGCCTGACGCCTGCCACCTCGACTCATTCGGGATCGCCCGACGCTGCTTTCATTTCCTCAGGCCCCGGTTCAATTCACACCTTTCGAAACCCGAACCGCGTCGAGCGCAAGAATCTCGAACATCACATGCGACGCCAACAGGGCCGTCACGCCCGCGTGATCGAGATCGGGCAGCACCTCGACCAGATCGGCGCCGACCAGATGCACCCCCGCCATCGAGCGGAGCAGAGCGAAGCCCTCCTGGATCGTCAGGCCGCCCGGGCAGGGCGTCCCGGTGCCGGGGGCGAAGGTGGGGTCGAAGGAGTCGATGTCGAAGGTCATGTAGGCCGGGTCGTCGCCGAGGCGCTTGAGGAAGTCGTCGATGCGCTTCGTTCCCTCGCGCCGGAGCTGGTCGCAGGTGACGATGGTCACGCCATGATCGAGGGCGTACTGAAAGTCGTCCGCCTTGTTGATCGGGCCGCGCAGGCCGATGGTCAGCATGCGCTTGGGATCGATCAGCCCCTCCTCGATGGCGCGGCGGAAGACCGAGCCGTGGTTGAACTTCTCGCCCCAGATCTCGTCGACGGTGTCGATGTGGGCGTCGAAGTGAATCATCGCCATGCCGCCGGCTGGAGCGCCGAACCGCTTGTGCGTGGCCCGGATGTTCGCCAGCGCGATCGAGTGGTCGCCTCCGACCGCGAAGAGCTTCGTGTGTGCCGGGTCGCCGAGCTTCAGGGCGTACTCGCAGGCCAGCTCGGTGTTCTTTTCACAGGAATAGGGCGCCACCGGCGCATCGCCCGCATCGGCGAGGCTGAGCAGCTCGGTCACCATCACGGCGTGTTCGAGGTGGTAGGGCTTGACGTATTGCGAGGCATCGCGGATCGCCCGCGGCCCGAATCGCGTCCCCGGTCGGTATGTCACGGCCCCGTCAAAGGGCACGCCGTAGATCGCCCAGTCCACCGGCTCGTTCTCCGGATCGACGTGGCAGATCTGGGGGTAGCGGCAGAAGGTGGAGATGCCGCAGAACCGGGGCTGCACCCGGGTCTCCGCAGTGACGGTTCGTCGTGTGGCCATGGGGCACACTGTACCGACACCGGCGGGGCTTTTGACTCACGCATGGCCCCGGGGACTGGCAGTACAGTTCTCCCCATGCCAGCTTCACTCGAAGACAGACTGGAGCGAATCCTCGGCGTCCGGCCCGTCCGCTCCGCCCCCCTCACCGGCGGCTGCATCGGCGAGGTCCGCCGCATCGACCTGGCGGACGGCCGGCGACTCGTCGTCAAGATCGGCGCCGATGCCGGCGCCCGCCTCTCCATCGAAGGCGCGATGCTTTCGTACCTCGCGGAGCGCACCGGTCTGCCCGTTCCCGCCGTTCATCACGCGTCTGACGACCTGCTGGTGATCGATTTCATCGCCGGCGCCAGCCGTTTCGACACGAACGCCCAGCGTCACGCCGCCGAGCTGCTCGCCGACCTCCACGCCGTCGAGTCCCCCCGCTTCGGCTTCGACACCGACACGCTCATCGGCGGCCTCCCACAGCCCAATCCCTGGACCGACTCCTGGATCGAGTTCTTCGGCCACAGCCGCCTGCTTCACATGGCCGACGAGGCGGTGCGGGCCGGGCGGCTGGACGCCGGCGCCCGCGGCCGCATCGCCCGTCTTGTCGATCGGCTGGACCAGCTCCTCGAGCCGCCCGAACGCCCCGGCCTCATCCACGGCGACGTCTGGACCACCAACGTCCTCGCCGACGGCGGCCGCATCACCGCCTTCCTCGACCCTGCGATCTACTACGCCCATCCTGAAGTCGAACTGGCCTTCATCACGCTCTTCGACACCTTCGGAGGCGACTTCTTCGATCGCTACCAGAAAATTCGGGGCATACAACCCGGATTCTTCGAACATCGCCGCGACCTCTACAACCTCTACCCGCTGCTGGTGCATGTCAGGCTCTTCGGAGGCGGATATGTGGATGCGGTGCGCCGCATCCTAGACCGGCAGGGTGTGTGACATCGCCGCAGTGCGGCGCCAGGAAACAATCATGGGTGTCGGGAAGGCGGAACATCCAGGCGGTCTGGCACGAATAGGATGTCTGTACGCCGTCATCCCGTCCGGAGGGCCAGGGGCACACCGCTTGACGCTCGCACACAGGAAGATCGCACGCCTCCCGCTGAAGTGGCGATCTGAAGCCCCAGCAGGGTTCGAGAATCAGGTAGGATGCACCGCTGGACAATGACCGGGATTCGGCGAAGCGCGCATCCGGGAACGACCCGACGCGCAGGCCGTGGATCGCTCAGCAGAGCATGGAGATTCGCCAGTGATGAGCAGCAGTTTTAATCGACCTTTCGGCAGGGCCGGCAAGTTCTCGCTGGCGGCCGGCGCCGCATTCACATTGACCGTCGCCGCGACGCCGGCGATGGCGATCAATGAAGCCCGATCATTCCTGGGATGGGGACGCTGGAACAATGAAGGCGCCGTTGGAAGCAACGTCGTCATAGCAATGGTCGAGCCTGGGCATCCGCTGCCGAACCACATCACCTATGATGGCCAGATCGACATCCAGCTCTCCTGGCCGTTTAACCAGTCAGGCAATCTGTCGGGCATCGTGATCCAGCCTGAAACTCCGTTCGGCAAACCTGTGCCCGGCCGGAACTGGAATAGCACTCATGCAACCGCTGTCGCCAGCGCGCTGGTTGGCAACGGGTCTGTGAGGGGTTTTGCCCCTGAAGCCCGCCTGATCTCCGGCGCTATCGCGACCGGCATCAATCCGATTTCAGGCGTATTCACCGGCGCCACGCCGACCTCGACCTCGTTTGCAATGTTCGCGCTGACCGATCAAGAAGTCGCAGACTCAGTTGCGGATGCGCTTGGGATTCCGCCTTACACTGTCGCCACGGTCGTAAACAGCAGTTTCTCCGTCGGCGGAAACGCCGCCAGGGCCGGCGAGAATCAGTTTGACCGTATCGCCAACGCAGTCGCTTACATGACAGGCGCCACCCTCGTCGCTCCCGCCGGAAATCAGAACGAAGACCCCTTCCTCGCGAACCTGATGCCGCCGGAAGGATCGATGCGTTCTCCCGGCGCAGCCTTCAACACGATTGCAGTCGGTCGCACCAATCAAGTTTTCACCGCTGTCGTTGGCAGTTCGAGTGGTGGTCCATCGCCGACCGCGAACTGGGTTGTCGCAGCCGCGCCGAACCTGATTCCAGACGACCTCATCATGATCGATCCCTCACTGCCCGATGTTGAGAGCGAAGTCTTCTTCCAGGATCGTCATGGCGTAGACATTGTCGCTCCCGGCACCTTGCTCAGGCTCGCAGGCAGTCAGAACAATCCCGTGAATGCTCCTTCGCCGACGGCGTTCTCGGATTTCTGGTTCGGCACGAGTTTTTCCAGCGCGATCGTCGCCGGCGCCGCTGCTCTTGTGCACGATGTGGGAATCCGCGACAACCTTTGGCACAACGGGAAGCCCTCTTCGCTCGTGACCAAGGCCGTGCTCCTCAATTCGGCAAGCAAGATCTCCTTCAACAATCAGAACATGTTCGACGATGAGCGGCAGGCGTTCGTGACACAGGCCGCTTTGGATGAACGCGAGGGCGCAGGCCAACTGGATCTTCGACGGTTATGGAACCAGTTTGCACGAGCTACGGTTAAGGATTTCGTGGAGCCCGACGATCCAAGGTTTGACGGAGAAAACACACTCGAAGGATTTACCCTCGATGAAGATGGGGCGCACTCAGTGCCCACTTTCGGCACCAATCCGGAAATACCATTCACTACGTTTCAAGAAATCGCCAGGCCTCCGTTCATGGATGAGATTCAGCGTGAACTGTTTCGACGGTCGCGTTCGGGTTGGGGGCGAGATGTCGAGATCCCATTCCTGCCTGGCGCACCTTGGGTAGAGCTTGGAGAGATCACAGGATATGTAGCCCAGGGGGGCGGACTGGTCCCACCGCCTCCGCCTGATCTGGGAGATGATTCATTCACAGGCCCTACGCTGCCTCCGACTTCGATCCCAAGCTTCCCCCGTCCACCGCTCTTTGAACGCCCGGAGACTCCGGAACCGCCGACGGGCTTTCCATTCCGCTCCGGCTGGGATCATGGACGAGTCGGCTTCGGAACTATAGAGATACCAATCGGCGTCATCCCCTCAGGCAGCGCACTGACTGCGACGCTTTGCTGGCATCGACAAGAACGGTGGAATCTCCCCGATTTCGCTGCTCCGCTCGCGTTGATTGACCCCGAGCTTGTCGTTCCATCGCAGTTCCTGACCGCAGATGCGAGAAACGCTCGATCCCTTCCCGCGAATCCCGACGCGCCGGAACGAGTAAGAAACGCCAAGCCGGTCTTTGAATACTGGGATCGACGAATCACGCCCTCGCATGGCGACTGCGCCTGCGGCTTCAATCTCGAATCACTGACAACGCGCGATGGCGAAAAAGTCGACGTGGAACAAATCGAACGCATGCTGGACAATGCGCTGGACCAGATGCACGGCGACGAACTGACACTGGCGAACGCCTACAACACGAGAGGCACAGGGCTGGACATTCAGTACGTCATCTCGTCAACGGTGGAAAATGATCCTCCGTTTGTCGCCGCACTCGAAGTCGCCGCCCAGATTTGGGAGTCGATCATCGAAGACCCGATCACAATCCAGGTCTTCGTAAACTTCGATCAATCAGGCGGCAATTTCGTCGCTGCAGCGTCAACGCTCACGAACGGATTTGAGTACGAAGACGTGCGACAGGCTCTTGTCGCGAAGGCGGGGATGATGGAGCAGGATGTCATCGACAATCTGCCCATGGACAGTATTTCCTTCATCACGACAGGCACCATGCCGGCGATGGACCCTGATGATCCTCCCGTGCCGCTGGTGCTCACGAGTGATGACTTCGGTGGAATATCCATCACACGCCCGCTCGCGCGCACACTCGGTTTCCCAGTGGACGATGGCATTGACTCCGTGATCGTGTTCAATCCCAACATTGAGTTCGATACAAATCCAGACAGCGGCATCACCCCGGGAACAATCGACCTGGTCTATGTGATGGTGCATGAACTCGGGCACATGCTCGGCTTTGTGAGCAATGTCGATCGCAGTCAATCTGCATCCCCGAATGAGCCTCCTCCCACGATGTTCCCGCCGACAGTGCTCGATCTATTCCGCTTTGGAATCGGAGGCGCTGAGAACAATCCTGCCTCTCCTGCAGAGTTCATGATGCTGCCTCGTGAATTCCGGCCGGGCGTTGAAGCCGCGCTCGACACAGTCGACCTCATTCCTGGGATCGACGAAACCTTCCGCTTCTCAACCGGCAACTTCAACGGCGATGGCCGCCAGTCGAGTCACTGGAAGGACGACGTGCTGCTCAATCTGTTCGAGGTGATTGGCGTCATGGATCCCACTGTGGGTCCGCCCTCATCGTACAGTGAGGGGTATCCCAAGACTTCTGACATGCTTGCAATGGGACTCATTGGCTGGGATATCGATTTCTTCCAGGATCCTCCCCAGCCCGGCCCCGGCGTAGGGACGCCTCAGGCTGGGCTCGTGCCTGTTATTCGTTTTCGAGAGAGCGGCAGCGGGCAGGGCATTTTCCCGGAGCATGTTGATGCAGACGAACTGTCCATCGAGTTTGCGCACCAGAACCTGAATCTCTCCCTCATCCGAAGAGAGTTCGACGGGGCCGGCAATGATCTTCATTCTATCTCTGAAGGTTTGCGCTCAGATGACGGGGGGCAACGCTGGCGCACTGTGCAACATATCGTAGCCAACAATTTGCCATTCGGGAACTATGTTTTACGCATCGAGTGGGACCGCGTACAGTTTGACTATGGCGGATTCTTCCTCGGCTTCCAGGAGTCTGAGCCTCGCCCCGGATACGATCGTGTTCCCGAAGCTCAACTGGAGTACGGACTCGCTTGGTATATCGATCTTGCGCAGACATCAGGCGAGTTTCTCACGGACAATCCTGAGACGATCATTCCCGGCGACCTGAACGGCGACGGCGTCGTGGACTCCCGCGACCTGGCCCTACTTGTATCTCATTTCGGCAGCGACGATCGCAGATTCGATCTTACCGGGGACGGTCGAGTCGGAAGCGCTGACCTCAGTGTCCTGCTCGGCAACTTTGGGAAAACCCGCTGAGCTCCTGCGCTGCCGCCGGGCGATTCCATACTCCCGGAGACATCCACCACGCCTCTTCACACGCCGGGCGCGAGAGCCCCGGCGTTTTTTCTGCGCCTCCCCCCCGCCGCCTCCTGAGCCGCCTCCTGAGCCGCCTCCCGAGCCGCCATGTTTCTGTATCATCTGACGCCTCGCGCCCGTCCTGTCGAACGACGCGGGGCCGAGAACGACCGGAGCAACAACGCCATGACCCCCGACTCAATCCTCAGTGACGCCGCCGATCGCATGGACAAGGCGCTCGACCACCTTAAGAGCGAACTCCGCGGCATCCGCACCGGACGCGCCTCCACAGCGCTTGTCGACTACATCAAGGTCGATTACTACGGCTCACCCACCGACCTGAAATCGCTCGCCTCCATCAGCGTCCCCGAGGCGACGCAGATTCTCATCAAGCCCTTCGACATCGGCTCGCTCGGCGAGATCCGCAAGGCGATCGAGGCCTCGGATCTCGGCCTGAACCCGCAGGTCGACGGCAAGCAGATCCGCATCCCCATCCCCGCCCTCTCAACCGATCGGCGCAAGCAACTCGTCGGGCACGCCAAGAAGGTCGCCGAGGACACCAAGGTCGCCATTCGCAACGTGCGGCGCGACGCCAACAAGCAGGCCGACCAGCTCAACAAGCAGCCGGGGACGACCTATCCCGAAGACGAGATCGAGACGCTCAAGTCCGAGATCCAGGATCTGCTCAAGAAGCACGAGACGGAGGCGGAGAAGCTGACGCAGGACAAGTCGAACGAGATCATGGAGGTCTGACCTCGCCCGCATCCGCCTCGCCCGGCAGCCTCCAGCCTCAGCGGCCCAGCCCCAGCCGCTCCATCACCTGCTGCAGGTCTGACCACACCTTCGCCCGGTTCTCATCGGTGTAGGCCCGTAGCAGATACGCCGGGTGAAACGTCGGCATCAGCGGCACGCCCTGGTATTCGCGCCACGAGCCGCGCATCGCCCCCATCGTCTCCTTTGACTCCAGCAGGAGCTGCGACGCCGGCTTGCCCAGCGTGACGATCGCCTCCGGCCGGATGACTCGGATCTGCTCCAGCAGGTAGGGCCCGCACCGGGACGCCTCCTCGAGCGTGGGCGTCGCGTTGTTGGGCGGGCGGCACTTGAGCACGTTGGCGATGTACACCTCCTCGCGCTCCAGCCCCATCGCCCGGATCATCTTGTCCAGCAGCTCGCCCGCCCTGCCCACGAAGGGCCGGCCGGTCCTGTCCTCTTCGGCGCCCGGCGCCTCGCCGACGAACATCAGCCGCGCATCCGCAGCGCCCTCGCCGAAGACCAGCTTCGAATGCGTCGTCGAGCGCGTGCAGTGCGGGCAGTCGGATGCGTGACGATCCCTCAGTTGATCAAGCAGCGCCTGGCGACGCTCGCGATCGCTCGCCTCCTTCGGCGCCGGCGCAGTGCGAACCTCGATCTCAGTGGATGGCTCCGCATTCTGCGCACCCGATGCGCGCTCGGCGCCCACAGGAAGAAAATCGACGCCCATCAGCCGCGATGTCTCCGCATGTTGCCGCGCGATGCGCTGGACGCGATCCTGATCATGCATAGAAAATCTCCGCCGTGATCCCCTGCGGCATACGCCCGGGACTACGGCGGAGAAGTGTACAACAACATTTGACGGCACGCGCCGGGACGGCGTATCAGGCGATTGTCAGCGGTTCATAACGATTCCCGCTCTGGCCCTTCGGCAGACTGATGTGCCCATCGCCGTTCTGGCCCTTCGGCAGACTGATGCGCCCATCGCCGTTCTGAATCTTCGGCAGACTCACATGACCCAGCGCACGGGCGATCAGCTCGCCACGGCTTGAAGCGTTCAGCTTGCGATGCAGCGACTTAACATGATCGTGCACGGTGTGGGGGCTCCGCATCAGGTCGGCCGCGATCTGCTTCACACTCATGCCGAGCGAGAGCATGTCGAGCACCTGCTGTTCACGCGGGGTGAGGAAGTTCGATTCCTCGTTCGCCACGTCGCCGAACGCCCGCCGGACGCGATTCGCCAGCGGCGGCAGCGTCGATCGCAGCAGGGCTGCATCTTCAGCGACGAACGGCGCCGTGGTCGACCTGGCGCCGCACTCCACAATGACGACCCGGTTGGCGACATCGGACGTCAGCCGGGCGCCGCCGGCGAGCATGTGCGATACGCCGTGTTCCGCCCACGCGCGAAGCGGGCCGGCGCCGGCCCACTGCTGATCAGCTTCCGGGCCTCCGATGCGAAGGGCCGTGGCGCCTTGCCATTCCTGGGCATCTCCAGGAGACCAGCCCAGCGAACTGCTCGAGATGAAGCGCCGGCGGATCGACTCCAGCCGATGGGCCTCGACATCCGTCGAGGCGGCCCCGGCGGCCTCCACGTTCAACAGTTGACCGTTCGCTGAAATTTCAGCGACGGTCACCGCGACCACGGCTTGCGGATGAAGCTGCGTAAACGCCTCCGCCGCAGTGTCGCACCAGCGAAGGGTTGCGATTGCGGGGAGAGCACAGATCGACTCTGTGAGTTCCGCAGCGAGATTGAGACGGCGGTCGCCGTCTCTCACGTAATTCGACATCAGAGGCTCCTTTCTGTCCTGGAAAGGCCACTCCGCAACGAATTGAGTGTCAGTTGATCAATTTTGACCTTTTCAGTATCGGCAATTGCCGGCGTCTGGATCGGGGCAGAGCCCTATTTGGGGCAGAATATACCCTGAGCCTGGGCGAAGAGATTCCATTATACGCCAACTGTTAAGGATCTGCGCGGTTATTCCCGGACCTTATTCCCCGGCAGGGGGGAGGCCCCGCGTGATGGCCGCCGCCAGACGGGCCGCCAGTCGATCGTCCGGCCCGATTTCGACGGTGTGGGCGGGGTACAGGCCCTGATCAACCAGGCTCGGATCGATCGAGGGGCTCGCCAGCCGCACTGAGGCCGCCGGAACCCGCAGCCCCGGCCTCTGGGCCCGCTGGATCATCGCCTCCACCTCGCCCCACAGCGGGCCGGGATACAGCCGCAGATCCTCGATCAGGCCCGCATCGCCCCCCTCAGGCGTCACCTCACCATCGCGGCGGGAAAAGCGGATCTCGACCCACCGGGCCTGCCGGTTGAGCGTCCCGTCAATCGACTGGCTGGGCGAGGACTCCCCGCCCAGCCAGGGTGTGGCCAGTCCGGCCGTCGGCCGCGAGCGCGTCGTGATCACGCCGTGCCGTGCATCCACACGGTCCAGCACGAACCCCATCGCCCGCAGTTCATCCCGGGCGGCGTCAAAGGCCTCGGCGTACGAACCGGCGGGCACATCGAAAGCGCCGGGCCCGGTCGCAGCGCAGCCGCCCATCAGCAGGGTCAGCAGCGCAACCAGGGACATGCCGCGAATCACCATGCGACGGAGTGTACCGCCGCCGCACCCCGGCGCGCAAGACAGCTCCGCTCCAGCCTGTAGGATGGCCTCGTCAACGCAACACGGAGACCGACATGTCAGAGCAGCTTCCCGAAGGCAACGCCGTCATCGGCCAGTCCGGCGGCCCCACGGCCGTCATCAACCAGTCACTCGTCGGCGCCGTCGAGGCGCTCCGCGGCGCCGGGGCGATCGAACGCGTCTTCGGCGCCCGCCACGCCGTCCGCGGCATGTTGAATGAAGACTTCGTCGACATGGGCCGCTACTCCCAGGACGACCTGGAGCGCTTCGCAGTCACGCCGTCGGCCGCACTCGGCTCCTCGCGCGACAAGCCCGACCGCGAGTACGGCGAGAAGATCGTTGAGGTCTTCAAGAAGCACAACATCCGCTATTTCTTCTACATCGGCGGCAACGACTCGTCGGACACCTGCCGCATCGTGAAGGATGTCGCACGAGATTCGAACTACGACCTGCGCAGCTTCCACATCCCCAAAACCATCGACAACGACCTGCTCGAGAACGACCACACCCCCGGCTACGGATCGGCGGCGAAGTTCGTCGCCATGGCCTTCATGGGCGACGCCCTCGACAACGCGTCCCTTCCCGGCATCAAGGTGAACGTGGTGATGGGGCGACACGCGGGATTTCTCACCGGCGCCAGCGCCCTGGCCCGGCGGCGCGATGACGACGGCCCCCACCTCATCTACCTCCCCGAGACCGACTTCGACCCCGACCGCTTCGTCGGCGATGTCGAGCACGTCTACTCGCGTCTGGGGCGATGCCAGATCGCCGTCAGCGAGGGCATCAACGACAAGGCGGGCAACTTCATCAGCGCCATGATGTCCGGCTTCGACGAGACCGACCAGCACGGCAACGTGCAGCTCTCCGGCACCGGCGCGCTCGGCGACTGGCTGGCCCACATGCTGCGCTCGCGCCTGACGCCCGCAGGCGGCAAGCCGCCGCGCATCCGCGCCGACACGTTCGGCTATCTGCAGCGCTGCTGGCCCGACGCCAGCCCCGTCGACCAGCTGGAGGCCCGCAAGGCGGGCGCGATGGCGGCGATGTACGCCCTCCAGGGCCGACGCGAGGGATCCGTCGCGATCCAGCGCGTCAGCACCATCCCCTACAAGATCGAGATGCCGCTGGTCGAACTCGAGAAAATCGCGGGCAAGACGCGGCGCATGCCCGCTGAGTACATCGACGGCCGGCACGACGTGTCGCAGAGCTTCCTCGAATACCTGCGCCCGCTGGTCGGGACGCTGCCGGTGATGGGAAGGCTGTGAATCAGAAGAATAGGCCGAAGAGGACTCATAGTACCCATGAGTCCCATCCGTCCCATGACGCACGCGGAATAGTGAACGTATCACCAACCCAGCTCTGAACCCACGGAGCCCCACATGAGCAGCAACCTTCCTCGTCGTTCGTTTCTCGCCGCGGCGGGCGCATCCGCCCTCGCGTTCGCCGGAGCGCCCCGCGTCTTCGCCCGCAACCAGCAGCGCGCCGGCGGCGGCGCCGGGCGCCGGCCCGTCTCCATCGCCTCCGGCAACGGCGTTCCTGCGACCACAAAGGCCGTCGAGCTCATCCGCGACGGCGCCGATCCGCTCGACGCGGTGGTCGCGGGCGTGCGCATCCTGGAAGATGATCCGAACGACATGACAGTCGGCCTCGGAGGCCTCCCCAACGAGGAAGGCATCGTCGAGCTCGACGCCTCCGTCATGCACGGCCCCACCCACCGCGCGGGCGCCGTCGCGTCGCTGCGCAACATCCGTTACCCATCCGCCGTCGCGCGCGAGGTGGCGCGCCGCACCGACCACGTGCTGCTCGTCAGCGATGGCGCCCTCCGCTTCGCGAAGCGCATGGGCTTCCAGGAAGAGAATCTCCTCACCGAAGAGGCCCGCCGCGCCTGGCTGCGCTGGAAAGCCGGCCTCAACCGCGATGACAACTGGCTCGAACCCGACCAGTTCGACCTGCCCATGACGCCCGACAACCGCCGCGGCGCTGCGGACGCGGCCATCGACGATCGCATCCTCACCGGCACCATCCACTGCTCCGCCGTCACCGCCGGAGGCGACCTCGCCGGAACCACCACCACCAGCGGCCTGCCGTGGAAACTCCCCGGACGCGTGGGCGACTCCCCCATCATTGGCGCCGGACTCTACACAGACAACGCCATCGGCAGCGCCGGCGCCACAGGGCGCGGCGAGGCGGTCATCCAAGTCTGCGGCGCCAACGCGGCCGTCGCGCGCATGGGCGCCGGCGACCACCCGACCGACGCCTGCATCGCCGTCCTGAAGATGATCTCGGAGCGCACGCGGGCCCGCAGGCTTCAGGACGACAAGGGACGCCCGCGCTTCAACGTTGTGATGTACGCCGTTCGCAAGGACGGCGTCTACGGCTCAGCGTGTATGCACGAGGGCAGGCAGTTCGCGATCAGCGACGAACGCGGCGACCGGCTGGAAGACTGCGCGTTTTTGTATGCGAGGGACTGATCTCAGCAAGCACTAATCCCAGCGAGCCGGGGCGTCCCGCCCCGAGTCAGGGCGCCGGCGCCATCTCTCGGGGCGAGACGCCCCGGCTCGCGTGGTGCGTCTGATCTATCATCTTCACCGTGCAACGTGACGCGCCTTCGACTCCCCGCCACCATCGCCAGCTCATCCTGCCGCAGGTCGGCGAGGAGGGGCAACGCCGTCTGCGCGAATCGCACGCGCTGATCGTCGGCGTCGGCGCCCTCGGCTGCGTCGCCGCGGACCTGCTGTGCCGCGCGGGCGTGGGCGCGATCACGCTGGTCGACCGCGACTTCGTCGAAATCACCAACCTCCAGCGCCAGGTGCTCTTCACCGAGGCCGACGCCCGCGAAGGGCTCCCGAAAGCCGAGGCGGCCCGGCGCCGGCTCGAAGCCATCGACAGCGCCGTGCGCGTGCGCGCCATCGTGGATGACTTCAATCACACGAACGCCGAGCGCTCGCTCGATGCGCACGGCGCCGATCTCCCCCCCGTCGGCGTCATCGTCGACGGCACGGACAATTTCGAGACGCGCTACCTGCTCAACGACCTGGCGGTGAAGCGGGGCGTTCCCTACATCTACGCGGGCGTGGTGGGCGTGTCGGGCATGCAGATGACGATCCTGCCCCGCGCAGCTGGCGGCGCGCCGGCGCAGGCGTGGAGCGGCCATGAAACTCCCTGCCTGCGCTGCCTCTTCCCCGAGGCGCCCCCCGCCGGCTCGACCCCCACCTGCGACACCGCCGGCGTGCTCGGCCCCGCCGTCGCCATCGTGGCTGCGACCGAGGCGACCGAGACGATCAAGACGCTCATGGGCGCGTGGGGCGCCGTCCGCCGCTCGCTGCTGTCGATCGACGCGTGGACCGGCCAGACGCATCAGCTCGCCCTCGACGACGCGACCGGCGCTGCCGACTGCCCCTGCTGCTCTGGACGCGTCTTCGAGCACCTCGAGGGCCGCTCGGCATCGCGCACCACATCGCTGTGCGGACGCAACAGCGTGCAGATCCTGCCCGGCGGAAGCGACAACGCCCCCGCCCGGATGGACCTTCGCGCGCTCGCCGAACGCCTCCGCGCCCACGGCGAATTCACCTCCAACGAGCACATGCTCCGAGGCGCCTTCTCCAACGAACAAAGCGCCGCCGGCGCCCCGATCGAGCTCGCCCTCTTCACCGACGGACGCGCGATTATCAAAAATACGGACAGCATCGAGGCGGCGCGGGCGATCTATGCGAAGTATGTGGGTGTGTAGCGAGTTGATGGAATCGCGTGGAAGATTCGGGCGCCAGGGAGTAAACGTATGTGAGTGGGTGAGTGGGTGAGTGGGTGAGCGGGTGAGCGGGTGAGCGGGTGAGCGGGTGATTGCCCTTGAACCTGCGTAGAGACGCCGAGGCTGAGTCCTCGAAGCCTCGGAAGCGACGCCCGCTGCAACGACATCGTGCGCACAAACGAAACGCGTGCGACCGAAGTCGGTCGAGAGACCGCTTCCCGCTCCCGAGGCTTCGTCGAAGACTCCTCAGCCTCGGCGTCTCATGCACATCCTTCGAGCTCGAAACGGAGCGAACTTGCACACCACACTCCCGAGGCTTCGTCGAGGACTCCTCAGCCTCGGCGTCTCGGACACGTCCTTCGAGCGCCAGGCGTCTGTCGGTGTCTCGACTTACCCCGCTCCCCACCTTCCGTATCCCCATCTTCCGACTCAATACTGAATCAGCGAGTGCAGCCGCCTGCCCTCGCCGATGCGATCGCGCCCGCGCAGAGCCACCAGCTCAATGAGCACGCTCGCTCCCACCACATCCGCCCCCAGTTCCTCCACCAGGTCGAGGGACGCCTTGAGCGTGCCTCCGGTGGCGATCAGGTCGTCCACGATCAGCACGCGCTGGTTTTTCTTCACCGCGTCGCGATGAATCTCCAGACGGTCGCTGCCGTATTCAAGCTGGTATTCGGCGCCGACGGTGTCGTGCGGAAGCTTGCCGGGCTTGCGGATGGGGGCGAAGCCGACCGCCAACGTCTGGGCCACGGCGATGCCGAAGATGAAGCCGCGCGACTCGGCGCCGACCACCAGGTCCACGCTGTGGCCGCGGAAGGGGTTCGCCATCAGCTCGATCGCCATGCCGAGGCCGGAGGGGTCGGCCAGCAGCGGCGTGATGTCTCGGAAAATCACGCCCGGCTTGGGAAAGTCCGGAACATCACGGATCAGGCTTCTCAACTTTTCGACCACCGGTCGCGCTCCTCGAAATGCGGCGTCAATCGCAGGCGCCCCGCAACCGCACGTCGGCTGCGTGCGAACAATCAGAAAGCGGGCCGCCGCCCGGCGGTCCACGCCGCGGGCCGATACAGTAGCAAAGCCATGCCGGACGCGAACGAGAAGAAATCGAAGACCACGCTCGAAGTCATCGAGCCCATCGGCGCCCGTGTTCTCATCCGCAAGGACGAGGACAAGAAGCAGACCAAGTCCGGCATTCACCTGCCTGACAAGATCGAGATCCCCACGCTCACCGGGCGTGTGGTCAGCGTCTCCGCCGAGGTGAAGCTGGACGACAAGTATCCGATCCGGCGCTACGACCGAGTTCTGTTCAACCCGCGCCAGGGCGTGCCGGTTGATTTCGAGGGCGACAACCGTCTCTTTGTGATTCCGGTCGAAGACATCGTCGCCGTCTTTCGCAAGGCGTCTGAGAGTGACGACGGGGAGTGAGACAGGGAGTGATGGGTTCCGCCTCGAACGCCAACCAGATGCGCCGCGTGCTCGCCTCCGATCTGGAAGATCTGCCGGACCCGCTGCCCATCCCGCCGCTCGCAGCGCCGTTCAACGTGGACATCACGCCTCCAGGCTCCAAAAGCATCACCAATCGCGCCCTGCTGCTCGCGGGCGTCGCCTCCGGCCATTCGCTGCTCCGGCGCCCCCTCATCGACGCCGATGATTCAGAGCGCATGCTCAGTGCCCTGGAGCGACTGGGCGCACACATCGAACACCACATGCGCGATGATGGCGTCACGCGCGATCTGCGCGTCCGCGGCGTCGGCGGGCGCCTTCGCGGCGACACCGCTCTCTACCTCGGCAACGCCGGCACCGCCATGCGATTCATCACCGCCATGTCCGTTCTCGCGGATGGGCAGGTTCTTCTCGACGGCTCGGCCCGCATGCGACAGCGACCCATCGGCCAGCTCGCGACGGTGCTGCGCGGATTGGGCGCGGGCGTCGAGTTCTCCGGTGAGTCGGGCTTCCCGCCATTGAAAATCACACCGCCGCAGGAGCTGCGCCACCGGGGACACATGGTGCTGCCCAGCGCCGCCTCCAGCCAGTTCATTTCGGCGCTGCTCATGCTTGCGCCATGGCTGCCGGGGGGCGTGACGCTCGAATTGCGCGGTCACATCACCAGCAAGCCTTACATCGTGATGACGCTCGAGCTCCTGCGCCGGCTCGGCGCCCAGAATGTTGCGGCGTCGAGCGACTTTTCAAAGATCCACGTCGGACACGGCCCGCTCGACGGCTTCACCATCGACATCGAGCCGGACGCCAGCGGCGCCACCTACTTCTGGGCCGCCGCGGCCATGACGCCCGGCGCCACATGCCGCATCCGCGATCTGTCATCGAAGAGCATCCAGGGCGATGCGCGCTTTCCCGCCGCGCTGACCGCGATGGGCGCAACCGCCGGATTCCGCGACAACGCCATCGGCGTGGCGGCGCCGCGTTCAACGGGCTCCGCAGATCGGTCTGCGCCCGCGCTGCACGGCGTGCGCATCGATCTCGGCGCCATGCCCGACACCGCGATGACGCTCGCCTCCGTCTGCTGTTTCGCCAGCGGCCCGTCGGAAATCTCCGGCTTGCGCACGCTCCGCATCAAGGAGACGGATCGCATCGGCGCCATGAAGTCGGAGCTGGAGAAGATCGGCGTCGGCGTGGAGATCTTCGAGAAGGATGACGATGAGGGAATTCGCATCACGCCGCCGTCGCAGGGCGTGGACTGCTCACCCGACTGCCCGCGCATCGAGTTCGACACCTACGACGACCATCGCATGGCCATGTCGCTGGCCCTGATCGGCCTGCGCCGGCCGAACGTCTTCATCCGTGATCCGGGATGCGTGGCCAAGACCTATCCCGAGTTCTGGGCCCACCTGTCCACGCTCTACGGGGACGCTGGCTGAGGCGCAAGCGTCCCCCGCTTGTCCCCCCCCGCTCCGCCCTCGATACTGTCCGTGCCCATGTCACACTTCTGGCGATTCGCCGCACGCATGCTCCGTCGCCGCCGCACACTCGTGCTGGCGCTGCTGATGGCGTTCGTCTCCGCCCTCAGCATGGGCGGCGGCCTGCTGGCCATCGTGCCCATGCTGCGGGCCATCCTGGGCGAAGAGGGCGCGACGCTCCCGGAGATGGCGTCCGACGTCTCCGACCGACTCCCGATCACCCTACCCGCCGAGTGGATCGCGGGGCTTCCCTCCGATCGCATTGACGCGGTGATCTGGATCATCCTCGGTCTGATCGCGCTGACGATCTTTGGGGCGACGGCCAACTTTCTGCACTCGTACCTCTCCTTCACCGTCTCCACGCGCACGGTCGCGGACATCCGACGCGACGCCTTCCGCCATGTGCTGCACCTGCCGCTGCGAAGCCTGGTGGGGCGCACCAGCGACACGCTGAGCCGCATCATCAGCGACACCAACATGCTTCTCAACGGCTTCAACTCCCTGACGAGCAAGACGGTGGCGCAGGTGACCAAGGCGCTGGCGGCCCTCGGCGCCGCCCTCATCGTCGAGTGGCGCCTCACGCTCGTCGGGCTGCTGGTGGCGCCGTTGCTCTACATCATCGTGCGCAAGCTGGGCAAGCGTGTCCGGCGCGCCGCCCGCGGCGCCATGCAGGCGCAGGCGAAACTGCTCGGCGCCGCCACCGAAGCGCTGCAAGGCTTGCGCGTCGTCAAGGTGCACTCAAGCGAGCGCTACGAGCTGGGCCGTTTCTCGCGCCACAACCGGCGCGTGGTGCGCGAACAGCTCCGTGCCCGCACCGCTCGCGCCCTGGCGGCGCCACTCAACGAGACGGTGATGATCATCGTCGTCGGCGGACTCGCCATCCTCGCCTCCAAGGCGATCATCGATGGGCGCATCGGCATGTCCGAGTTTGTCGTGGCGCTCGGCGCCCTCGGCATCGCCGGCGCCGCCCTCAAGCCGCTGACGAACGTGGTGCAGGACATCCAGGCCTCCTCCGCCGCGGCGGTGCGGCTGGCGGAGCTGATGGAGACGGACCCTGAACCACTGCACATCTTCAACAAAGGCAAGGCGCGTCACCCGCGCCTGGAGCGCCACCAGCGATCCATCACCTTTGACAACGTCAGCTTCACCTACCCCGACGCCGACACCCCGGCCGTCGACGGCGTGAGCCTCGAGATCCCCCACGGCGAGACGGTCGCCTTCGTCGGCCCCAACGGCTCCGGCAAGACCACGCTCCTCTCCCTCGTGCCGCGCCTCTTCGACCCGGATGCAGGGCGTGTGCTGGTCGATGGTGCGGACATCGCCTCGGTCGATCTGAAGAGCCTGCGCCGCCAGATCGGCGTGGTGACGCAGGAGGTGATTCTGTTCCACGCGACCATTGCGGAAAATATCGCCTACGGCGCCTCCGGCGTCTCGCGCGCACAGATCGAGGAAGCGGCCCGCAACGCCGGCGCCGACGAGTTCATCCGCGCCAAACCCGGCGCGTATGACGGCGTCGTGGGAGAGCAGGGTCTGAGCCTGTCCGGGGGGCAGCGCCAGCGCATCGCCATCGCCCGCGCTCTGCTGCGAAACCCGGCCATACTTATCCTGGATGAAGCCACCAGCATGATCGACGCCGAGAGCGAGCGCCGCATCGGCGAAGCGCTGGCCCGCTTTCGCACCGGCCGCACCTGTCTTTTCGTGGCCCACCGCCTCAGCACGGTGCTGCAGGCGGATCGCATCGTGGTGCTGGATGTAGGCCGGATCGTGGATGTCGGACGCCACGAGGCGCTGCTGGAGCGGTGCGAGATCTACAGCCTCATCGCCCGCACCCAGCTTGTCCCCACCGGCGCCGGCGCCTGATTCACGCCTGCCCCGCCGATCCCGCCTAGGATCACGGCCATGCCCCTTCCCCGCATCGCCATCGTGGGTCGCCCCAATGTGGGCAAATCCTCCCTGCTGAACATGCTGGCCCGCGCCAACGTGTCGATCGTTGATCCCACGCCCGGCGTCACCCGCGACCGGGTCAGCTCGGTCATCGAGCTGCCCGCGATGGAGGGCGAGGAGGACATCCCCCGCCTGGTCGAGATCATCGACACCGGCGGCTACGGCATCTACACGGCAGAGGGTCGCTCCACCAACGATGTAGGGGAAGACCTTACCCGCCTCAAAGGCCCCATCGAGGCCCAGATCGCCGAGGCGGTGCGCACCGCGGATCTCATCCTCTTCGTCATCGACGCCCAGGCCGGACTCACCTCGCTGGACGAAACCTTCGCTCAACTGCTGCGCCAGGAATCGCCCAAGGCTCGCAAGGAAGGCGCCGCCCCGGCGAAGATCCTGATGGTCGCCAACAAGGTGGACGGCGACAACTGGGAGGCCCACGGCCTCGAAGCCGCGGCCCTGGGCTTCGGCGAGCCGGCCCTGGTCTCCGCCCTCAACAAGTTCCGCCGGCGCGATTTCATCGAAACTCTCTGCAAAGAGCTGCCCGAACGTCAGGCCGACGAGCCCGACGCCGACGCCGTGATCGACCCTGAAGCGCCCAAGGAGATGAAGATCGCCCTCGTCGGCAAACGCAACGCCGGCAAATCGACCTTCGTCAACGCGCTGGCGGGCGAGGAGCGCATGATCGTCAGCGAGATCGCCGGCACCACGCGCGACTCGGTGGACGTGCGCTTCGAGATCGACGGCCGCTCCTTCATCGCCATCGACACCGCGGGATTCCGCAAGCGCAAGAGCTACGAGGACCAGGTCGAGTGGTACGCAGCCCACCGAGCCCTGCGCAGCGTCCGCCGCGCGGATGTGGTGCTCTTCATCATCGACGCCACCCAGACCATCTCCCAGGTTGAGAAACAGCTCAGCAAGGAGATCCAGGACCACTTCAAGCCCTGCGTGGTCGTGGTGAACAAGTGGGACCTGGCCCGGGGTCGTCCGGGGCGCAAGGGCAGACCAGTCACGACCGCCGACTTCCAGGAATACATCGAGAAGGAGCTGAAGGGATTGTCGCGCTCGCCGATCGTCTTCACCAGCGCTCTCGAAGGCCAGGGCGTGCGCGACGCCATCTCAATCGCGATCGAGCTCTTCGAGCAGGCCTGCACCCGCCTCAGCACCGGGCGCATCAACCGGGTCATGCGCGCCATCCTCGAAGCCCGCGGCCCCACATCCAAGCTGGGCACGCAGGCCAAGATTCTCTACACCACGCAGGTCTCCACGCAGCCTCCCACCATCGTGCTGGTCGTCAACCACGAGCCGCTCTTCGCCCCCGGCTACATCCGCTACCTGCTCAACCGCCTTGCCGAGATGACGCCCTTCGAGGAAGTCCCCATCCGCCTCATCATTCGCGATCGCAAGCGGGCCCGGCTGGAGGATCTGCTCGCCGGCGATCACAAGCTCGCCGACAACGCCCCGCCCCCGAAGCCGCGGATGCCGCGTGTCGTGCACGGACTGGCCGATGATATTCCCGAAGAAGAGACGGACCCTGAAGCGCTGCGCCGGCTGCGATCATTCAAAGATGGTCGCTGAACCTGCGGCGCGGCTCAGGCGATGATGTCGCCCTCGTCGTCCTCGTCCCATGAATCCCAGCCGCTCCATTCCTTATCGGGATGGTGGCGGTTGTGAATCCGGATGATCCGCTCGAGCTGGCGGGCGAACAGGTCGCTCATCACCTTGAGCTGCGGAATCAGCTCGTCCGAGAAGGGCGTGCTCCGGTCGCGGAAGAGTGTGATGACCGCGAGGCACTCGCCCTCGTGGCGGCATGAGAAGACGATCACCTTGCTGTCGGCCAGCCAGTTGGCGTCCTCGCCGATCCACTCGGCCAGCTCGGTCTCGTTCTCGAACTGCACGATCTCGGTCTCGTCCTGGAACCGCGGCGCGATGACATCGGCCAGGTGATCGAGCAGGACGTCCGCTGTGTCGCGCGGGCAGTCGTAGTTCACATAGGCGCCGAGGCTGAAATCGCAGTGGTTGCTGGGCAGGAAGACGGCCGCATTGGTGGGGCCGGTCTTGGTCAGCATGTACTCGAGCGAGGTTCGGAGCAAGGACTCGATATCCAGCTCCTGCTGCAGGATCGATCCGAACTCGCTCGCCAGCGTCACATGGCTCACCTGCTCGGCCAGAGCCGCGTAGGCGCCGACAAGATCGTTGCACAGCACGTCCACCTGGCTGGTCACCTGCTGGCGTGCGGTGTTGAGCCGCCGGCAGATGCGCTTCAGGCGATCGACGCGCCGTGACTGTTCGCGCGTGCTCCGAGCGCTTCGGATCGCCCCGACCACGCTCGCCGCGGCTTCTTCTTCGCCGAAGGGCGTGCGGATCAGGTCCACCGCGCCGGCCCGCATGGTCGCAACCGCGTCATCAAGCGTTGGGGCGCTGTCGCACAGGATTGTCCGAGTGTGCTTGCCTTCAAGCTGGAGGCGTCGGGCCAGGTCGACGCCGGAGCCGTCCGGCAGCCGCAGCGACGCGACCACCGCCTCGTATTCGGCGCCGCTGAGGGCGCCGACGGCGTCGGTGAGCGTTCCCACCGCATCGCACTGGATCGACCGGCGACGCAGCATGCCGGCGAGAATCTCCCGCTCGGAAGCGTCGGCCGTGGCGATCAGCACGCGTCCCGCATCGACACACGTTCGGGCGTCGCCATCGCGGGGCGTTTCGATCGCCTCGGTCGCGGGCTTTCGTGTTGTTGTTCTCTTCTCTCGCCCCATGACTTGCTCGCTCCCGCTCCCGTGCTTCACGCCGCCTGCTTTTCTGTGTGCTCCACAGGCTGCGGCTCACGCCATTGATCGATCAGGATCCTCGCCGTCGTGCCTCGTCCTCGTTCACTCTCGAGTTCGATGCGTCCTCCGTGGAGATCCACCAGTCGTCTGGCCCGCGCCAGTCCGAGCCCCGTCTGCCTTCCCGCCGGCTTCTCTGAGAAGAACGGATCGAAGGCGTGCTGGAGCGCGTGCTGCGACATCCCGCAGCCGTCGTCCTTCACCACGATCACAAGTCGGCCATCCTCGTCCTCAATGTGAGCGCGAAGTTCGATCAACCCGTGCGGTCGCGCCTCACAGGCGTTCTTGAGAAGCTCTGTCAGAACGGCGCCAAGTTGATCAGGATCCACCCACACAGGCGGGATGGGGCCCTGCACCACAAGCCGCACCGGCGGCGCCGCGCCAGTGCGCTCGGCCAGGCTCAGTTTCATGTCCCGAATCACACGGGAGAGCAGGTCCGGAATGTCCGTGCTCCGATACACCGGCTTCGGGGGCGATGCGAACAGGTGCAGGCTGCTGATCAGATCGCTCAACTTCTCGGCGGCGTCCGAGATTGAACTCGCCGCCCGCTTCAGATCAGCGTCGCTCAACCGCCCTGCAAGGAGCTGGCTGCGTCCGCGAATCACAGTCAGAGGATTGTTCATTTCATGGGCGGCGCCGGAGGCCAGTTCGCCCAGCCGCGCCATCGAACGCGCCTCGGTGAGCTTGCCCTGCGCATCGACCAGCCGGCGGTTGGCGTCGGCGAGCTGCTCGCCCAGGCGCCGGGCGCCATCATGCTGCGCCGCCGCGGCGATTGCCGACGCCCACGTCGCCCGCACCGCCTCCAGCGCCGGGCCCCGCACCAGCGCAGAATCGATCTCGCGATCGTGGATCAGAAAGGCGGGCCGGTCCGCCCCGGCGATCAGGGGCATCAGCCGCAGTCGGCGCACATCGTTCAGATCACCGAGCTGCTCGGCCAGCCAGTTGAAGAGATCCACGTTGGCCGCCCCGAGCTGCGGATTCTCCGCGAGGATCGCCAGATCCTCGGCGCCGGGGACCGGATCGGCCATCACGTGCCGGAGCACGCGCCCGCTCGCCTCGCAGTTGCACAGGTGCCACGCGGCGCCGGGTCGCTGCTGGTAGGCGATGGCGTAGAAGCCGTCGCCGAAGAGCCCCGCCGCCGAGCGTGTGACATCCATGAAAGCGCGCACCAGCGTGCGAGCCTCCGACTTGCCGGTGTGAAACGCGACCACCGCCTCCAGCGCCCGGGCCTGCTGGGCCGCGAGCCGGGAGCGCTCCTGCAGCGCCGTATTGAGCGAGCCCAGACGACGGTTGGCCTCCAACACCGACTCGATGGCGAGGTCGGCGTCCTGCAACTCGTCGAGGCCGAGGTCGCGCGTCCGGGCCGCGACGCGCTCATGAAGCTGCTGCTGAATCCTCTCGATGGCGCCGGGGTCGATCTCCCATTCGGCGCAGAGCTTCTCAACATCCGGAAGCGGGGCGCAGTTGCCCGACCACCCGAGGTGCAGTTGGCGGGCCATTGCGTCGGCGATGCTCACCACCCCGATCAGGCGCCAGTGCTGCAGCTCCGGAAGCAGCTCGCGGGACTGGCCGTGCAGCCAGATCACATCCAAGAGAGCGTGGGGCAGGCCCCAGTGCTCGCCCAGGCGCTTGCCCGCGCCGTGGTGATCGACGCCGATCACCGATCGCTCCACTTCGGCGATGCCGACCTGGCGATGATCGGCGATCTGGGCCACGCAGGCGTATGTCTTGGGAATCACGGCGTCGAGCGCGTGCTTGCCCAGATCATGCAGCAGGCCACAGACGAACGCCTCGTCCGGTTTGACGGTCGCCAGCTTCGGCCGCGCGTGTTCCGCGATGAGTTCGGCGGCGCAGGCGACGGCGAGGGAGTGTCTCCACAGGCCGCGCCGGTCGATCGTCGACGCCGATCCGGCGCCGGCGCTCTCGGCGCCGTCGACCTCATCGATCCCCTTGCCGGAGAGCAGGTCGTGCAGGTGCACGCTGAGCAGCGCCGAGCGAACCGCCTCGAAGCCAAGCATCACCACAGCGCGCTCGACGGTGGTGATGGAGTCACCAAGCCCCGTCGACACGCGCCGGCACATGGCCAGCAGCCGGCCGGTGAGGGCGGCGTCCGCTTCGACCAGGGCGACGATTTCGCGAATGTCCGCGTTCTCGGAGGAGGAAAGCCGCAGGAGCCGCTGCGCGATGGGCGAGAGCGTCGGCAGCGATTCGATCTGCTGGAGAATGAGTTCGACGCGCTGCAGGCGCACGGGATCAGGCCGACTCGCGATCTTGCTGATCGCGGCGTCGCCTTGTTGTCCGTCCTGCCTGGTTTCGGGCTGTGTCACGCGCATCGCCTCGCTCCGGAAATGTCGCCGGGTGAGGCCCGCTTCAGCCCCGGTCGGGCATGCCGCCGCCGCGATGGTTGCCGCCGGCGCCGGCCGGCTCGATCTCGAGCAGCTCTGCGATGCGGTTGGAGAGACGCTCCACGTCGATCGGCTTCTTCATGAAGTCATCGGCGCCGGCGCTCAGCAGTTTGTCCGCCTCTTCACTACCCACCACGCCGGAGACGAAGATCACCTTCGTGTCGGAGGAGTCGGGGTTTTCGCGGAGACGCTTGCACACCAGGTCGCCGTTGATATCGGGCAGCATGTAGTCCAACACGATCAGGTGCGGCTTGAATGATTCGGTGAACATGCCCGCGTCGTAGCCCGTGCTGGCGGACTTGATCTCGAAACGCCCGTCGCGGCCCAGCGCATCCTGAAACAGTTCAATGATGTCAGGATCGTCGTCCACGATCAGAATGCGCTTCTTGCCGGACTCGAGGACATCCAGCGGGATGTCGTTGTCCCTCATGAAGCGCATCAGCTCGACGCGGGGAATGCGGCGGAAACGCGAGCCGGGCACGCGGAAACCCTGCAGACGCCCGCTGTCGAAACAGCGAATGATCGTCTGCTGGCTGACCTTGCAGATCTCCGCGGCTTCACCCGTGGTGAAGACCTGCTTGCCCGACCAGTCTGTTGTGTTGTTTCCGTTCGCGGCCATGGCGGCGCCTCTGCGCTTCGGACGCAGTCGATCGGGCTGCTGAGCGACCGCTCAGACGGTGAACTTCACCCAGATCGCCCTGCTTCACCGCCCCACCATCGGCCCCCCGGGAGACCTACTTGACGCCGGCTTACGCTCTCGCGCCGCATCGAACGACTGCGACGCCTCCATTCGCGTGGCCAGGCCTCGATTTTCCCCCGATCAAGTGAGACAAAACAGCGTAGGCGCAATTGCTGCGCGTTCGCCACGTCCAATAACATCAAGTTGAGCTCACAGCGCCGAGGACAGATCGCCATCGCGCCGATGGTCGGCGACGAACATCGCCGGCAGCAGGTAATTCCGCCCGTTGTAGACGAAGACCCGCCCGCTCAGCACGAATGAGAGCCCTTCGCGCCGCTGCCCCGCCGCCTGCTCAATCATCGCCAGCGTCTGGCACGGCATCAGCGTCATGGGCGGATCGACACCGATCGGGTCGTCGACATCGTTGTCGATCAGGAAACGCCATTCCGATCCTTCGCGCACGATGCGGCCGCGCCGCATCACCAGGTACGTCCCTTCACGCAACAGTCCCGGGGTCGGGCTGTCCAGCCGCGCCGGCGCCTCGCCTCGACGCGGCGTCGCATCCTCCAGCGCCAGGATCAGGTCGTCCACGCTCGGATCCTTCTTGGGCGACTGGTCCGGACCGAGCGGCGCTTCGCCATTCGCTTCGCCATACGCGGGCGCTTCCAGGTCCTCCCGTCGATCAGTGGCGAGCGTGTGCATCGTCGGCAGCAGGTAATTCCTGCCCCGGTACACGAAGACCTGCCCGCTGACCATGAATGACACCGAACCGTCACGTGAAGCCACGATCTGCTCCATCGCCGAGAGGGTCATGCAGGGAAGCATCGCCATTGGCGGCAGTGTTTCGCCATCTACGCCGGGGTTGAAGATGAAGGCCCAGCGATCGGCGCCGAAGCGGCGCATCTCGCCGCGAACGCTGGAGAGAAACGCGCCCTCCCGGAGCAGCTCCGGTGCGGGCAACGCATGGGCCGGCACGCCGGTGGGCGGCACGGGATCGTGGCGCGTCTCCTGGAGACGGTCGACTCCCTCGTCCTGTACGTCCTGACTTTCGGCGACCGCCGGCCCCGCCAGACCGATCGCCAGAACGACACACTGACAGAGCCGGCCGATTGTAGAGGCGATGGGGTTGCTGCTGGCGCTCATATCGATCAGAACTCCTGTCCTCGTCCTGCGAGAGTCTAGCCGCCGAGCGATCGCCGACGCCTGCCAGCATCCATCGGCGTCCTGCCGCTCCGGCGCGCACCTTCCGGCGTCAGACCGGCCGAACGCCCCCGGGGTGCGACATCCCGCCGATGAGCCGTGGGTATGCTGGGTGGGCGGCGCCGAGCTTTTCATCCCCGGCCGCCGACATCCGGGCCCGTGGCGGAATTGGCAGACGCAGCGGACTTAAAATCCGCAGCCGGTCAACCCGGCGTGTGGGTTCGACTCCCACCGGGCCCATTCAGTCAGTGTTTCAGTGAGGCGCCGGAGTTCATCGGACGCGATCGTATCTCCACGCTCGCGCCCGGTGACGCCAGGGACGGGGCTGCGCCGCCAGTGTCGCTGGTCAGCCCCGCTTCTTTCTCGATCGCATCCGCGGCGGCGATTGCGGCCGTCTTCCCCTCGAAGCAGCGCGCCACCTCGCGGAGCGACATCTCCTGCCCGCGCCGCGCTTCGGGGCTCTCAATGAGTCGGGCTGCCTCGCGCACCAACCGGTCCGGGCCGCCGAAGTAGGGCACGAACTCGGGCACGATGCGCCGGTTGGCGATGAGGTTCGGCAGTGCGAAATGCTCGGTGTTGATCACCCAGCGGGCGACGAGGTTGTAGGTGAACGGGTTGAGGCGGTAGACGACCACCATCGGGCGATGCTGCTTGGTGATGTGCAGCGTCACCGTGCCGGAGACGGCCAGGGCCACATCGCACCAGCGGGTGGCGATGTCCACCCCGCCCACGATCATGCCCAGATCAGCGGGCCAGCCGCCCTGCCGGTTGGCGATGGCCTGCAGGTTGTCGGCCACGTGGTCGTTGGTCGCCGCCACCACACCCGCCAGACCGGGGCTGCGAAGCTTGAGCTGGCGAAAGGCCTCCAGCAGCAGCGGGAAGTTCCGCTTCACCTCGGACGGCCGGGATCCCGGCATCAGGGCCACGCGCGGCTCGCCCTCGGGCAGGGAATCCTTCTGCCCGGCGGCGTCGTCGAGCTGCAGCGGCTCATCGAAGACCGGGTGGCCGATGAATGTCGCCTTCACACCCCGGCTCTCGAACCACTTCTCTTCGAAGGGGAGCAGGCAGAGCACATGGTCGGTCAGGCGACGCAGCTTGCGGATGCGCCAGCCGGCCCAGGCCCAGATCTGCGGCGCCACCAAGTGCACGATCTTGATCCCGTGCTTCCGGGTCAGCTTGCAGATGGGGAAGTTCGCCGCGGGCGAATCGACGGGGATGTGCACGGTGACCTTGTTCGCATCCAGCCAGCGCCCGATCTTGCGGTTGTAGCTGAGGTGGCGATTGATCTTCCCGGGTCCGGGCAGGCCCATGACGGCGTCGTCGCCGGTGTCACGGATGATCTCAGCCCCCGCCGCGGCCATTTTCGGACCGCCCCAGGCGTGGATGGCCAGATCAGGATGACGTGTCCGCAACTCCCGAATCACGGCGGAGGCGTGGTCATCGCCGCTGGGCTCGAAGGCCGTGAAGAAGAGGACCGGGCTTTCGGGAGCGTTCGGCACAAGTCCACTGAAACCCAACCACGGGGGAAAGTCAAACACCGTTTCCAGCACGCCTCTCCCCGCCGCGCCAGTGGCGTTCTTCCCGGGGGCTATACTCCGCCCTTTCCGACCAGAACAAAGGCAGATCCCTCCACATGACCACCCAGACCACAACCGCCCTTCGCACGCACTCCTGCGGCGTCCTCCGAACTTCCGACGTCGGCGCCGCCGTCCGCCTCGCCGGCTGGGTGGACTCCAATCGCGAGCACGGCGAAGGGCTCGTCTTCATCGACCTGCGCGACCGCGCCGGCCTGACGCAGCTCGTCTTCGAGCTGGAATCGACGACGAGCGAGATGGTCGACCCGGCCCGCAAGCTGCGCGGCGAGGACGTCATCGCGGTCGAGGGCGTGGTGCGCGAGCGACTGGGCGGCAAGAACCCGCGCCTGGAGACCGGCGACATCGAGGTGGTGGTGCAGAAGCTCACCATCCTGAACAAGGCCGAGTCGCTCCCCATGCGCCCCACCGACAAGGAGGGCCTGCCCGGCGAAGAGACGCGCCTGCGCCACCGGCACATCGATCTTCGCCGCCCGCGCATGCAGCAGATCCTGCGGACGCGCCACCGCGTCGGCCAGATCATGCGCGCCTTCCTCGACAACCGCGGCTTCAGCGAGATCGAAACGCCGATTCTCTTCAAGACCACACCCGAAGGCGCCCGCGACTTTCTCGTTCCCTCGCGCCACCATCCCGGAATGTTCTACGCCCTGCCGCAGAGCCCGCAGATTCTCAAGCAGATCCTGATGATCTCGGGGATGGACCGCTATTTCCAGATCGTCAAATGCTTCCGCGATGAAGATCTGCGCGCCGACCGCCAGCCCGAGTTCACCCAGCTTGATATCGAGATGTCGTTCATCGAGCAGGAGGATGTGATCGAGCTGATGTCCGAGCTGTTCCGCGAGATGTGGCGCGAAATCCTCGGCGTCGAGGTCGGTGATATTCCGCGCATGACCTACCACGAGGCGATGGAGCGATTCGGCTCTGACAGGCCCGACCTTCGATACGGCCTCGAACTCGTCGACATCTCCGACATTGCGCAGAAGACCGACTTCAAAGTCTTCACCGGCGCGCTGGAGAAAGGCGGCGTGGTGAAGGCCATCCGCGTCCCCGGCGGCGCGAAGCTGACGCGCAAGATCACCGACGGCTACGCCGAGTTCGTCAAGCAGTTCGGCGCCGGCGGCCTGCCGGTGACGAAGATCGAGAACGGCGCTTTCGCCACCGGCGTGGCCCGCTTCGTCGAGCCCGTGCAGAAAGAGCTGATGGAGCGCCTCGACTGCGAAGAGGGCGACCTGATCGCCTTCGGCGCCGACACCCGCGCCGTCGCCTGCCGTTCACTGGGCGAGCTGCGCATCAGGATCGCGCGCGATATGGAGATGGTCCCCGCGCACGGCGAGCAGTGGAAGTTTCTGTGGGTCGTCGATTTCCCGCTGGTCGCGTGGAACGAGGACGAGAAGCGCTGGGATTCGATGCACCACCCCTTCACCGCCCCCACCGCTGAAGACCTCGAGAAGCTGGAGACCGACCCCGGATCCGTGCTCGCCAACGCCTACGACATCGTCCTCAACGGCTCGGAGCTCGGCGGCGGGAGCGTGCGTATCCACTCCAGCGACGTGCAGAAGCGCGTCTTCCGACTGCTGGGCCTCGGCGAGGAGGAGGCGCGCATGAAGTTCGGCTTCTTCCTCGACTGCCTCCGCCACGGCGCCCCGCCCCACGGCGGCATCGCCCTCGGCCTCGACCGCATCATCATGCACCTGTGCGACACGGACAACATCCGCGATGTCATCGCGTTTCCCAAGACGCAGTCCGGCATGGATGCGATGGCGGGGGCGCCGAGTGAAGCGGATGCGAAGCAGCTTGATGAGCTGTTCATCAAGTCGACGTGGACGGGCGAGAAGCAGCCGGGGTGATCGATTTCGAACTGTCGTGCCACCGACCATCGTCTTCGATGGTCGGTGCTTCCCAACTGTGTACACCTGCACAGACTGACCGCGCGCAGCACCGACCGCTCAGGGCAGCGGTCGGTGGCACACTCACGAAAACGCCTTCTCCTTCTCCTCCACATCATCCGGCGCCAGCCGCGTGATGATCCGGGCGCCCGTCGCGTCGCCCCAGATGTTCACACTGGTGCGGCACATGTCGAGGATGCGGTCCACCGGCAGGATCAGGCCGATCGCCGCGGCCAGCGGCAGGGCCGGGATGGTCGGGTCGCCCGCCGCCAGCGTTGAGTTCACCGCGGAGATGATGATGATGGTCGTCACCAGCCCGCCCGCGGGAATGCCCGCAGCGCCGACCGCCGCCAGCGTCGCCGTCAGCACGATGGCGAGGTACTGGGCAAAGTGCAGGTCATACCCGAAGGCCTGGAACATGAAGATGACCGCGATGCCCTGGTAGAGCGCGGTGCCGTCCATGTTGACCGTGGCGCCCAGCGGCAGCACGATGCCGGCCGAGCGCTTCGAGCAGCCGCCGAGGTTGGTCGCGCTCTCGATCGTCACCGGCAGCGTCGCCATGCTCGAAGCCGTGCCGAACGCCGTGAAGAGGGCCGGGCGCATCTGCCACATGTACTTGTACGGGTTCACACGCCCCACCAGCCACAGCACCAGCGGCAGCGTCACGAACATGTGAATCCCAAGCCCCAAGGCCACGATGCCGGCGTACTTGCCCAGTGCCCCCGCCAGGTTCGCAAGCCCCATCGAGCCCACCGACCACGCCACCAGGAACATCACGCCCAGCGGCATGATCCACAGGAGCGCGCGCACCAGGATCATCAGCGCCTCGTGCAATGACTCGACAACGGCGATGAAGGGGCGCCCCCTCGGCCCCGCGATCAGCAGTCCGATCCCCATCACGATGGTCACCGTGATGATCGAGAGGAAATGCTCGTTCACGATCGCGCCGACGAAGTTGTCGGGGATCATCAATTCGAGAATCTGGCGCCACGCCGAGCCCAGATCCTGCTGGCCTGGGTCGTCGAGGCCGCGCTGGCCCAGATGCTGTTCGCCCACGGTCGCCGCGGCGGCCCGCAGATCCTCCGACACGCCGTCGCCGGGCTTGAGGGTGGCGCCGAGCGTCACGCCCAGCGTGACCGCGAAGATCATGGTGGCGAGGTAGAAGACGAGGGTGGCGCCGCCGAGCACGCCGAGCCGCTTCGGGTCGCCCACGCCGGTCACGCCGATGAGCACGCTGGTGAAGATCAGCGGCATGGCGATGAGCTTGAGGGGGCGCATGAGAATGAAATCGCCCGCGGCGTGCCACCAGCCGGTGTTCTGCTGGATCCGCTCGCTGCGCTCCGCAGGATCCAGAAGCATCAGCCCGGGGTCCCACAGGATGAAGTGACCGATCAGGACGCCGAGCACGACGCCCGCCAGGATCAGGACCGTGAGAATGTTGGCTTTGCGCTGCATGAGCTCCTCTCGGTCGCGCCTCCGTGGATGACGCGGTCAGATTCTGCGGGCGTAGCCGGACAGCTCCTCGACGAATTCTCGCGGTCGATAGCCCAGATGGGCCTCCGCCCGCGCCAGCGAGCAGGTGCTGTCCTCCATCGCCATCAACGGTTCATCCGGGCCGAAGGGCAGGAGCTGCCCCAGCCCGACGATTCCCGCGGCCTGCGCCATGTACGACGCAAAGTCCCCCGAGATGCCCCGCGGCTTCAGCTTCGGATTGGCGCCCGGCACATGGTCGCGGATGGTGGTGAGCAGCGACGGCCAGTCCATCGCCTCGGGGCCGCCGATGGGATACACCTCTCCGATGGCCTCGTCGACGCTGAGCGCATCGACGAAGACGCCGGCCACATCCTCGACCGACACGATCTGCACTCTCCCCGCACGCGTCTCGCCGGTGTCGGGATCCACAGTGAAGAAATAGGGCAGGAAATACTTGGGCTGCTCCTCGCCGCGCACCCAGCCCGCCGCCATCTGCATGAATTCGCCATCGGGGCCGTGGATGATCGAGGGCTGGAAAATCGTCCAGCCCAGCCCGCTGGAGCGGACGAGCTGCTCGGCCTCGTACTTGGTCTGGTGGTAGCGGCTCCGCGTCAGCGGCCGGGCGCCGAGGGCGGACATGTGGATGTATCGTCTCGCGCCCGCCTGTTTCGCGGCTTCAAGAATTCGCCCCGTCGCCTCGACATGCATCCGGCGGAAGGTGACGCCCTTGCGGGCCGGCCCCTCGCGCCGGATGCCGATCAGGTGAATCACACCGTTGCACCCGTCGCAGAGGCGGCCGACGGCGTCGGCGTTGAAGATGTCGCCCTTGACGGGCGTGTAGTCCAGGTCGCCGAGCGCATCGCGGGCCTTGTCCATGTCGCGGACCAGCGTTCGGACGCTGTGGCCGCGCTCCGCGAGAGCGCGCACCACCGCGCGTCCAACGAACCCGGTCGCGCCAGTGACCGCGATCGTCAGCCGCTCCGATTCGACACCGCCTGTATCGCTGTTCAAGCCGTCGCCTCCTGAATGGCGGGGAGTGTACCAGCCATGCAGAGGCGGGCAACGGGCGAGGGGGCGTGGGCCATGCTCGCGCCACGTGCCACGCTCAGATCGCCCTTGGCGCAGCGTCTGCTACGATCGACGCATGTCGACCATGTGGGGCGCCATCAGTCTTGGACAGACCGCACCTGCCGGGGGCGCCGGGGGCGCCGAAACTATCGTCGTCTCTCTGCTGATCATCCTCGCCACCGCGGGCGTCGTCTCGCTGGTGATGCACCGGATGAAGCTGGCCTTCATCCCCGCCTACATCATCACCGGGGCCATCGTCGGCCCCAACGCGCTGGGCTTCGTCGCCTCTCCCGAGAGCCTGGAGTCGATCACACGGCTCGCGATCATCCTGCTCATGTTCGGCATTGGGATGCAGCTCCCGCTCTCCTCGCTGCGTCACGGCCTCGGGCCGATGCTCATCGCGGGCTTCGGCTCCTGCATCGTCTCGATCATTCTCGGCTGGCCGGTGGCGATGCTCTTCGGCCTCTCCGCCCCCGCGGCGATGGCGGTGTGCATGGGGCTGAGCACCTCCTCGACCGCCGTCATCATGCGCATCCTCGCGGAGCGGCGCGAGCTTGGGCGGACGCACGGGCGCATGTGCTTCGTCGTCTCCGCCTGTCAGGACCTGCTTGTCCTCGTGATGCTCGCCAGCCTGCCGGCTCTGGCGGCGTGGCAGGGAACAACCCCCGGAGACGCCGCGCCGCCCGAGCCCCTTGCCTTCATCCGCGGCACGCTGATCAATGTCGCGGGGCTGACGCTGCTGATCGTCCTCGCCCGCATCGCGATCCCTCGGTTGATGCACGAGGCCGCAAAGACAAGGTCCAATGAAGTCATCATCGTTCTCTCGACCGCCTTCGCCATCGGCGCCGCCGTCGCGGCCCAGGCGCTGGGCTTCAGCGCCGAGCTCGGCGCCGCCTCGGCGGGGCTGGTCCTCGGCGCCACGCCCTTCCGCCACCACCTGAGCGCGCAGATCAATCCGCTGCGAGACCTGTTCATCGCGGTCTTCTTCGTGACGCTGGGCATGGTGCTGGACCCGGCGATTCTGATCCGCTGGTGGTGGCTGATCCTGCTGGGCGCGGCGGTGTCGGCCACGATCAAGGCCGTGGTGATCGGGTTTTCCTGCTGGGCGGTGGGCGCCACCGGCTCGATCGCGGTGCTTGTGGGCGTGGCCCTGGCGCAGTCGGGCGAGATCAGCCTGGTCCTCATCCTCGCCGCCAAGACCCAGGGCGTCCTGACCCCGACGGTCGCGGGCAACGCCATTGCGATCGTGGTGATCTCACTGATCGCGGCGCCGTCGCTGATGTCGCTCGGGCGCTGGCTGGCGACCCGCTCCGGCTGGATCGGGCCCGCGCCGTGGCTGAAGACGTCCGCCCTGCGCACCGAGATCGACCCCGAGCCGCTCAAGAGCGGCGAGGTGGGCCACGTCATCATCGGCGGCTTCGGCCCGGTGGGGCGCATCATGTCGGAGAAGCTGGGTGAGGCCGGCGTGCACTACACCATCATCGAGCTCAACCCCGAAACGGTGCGCACGCAGACGAAACTCGGCAAGGAGATCATCTACGGCGACACATCGAGCGTGGAGGCGCTGGAGTCCGCGGGCATCCGCCGCGCCGACGCCCTCATTCTCACCGTGCCGGATGAAGAAGCCGTGCTTCGGGCGTGCGAGGCAGCGCGGCGGATCCGCCCCGACATCTTCATCGCCGCCCGCACCAACTTCCTGAGCAAGGGCATGCTCGCCTCGCGCATGGGCGCCGACCATGTGACCATCGAAGAGCTGGCGACGGCCGAGTCGATGCAGAAGGAGGTCATGCACCGCCTCGCCGACCGCCGCCGCGCCGCACGCGAGGAGGCGAAGAAGGATGAACCACAGGGGCGCGAAGGCACAGAGGGAGAAGGAGAAGCACATTGAGCCTGGTGAACATGAATCCGATAAATCCCGACTCTTCTCTGTGCCACTGTGACACTGTGGTTCTCTCCCTGAGAGGCCAGCGATGACCGGATTCGGCAATCCCTTCTACACCATCGCCGCCACACTGCTGGTCGCCGCGTGCGTCGGCGCCATGGCGACGCGCCTGCGTCAGCCGCTGATCGTGGCCTTCATCGCCGTGGGCGTCATCGTCGGTCCTGCGGGCCTCGGGTGGATCGAGGCGGAGGGACCGATGGAGCTGCTCGCCACCATCGGCATCTCGATCCTGCTCTTTCTCGTCGGCCTCAAGCTCGATCTGCACATCGTGCGCACCATGGGTCCGGTGGCGCTCGCCACAGGGCTCGGGCAGGTGGCCTTCACCTCGATCTTCGGCTTCCTGATCTGCATGGCGCTGGGATTCGGCGTCACGCCATCGATCTACATCGCCGTGGCGCTCACCTTCTCCAGCACGATCATCATCGTGAAGCTGCTCTCGGACAAGCGCGAGATCGACTCGCTGCACGGGCGCATCGCCATCGGCTTTCTGATCGTGCAGGACCTGGCGGTGATCATCGCGATGATCGCCATCTCCGCCGCGGGCGCTGCAGGAACGAACGGCGAGGCGGAGCGGGGCCTGCTCCTGGACGTCGGCCTCATCGTGCTGAAGGGCCTTGCGATGCTGGTCGTGGTGGGTCTGCTGATGCGCTTCGTGATCCCGCGCGTGCTGCACGTGATCGCCCGCTCGCAGGAGCTGCTGATCCTCTTCGCCACCGCGTGGGCGGTGGCGCTGGCGGCGATCGGCGACTCCCTCGGCTTCAGCAAGGAGGTCGGCGCCTTCCTCGCGGGCTTCTCTCTCGCCTCGACCCCCTACCGCGATTCGATCGGCGGGCGACTGGTCAGCCTGCGCGACTTCCTGCTGCTCTTTTTCTTCTTGAACCTCGGCGCCGCCCTCGATCTCAGCCGCGTCGGCGCCCAGATCGGCCCGGCCGTCATCCTGTCGCTCTTCGTGCTGATCGGGAACCCGATCATCGTGATGATCATCATGGGCTTGATGGGCTACCGGAAGCGCACCGGCTTCCTCGCGGGCCTGACCGTGGCCCAGATCAGCGAGTTCTCGCTCATCCTCGCCGCCCTCGGCGTGAGCGTGGGCCACATCGACGACGATGCTCTTGGCCTCGTCACCCTCGTCGGTCTCATCACCATCGGCCTCTCCACCTACATGATCCTCTACTCGCACCCGCTCTACCATCGCATCGCGCCGCTGCTGAGCGTCTTCGAGCGCAAGATCCCCCATCGCGAGCTGGGCGAGGACGATAACAGCGACGATCAGTACGACGCCATCATCTTCGGACTCGGCCGCTACGGCGACAACATCGGACGCGGCCTGCGCGAGCGCGACATGCGCATCCTCGGCGTCGATTTCGATCCGCAGGCGATCTCGAGCTGGCGCCGCCAGGACCTGCCCGCCCAGTACGGCGACGCCGAGGACCCCGAGTTCCCCGCATCGCTCCCCCTTGAGCGCACGCGCTGGATCATCAGCGCCATGCCGGAGCGCGACATCAACATCACGCTCATGCGCAATGTCCGCGAACAAGGATTCAATTGCAGCATCGCAGTCACAGCGCACAACCAGCGCGACGCCGACACACTCCGCCGCCTGGGCGCCGATCTTGTCCTGATGCCATTCGTCGATGCGGCGTCGCGCGCGGTTGAAGTCATCACCGAGCAGTCGGGATCAACGCCATCGTCCGAAGCGCAGACGAACGAGGAAGGCGCATCCGACGAACCGTCCGCCTGAAAAACACCGGGATCTCGATTTTCAAACGTGCGGAATCAGGCCGAAACGCGGCGCGTGCGCGTGGTGGTGCGAACGCGCTTGACCTTCTTCGGCGCCGCCTCTTTCGTATCGGCGGCGTCGATGCGGAGCTGGCTCACCCAGCCGCCTTCCTGATTGCGGCAGATGCCGCTGGCGGCGAAATCGGGAATGCGGGCCACACCGTCCACGAGGTAGCAGAACTGATAGTCGCCGGTCGGCAATGACTCGCTGCCGCGCCACCACCCGTTCTCATCACGACGAAGGGTCCGTGGCCGCTCGCACCACTCCGTGAAGTCGCCTATGAGCTCCACCTTGCTCGCGTTCGGCAGATACACCGCGAACTGGGCCGATCCGTCTTTGCCGCTTGTCACCATGGCTTATCGCTCCCGGAGAACCAAAGCCTCCTGCCTCACCCTCCACACGCGCAGTATACCACGCAATAAAGACCACCTCATCCCGAATAAACACCAAGTCCGATATTTTCTGGCTGCAGCGGTTCAAGCGCCCCATTCGCGCGGCGGACACGCCGCAGCGCCGCCCGCTCAGGCGTGCACGCCCTCTGCGGCGAGCCAGCGCTCGGCGTCAAGGGCCGCCTGGCAGCCCATGCCCGCGGCGGTGACGGCCTGGCGATAAATCGCGTCCGCCACATCCCCCGCAGCGAAGACCCCCTCGATGTTCGTGCGCGAGTCGCGCCCCTTGAGATCGAGGTACCCCTTGTCGTCCATGTCGAGGCCGGCGCCCTTGAGAAACTTCGTCGCCGGGGTGTGCCCGATGGCGACGAAGAGCCCCTTCACCTCCAGCTCGGAGCGCTCACCGGTCTTCGTGTTCTCGACGACGACCGCGCGCACCTTCTCATCGCCCAGCACATCGACCACGACGCTGTTCCACACCATCTTCGCGTTGGGCTGGCCGAGGAAGCGGTCCTGCATGATCTTGCTGGCCCGCAGCTCGTCGCGCCGGTGGATGACATAGACCGTGCTCGCGAACTTGGTGAGGTAGGTCGCCTCCTCCATGGCGGTGTCGCCGCCGCCGACGACGGCGAGGGGCTGATCGCGGAACATGGGCAGGGCGCCGTCGCAGACCGCGCACGCGGAGACGCCGCCGCCGCTCTGGGCCAGCCGCTGCTCGTTCTCCAGGTTGAGCCAGTTGGCGGTGGCGCCGGTTGCGATGATGACGGCGTGGGCCCGGATCTCCTCGCCCGAGCCCCGCTTAAGCGTGAAGGGCCGTTTCGAGAAATCGCAGGAGACGATGTCGTCCTCGACGACCTTCGTGCCGAATCGCTCCGCCTGCTTGCGGAACAGGTCCATCATCTCTGGGCCCGTGACGCCCTCGGGAAAGCCGGGATAGTTCTCGACGTCGGTGGTGAGCATGAGCTGGCCGCCGGGGAGCACCAGCGAGGGATCCTGCCTGGGCGTGCCGATAACGCACACCGGATCGAGCCGGGCCCGTGCGGCGTAGATCGCCGCGGTCCAGCCCGCAGGGCCGGAGCCGATGATCACCAGCTTGTGCGCTTCACCAGATCGTCCGTTGTCGCTCATGAATGCTCCGCGTAGAGAGAGGCGTGGGAGAGAGTCGATCGCCTGGGCAGCGTCGCATCTTTCACAATCATGCGACGCATTTCACTATTCCCATCGGTTGAAGCTCGTCGGCTCGCCGCGGGTCAACGTCCCGCTTCACGCAGGCGATGCTCACGCACCAGGCTCATCGTCGGCGGCCAGAGCAGATAATCATTTCCAGCTGGCCCCACGTTCCGCGCCCAGTTGGGCACGCCGTCCCGGCCAACTGAATAGAGAATGAATTCCGAATCATCGAAGGTGAGCGCGAAGCTTTCCCGTCCTGGAAATTCAGAATCACCATCCGCGGCGCCAGCGCTCTCCGCCACGGCGGCGGCTTCATCCATCGCCTCCAGCACGCTCCGCTGCTCATCCGGCGTCAGCGACCGGCCCTGTCGTCGACGCTCCAGGGCATTGACGAACCGTCGGTTCTCAAAGAGCGCCCTCAGCATCGCGACCGCTTCATCGCGCGAGGGGATATCGTCCATGAAGCCGGCCGGCGGACGCGGCGCCCCGGGAGGTGGCTGCATCATCTGGCGCAGGTTCTCCAGCCATCCATCCACCGCCTGCTCGATGGTGTCCGCGGCGACGCCCTGGTCAATGAACTGCTGGAGCACACCGTTCACGACCATCTCGATGAATTCAGGCGGCATATCTTCCAGCATGTCCACCATGCTGTCATCCGTCTCAAGGTCCATCTCGTCGCCGGGGCTGATCGAGGCGCCCGCCTCGCCGAGCACCACCGTCATCCGGTGCGGCTCAGGATCGCGGCGCTCATCCCGAGGCGAATCGAGAATGGGCACGAAATACTCAATCGCGGTGTCTCCGGACGGATGAAACGGATCGACATCGATCTCGCGCAGGTACCGGCCGCGCACCGCGAACAGCGGCCTCGGCCACACGTTGGTGCGGGCCCGGTGCGCCACCACCGCGAGCGCCAATCGCGATCCGGCCAGCTCGGTTCGCGCCAGCATGCGCTCATTGAACAGCGAGCCCAGATCCGGCACGGACTCCATGATCACCGCGTAGCGCGACGGATCCATCCGCCGGTAGTCGCTGCTGGTGCGCATCAGCCGGTCGAAGGGATCCAGCGGCCAGCGGAGCTCCCAGTCGTTGTAGACGCCGCGAAGCTTGTCCAGCGAGTCGAACCAGTTCGCGTGCGTTTCGGACAGGCGCTGCCATCCCGCCGCCTCGCCGAACATGCGCAGCGGGCGCTCGGCGGACGCCATGCCCGCCATCATCGGGCCGAAGCGATCTGGGATCGGACCGCCCCGATATTCGATGACTCTCACGATTATCTGCAGCCCGCCCAGGATGTCGCCCTGTGGCAGGCGGATGCGCTCGATCCGATACTCACGCACATCAAGCTCGTCGATGATCTGCATCAGCGTCGCTTCATCGAAGGTGTCGCGATGCGTGTACACAACATCCCGCATTCGCTCGAAGGACTCGCGCATCACCTGCATCCCCCACTCCTTCTCGTCGAGGAAGAGGCGATCTGCGATCATGCGTCCGAAGCGCGACATGGAAGCAAGCAGCTCCAGGGCGGCGCCGCCCTCGCCTGCCGAGGCCAGCCGCGTCGCCTCGACATGGACGAGCCGGCGCAGCCGATCGAACGCATCCAGGTGCCCGTGCTTTGCCTGCGCGATGGTGTTCGAATCACCAAAGCTCGTGTACAGCCCGGCCGTGCGGAACTCCCGCGGCGCCGTCTCGCCGTAGGGCAGCGTGAACACGAAGCGCGTCCGAGGCTCGGCGACGCTGCGCAGCGCGTCGAGCGCTGTCTGCTGCTCGCTCGCCGCCGCCCATTCCGACGCCCTGCGCCAGCCCGGATGCTCTGGCGACATCATGATCGCCGCTTCAGATGAACGAACCGCACCCGGCGGGCTCTGCATCTGCGCCAGCGCCGGTAGCAACACAGTCTCAGCCCGCTCCGACTGCGACACCCGGGGCAGCAGCCTGTTCAGACGATCGACCAACTCCGCGGGATCCTCCGGCGGGGTCAGCAGGTCCTGGGCCCCTGACGTCGCCACGGGCCCCAGGATCGCCGCAACCGCAACAGCGGCGGCGCCGGCGAACGAACGTCCCCACGCTGCCGTGCGGCGGGTGAGAGACTCAACCAATCGAAGCATTCTCATCAACGACGCCTCCAGAAAACTGCGAATTCCTGACCGTCCAGCCTGACAATCCTAGCAGACCGAACCGGCCTGAACCGGCGCCCTTTGGCGGACGCCCGACGCAGGACGTACACTCGTGCCCCTGATTCCGGCGACGACGCCACCCGCCCGCGGCGTCGCCTCCCTCTCAGACCGCCCCTTTTCAGCTACCGACGCGCGGCGAACCCGATGCGTCCGGAGGAGTCCCCCAATGATCGTCGGCGTCCCGCGCGAAGTGAAGTCGGATGAGTACCGCGTCGGCCTTCTTCCCGTCGGCGCTGAATTGCTCAAACGCGAGGGGCACACCGTCCTCGTCGAGACGGGCGCCGGCGATGGATCCGGCTTCGATGATGAGCAATACACCGCCGCGGGCGCCGAGATCGCTCCGACCGCCGCTGACGTGTGGGCGAAGGCCGACATGATCGTGAAGGTGAAAGAGCCGCAGACCTCGGAAATCCCCCACATGCGCACGGGGCAGCAGGTCTTCACCTACTTCCACTTCGCCGCGGACAAGGATCTCACCGTCGGATGCCTCGAATCCGGCGCCTGCTGCATCGCCTATGAGTGCGTCGAGGCGCCGGGTCCCTTCGGGCGTCCGGTGCTGCCCCTGCTCACGCCCATGAGCGAAGTGGCGGGGAAGATGAGCATCCAGCAGGGCGCCAAGTATCTGGAGCGCCCGCAGGAGGGGCGGGGCATTCTGCTCGGAGGCGTGCCCGGCGTTGAGCCGGGCGAGGTGCTGATCCTCGGCGGCGGCGTGGTCGGCTCCAACGCCGCACGCATGGCCGCCGGCCTCGGCGCCAACGTCACCATCCTCGATGTGGATCTGGACCGCCTGCGCTACCTCTCGGAAGTCATGCCCGCCAATGTCACCACCATCTATTCAGAAATCCACGCCATCCGGCACTACCTCGAAATCGCGGATCTGGTTGTGGGCGCCGTGCTCATCCACGCCGCCAAGGCGCCCAAGCTCGTTCTGCGCGACGACCTGAAGCGGATGAAGAATGGCGCCGTGATCGTGGATGTGGCCATCGACCAGGGCGGCTGCGTCGAGACGGCCAAAGCCACCACACACCGCAACCCCACCTACATCATCGACAGCGTCGTCCACTACTGCGTGGCCAACATGCCCGGCGCCGTCGGGCGCACCAGCACCCAGGCCCTCACCAACGCCACGCTTCCCTGGGTGATCAAGATCGCCCGCCACGGCGCCCATGAACTGGCCTCGAAGGACCGCTGGTTCAAACCCGCCATCAACATGGACAAGGGTCGCCTGCTCAACAGACCCGTCGCCGAGGCCCACGAGCTGGAGTGGACCGAGAACTGATCATTCAGACACGGGGCAAAAACAAAGCGGCCAGGCGATGATCGCGTCATCGCCCGGCTACGCGGTTGTCATGCGTACAGAATCGGCTCAGACGCCGCGGCGCCGACGCATCGCGCCCAGACCGAGCAGCCCGGCGCCGGCGAGGCCGACGGCCGGGGGCGCGGGGATCACATTGACAAACCACTCGCTCTCGCCATTGGCGAAGGCGATGACGTGCATGCCCACGCGCATCCCACCGCCATCCAGCATGGCGACCACATCGGCGAACATCACGCCCTGCATCAGGTTGAAGTCGACGCTGAGCTCTTCGCCGGGCCCGACGCCGCGGTGCGCGGGGGGCGGGCCGGCGCTGACGCGATAATCGACGTCGAAATTCGCACTGCCGGGCATCGAGGGCGGACTGCCGCCCTCGTTGAACACCACATCGTTCGGAGAATCGATGATGTCGTCGATCGAGGCCAGCAGGGAGTAGGAGTCCTCCCAGTAGATATTCGCGATGGATGACGCCAGCGGCCCGGCGTTCATGATCGTGAAGCGAACGAGGCCCGCGCCGGGGTCGCTCACGCTCATCGAGATCTGGTCTTCTCCGATCTGCACGCTCACGGGGCTGTTCGCGCTGACCGCGGAGAAGTTATAGGTCGCGGCATGAGCGCCGGCGCTCAGAACGAACAAACCGGCGGCGGCGACAGCGGACAGTCTTGCGAACACATTCGTCATTTCTGGTGGCTCCTGGTGTGGGAGCATGCAGGATCGGCGACCGCGCCTCCCGAAACAGCTCTCTCCACCAGAATGTATATCGAAAGAGCTGCGCGTTTACAATACCAGCGAAGCGAATAACAAAAAGATGGACATCACTTCGCCGGAACAATCTCACCCCGGCATTCGCCGAAGCCGATTCGCGCAGCGCCATCGCGCTCACAGTACGCCCGCATGACAACAACGTCGCCGTCTTCAAGGAACTTGCGCTCCTCGCCGGTCGGCAGTCGTATCGGACGTGAGCCGCGCCAGGTCAGCTCGAGCATGCAGCCGCGCGAATCCTCGGCGGCGCCGGAGACTGTCCCGCTCGCCAGCATGTCGCCCGGCCTCATGTTGCAGCCCGTCGATGTGTGATGCGTCAGCATCTGGTCGATCGTCCAGTACATGTCGCGGAAATCGCCCCGGCTCAGGATCATCGGGTCCATGCCGCGTTCGCGCATCTGCTTCGACTGAATCAGCGTCTCCAGCCGGATCGCGATCGCGCTCTCGCCCACCGGCTTCAGGTAGTCCAGCACCGGCGGGTCTTCAGGACCGCGCGGCTTCGGCGCCTCCATGAAGGGCGAGAGCGCATCCAGCGATACCACCCACGGACTGATCGACGTCGCGAAGTTCTTCGCGTTGAAGGGCCCCAGCGGCTGGTACTCCCACTTCTGCACATCCCGCGCCGACCAGTCGTTGACGATCACCATCCCGAAGATCCGCGACATCGCCTCGTCCATCGAGATGCGCTCACCGATCTCGTTCCCCGGCCCCGTGAAGAAACCCATCTCGAACTCATAGTCGAGCAGGCGGCTGGGCCCGAAGACCGGCTCGGCGCTCTCGTCCGGACGCAACTGCCCGTGCGGCCGGCGCACCGGCTCGCCGCTCACGATCACCGAACTCGCCCGGCCGTGGTACCCCACCGGCAGCCGCTTGTAGTTCGGCAGCAGCGGATTGTCGGGCCGGAACATCGACCCCACATTCGTCGCGTGGTGGATCGAAGCGTAGAAGTCGGTGTAATCGCCGATGCGGACGGGCATGTGGAGCGTGATGTCCGCGATGGGGTTCAGCGCGGTGGCCCGCAGCTCGGCATCGTCGCGCAGCGTTGGCGTGTCGTGGCGCAGCAGCGTGCTGACGCGCTGGCGCACCGAAGACCACGCCGAATGGCCCATCGCCAGAAATTCGTTCAGCGCCGACGTCTCGAAGACGTTCTCCGACTCCACCGGCGTGCCTGCGAACAGCCCGGCGCTCCAGCACTCGGACAGGTCCAGCGCCTGATCGCCGATGGCGACGCACACTCGGGGCGGATCCTCCGAGCCCGTTTTTGAAAAAACACCCATCGGCAGGTTCTGAATCGGGAAGTCGCCGGCCGGGTTGTTGGCGGACTCGATCCAGCTCCGCAGCTCGGGGTCGTTGGTCGGATAGCCGTTCTTCGACATGGATCCCCTGTCAGTCTGATCTCAAAGTAACTGCAACGTCTTCAGGTCCTGGATCGGCTCTTCGAAGGAGCACGACCCGAACGACAGCGCGAACCGCTCGCGCGCCTGGGCGATCTTCTCCACAGGCAGCCGCCGCTTGCCCCACACGATCACATCATCATGAAACTCGAAGTTTTCGAGCGAGGTCTCGTGCAACGCCTTGAGCACCTCCTCCTCGCTCGCCTTGGCGCCGTGCGCCATCGCCGCGGCGAGGAAGACATTCAGGAACCCGTGCATCGTGCACGATGGACTGTCCGGCTCGTATGTCATCTGGTGTGAGCCTCTGAGCGGATGATGCAGCCCCGCCGTCGCCTTGAAGGGCGTTCCCGCCTTGGCGCAGGCGCTGATGAACTTCGCCACATCTTCAGCAACTGGGAAGGCCCCTACCTCGACCCCGCCGAGACGAACCTTGGCAGCGCCCTCCGTGCCCGCGATCGCCGCCACCAGCCCGCGCACATCCCCGGTGATCGGGATCTCGAAGAAGGGCGTCAGCCATTCAGGGATCAGGTCCAGGGCCGCATCGATCGCCTTCGAGTCCTTCGTCTTCAGCTCGATGGCGTCGATGGTGGCCAGGCCACGCTCCGGATTCTGGTGCGTGTCGTTGAACGCGGCGATCCGCTCGATGTCGGCGCCGAGATCCTTACCTGTGACCACGCTGATCAGCCAGGGCATCCCTTCCTCGTTCTTCGACAGCATCGAGCTGGCGTGCGCCTCGAAGTCGCCCAGCCCCGACACAGGCACGATGAGCCGGCCCAGCATCCACGAGTGCTCCGACTCGATGTACGACCCGTAGTTGCGCACCACCGGCCCCATACCCAGCTTGGCGGGCGGGAAGAATCCTGCGTAGTCGACGATTCCGTTCATCAGCGTGCGAACGCTGTTCATACATTGGCTCCTGTCCCTGGAGTCGGGGCGAGGATGGTAGCGGGCGCGGCGTCTCAACGCACCGGCGGGCGTGCGGCGTGGCGGCGCCCTCGCGTACAGGGTACGCTCCCGGGCCCCTGCACGCGCCCTTCTCCGCCGCCCGGACCCCGCAGGAGCAACCATGCCCGCCCACGCCGAGCCAAAGCAGATCCTCTTCCTCGAAAAGACGCTCATGGAGCATCGTGAGCGACCGTTCCGCGGGGTGCAGCTCCACAACTTCATACTGATCGGCGACCTGGTGCGGCTGGGGCACCGGGTGGTGGTTCCGGCGGAGCGCACGTGGAGGGCCCGCTTCGAGGAGGCGATCCCCGCCGCGATGCCAGAGCTGATGGACCTGCCGAACCTCGGCTCGTACTTCGGGGGGCGCCTTGCGGCGCACCGGCTGCGGCGAGCGCGTTTCGATGCGATGATCCTGGGGAACGTGGGGCGCGGGATCGCGCCCGCGGTGCGCCGGCTGCACAGACGCGGCGCGGCGCCGCGGGCGGTGGTGATCGCGAACCGGACGGCGCGGGAGGGCTTTCTCCGCACGATGCGTGGCATGCCGATGAACGTGGTCACGGTGAACCGCGAGATCGCGGCGGGCTTCGAGGGGCGCGTGAACGGGATCGTGGACACATACTACGGGATCGCCAACGCGGATGACTTTCATCCTCCCGCGGCGCCGAAGCCGGCGGATGCGCCGGTCGAGTTCTGCGTGCTGGGGAAGCTGGATCCGGAGTGGAAGGGCGCGGACCTGGCGATCGAGGCGTTCCGGGCGATGCCGGAGGAGGTCCGCTCGCGCTGCCGGCTGCAACTGATCGCGTATGAGCATCCTCCGGAGACGGGGGATGAGCGGATCATCGCGCACTCGTGGACATCGCCGTCGCGCATCCCCGAGCTGCTGCGGTCGATGGACGTGCTGATCGTGCCGTCGCGGGGAGAGTTCGAGACGTTTTCGCAGGCGATCGTGCAGGGGATGCTGACGGGGCTGCCAATTATTTCGAGCGATCTGCTCGTGCTGACGGAGAAGCTCGACGCGGGGGGCGGACTGATCTTCAGGAGCACGGCGGAGCTTGGCGAGCACATGCGCACCCTCGCCGTCGACGTCGACCTGCGCCGACGCCTCGGCGACCAGGCCCGGCGCACGGCCCGGGATCGCTACATCTGGAGCACGCAGCGGTTTGTCGAACGATTCCTGTTTCCCGCCGAGCCGGCCCCCGTCCCCGACCCTCACCCCCGAGCATGACCACGCCGCACGATCAAAGACGCGTCCTCCTGCTCGAGCGAGGCTTCATGCGCCCCCGACGCGGCCGGCCCGTGCATGGCGTCGAGCTGCATCGCCTGCTCGCCATCCGCGCCCTCGTCTCCCGCGGCGTCGAACTCACCGTCCCCCTCGAGCGCTCCTGGCGCCCGATTCTCGAAGAGCGCCTCGGCGACGACATGCCTCGCATCATCGAGATCCCCTACATGCGCCGCCGCTCGCTCACCGCACTCGCCGGCGCCTTCACAGTGATGCGCTCGCGATACGACGTTCTGCTGCTCGGCGATCCGGACAACGGCATCGTGCCCGCGATCGAGCTGCTACACATCGGACCCGTGGCGCCGCGGACGCTGATGCTCTCCCACGGCGAACTCAAGCGCCGGCTGCTGGCGCGGGTGGTCCGCAGACGCCGCTTCGACATCCTCGCCAACAGCCGCCTCGTCGCAGACCGATTCCGACCCTGGTCCCGAGGACGCCTGAGCATCATGTACGGCCTGCCCGACGCCGAACGTTTCACACCCCGCGCTGAGCCCAGGCCGGAAGGCGAGCCCATTCGTTTCGGCCTGATGGGCAAGCTCCCTTCGCCATCGAAGGGCGTCGAAACCGCGCTGGCCGCGTTCGACATGCTCCCGGACGATGTGCGCGCCGGCTCCGAGCTTCACATCATCGGCTACGACGAGCCGCCGGCGCCCCCCGCCCCCGATGTGCACATGCGCCGCTGGGTTCCCGGCGCCGAAATCCCGGAGACGCTGCGCGGCCTGGACATCATGCTCATTCCCTCGACGTGGGAGAGTTTTTCACAAGTCTCCGTGCAGGCCATGCTCACCGCCCTGCCCATCCTCGTCTCCGACATCGCCGTCCTGTCGGAGAAAGTCGATGAAGGCGGCGGCGTGATCTGCCCCGACGCGGCGTCGCTCGCCGAGGCAATGACGGACCTCGCCCGCAATCCGGACAAGCGGCGCCGCATGGGCGCCAGCGCCCGCGAAACAGCCCTCCGCCGCTACGTCTGGGACGCGGACCGATTCATCAACGAACACCTGTTCCCGCAGCGCTCAGAAACTGAGCAGGCCTCAACGCAACAGCAATAGAACACCAGCGCAGGACGCCCCGACACACGCACCTTTACTGCTTTCCCGCTTTGCTGCTTTGCCAATTCTCAAGCCGGCGTCGGCGCCTTGGCGAACAGGTCCGCAAGCTTCCGCTCCGGACGCTTCTTCCACGAGCCGCGGTGGTACGCGTCGCTGGCCAGCAGCGGGAACGTCGTCGTCGCCTCGCCGAAGACCATCTGCTCGTCCACAACATCCACCTTGCCCCAACTGCACGCCTCGCGCAGCGTCGAGCCGGAGAGGGCGCCGTCGCGCGAGTCGGCGACGGTGAGCTGGATGGCGTAGCGATGCATCGGCGCATCGTGGCCCAGCAGTTCGGCGCACACCACGATGTCCTGCGCGAAGTTCTTGGGAACGCCGCCGCCGAGCATCAGCAGGCCCGTCTGCGGGTTCTCCAGCTTGATCTGCGTCAGCTCCCGGAAATCCGCGGCGGAGTCGATCGACAGCATCCGGTCCGTCTTCTTGTGCTGGTGCATCACCAGCCCGAAGCCCGCCGAGCAGTCACTGAACGCAGGCACAAAGATGGGCACGCGCTTGCGATGGCACGACAGCACGATGCCCTCGATGTCCGCGTGGCGCTCGGCGAGGTAGGCGCCCATCTCGTCGATGAACTCGCGCGAGGAGTACGGCCGCGGCTCCAGGGCGTCGGCGATGCGCCCGATCGTGTCGTCGCAGATGCGGAGCTGGTCCTCGTCGATATAGGTGTCGTAGATGCGGTCGATGCCCAGGTCGCGCAGCGTGGGATCGTCCACGACGGGCGCCTCGGGGCTGCCCGGCGCCATGTAGTGGCGGAAGCCGAGGCCCTCGAAGAAGTCCTGATCCACGATGTTGGCGCCGGTGGCCACGATTGCATCGATCATGTTGCGCTCGATCATCGTGACGATCGCCTTCTTCAGCCCCGCCGAGATCATCGATCCCGCCAGCGTGAGGATGACGGCGCAGTCGGTGTCGGCGAGCATCCGGTTCATGATGTCCGACGCCGAGGCGAGGTTGCGGGCCTGGAAGGCCGTCTTGGAATAGGCGTCGATGACCGGGCGCGCATCGAACGCGGCGATGTCGATGTGTTCGACGGGGTTGGAGAGAAGTTCGGCCTTGGTGGGTTTGCTCGTCGTCATCGGAAATCTCTCCATCACTGGCGCTTCGCCGGAGTGCTCAACCTGTCGAATCGGCCCCGAAGGGGCCTCGGAATGTAGCCACGGGTGGAGTCCGCCGCAGGCGGACGCAACCCGTGGAATGCTCATTCCAAATACGTGTACCCGTCCAACCCTTCATTATAGAACCGCATCAACGACTGGCTCTCCGGCAGTGACAGCCGCCGGGACCGCACCGCGAGTTCGATTTCCTTCCGCATCGCCCGGCGGAGCTCCTGGTGGTCGATCTGCACATACTTCAGCACATCCGCCACCGTGTCGCCGCGGATCACCTCGCCGATCACAACCTCGCCGTCGTCATCGAGCCAGACGTGCACCGCGTGGGTGTCGCCGAGCAGGTTGTGCAGATCGCCGAGGATCTCCTGGTACGCGCCGACGAGAAACACCGCAAGGTAATAGGGCTCGCCGGCCTTGAACTCGTGCAGCTCCAGCGTCTTCTTCACATCGCGCTTGTCGACGAAGTGGTCGACGCGCCCGTCCGAATCGCAGGTGATGTCCGCCAGCACGCCCCGGCGGGTCGGCTCCTCCTCCAGCCGGTGAATCGGCACGATGGGAAAGAGCTGGTCGATCGCCCACGAGTCCGGCATCGACTGGAAGAGTGAGAAATTGCAGAAGTAGATATCGCTCAGTATCTCGGGAAGCTCTTCAAACTCCTCCGGCTGGTGCATGCCCTTGGCCTTCAGTTTCTCCGACCGCTCCAGCACCTGGCGCCCGATCGACCAGAAGAGCCGCTCCCCCATCGCCCGCATGGGCAGGCTGACATAACCGAGCGTAAAGAGGCTCATCAGCTCATCGCGCGCCTGCATGGCGTCGTGGTACGCCTCCAGCAAGTTGCGATCCGAGATGTTCCCGTGCGTCTCATGCAGGTCGATCAGCGGCTGCGGAATCTCCTCGTCCGCCGTCATCGCCGTCTTCAGCTCATCCGGCGCGGTGGCGCTGTCGAATCGCGAGACGCCCAGCACGTCGAAAACCAGCACGCTCGAATACGCCACCATCGCCCTGCCGCTCTCGGTGATGATGTCCGGGTGAGGCGCCCCGACGTCGTCGCACACCGCCTTGATCCTGTGCACGATGTCCGCGGCGTACTCGTTCACCGTGTAATTCATCGAGCTCTCGAACGCAGACTGCGAGCCGTCATAATCCACCGCCAGCCCGCCGCCGACGTCGATCATCGTCATGTCGGCGCCCAGCCGGCGCAGCTCTGTATAGATATGGGCCAGCTCGCTTACGGCGTTCTTCAGGTTGCGGATGTCGCACACCTGGCTGCCAATGTGGCAATGCACCATCTTCAGGCAGTCCGCCATGCCGCGGGCTTTGAGATATTCCAGCGCATCCAGCGTCTCGGAGATGAACAGCCCGAACTTCGACCGCGCCCCCGCGCTCATCTCCCATCGGCCGGCGCCCTTGGCGGACAGCTTCACCCGCACGCCGATCTGAGGCCGCACGCCGTACCGCTCGGCGTGCTTCACGATCAGCTCCAGCTCGCTGAACTTCTCCACCACCGGGATGATGTTCCGCCCCAGCTTCGCCGCCAGCACCACCGTCTCGATGTATTCATCGTCCTTGAAGCCGTTGCACACGATCGGCATGTTCGGTCGAGACGCCGTCACCCCCAGCACCGCCAGCAGTTCGGGCTTCGAGCCCGCCTCGAAGCCAAAGCCCCGCGGCTCGCCGAAATCGCGGATCTCCTCCACCACGTGCTTCTGCTGGTTCACCTTGATCGGGTATACACACCGATAGGCCCCGCCGTACTCGTGATCCGCGATCGCCTTCTTAAAGGCGTCGTGAATCTCTCCCAGTCGGTTCGCCAGGATGTCGGTGAAGCGCAGCAGCACTGGCGTCCGCAGGTCGCGCTCGTGCAGTCCCTCGATCAGCTCGTGCAGGTCGATGCTCCGCTCGGGGTCGCGGTCGGGCATCACCGTGACATGACCCGCGCCGTTCACGCCGAAATACCCCTTGCCCCAGTCGACCAGGCCGTACAACGTCGCGGAGTCCTCCACGGTCCAGCGGCCGTGCAGGAAGGCGTTCTTCGATCTTGTCTGTCTGGGAATCGTCGTCATGGCGGCGTCTGGATCTCGTGTCGGGCAGCGAGCTTCCTCCACCCACGCCGAAGCCCGGCGGTGGTGCGACTGGAAGCGATATGTCGACTGAAAAGTGCTGGACTCGGGAAGCCGCGGCGCATCGAATCGCCGCGAAAACGTGTGACCGGGGTGGGGAGGGTACAATACACCCAACGCAGCGCGGGACAAGAGCCCGGTCGCGGCCGTTTTGCTGGTCCGGACTCGCGACTGTCCCGCTTCCTCCTCTTCCAGGGAGCGCCCAAGGTGTCCGACCAGACGAAATCCCCCACCCGATCCGAAGACCACAAGGCCCACCCCGGCGATCCTGAGCGCGATCACACCGTCCCGCCGGACCAGCTCGACCCCAGCGAGTCCGTCCTGCCCGAAGGCGCCCAGCCCACCCAGCGGGTCACCCGCATCAGCTCGGCCATCTTCGTCATCGCTCTCACCGCCGCCCTCGCCGCCGTCTTGAGCGCTGCCCTCGTCGCCAACCGATGGGAATCCTTCCTCGCCGGCGCTGTCGTGGGCGCCGTCCTCATCGCCGCCGGCGCCCTCCCGGTCCTGATCGCCTACCGGCTCCGCATCAAAGACCAGCAAGACTTGAACCGCCGGGAGCAGTCCGGTCGCTGATCCGGTCAACGCGGCTCACGCTTTGTCGGGAAGAGTCAGCGTGGCGCCCGTCGTCTCCGGCTCCCACGTCCACGCCGGGCCGCGGCCTTCCTCGTACCGCGTCCACATCTCGAACCAGTAGCTCCTGAATTTGTGCTCACCGAATGGCTCGTAGTGCGCCTGCAGCGCCCGCTCCACGGCTCTGGTCGATCCCGTCATTCCCAGCGCCTCCCGTCCGTGCCGCACAGCCTCGGTGTCCATCGCGATCCGTGAGCAGCGCCCGAGGAGCTGCATGATGTTCGCCGAGGCGTAGGGCCCGACGCCCGGCAGGGCCCGCAGCGCGGTGTCGACCTCCTCGTCGGAGCGGTCAGGATCCTCGAACCACGCCGCTTCAACCTCTCCGCTCGCGAAGAGCCGCCCCAGTTCGACCAGCCGCACATCGCGATAGCCCACGCCGCAGCGTGAGCGAAGCCACGCCGGCCGCTTCCGCGCAAGCTGCTCCGGGCTCGGGAACGCCGGGTTAATCATCTCGCACAGGCGCCGGTTCATGCGCATCGTGCCCGGCCAGGTGACGTTGCAGCTCGTGACCGTCTTGACGACATCCTCAAAGAAGGTCGGACTGCGAAAGAGCCGCCCCCGCCCCGAACGCTTCCACCTCGGATCGACGCGATGAAAGGCCGCCGGGTCCTCGTCCAGACGCAGCATCCGCCCGACCTGCCGGCGCAGCTCGCCCTGCTCGGCCCGCGACAGCGCCCGGTCGGCCCGAGCCGCAATCGGCCCGCCCCGCTTCACGGGCGCCTGCGTCAGCGTCACCGCCGCGGCGCCGACATCGAGATCGAAAATGCGCGTCAGCGACTGCCGGTCCGGATCCCAGAAATTCGGCGCCAGCAGGAAATAGCCATACGAACAGACATCGCGCCGAAGCACGAAATCAGATGGCGGCCTGATCGTGAGCCGAGTGCCCATGGGGGAGGGGGAAGTTCTGAGTTCTGAGTTCTGAGTGGGGAGTACCGAGTTCCGAGTATGGGGATTGTTTGTACTGGATTTTCACTGAGATCGGCGCTTCTGGTTGACCGAAGCGAACGCCTGTCCCCCCAATCCCGCCGGCATGTACGTCGTCAACACACTCGGTACTCAGAACTCGGTACTCGGTACTCGGTACTCGGAACTCAGCACTCAGAACTCAGCACTCAGAACTCAGCACTCAGCACTCAGTACTCAGTACTCGGTACTCGGTACTCGGTACTCCCAACTCGGAACTCGGAACTCCCGCCTCCCTCACCACCGTATCACCTGCCGCCCGGCGGGAATGATGAATGAGGCAAGGTTAACGCACAGCCGGTTCGAGAGCCGCGCGAAGTTGGCGTAGTGGGCGTCCATCTGCACCTGCTGCTCCGATTCGCTCAGTCCCGCCGCGGCGAGGTCGTCCGGTTTCGTGTTCCGCAGCAGGTCGCCGATGATCGCCTGATCCGCCTCGAAGTGCTGCTGAAATCCGTACGACCGGATGCCCGCCCGGAAGATCTGCACCGGGCACTTCTTGCTCGAGGCCAGCGCCATCGCCCCATCGGGCAGCCGGGCGACGTGGTCGTGGTGATGGCAGAAGTGCTGGGCGCTCCAGGAGACGCCCGTCAGAGCCGTATCGGTATGGCCGCTGGGATTGATGTCGATCGGGTGGAACCCCAGCTCCGGCTTGTCCATCCGCGCCACTTCGCCGCCAAGCGCCGCCGCCAGCAACTGGGCGCCGAGACACACACCGATCACCGGCAACTCCGCCTCGTGCGCTGCACGCAGGCAGTCCAGTTCCGCCTGCATCCAGTCCGGACGGTCGGCCGACTCCGCAGCGCTCTGCGGCCCGCCAAGGGAGATCACCGCTTCGACGTCGTCGAGATCGGCAGGAATGGCCCCTCCCCAGTCGGGCCGTCTCACATCGATGCGAAAACCGTGGTCACGAAGGGTCGTCCCGAGCCGTCCCGGGCGCCCGATGTCGCTGTGCTGAAAGACGATGATGGCCATGGGGAGAGAATACGACATCCGCGGCCCGGGAGACAGGTCCGTGCCGGACGCGACCACGCGAGCCGACTCTCAACTTCGGCGTTTGTCGCAAAGGCGACGGGCCAGGTGGGCGGGCCCGCCGCCAAGAGGGGGTTGAACCAAGAGAAGAAAAAGCCCGGGGGAACTCTCGATCCACCGGGCTCTTGAGCCGTGCCAGGAATCGCCCGCACCCTTGCACTCACCTGCCGGCGGATCTCTCCGTCAGCAGGCCCGAATCGGGCTCCATCCTTGGGGCCGGAATCAGGGTGATCGAGTCCTTTCGATCGTGGGGCGTAACTGGTCCGTGTTGTCCGTGCAGGGCTCCTCTCGTTCGGGCGCGCACCTCGACCGCCCGGCCGGGTGCGGGTTCGTCCTTGAACCCGCGACCGACTCACCAATCCGCATCCCGCCCGCACTCATCGCGAGCGGCTCGACTCATGAAAGAACGCACAGTCCGTCAAACCCGATTGCGACCGTTTCCAGCCGCGTCGGGCGCTTCCACTCTCACGAACGGGATCTCTCCCGCCTCCGAACAAATCGATTCGTTGTCAGGCCTCGCCATTCGCCTTCGCCCTCCGCTTGGCCTCGATCCGGGCCATCAGTTCGGGCAACTGCGCCAGACGATCCTGCATGCCGGCCCTCCAGCCGGCCCTGTCCTTGATTTCCAGCCACTCGCCCGCGCCCACGAGCGCCACTTCCGTCCCCAGCCCGGTCAGTTCCAGCATCTCCTCGGGGATGCGGATGCGTCCCGCCGAATCCATCTCCAGTCGCCGCGACATGCCGAAGAGCGTCAGACGCAGCGTCGCCTCGTCCTGGTCCGGCGTCAGGCCGGTCCGATATTCCGCGGCCCGGGCGTGAAAGTCCGATTCTGTGTACAGCCGGATGGCCCCATCCACCCACGGCAGCGCCTGCCACGCCGAGCCATCCTCCGGACGCCACCGGGCGCGAATCTCCGCCGGTATCGCCAGTCGATGCTTGGCGTCGATCGCATGTTCGTAGTGGCCGGTGAATAGCACGCATCGTGTTCCTTCGGCGCCCGGCTCGGGCCGTGGGAAGATACCCCACCTGCCCCCACACTGCAACACTCTGCCTCACAATTTGGGCCAAGATTATCCCCGTTGCGTGTCCCCAACGCGCAACTCCCACGATGCGGGTATCTTGCACTCTGCGTGATACGCCCTGCGTCCGGCGCTTCGGACGCCGCAATCGGGGCAGACCACGCCGAGAGAGGTGGGTGATGGATCAAGTCGAATCAGGTCAGGGCGTCCGCGAAGCGCTGCAGCGCATTCCCTCGGCGATCTATGTCATGACCGCCAGCTTTGACGGCGCACGCCGCGGCATGCTTGTCGAATGGGTGCAGCGTTGCGGCGACGAGCCTCCCATGATCGGCGTCTCGCTTCGCAAGGGGCAGGCGATCGAACCCATCATCCGCGACAGCCATGCCTTTGCGCTCTCCCTGATCCGGCCCGACGACCGCTTCGTGATGCGCCTGCTGAATGACTCAAACGCGGGCGCATCGCTCACGCTCGACGCCATTCCCTGCGACACGCTGCGAACCGGCTCCCCCTGCCTGCGCCGCGCCATCGCCACCCTCGACTGCGAGGTGGCGCGTCACATCGACCTGGACAACGGACACGAGCTGTACATCGGTGAAGTCGTGGACGGCCGCGTCCACGATCCGTCGCCGGATTGCGGCGACAATCCCTGACCGGATCTGAACATTTGACAGGGCCGTGTCAAGGCCCACGCGCAAGCGGCGCGCTATCATCCGCGCCCATGAATGACCGCGATACGTCCACCACCACCGCGCATCAGACCCGCCCCACGCCCGCCAATCGACTCGGCCTCGATTACCGGGCCGAAGCGTCCCGCCTCGGCCCGGCGCCGGCGCCGATCATCGATGTACACACCCACATCAACGGCGTCGCCGCGGCCCGGATCTATCGCGAGGCCCGCGATCTCTACGGCGTCACCACCACCTACTCCATGACCCAGCTCCGCGAGGCCGAAGCGGTCCGCGATGCGCTCGACGGCACGGTTCATTTCATCGCAGTGCCCGATTACCTGAGCGATGACCGGGCCCGCGCCATGCGCGAGGGGTTCCTCGAGAACATCCAGGCCTTCCACGATCTGGGCAGCCGTATCGTGAAGTTCTGGGCCGCGCCGCGCAGCCGCGACATGGCCCGAGAGATCGGTGATCCTGATGAGGGACGCCTCGACGGCGCGTGGCGCCTCCGCGCCATGGAGCTGGGCGAATCGCTCGGCATGATGTTCATGGCTCACATCGGCGACCCGGACACATGGTTCCAGACCCGCTACGCCGAGGCCTCCCTCTACGGGACCAAGTCCGAGCAGTACCTCCCCTTCGAACGAATGCTGGACCGCTTCTCCGTCCCGTGGATCGGAGCCCACATGGGCGGCTGGCCCGAGGATCTCGACTTCCTCGACGGCCTGCTCTCGCGCCATGACAACCTCCACCTCGACACCTCCGCCACCAAGTGGATGGTGCGCGAACTGAGCAAACACCCACGTGATCGCTTCTGCGAGTTCTTCGAGAAGTGGCGAGATCGCATCCTCTTCGGCTCCGACATCGTCACGCTCGACGCCCACCTCTCTCCCGACGATGGCCCCCGCGGCATGGGGATGCAGGCCGCCAGCGAGGCCGAAGCGTTCGACCTCTACGCCAGTCGCTACTGGGCCCTGCGCACGCTCTTCGAGACCGACTACGACGGTGAGTCGCCCATCGCAGATCCCGATCTCAACATGATCGATCCGGACCGCCACGACGCCATGGCGGCGCCGCCGCTGCGCGGCAAATCCCTCCCCGCTGAGCTGCTGCGCGACATCTACCGCGACAACGCCGTGACGCTGCTCGATGGATGGCGGGAAGCGCATCCGTAGCGATACACCGCATTGAATCTGCAGAGCGTCAAGACTGGCCAGACCGATCCCACCACCCGCGCGCATCGTTCTCCGGCGCCCTATGCTGCCGCGCGCTGTGCCGCTTCTCGTCGACATCCTTCTGATCGCCCTCACCGCCCTCGCCGCGGCGACGATCATCTATTGCGTCATGCTGATCATACGAGTGCGCACGTCTCTGAGCCGTGTTCCCACCGCGCGCTCGGGCATCTCGCTCCCGGCGCCGGCTGACGGCTGGCCGTCGGTATGCATCGTCGTCCCGGCCCACAACGAGGAGCGCGTCATCGGCGCCCTGGCCGAGTCCCTGAGAAACCAGGACTACCCCCACCTGCGCATCGTCTTCGCCCTCGACCGCTGCGACGACGGCACCGAGGCGTCACTCCGCGCCGCCATCGGCGATGACGATCGATTTGAAATCATTCACATCGAATGCTGCCCCGACGACTGGGCGGGCAAGACCCATGCGGTCTGGCGCGGTGTGCATGATTCACACGGCGCGAACGAGGCGGATCTGCTCCTCTTCACGGACGCCGACACAACCTTCGACCCCGCCTGCGTCCGCGCCGCCGTCGCCCTCCTGCACACACGGCGTCTGGACATGCTCAGTCTGCTCAGCACCCTGTCTTCGCGCCAATGGTGGGAATTGGTGGCCCAGCCCGCCGCGGCCTTTGAGCTGATGCGTCATTTCCCCATCCACCGCGTCAACATCGAATCTCGGAGCCGCCCGGCCTTCGCCAACGGCCAGTTCATGCTCTTCCGCTCGGACGCATATCGACAAATCGGCGGGCACGAACACGTGAAGGATGAACTGCTGGAAGATATGGCCTTCGCCAAGGCGCTCCGCACCGCCGGCATGCGAAACGGACTCATGCTTGCCGACGGCATGCTTCACTGCCGCATGTACGGGTCCTGGGATGCGCACCGGCGCGGCTGGAAGCGCATCTTCATTGAGTGCGCCAAGCGACGCCCCGCACGCCTTCGCGCCTGGGCGCTCCGCCTGGTCGTCACCGATGTCGTCCTGCCCGCCGCCTCGGCGCTCTGCCTCATCCTCGGCGTCGTGGAGATTCGCTCCGACAGTTCCGCCGTCGGATGGGCCGGCGTCCTGCTCGGCGCCGCAGCGATAGCGTCATGGCTGGTCGCAATCAGCGTGATTCACAGGGCGCAGCGTGCACCATGGTGGTCCGCGCTGCTCCACCCCACGGGCGCCTGGCTGACAGCGCGCATTCTACGCAGCGCCGCCGCCGATCTTGACGCCGGCCGGGGCGTCGTATGGGCGGGGCGCACCTACGTGCGCGAGCGCCAGTGACGCTGCACACAGCAGCCCCCGCTCACACGATCTCACCGACGCGGCGCTCAAAGGAAACGCCGCGGCCTGATCCGAATCGCTGCATCCCGTCCGCCCGCAGCGCCGGCGCATGCTTCTGCTCGTATTGCTCGAAGCGCTCGCGCGTCGAGAAGATGTACTGTGTCTCGATGCGGACGGGTTCACCCTCAAGACGCACGATCATCACCGAGTGGGCGCCACCCTTAATCACGGCCTCGACGTGACCGCCCTCCAGCCACGCGATGTACTCACATAAGGTCGCCTCGTCGGGGAGCGTGGCGGTGACGGCGTAGAAGATGCGGCTCGACATGCCGACAAGCGTACCGCGCCGCGGGATTGGGTCGATGCGCGACGCCACGGGGCCGCTGCTCTATCCTGTGCCGGCGCACTGTCGACTACGGAAAGGAGCAGACAATGGGCTGGTGGGTCGCAGATCTTCTGGAGTCGAATCCCGCGCTGCTCGTTTCCTGGGCGGTCTGGGTGATCGGCTCGATCGTCCTGCACGAGCTGGCCCACGGCTGGGCCGCCATCCGCTGCGGCGATCGCACACCCATCGAACTCGGCCACATGACGTGGAACCCCGTCGTCCACATGGGCGGCATGAGCCTGATCATCTTCTTCGTCATCGGGATCGCCTGGGGGGCCATGCCGGTGAACCCCTCCCGCTTCAAAGGGCGCCACGACGAGGCCATCGTGGCCGCGGCGGGCCCGGCGATGAACTTGGGGCTGGCCCTGCTGGCGATCATCCTGGCGGGGGTCTGGAGCACCCTCTTCGCCGGCGTCGGGGGAGACCCGTTCCACGGGAACGTCTTCCAGTTCTTCTGGGTCGGGGCGATGCTGAACCTGGTCCTGATGGCCCTGAACCTGCTCCCCGTCCCGCCGCTGGACGGCTCGCGGATCCTCGCCAGCTTCTCCTGGACGCTCCGGCAGCTCTTCGCGAACCCCCAAGCCCAGTTCGCCACGCTGGCGCTGCTGATGCTGCTCTTCATCACCGGCGGATTCGGCCAGTTCTTCGCCGTGGCGTCCACGGTGGCCGATGCGGGAATCAACCTCGTCCAAACAATCCTCCCCGGCGGCCCCTGACCGGGTCGGGGGGAAAACACCGGTTCCGCCCCCAGTATCACCTCACCCCCTCACCCCTCACTGCTCACCCCTCCCCTTGCCTGTGCGGCGGACCTTGCTACACTGCCCGGCTCGCCTCAGAACGCGATTTTGGAGCCCGAATTCACATGGTTCGCATCAGACTCAAGCGCATGGGCCGCCGCCACCGTCCCTTCTACCGCATCAACGCGGTCGAGAAGAAGACGCAGCGTGACGGAAAAATCATCGAACAACTCGGCTGGTACGACCCGCTCGAGAAGGACGAGTCGAAGGCCATCGAATTGAAGCCGGAGCGCATCAAGTACTGGCTGAGCGTCGGCGCCCAGCCCTCCGACACGATGATGGACATCCTCGCCAAGAACGGCCTTGTCGACGCCGAGGCGTGGAAGGCGAAGCGCAAGTCGCGCATCGTGCGCAAGGTCGCCGCCCAGGAGAAGGCAGCCGCGGCGACAGCAGCGGCGGCCGCGGCGACGGAGCAGGCCGATGGCGCTGCGGATGAAAAGAGCGAATGACATCCGTGTGACGCCGTGAACATGGCGCCCCTGCGGATCGACGTCCTGACCATCTTCCCCGGCATGTTCGAGCCGGTACTGGGAGACAGCATCACGGGCCGGGCCCGGGCGGCCGGGCTCATCGAGTGGCACATCACGAACATCAGGAGTTACGCAACCAACTCACAACGCAACGTCGATGATCGCCCCTTCGGCGGCGGCCCCGGGATGGTCATGATGTGCCAGCCACTCTGGGACGCAGTCAACGCCGTCGAGGCTGAAGACCCCCGCCCCGCGACGCGGATCCTCATGACCCCGCAGGGCGAGAAGCTCACCCAGCCCATCGTCGATGAGTTGAAACAACACCCCCGGCTGCTCATCATCGCCGGGCACTACGAAGGCATTGACGAGCGGGTCATCAGCAGGCTCGCACCCAGAGAACTGAGCATCGGCGACTATGTGCTGACCGGCGGCGAACTGCCGGCCATGGTCCTGATCGATTCGGTCGTCCGACTCCTCCCCGGAGCCCTCGGCCACCAGGACGCCGCGGGAGAAGACAGCTTCTCCGTCAGGGATGACGCGGGCCGGGCCCTGCTCGACTGCCCCAACTACACCAGACCCCGCGTCTGGGAGGGCATGGAGGTCCCCGAGGTCCTGATCAGCGGCGACCACGAAAAGGTCGCCCGCTGGAGAATGGAAGAACGACTCCGCCGCACGAAGGAACGTCGGCCGGACCTGCTCGAAGAAGAAAACGGGTGAGCAGGCGACACGCCCCACCCGACACAAAGAACACGCCCCCCAGAACTCAGAACTCAGAACTCGGTACTCAGAACTCGGAACTCCCCCATGAACGCCCAGCAGATCATCGAGAGCGTCGTCCAGGACCAGATCAAGACCGATCTTCCCCGCATGGACGTCGGCGACACCATCAACGTCCACACGCGCATCATCGAGGGCGACAAGGAGCGCATCCAGGTCTACCAGGGTGTACTCATCAGCCGTCGCGGCCGTGGGATCAACGAGATGATCACCGTCCGCCGCATCGTCGATGGTCAGGGCGTCGAGCGCGTCTTCCCGCTCAACTCGCCCCGCATCGCGAAGTTCGAGATCGTGCGCAACGGCGACGCCCGCCGGGCCAAGCTCTACTTCCTGCGCGACCGCGTGGGCAAGTCGCGCCGCCTCCGCGATCGCCGCCGCGGCCTCAAGCACCTCGAAGGCGCCCGCGCCAAGCGCTGAGCCGCCGCGCCCCGCCCGGGCCCGTTGCGATACCATGCCTGCATGAGCACCCGACCGCATCCGGGCTGCGCCCGCGCCTCACTGTGCGCCGCAGCGGTCTGCGCCCTTCTCACGGCGGCCTGCGCCTCAGGGGGCGCCATAGGCAACCCTGACCTCGGGGCAAACCCCGCCCGGGGAATGCAGGAGGCCTTCCCCCACGTCTTCGTCGACATTGCGAATCGTGTGGTCGAGCTTGAAGGCGTCGTCCCCATCCTCGTCGACGATCCCGACGCCGGTCCAGTCGTCTATCTCGAGCTCATCGCCTGCATCCCCGACACCAAGGAGCATGAGGTCCTGGTGATGACGCAGGCCCTTCCCTCGCACGTCCATGCGGCCCTGCTCATGATCGATCTTGAGCCCGGCGCCCCGGGTGCGTGGGAATGGCGCAATGGCGAGCTCATCGCACACCCGCCCACCGGCGATCCGGTCCGCGTCGAGCTGGTGTACACCGACGCCCGAGGCCGCGAGCGCGTCGAGCCGGCATGGTCCTGGGTGAGCAACCTGGAGACAGGCGAAACGTTCCCCGCCGGCGACTGGGTCTTCGCCGGGTCACGGATCGTCGAGCATATGGGGCGCGAGTTCTACGACGCCGACGGAACCGGCACGCTCATCGGGCTCACCACCTTCGGCTCCGAGACGATCGCCTGGCCCGAGATGATCAGCCATGAGGCGGCCATCGAAGAGCCGGTGTGGATCGCCGACCCGGAGAAGACGCCGGCGCTCGACACGCCCGTCACCATCCGGCTCACGCCGGGCGGGCGCGACTGAGCGCAATCGGCGCCAGTCTCAGTTTGAACGGCGAAGCTGGATTTCCAGCACACTTTCCTCACCATCGGGGTCGATGACGCGCACCGGGATCGGTCGCTCGCCGCGAGCGGCCCATTCGAGCGCCAGCGCGTCCAGCAGGGCCTGTGAAGTCCGGATCGACGCCCGCTGCCGGGAGATGCCCACGATGCGCTGCCCGGCGCGGAAGCCGGCCTCGTCGGCCTGCGAGCCATTTCGCACCGCGCCGATCGCGGCGCTGCGCCGCGCGGTTTCGAGCGAGAGCACGCCGAATCGCTCCAGCGCCTGCTCGACCTCCGCGGGGCGCATCATGCCGTCCTCGATGGCGCGCAGCCGCGCATCGGCGATCGGCTCAAGCTGGCCCGCGGCGTTGATGATGGCGGCGCCGAGCGTCACGGGAATCGTGACCCGCTCACCATCGCGCAGTATGTCGAGCTCGATCAGATCGCCCGCTGGCTTATGACCGATCAGCGATCGCAGGACAGCCGTCGAGGGCGTGGCGACGCCATCGACGCCCATGATCACATCGTTCACCTGTATGCCCGCCCGGTCAGCCGCGAGGCCGCGCTCGATGTGGGTCACCAGCACGCCCACCGCAGCGGGCAGACCCAGCTCCGCAAGCGCCTGCGGCGGGAGCATCTCAAGATCGCCGAGGCCGACGCCCAGGTACCCGCGCACCACCACGCCGCGCTCGATGAGCTGATTCACCACGACCTCGACGGTCTCGAGCGGAATGGCGAAGCCGATGCCGCCCGAGACGCCGTAGATGGCGCCGGAATCGGTGCGAGAGTCGTCGGTGATGATGGCGGTGTTCATGCCGATCACGCGCCCGCGTACATCCACCAGCGGCCCGCCGGAATTGCCAGGATTGATGGCGGCGTCGGTCTGGATGAAGTTCGAATACCGCGCCGAAGAGGCCATCGCCCGCGCCTCGCGCCCCAGCCCGGAGATGATGCCCTTGCTCATCGAGAACTTGAAGCCGAAGGGCGAGCCGAAGGCGAAGACCGCCTCGCCCTGATGCAACGGCTCACCAGTGGCCCTGCGGGCCGGGAAGAGCAGCGTCGGGTCCGGATCGACCTTGATGATCGCGACGTCCGTTGATTCATCCGCACCGATGAACGTGGCGCGGCGCACGCGCCCGTCGTAGAAATTCACATCGATGGAGGTGGCCGCCTGCACCACATGCGCGTTGGTGACGATGTGCCCGGACTCGTCATACACCCAGCCCGAACCCGTGGCCCGCCCCCGACCGGCGCGGGCGCCGCCGCCCGAGGCGCGGATGAAGACCACCGAGGGCTCGATGGCGTCTGCCACATCGCGCACACGCTCGTTGATGCGCTGGAGAATGTCATCCTCGTCCAGGCGCTGCTGCGCCAGCGTGACCTTGGCGCTGGTCCGCGCCGCCTCGATCTGGCGGATTGCCGCGGGACCGGCGATGAGCGTCATCGCCGCGGTGATCAGAACCAGGAGCGCCGGGCCGTAGACTAAAAATCGTCGCATGAAAAATTCTCCATGCCGCTGCCGGCGTCGCCCGCCTTACACGACCACTTTGCCCGACTCGCCGGGCTTCATCTCGTATCGATGCTCGTTCGCTTCACGTTTGCCGACCCGCTCCACCCACGCTGCGCATGCGTCGCGGATCGAGTCTCCTAGGCGTACAACCGGCGGCGCGAAGCCCGGTTGCCAATCGGTCAGACCGAGCAGGTCCTGAAGCACCAGAATCTGCCCGTGACATGCTGGGCCGGCCCCGATGCCGATCAGTGGAACCTTCGTCGCCTCCAACACGCGCTCTGTGACCTCCGCAGGCGTCGCCTCGATGAGCAGGAGTACGCATCCGGCGTCCTCCAGGGCCTTCGCATCGTCCACGATCTCGGACGCCTCACGCGCTGTCTTTCCGGACGAGATGTATCCGCCGTGCAGAGAGGCCTGCTGCGGCTTCGTGCCCACGTGGCCGCAGATCGGCACGCCGGCTCGGGTCAGTTTTCGCACCAGCGGGGCGAAGGATGCATCGGCCTCAATTTTCACTGCGTCCGCCAGCCCCTCGGTCATGAACCGGCCTGCATTGCGCATCGCCTCCGCCTCCTCGGCGTGGTAGCTCATGAAGGGCATGTCCGCCATCACCACCGCCCCCGGCGCCCCGCGTTTGACCCCCGCGGTGAGCGCGACCGCCACATCCATGGGCATGTGCAGCGTGTTCCTGTGCCCGAGCACCACCTCGGCCGCGGTGTCCCCCACCAGCAGCACATGAACACCCGCCCGATCGAGCCAGCGGGCCATGGTGGCGTCGTAGCAGGTCAGGCAGGCGAAGGGGGTCCCGTCCCGGGCCATCCGCCGGAGTGTGCGGAGCGTCACCGGGTCGCGTGCTGATTCTGTGTGGGATCCCGACACGCCCCCATTCTACGCCCCCGGAACGTCCCCGGAGTGGTGCGGGTTGAGGCGGCTCAGCGCCACGTCCCGTCGCCGCTCCCTACCCTCATTGCATGTCCACAGTCGCCATTGTCGGAGTCGGCAGCGTCGGCTCCTCCATCGCCTACGCCATGATGATCCAAGGAATGGCCTCGCGCTACATTCTGGTCGATCTCGACGAGCGCAAGCGACACGCTCAGGCCCTCGACCTTCGCCAGGGCGGCATGTTCATCCCGGATTGCGATGTCCTGGAGGGGGACATGGAAGCCTGCCGGGGCGCCGACATCGTCATCGTCACCGCCGGCGCCAAGCAGGATCCGGGGCAGACCCGCATGGATCTCGCCTCCGACAACTGCCGCATGATGCGCGCCCTGGCGCCGGACATCTTCCGCGTGGCGCCGCAGTGCGTCCTGCTCATTGTCACCAACCCGGTGGACGTCGTCACCATGGCGGCGTGCGAGGTCGCCCGCGCCGAGGGATTCCCCCTCCAGCGCGTCATCGGCTCCGGGACCGTCCTCGATACATCGCGCCTTCGCACGCTGCTGGCGAACCGACTCGATGTCGCCGTCGCCAGCGCGCACGCCCTTATCGTGGGTGAACACGGCGACAGCGCCCTGCCCCTCTGGTCCACAGCCGTGGTCGAGGGGTGTCCCCTGCTCCGATACCGCCCCCGGGACGGTGCGCCGGTCGATGAAGCCGAGCGCGACGCCATGTTCGAGAGCGTCCGGCGCTCCGCGTACGAGATCATCGAGGGCAAGGGGGCGACGAACTACGCCATCGGGCTGGCCACCGCGCGCATCTGCCGGGCGATCCTGCGGGATGTGAACGCCGTGCTCACCGTCTCGAGCTGGCACGACCGCTTCGCCGACGCGGTGGAAGAGCCGGCGAGCTACAGCGTGCCCACCGTCGTCGGGCGCACGGGCGTGGTGCATGTCGCCGAGGAGACGCCGCTGAGCGATTTTGAAAGGCGGGGCCTTGCCCACTCCGCCGGCGTCATCCGCGAGCAGCATCGAGCGATCTGATGCGCATCCGCACCATCCGCTCGATGCGGGCGGCGCACCGGGCCGGGCTGCGGCGCACCTCGTGCTCCCACAGCCGCACCACGCGCCACTCCAGCGCCTCCAGCTCACCATTCACACGAGCATCCCGCGCCATATTTCGATCAATCTTGGCGTGCCAGTATTTCGTGTTGCTGGAAGGACGCCTGCAATGCTGCGGGCAGCCGTGCCAGAAGCAGCCATCCACGAAGACCGCCACGCGCGCCCGGGAGAAGACGATGTCCGGCGAGCCCGGCAGCTTCCGACGCAGGCTGTAGCGCAGGCCGCGCGTGTGCAGGGCGCTTCGAAGCAGAAATTCGCACGATGTGTCGCGAGAGCGCACGCGTCGCATCGTCTCCGATCGTTGCGCTGGAGACCGGTCGTCAGCCACGAATCGTCCCGGGCGCCCGGATCAGCTCGCTGCAGATCACGTCCCACCTCCGCCGATCCCCGATTTTCTGCGCTCAGCGTTCACCGGATCATCGCCAGCCGACACTGGCCTCGCTCCCAGATGACATCCAAACTACGGAACCGCAATTCCGAGGCGCCCGTCTGCACTTCGAGCCGGTACGCACCGCCGCCCACCGGCTTCATCCACATCCCCGGCGTCAGCTCGCCCATGGGCATGCGCGCCAGCAGCCGCAGAACTTCGCGCCGATGCTGGAAGAGAAACTCCACCGCCTCATCCGGGTCGCGCCCCTGGCGGATGTACTCCTCACGCGTGGCGAGGCTGATGAGTTGCTCCGCGATCAGCTCCCGCTCCTCGGCCATCAGCGTCTGACGCAAATGCGTCACCAGATGCCGCGGCGAATCGCAGATCAGCCGGATCGACCCGTCCTCCAGCTCCTTGCGCAGTGGGTTGATGGGGCGCCCCTTTTCGTCGTACGCGGGCCGCGCCGCGACGTCGCCGCCCCCGCCGGACCTCGACCCATGATCCAGCCGTTCACTGCGAATATCACCGACGCCATCATCCCGCAGCCCGGATTCCGCGCCTGGCGTGTTGTGCAAAATCCCTCGCATCCCCACGATCCGGCTCTCCTCCTGACACCCCGCCAGAGCGACGACAGACAGCGAGAGCAACATCGCGCAGCCCACCGACACGATCACCCTGCCCAGCGGCGATGAGCCGGAGGCGACAACCTTCCCGGAGAACCATCCCATGCGTGATGAGTGATTGATTGCGTGAATCGTCACACCCTGGATTCGCGAGTTCAGACCGACGCGTTGCGCGCGAACGCTGTTGTCGATGGAACAGAACAGTTTAAGCAGATTTTTAAATCTCAAATCTCAAATCTCAAATCTCAAATCTCAAATCTCAAATCTCAAATCTCAAATTCCACATTCCACTTCAAATCTCGCCCCCCACCGCCTCTCGCTCCACCGCCTGTGTCGCCGGCGACTCGTCGCCGCGCCGCCACAGGTCATGGACCCGGAATTCATCGTGCGCCTGCGGCTGGTCGGTGCGTGTGTGGCAGCCGCGCGATTCCGCCCGCCACAGCGCCGAGCGAGCCACGAGGGCGCCCGTCATCAGCATATTCTGCGTCTCCCAGCCCCGCGGTTCGTCGAAAATCTTGTCGAGTGAATATCTGCCCCAGAAATCCAGCATTTCGACGACGTCCTGCAGCTTGGGCCCGGTTCGTTCAACCCCCACGTTGCGCCACATTACCGATCGCACGCTCGATCGCACATCACTCAGGTCCAGCTCGCCCCGATCGGAAATGGGGATGTCGGAGATCACCTGCACCGGCGCCGGCCGCGGCGTGACGCCCCAGCCGTTGCCGGGGCCGCGCATCTCCTCGCACACACGCCCCGCCTCAGCGCCCATCACCAGGCCCTCGAGCAATGAATTGCTCGCCAGCCGGTTGGCGCCATTCAGCCCCGAGCACGACGCCTCGCCGATCGCGTACAGACCGGGGACATCGGTGCGCCCCGCCGCATCGCTGCGCACACCCCCGACCATGTAGTGCGCCGCCGGATAGACCGGAATCAGGTGGCGAGCGGGATCGAGGGCAAACTGCCGCAACAGTGCATGAATGCTGGGGAACCGCTTTGCGAAACCATCAATGTGGCGCGCATCGAGATAGACATGCGACTCGCCGATCCTGGAGAGCTGCTTAAGGATGCCTCGGCTGACCACATCCCGCGGCGCCAGCTCGGCCAACTCATGCTCATCCTGCATGAAGCGGTAACCGTTGCGATCCACCAGGTGCGCCCCCTCGCCCCGCACCGCCTCGCTGATGAGTGAGCGGCTGGCGCCGGGCACGTAGAGCGTGGTCGGGTGAAACTGCATGAATGCCATGTCCGCCAGGCTGGCGCCGGCGCGGTGCGCCATGGCCAGCCCGTCGCCGGTCGAGATCGGCGGGTTCGACGTCTCCCGCCAGATCGCCCCCGCGCCGCCCGAGGCCAGAATGGTGGATCGCGCCCAGATGAGCTGCAGCCCGTAACGCGGGTGGTGCGTGATCGCGCCCATGCACGGAGCGCCGTCGCTCGAAGTCGGCGTCAGCAGATCCAGCGCGAAGCAGTGATCGAAGATACGCACGCCCGGAGTCGCCGCGGCCTTCATCATCAGGCATCGCACGAACTCGCGCCCGGTGGCGTCGCCCCCGGCGTGCAGGATGCGCGGCGCTGTATGCCCCCCCTCGCGCGCCAGCGCCGCCTTCCCCATTTCATCGAGATCGGCCCGCAACCCCCACCGCAGCAGCTCCCCGATCGCGTCAGCGCTGCGTTCGACGATGGAGCGCACCACTTCTTCATCGCACAATCCAGCGCCCGCGGTGAGCGTGTCGCGCACGTGCGCCTCGACGCTGTCCCCGGCGCCGAGCACGCCCGCCACGCCTCCCTGGGCCCATGCGGTGGCGCTCTCCGGCGTCTCGGTCTTGCACAGCAGGACAACCTCACCATGCGTCGCCGCCTCCACCGCAGCGCGCAGACCCGCGACGCCCCCGCCGATCACTAATGTGTCGGTGAAGATCTGCGGCAGCAGCGAGCCGCGGAAGGGAATCAGGTACCGGCGTGTGTCAAAGAGATCGTGCATGGAATCCGCAGGGTTCCGGGGTTCCTCGGACGCCTGGCGAGCTGGGGCGCGGGAGGCGGGGCAATCGCAAAGGATGAGACCGCCGAGTTTAGCGGGGCGGAACCGTACGATTTGCCTCCGAGACCCGAGTAGCTGATACTGATTCTCAATCGCAGCCTATTCAGGACCTGGAGGTCTTCCAATGCTCTTCCGAATCATCGCCCTCGCCATCATTGCGGCCTGCGCGGCCGTCCCGGCCCTCCTCTCCACCAGCGCCACTGGCGCCGACCAGGCTGGAAAGACCGCCGAGCGCGACGAAAAGGGCGGTCCGCTGGTCATCTACTCCGGCCGCAGCAAGTCCCTTGTCGGACCGCTGATGGATCGTTTCACCAGCGAGACCGGCATCCAGATCGAGGTCCGCTACGCCGGCTCGACCGACATGGCCAACCTGCTCATCGAGGAAGGCCGGCGCACCCCCGCCGATGTCTTCCTGTCACAGGACCCGGGCGCGCTCGGCGCCGTCGGCGACCGGGGCCTGCTCGTCGCGCTCGATTCCGACGCGCTGCAGCGCGTCCCCGCCGCATACCGGGCCCTCGACGGCGTGTGGGTCGGCGTCTCCGGCCGGGCCCGCGTGCTGGCCCACTCCACGATCCGCTGCGATGCGGATGCCCTGCCGGCAAGCGTGCTCGAACTGACCGAGCCCCACTGGCGCGGCCGGGTGGGTTGGGCGCCATCCAACGCATCCTTCCAACTCTTCATCACCGCCATGCGCCACCACCATGGTGACGATGCCACACGTCGCTGGCTGCAGGCGATGAAGCGGTCCGGTGTCCGCGACTACACCTCCAACCGCCCGATCATTCAGGCCATCGCAGATGGTGAGATCGATCTGGGCCTCACCAATCACTACTACCTCGCCGGCTTTCAGCGCGAACGCGGCGCCGATTTCCCCGTCGCCAACCACTTCCTGCCCGACGATGTCGGCGGCATGATGAGCGTGGCGGGTGTCGGAGTGCTGACCGAATCGAAACGCCGCGCCTCCGCCGCCCGCTTTGTCGAGTTCCTGCTGAGCGACCAAACGCAGCGATGGTTCGCCCGGGAGACGGGTGAATTCCCGCTGACCACCGAAGCGCCCGCCCCCGAAGGCGCCGCCGCGCCCGACATCCGCGCCCTGGAGCGACTCGACATCGATCTCGGCTCACTCAGCGATCTCCGCGCCACCCTCGACATGCTCCGGGAGACGGGCGTGCTCCCGTAATGCACACGACTTCCTTGTGCAGAAGGGTGTGATCGATGCCGAGGTCGTGGCGGGTGGGACTGGCGATAGCAAGCGTGATCGTGCTTGCGCTGGTGGTCTCGCCGCTCGCGTACATCGGATTCGCGATCTTCCGTGACCCCGGCGCTGCCTGGAGCGCCGCCGCACGCGCCGATGTGTGGATGCTCACCGCCCGCTCCATCACGCTGGCTGCGTGCGTGACGGTCTCGGCGCTGGCGCTGGCGACGCTGCTCGCGTGGCTCATCGCCCGAACCGACACCCCCGGCGGGCGGCATTGGCTGATCCCGCTCGCCCTGCCGCTGGCGGCGCCGAGTTTTCTCGTCGCCGAGGCCTACCGAGGCGCTCTCGGCGTGGACGGCTTTCTCGGCGCCTGGCTCGCCATGACGCTCATCACCTATCCCTACGCGCTGCTGCCCCTTGTCGCGGCCCTGCGCCGCATCAACCAGGACCTGGAGCTCGCCGCACGTTCGCTCGGCCTCGGACCGTGGCGCGGCTTCTGGTCGGCCACGCTGCCGCAGATTCTCCCCACGCTCGAATGGACCGGGCTGCTGATCGGCCTCTACGCGCTGAGCGACTACGGCTGCGTCGCGATTCTCGAAGTGAAAGTGCTCACCTTCGCCATCGAGAGCCGCAGAGCCGCATTCGATCCCGCCGGCGCCGCGGCCCTGTCCGGCGTGCTCAGTCTGTTGGCCCTGCTGTGCCTGTTGGGCATCGGTCGTCTGCGAGGCTCGCGCGGCGCCGGGACGGCTGACGCCCAGACCGAGCCGATCAGCATCCGCATCCCGCTCCGTGTGTGGAAGCTCCCTGCGTCTCTGCTCTGCGCCGGCACGGTCGCCATCGCCGTCGGCCTTCCCTTCGCCATGGCCCTCTCTTGGTGGACCACCGGCCTGGAACATTCGTCGGAGACGATCCGCTCGACCATCCTCCCCGCCCTGACGCCCGCCGCCCGCACGCTGCAGGTGAGCCTCATCACCGCCGTCATCGCCGCGATCGCGGCACTGCCCATCACGCTCATCATCCACCGCGGCGAATACGTGCGCGGTCGCTCCTGGATGGAGCGCTTCGGCGCCCTGGCCCTGATCGGCTACGGACTGCCCGGTGTCGTCATCGGCTTCGCCCTGGTGCGCATCGGGCTGGAGACGCAGGGCCTCTTCGGCCTCTACCAGACGCTCCCTCTGCTCCTGGCGGCGTACGCCATCAAGTGCGTCGCCGAGGCCCTCGGACCCGCCACCGCCGCCGCCAGACGACTGCACACCGATCGCCTCGACGCCGCCATCGGCCTCGGCGCCTCCTTCACCAGAACGTGGGTCCGTGTCGGCTGGCCCGCCATCGCTCCCGGCGTCGCGGCGGGCGCAGCGCTCGCCTTTCTCACCGTGGTCAAGGAGCTGCCCATCACCCTCATCCTCCGCCCCACCGGCTTCGACACGCTCGCCTTCGAACTCTTCGACCTGTTGAATGAAGCCCGCCACATGGCCGCGGCGCCGATGGCGCTCATGATGCTCATCGTCAGCAGCGCCGTGGTGTGGGTCCTCGTGGGCGCGTTCAAGGAGTGATGCGCGACGAACTGCCCCACGCTGTAGGATCATCCACGTGACAGAGAAGCAGCAGCACAACCCGGATGCAGAGCGCCGTCTCGCCCTCCGCGTCGTCACCATGCCGCGGGATACGAACCAGTACGGGACCATCTTCGGCGGCGTGATCCTGAGCTGGATCGACCAGGCTGGCTTCGTCGAGGCGCGTCGCCACGGCGCCCACCGCTGGGTCACCGCGGCCCTCGACCGCGTGGACTTCGTCGCCCCCGTCGGCCTCGGCGACATCGTGAACTTCTACACCCGCACCGTGCGCATGGGCACGAAGAGCGTCACCGTCGAGGTGGATGTCGAGGTCGATCGCTACGCCACCGGCCAATGCGTGCGCGTCACCACCGCGACCACGACGATGGTCGCCGTCGGCCCCGACGGCAAAGCGATTCCATTCTCGTCGCCCCCGACGGCCACAACGCCGGAGACGTCGCGATGAGCGCGCCGGGAATCGTCGTGCTTCTCTCCGGCTCCGGGCGGACGCTCCTCAACATCGCCGACCGCATCGAGTCAGGCGAGCTGAAGGCCCGCATCGCCATGGTGATCGCATCGCGTGAATGCCTCGGCGCCGAGCGGGCCCGCGAGCGGGGGTTCGACACGCGCATCATGCCCGGCGACATCGAGCCGAGCGAGCTGAAGCGACTGATGACCGAGTCCGACGCCGCGTGGATCGTGCTCGCCGGTTACCTGCGTCTGCTGAAGATCCCGCCGGCCCTTGAAGGCCGCGTGGTGAACATCCACCCCGCCCTGCTCCCATCCTTCGGGGGCGTCGACATGTTCGGTGGGCGCGTCCACCGCGCCGTCATCGACGCCGGGTGCAAAGTCTCGGGCTGCACCGTCCACCTCTGCGATGCGGGGTATGACACGGGTCCGATCGTCCTGCAGCGGTGCTGCCCGGTCGAGGAGGACGACACGCCCGACTCGCTGGCCGCCCGGGTCTTCGAACTGGAGATTGAGGCGTATCCAGAGGCCCTCCGCCTGCTGCTGGAAGGACACGTGTCGATCGAGGGGCGCCGGGTGCGAATAATGAAGGTGTGAAGACACGACGCATTCATCGGCTCCGCCTTCTGATCCTCCGGCCGCTCCCCGTCGCGTTGCTTGCTCTACTCATGCTGACCCCGGCCCCGGCCCCGGCCCACGGGCAGGGCGACGCCGCGGAGCTGGAGCGCCGCGTGGTGCGAGCCTTCGACGAGGGCGAACACCGCGAGGCCCGCGACCTGCTCAAGCAGTTGATCGAGCTGGACGGCGCCAGCCCCATCCACCGCTACAACCTCGCCTGCGCTCTGGCCCAACTCGGCGATCTCGAGGGCGCCTCGGACCGCCTCATCGAGGCCATCTCGATCGGCTTCGTCGACTTCCACCACATGAAGCGCGACAGCAACCTGGGCCCCATGCGCGGCCACATCACCTACGAATCAATACTCGAAGGCTGGCGCGACCTGCTCGACGCCCGCATGGAGGCCAACCTCGAATCCGCGAAACGCGTCTTCGGCTCCGGCTATGACTACGAGCAGGATGAAGACCTGCGACTCCTCTACATCTCCGCCTTCGACCGGCGACTCTTCCAGGAGGCGCGGCGCGACATCGAAATGCTGTCAGAGTGGGCCTTCGCCAATCTCTTCACCGGACTCGGCCCGGACCGGCCCACCGACCGGCGCCCCGATCCCTGGGTGAGCGTCATCCTCCCGACTCCGGAGGACTTCGTCGGCATGGTGCGCTCGGCCAACGTCGGCGGCTTCTACAGCCACAACCAGCGACGCCTCATCAGCCAGGACATCGGCCCCAGCCTGCGCCACGAGTTTCTGCATGTGCTCCACTGGCGCGACATGACGCGCCTCGATCAGCGCCACCCGGACTGGATCCTCGAAGGCCTCGGCTGCCTGGTCGAGGACATCGACTGGGGACCGGACGGCGAGTTGCTCCCGGCGCCATCGTGGCGGACGAACATCGTGAAGCGCCTGGAGCGGGCCGGCCGAATGTTGCCCCTGAATGAACTCATGACGATGCCGCGCGAGCACTTCGTGGGCCGGCGCCCCAACGCACACTACGCCCAGGCCCGCGCCGTCATGATGTTTCTCCACGAGGAGGGGAAGCTGTCCGAGTGGTACCGCCGCTACACCGCTGGGCACGACGAGGATGACACCGGTATCCGGGCGCTGGAGTCTGTCTTCGAGACGTCCCTCGCCGAGGTCGAGCGGCGCTACCGGGCCTGGATCCGGGCCTTCCCCGAGGCGCCGGAGGAGATCCGTCCCGGCATGGCCAGCATCGGCGTGGAGATCGGCCCCGGACGCGGCGACGGGCCCGAGATCGAAAGGATCCCCCCCGGATCCGACGCCCGCCGGGCGGGCCTGCGCATGCGCGATGTCATCACCGCCATCAACGGGCGCTCAACCCGCGCCATGGAAGACCTGGTGCGCATCCTCAGCGAGTTCGAGCCCGGCGAGACCGTGGAAATCTCGGTGCGGCGGGGCCGCCTGCATCACACGGTGCAGGTGACCCTCGTCCCGGCGCCCTGAAACATTGGGCTCGTGGTCGCGGCTGAGCCGGGCGCCGCCGCCCCGTGCTGCATTGCCGCAATCTGAGCAAAGCCGTACAGTCCGCACACCCGGTCGCCACCGGAGCGTGTCCAACACAGGTGCGCCGGGCGGTGGGACTCTGGAATCGACGGCGAGCAGGAACGAAGGGAACCCGCCCACGGATGAGCAAGAGCGAACGGAAGACCTTCTGGCAGGATTTCAAGCAGTTCTTCGTGCGCGGGCTCGCAATTCTGCTGCCTTCGGTGCTCACGCTGTGGATCCTGTTCATGGCGTACCGCTTCGTGGACTCGAACATCGCCGAGCCCATCAACGCCGGAATCCGGCAGGTGATCATCAACGTCGCTCCCCGAACGCTCTCGCCCGACCGCCTGCCCGAATGGTTCGTCGTCACCGAAGACCAGGTCTTTCACGCCAAGCACCAGCGGACGGTGGAGGCGCGCCGGCCGATTCAGGAAGAAGTCCTCCGCCCGCAGATACGGGCCCGGAACTTCAAGGAATACTGGAACGACCACTGGTACCTGCGCCTGATCGGGCTGGTGGTCGCGATCATTCTGATCTACCTCGCCGGCCTGCTGCTCGGCGGCTTCCTGGGCCGCAAGTTCTACCACAAGTTCGAGGATTTCCTGAACCGACTGCCCATCTTCAAGAGCGTCTACCCGCATGTGAAGCAAGTGGTCGACTTCCTGATCGGCGGCGACAAGAAGCTCGCCTTCAACCGAGTCGTGCTGGTCGAATATCCGCGCAAGGGGATCTGGACCGTCGGCCTGATGACAGGCGCATCGATGAAATCCATCGAAGGAGAGGCGGGCGGGGACATGGTCACCGTTTTCATTCCCTCCAGCCCCACGCCATTCACCGGCTACACCATCAACGTCAAGAAAGAGGATGCGATCGACATCCCCATCACCATCGACGAGGCCCTGCGATTCGTGGTGACCGGCGGCGTTCTGGTCCCCTCGCACCAGCAAGTCGATCGCAAGGAGGATGAGCCGCCGATTCTGCAGCAGCAGCCGGGCGACTTGTCCCCGGGGCCCCTGCAGGGGATGATGCCCCCTGAGCCCCCGGAAGATGACAAAAGCGGCTCAGAATCGAACCCTGACCGGTCGTGATCGACGCGAACGCCGGCGGCCCCCGATAGGGCGCCGCCCGAGGAGTGAGGACGCCATGCGAATCGAAGTGACCGGCAAGCGACTGGACGTCACCGCCCCCATCCGGGAGCACGCGGAGACGAAGTGCCAGAAGCTGTTGAAATTCTTCGACGGGGTGATGGAGATCGATGTCGTGCTGGACACGGCGGAACATGGCGAATTCAGCGCGGAGCTGGTCGTCGACGCGGTGAAGCACGATCCATTCGTGTGTCATGCGCGCGGGCCGAACATCTATGGATGCATCGACCAGTGCGTCGACAAGATGTCGCGGCAGCTGACTGATTTCAAGGAGAAGTTGAGGAACGTCAAGCGCTGAATGAAGCGTTCGACGCACCCGGAGAATCGTTCCATGAGATTGCGAGACATCGTGGTGAAGCCGGCCATCGTGCCTCAGCTTCAATCCACCCAGCGCGACGACGTCGTCGCGGAGATGATAGATGCTCTTGTCGGCGCCGGCGCCGCGGAGGCCGGCATGCGCGATGAGCTTGTGCGCATGGTGCTCGAACGCGAGAAGCGCGGCTCCACCGGCTTCGGTCGGGGCGTCGCCGTCCCGCACGTCAAGCATCCGAAGGCGTCCGGAATCTCAGCGGGCATCGGACTCAGCCCCGGCGGCGTGGATTTCAGCGCGCTCGACAAGCAGCCCGTCTACTCCGTCTTCCTTCTCGTCAGCCCCGCAGAGAGCCCCGAGGAGCACCTGCAGGCCATGGAGATCATCTTCAAGCACCTCAGCCAGGACACCTTCCGTCGGTTCCTCCGCCAAGCGAGCACCGTTGACGAAGTCGTCTCCCTGCTTGATGAAGCCGACAACCAGCAACTCGCCGGCTGATTCTGGTCAACCAAGGTCCCCGATTCAGGCGGCGTCGGCCTTTGCGGGTCCGCCGCAGTTGTATTTCTTGTCTCCACCTTCTCAACGAAAGCACTCAGCGGTGTCGCAGCGCGCGTCAGCCAAGGTGACAATCCGGAACCGGCTGGGACTCCACGCCCGGCCGGCGATGACGTTCGTCGATCTCGCCAGTGAGTTCCAGTCGCGCATCACCGTCACCCGTGGCGACCAGACCGTCGACGGCAAGTCGATCATGCAGATGCTCATGCTCGCCGCCACACAGGGCACAGAGCTCGAGGTCGTCGCTGAAGGCAAGGACGCCGACAGCGCCATCGCGAAGCTCACCGAACTGGTCGAGAACAAGTTCGGCGAGGACTGATCAAAACGCCCGCCCGCGGCGCATCCTACCTCGCGGTTCATCCGGCCAGTGCGCTGTGAATTCGCGCGGTTGACGCCGCGACGGCCTCCTCCTCGCGCCGCTCCAGATCACGATCATCGATGCGTTCGATCTCAGCTCCCATGTCGCGCAGGGCCAGATCCATCCGCTCATACCCACGATCGAGGTGGTAGACGCGCCGGACGATCGTCTCGCCCTCCGCCGCCAGCCCCGCCATGACCAGGCATGCGGATGCCCGCAGGTCGCTGGCCATCACCGGCGCCCCCACCAGGCGGCGCACGCCGCTGACGACAACCGTCGGCCCCTGCCGGAAGGCGCTGGCGCCCATGCGCGTCAGCTCGGCGACGTGCAGGAAGCGCTCCGGGAAAATCTTCTCCGTCACCACGCTGTTGCCCTCCGCAATCGTGAGCAGGGCCAGGAGCTGCGCCTGCAGATCGGTGGGGAAACCGGGATAGGGCTGCGTCGTCATCTCGACCGGATTCAGCGTGCGGTCGCACGTCACATCGCAGCGCACGCGCATGGGATCGACCCAGCCGGGCTCGCGCACCGTGATTTTCACGCCGATGCGCTCCAGCCGGTCCGTCACCGCCATCAGCGCATCCAGCGGGCAGTTCTCGATCGTGATCTGACTGTTGGTGATGGCGCCGATCATCATGAAGGTGCCGGCCTCGATGCGGTCCGGCATCACGCGATGGTCGACCCCGCCCAGCTCCTCCACGCCCTCGATCACGATCCGGGGCGTGCCGGCCCCCTCGATGCGCGCCCCCATCGCCGTCAGCATCCGACCCAGGTCCTGCACTTCCGGCTCGCAGGCCGCGTTCTCTATGACCGTTGTGCCCTCCGCAAGCGTGGCGGCGGACATGATGTTCGCCGTTCCCAGCACCGTCGAGCCGAAGGGGCCGCCCAGGAAGATCCGGGCGCCCTTGAGTCGCCTGCGCCCGCCGGCGCCGACCGGGGCCGTGGCGGTGATGTCGCCCGAGCAGAGATTGATATCGGCGCCCATCGCCACCAGTCCGCGCAGGTGCAGGTCCACGGGTCGGTCGCCGATCGCGCAGCCGCCGGGCATGGACACACGGGCGACGCCGCGGCGAGCCAGCAGCGGTCCGAGAACCGAGATGCTGGCCCGCATGGTCCTGACAATCTCGTACCGGGCGTGTGTGGCGGTTTCGTCGACCGTCTGGATGCGCAGTCGGCGCCCGACCGAGCGATGTGACGCCGGCTCCGCCGTACCCGCATACCCGTTCTTCACCCCCCCGGTGTTCGGCGACGCCCTGCCGGCCTCCTCGACGTCGCAGCCCAGCTCTTCCAGAAGCTGGCCCATGCTGGCCAGGTCCGAGAGGCGAGGGGCGTCGGTGATGGTGACAGGCTCAGCTGTGAGCAGGGCCGCGGCCATCTGGGGCAAAGCGGCGTTTTTGGATCCGTTGACGAGCACACTGCCCGAAAGGTGGGCTTTCCCCTGGATGACAAAGGCGTCCATACCCGGCCTCCTGCTGTTTCGTCCATGAAGTCCGCGCCCCGGGCGGGGAGCGGCGAGGAATTGGTCCGATCATACATCGACGCGCGGACGCATCCACGCCCAATCGCGGACGATTTCCCGCCATCCGTCACAGTTTCACATGTCCCCCGGGCTTTTCCGCATTGCCAGCTTGGCTGCCCGCGGCTGAATCGTATTCTCTTCATTGCACAGTTCAGGCCCCCGCCGCCGCGAGCGTTTTCGGCTGGGCGAAGGCCGCAGTGAGGAGGCTTCAATCATGAGCAGCAAGTCCAAGCTGAACACGGCGATGACGGCCCTCGGCCTGACCGCCGCGGCCGGGCTCGTCATCCTGGCCTTTCCCTCGAACGCGGACGCCCGCTCCGGCGATGCGTTCGAAAACCTCCCGGAGACCATCACGCTCCAGGGCACCATCCGTGACTTCCGAGAGCGCTCTGAACCCAATGGGCACCCGGATATGGAGCGTCGCCCCGACGCGGGCTTCGGTCTCTACATCGGCAACATCGCCGAAGAGCTCGGCGCCGACGGCAAGCCCGTTTTCACCGGTGAAGGCCGCAAGGTCAACAGCCAGTGGCGCGACGCCCAGGGCAACAACATCCATCCGAGGTTCTACGATCCTTCCAAGAACGACCAGGCAGGCTCATGGGGTCCGTATGACCAGGGCGGAATCGTGTCTGCTGATTCCTTCAAGAGCTGGTATCGCGACACGCCGGGTGTGAATGTGTCGGCGCCCCTGTCCATCACGCTGGTGCGTCAGCCCAACAGCAACCTCTATGTCTTCGATGACCGCCACGATCCTCTCTACAGCAACCTCGGGGGCTTCTTCCCCATCAACGGCCAGCTCTTCGGCAACTCCGCCGGCGGCAACAAGAACTACCACTTCACCTATGAACTCGCCACCGAGTTCGTCTACGAAGCCGGCGCCGGGCAGAGCTTCACCTTCGACGGCGACGACGACGTGTGGGTCTTCATCGACGGCCAGCTGGTGATCGACATCGGCGGCGTGCACTCGCGCATCCGCCAGACGGTCCAGCTCGATCGCCTCGACTGGCTCGAGGACGGCGGAACCTACTCCCTCCACTTCTTCTTCGCTGAGCGTCACCGCACCGAGGCCAACTTCCGCATGGAAACCACGCTGAATCTGCGCAACGCCGAGCTGCCCAACACGATGTCGATGTTCGATTGACCGATTACAACAATTCCCGCGGCGGGCGCAGCGCATGAGGCGCACTGACCCGCAAGCGATCAACCGACCGACTCATCGGTTCCAACGCCTCCAACCACGCCAGCGCCCGGTCCGCCGTCTCAGCGGCCCGGGCGTTTTTTCATGGCCGTATCAATCCGGCGCTGCTCCGGACTCATCCTCTCCCGCGGGCGCCAGGTGCGAATCGAGTCGGCGATCCAGCGGGAACCCCCGCGCCGTCCACGCGTCGACGCCTCCCTGAAACAGGCGCACGTCGGAATAGCCCTGGGTGATGAGCCGCTTGGCCACCGCCATCGCGGAGGCCGCTCCCCCATCCTGCCCGAAGACCACCAGCGTGCGATACCGCTCCAGCGCCGGCAGGCGTCCGGATTCGGTCAGGTCGGCCAGGCGGACGCTGACAGCGCCGGGCAGCGTGCCGCGCTCGTGCTGCGCGATGGGGCGGGCGTCGATGAGCAGTGCATTGCGTTCACGCTCCGACTGCAAGAGCCGCGTCACATCGTCCACCGCCATCCGACGGACATCATCATCTGTAATTTGTTTGGTGCAGCCCGACGTCGCCGCCAGCGAGATGAGCAGGGCGATGCAGAGCCAAAGGGTTGACGGTGTCTGTACGGGTGTTGAGCGCATACACAAGAATAAACCAAGTCGCTCCGGGATTCTCATCGGTGTGACACAGCGGATATCGAGGATTCCGGGCCCTCAGCGGGCTGCGAACCCACACCGGGAATCCGGGCCGCACTTCGGCGGTATGATTGTAGAAGGCACAGCGCAACAGGAGCGGAGCAACATGACCCGATCCGGTCGCATGACAACCTTGGCAGTGGCGGCGACCCTGATGAGCGCCGGCGCTGCGGCTGGCCCTTTCTCTCCCGGCGGCGACGCCGCCCCCCCCGCCGCGGATGATCTGGTGCACGCCAGAATATTCGCCGCCCAGGATGGCTTCCGTCCAGGCAAGACCACCGAGATCGCCTTCACCTTTGACATCCACCCCGGATGGCACCTCTACTGGGCCAACCCCGGCGACACCGGCATGCAGGTGATGATCAAGTTCGATCTGCCTGAGGGATTCACCGCGGGCAAAATCCAGTGGCCGGCGCCCGAGCGATATGTCAATTCTGGTCTTCTTGACTACATCCACGAAGATGAGTTGACGCTCATCGTGCCGATCACCGCCCCCGCGAACGCCAGAACCGGCGCCGATGCGCAGATTTCCGCCCGCCTCGACTGGCTGGTCTGCAAGGACATCTGCCTCCCCGGCGGCGACGACCTCTCACTCACGCTGCCCGTGCGGGATACGGAACCCGCTCACGCCACCGGCGAAGATTCCGAGCGCCTGGAACGTGCCCGGGCCCGCCATCCACAACGCCCCGGCCCGGACGATCACATCAGCGTCCGCTGGTCCGGCGACACCACGCTCACGATCAGCGCCCGCGGCGGCGAGGAACTGCGGTTCTTCCCGCTCGCCTCCGACGAGCCGGACGCAGCGCGACGCCTTCCCCTGAACATGATCGCCGAAGGCCAGGTCCGATCCGACAGCATCGATATCCGCTACCGGGCCGACATTCATGACGCCGACCGTGTGGCCGGCGTACTCGAGGTTCGACGCGACGGCGCGTCCAGCTTCTTCACCGTCGAAACACCCGCCCCCGGCGCCGCCGGGAGTTCCGGGGGACGGTGACAGAAGCGCATCAATCACCATGCGGGCGCGCATCCGGAGTATTCAGGAGAGGCGCAGATTCCCGCAGTCACCAGGAGAATGCATCGATGATCAAGTCTCGCAAATCGTGGTTCGCTCACACCCTCGGCGCCTTCGTGGCCGGTGTTTCGATCCTGGCGCTCGGCGCCGCCGTCGACGCCAACCAGCGCGGCGACGCGCGTCCCGGCCAGGTTGGGACGCCCGCGCCCGATTTCACGCTGACCGACATTCACGGCAAGGAGCACACGCTCAGCAAGTACACCGAGGAGGGCAAGATTGTTGTCCTCGAGTGGTTCAATCCCGACTGCCCCTTCGTCGTCAAGCATCACTCGGTGCACAGGACGATGGCCGAAACCTACGCCGAGTTCAAGGACGAAGGCGTCGTGTGGCTCGCGATCAACTCCGGCGCCCCCGGCAAGCAGGGCCACGGCCATGAGCGCAACATGCGCGCCTTCGAGGAATATGACATGCAGTTCCCGCTGCTTCTCGAGGAGACCAGCGAGGTCGGCCGCAAATACGGCGCCCTCGTCACGCCGCACATGTACATCATCTGCACCGAAGGCGTCATCCGCTACAACGGCGCCATCGACAGCGACCGCCACCCCACCCGCCTCGGCGAGACGAACTACGTCCGCCAGGCCCTCCGCCAGGTCGTCAACGGCGAGACGGTCACCACCGCCGAGACCCGCGCCTACGGCTGCACGGTCAAGTACTGAAACTGAGTCGCCTGAGCGACTCATCCAGATTGAAGTGAACTCAAGCCCGGCCGCAAGGCCGGGCTTTTTTTACAGGCATCGGGCATCGGGCATCAGGCACTGGGCACTGGGAAGGGGATGGCGTGTGTCGCCACCGGCTGCTCACGCTTCCATCGCGCGTTCGATGGCGCCTTCGACAAGCAGGCTGACGGGGTCGTAGGTGGGCAGCGGCAGACGCGCGGCCTGGAAGAGCAGCGGCGTCTCCGTCGAGCCCAGGATCACACCCTCGCAGCCCCGCCCCGCCATCCGCTCCAGTGTGCCCAGCGCCCGCTTCCGCGAAGATTCCTCCACCTGTCCCTCCACCAGCTCCTTGAAGATGATCCGGTCGAGGTCATCCGCCTCCTCGGCGTCCGGCGCCAGCAGTGTGACGCCGTTGAGACCAAGGATCGTCTGGTAGACCGAGCCGTTCATCACCATCTTCGTGCCGATGATGCCGACCGTCCGGCGCCGGTCGTTGCACACCGCCTGCGCCACCAGGTCGATCATGCTGATCCACGGCAGCGAGCAGCCCTCTTCGGCGAAGTGCAGCGCCTGGTGGGCGACATTGTCCGGCAGGATGCAGAAGTCCGCGCCCGCCGCGGCCAGCGTCTCGGCGGACCAGCGCAGCATCGTCCCCACCTGCTGCCAGTCATCGCGATACATCGCCTCGAGGTAGTTGGCGAAGGGCAGGTTGTGCAGCGTCACCAGCGGACGCTTGTACGGATCGGAGATCTGCGAAGCCCGCTTCGCGATCATCCGATAGCACAGCGCCGAACCCTCGGGGCTGACCGCGACGATGCCGATGTGCTTTGCCAAGAAGTGTCCTTTGCTCTCGTGACCGATGCGGCCGGCGAAATCGACCCCGTATGCTCGGCGCTTCCCGTCTCCCCGTCAACGCGCCACACGGAAATGGCCTGAACAGCCCGATTCCGCCCCTCCCCCCCGCTCCGACACCGCAATCCGTATCATCTGCCCCAATGCCTGCGGCGGAGCTTTCCCTGATTCTGACGCTGCCGGTCCTCCTCATCGCCTCGGCGTTCTTCTCAGGCTCGGAGACGGCCCTTTTCGGCCTCAGCTCGCACGAGCAGATGCAACTCCGGCGCAAAGGGGGCATCGGCGCCGCCGCCGCCGCCGCGCTCCTGCGCGACCCGCGCATGCTCCTCATCACCGTGCTGCTCGGCAACATGGTGGTGAACGTCCTCTACTTCGTCATCTCCTCGGTACTCGTCCTCCAAGCCGAGGGCGCCGCGGCGAGGATTGCCCTCACCGTGGGCCCGCTCGCCGGACTGATCCTGCTGGGCGAGGTGCTGCCCAAGATGACCGCCAGCGCCCAGCGCCCCCTCTTCTGCCGCATCATCTCCCCTCCGCTGCTGGCGATCCACCGCGCCATCGCCCCATTGCGCATCGGGCTCAATCTCGTCGTCGTCGAGCCGCTTTCGCGCCTCATCCGCCCCTCACAGCCCTCGGGTGTCTTCACCCAGGAAGAGCTGACCGCGCTGCTCGAACTCAGCGAGCGCCAGGGCGCCCTCGCCCCCGACGAGGCCGACCTGCTCGACGCAGTCACTGAACTGAGCCAGATCCGCGTGCGCTCCGTCATGACGCCGCGCGTCGATCTGCGCTGGCTCCCCGCCGACGCGAGCCTTGAAGATGTCCGCGCACTCGCGGCGGAGACCGGCTCAAGACGCGTCCTGCTCTGCCGCCGCTCCATCGACGAGGGCGTGCTCTCGGTCCTCGATGCGCAGAAGCTCCTCTCGGCGCCGAAACCAGACCGAAGCCAGAGCCGCCCGCTCACGACACTCAGCAGCCAGGGAGAGTCGCCCCTCTTCGTCCCCGAGCAGGCCACCCTCGACAAACTCCTCGAAACCATGCGCGAGAAACACCGCGCCTTCGCCATCGCCCTCGACGAATATGGCGCTGTCACCGGCGCCGTCGCCATCGAAGACGTCGTCGATCGCATGATCGCCGGACTCACCGGCGAAGAGCACGGTGTGTGGGCAGGCGCTGTCGGCGCCTCCGAGGATGGCCACGGCCGCCCCCTCGTCGAACGCCTGGAGGACGGGCGCGCACGCGTCTCCGGGCGCCTCAGCGCCCACGACTGGGCCGAGGCCTTCGGTCAGGAAGTCGACACCGAGTCGGACACCGTCGCAGGCCTCGTACTGCGCAAGCTCGGCCGGCTCGCCCGACCGGGCGACATCGTGCGGCTCGGGAACGTGCTGATCGAGGTCGAATCCACGCAGGGCGCCGCCATCGCGTCGCTCATCGTCTCACTCGACGAGCCGCACACCCGCGGCGTCGAGCATCGAGGCGGCGGAGGTGAGCCGGAGTGACGCTTGAACAGACCATCTTCTGGCTGGGCGTCACGCTGCTGGGGCTCTTCCTCTCCGCCCTCTTCAGCGGCATGGAGACCGGCGTCTACTGCGTGAACCGCGTGCGTCTGATCGTGCGGGCCGCGGGCGCCGGGGGCCACGCGCCCGACTGGAGCGCCAACCTGCTGCGCCGCGAGCTGGACCGCCCCGACCGCATCCTCGCCACGCTCCTCATCGGCAACAACGGCGCCAACTACCTCGGCTCGCTCGGCATCACCGCCCTCCTCAGCGGCGCCGGGCACGGGGACTGGGCCATCGTCGCCATCAACGCCGCCATCCTCACGCCGCTGCTCTTCATCTTCGGTGAAACGCTCCCGAAAGACCTCTTCCGCGCCGAAGCCGACCGCCTGTCGCCGCGGCTGGCGCCGGCGCTGGTGGCGGTGCGCTGGCTGGCGACGATCACGCTCATGCTCCCACTTGTGCGCGGCTTCGCGGCGATCGTCACCCGCCTGCTCGGCGGCGAGGGCGAGGCCGCCCTGCGCACCGCGCGCGAGAAGATCGGCGCCCTTCTCAAGGAAGGCGTGCGCCACGGCGTGCTCACCGAATCGCAGACCGCCCTGCTCGACCGGGCCTTCACGCTGCGCGACCTGCGCGTCCGTGATCGAATGACCCCGTGGCGCCAGGTGGCGTGGATCGGCGCCGACTGGCCGCGGGAGCGCATCGAGAACGCCCTGCGATCCCGCCCGTTCTCACGCTGGCCGGTGGTGGATGGCCATGGAAAGATCGTCGGCGTCCTCGAATCTCTGCGGCTGTGGACAGCGCCGAACGCCAAACCCCGCTCGCTCATCAAGCCCCCCACCAGACTCAAACCCACCGATTCGGTGCGCACCGCGCTGCTGAAGATGCGCGAAGCCCGCACGAGAACGGCGATCGTGGAAGAGAACGGACGCCCGGTGGGAATCGTGTCGATCAAGGACCTGGTGGAGCCGCTGACGGGGCCGCTGGTGGCGTGGTGAAAACAACACAGCGAGCCGGGGCGTCCCCGCCCCGACGACGCGGATCAGTGGGTGAGCGGGTGAGCGGGTGAAGGATCTGAAATCTGAAATTTCAAATTTGAGATTTCAGATGAATCAGAATTCGGAACTCGGAACTCCGAACTCGGAACTCGGAACTCGGAACTCGGAGCTCAGAACTCGGAGCTTTCTCCGTCCCCACTGTCGTCGGAAGCGCAGCCCATTCCCTACAGTGCCGGTATGACACATATCTCACCGGACCATCCCGTCACCCTCATCACCGGCGCCGGCGCCGGCATCGGGCGGGCGACCGCCGTGATGCTCGCTGAGCGCGGCCACGCGCTCGCGCTCGCCGGGCGCACTGAAAAAACGCTGCGGGAGACGGCGGATCTGTGCGCGCTCAAGGCGCCCGGCGTCGCCGAGCCGCACGTCATCGTCGCCGATGTCGGCGAGCCCAGGGACGCAAGGCGCATGATCGACGAGACGATCGAGCATTTCGGGCGTCTCGACGCCCTTGTCAACAACGCCGGCGTCGCGCTGCTGCTGCCGATCGAAGAGTCGACCGAGGATGTGCTGCGCCAGGCCTTCGACGTCAACGCCATCGGCCCCGGCCTGGCGATCCACCACGCGTGGCCGATCTTCGTTCGCCAGAAGGGCGGCTGCATCGTCAACGTCTCGACGAGAGGCACGCAGGATCCCTTCCCCGGCTTCTTCGCATACGCCGCGTCGAAGGCCGCGGTGAATCTCTACGCAAAGAGCTGCGCGACCGAAGGGAAGAAGCACAACATCCGCGCCTTCAGCGTGGCGCCGGGCGCTGTCGAGACGAAGATGCTGCGAGCGCTCTTTGATGAGAAGACGCTCCCGACGGACGCCTGCCTGGCGCCGGAGGATGTGGCGGCGGTGATCGTGGCGTGCATTCTGGGCGAGCGCGACTCGGACAACGGCGACACCATCTGGCTCTCGCGGTGAGGGGAGTACCGAGTACCGAGTACCGAGTGCTGGGCGCCGAGTTCTGGGTTCGGGGTCGGTGGTTCACAGTCTGGGCTGCCTCTCCTCACCCCGCACCGCCTCCTGGCCGCGCACCCACTAGAATGTCCGCCACGAACCGTCCGTGAAGGAGAATCACATGACTCGTCCCATGCGCACCATCAGAACTCCCCTGTTCGCGATCGCCGCTGTCGGCGCCGCCGCCCTGTTGCTCAGCGCCTGTGCCCATGATCGCTCCGGCCGCGCCGGCGATCGACCGGCCGCGTCCCAGGCCCGCGCCGACGCCACGAGCCCGATGCGCCAGCGAGGGTCCCAGACGCCCACCATCGAGCAGTTCATGAAGATCCGGGCGCCGAACAGCCCGGCGCTCGCGCCCGACGGCTCGCTCTACGTCCGCGACTGGCCGGACGGCGTGAACCAGCTCTACCGGCGCGCCCCCGGCGCCGCGATCGATGCGCCCATGGAGCGCCTCACCGACTTCGAGGACGGCCTCGGCTCCTACGCCCTCTCGCCGGACGGCGGGCTCATCATCCTCTCCGCGGCGATCGGCGGCAGCGAGCAGAACGACCTGCACCTCCTCGACGCCTCCAGCGGCGAGATCACCACGCTCTACTCCGACCCCGATGTCGTCTACAGCTTCCAGACCTGGATGCGCGACGGCTCCGGCTTCATCTACACCGCCAACGACGACAGCCGCAGCGATTTTCACATCTACCGCTTCGACCTCGCCTCCGGCGACAGTCAGAAACTGCTGGGCGAACGAGGCTCGTGGAGCGTCTCCGACATCACCGACGATGGCACGCGCCTGCTCGTCGGCCGCTACTTCTCCATCGCCGACGCCCGCGCCTACGAGCTGCAGGCCTCGACCGGCGAGCTGCGCGACATCAGCATCGACGAGGGACCGACCTTCAACCGCGCGGTGGGCTATCTGCCCGGCGAGCGCGCCGTCGCGATTCTCTCCGACGCCGAGGAAGGCTCACGCCGCCTCTTCGTGCGCGATCTGCGATCGGACGAAGTCCGCAAGCCTCTGCCCGATCTCGACCGCTACGAGCTCGACGGCGCCACCATCAGCCACGAGCGCGATTTCATCGCAGTCACCGCCAACATCGAGGGATACGGCAAGGTGACGCTGCACCGCCTGCCCAACTTCGCCGCGGCGACCACGCCGCCGATCGAAGAGGGCGTGGTGGGCAGCGTGCGCATCCGCGATCGCAACATGACGTGGGTCCTCAACAACGCCCGTTCCCCCGGGATCGCCTATTCCTGGCGCATCGACTCGCGGGCCATGCCCCGCCAGATCACGCAGGCCGACACGCAGGGAATCGACCTCGATCAGTTCCCCCTGCCCGAGCTGATCCGCTTCGAGTCCTTCGATGGCCTCGAGATCCCCGCCTTCATCTACACGCCGCCGGGCCACCGGGCCGGCCGGGCGATCCCCTTCATCGTCATCTACCACGGCGGCCCCGAGTCGCAGGCCCGCCCCACCTTTAACGCCCAGATGCAGTACTTCCTCAGCCGCGGCTTCGGCGTGATGGTCCCCAACGTGCGCGGCTCGACCGGCTACGGGCGCGAGTTCCACCAGCTCGACAACTACAAGGGCCGCTGGGACTCGGTGCGCGACGGCGTCGGCGCCGCGCAGTGGCTGGTCGACAACGGATACTCAGAGCCGGGGCGCATCGCGGCGTACGGAGGCAGCTACGGCGGCTTCATGGCCTGCGCCACCATCATCGAGGCGTCGGGCACCGGCCTCTACGGCGCCAGCGTCAACATCGTCGGCATCGTCAACTTCCAGACCTTCCTCGAGCAGACCCGCTCCTACCGGCGCAAACTGCGCGAGGCGGAGTACGGCCCGCTCAGCGATCCCGAGTTCCTCGCCTCCATCTCGCCCATCAACTTCATCGACAAGATCGATGTGCCCATGTTCATCGCCCACGGCCTGAACGATCCGCGCGTGCCCGTCGGCGAAGCGATGCAGCTCGCCGTCGGCCTCAAGCAGCGCGGCCACACCCCCGAGCAGCTCTACTTCCACGATGAGGGCCACGGCTTCGCCAAACTCGAAAACCGCCTTCTCTTCGCCGAGCGCGTCGCCCGCTTCCTGGATGAACACATCGGCCGGTGAGCTGGAGACTTTGAACGCAGAGGTCGCCGAGGGCGCACAGAGAGGAAGCAGGAGCGACTGGAAAAAGGCGCAGCGCCTGCGCCTACGATCCATTGTCAATCTCCTTCCCGCTCAGTGCCTCTCTGCGGCCTCAGCGTTCAATCCCATCCTCCGGAGGAACCAACCATGCAGACCGACCAGCGCATCATCGACGCCCTCATCCGCTGCTACAACGCCGAGATCGAGACGGTGATGAACTACCTCGCCAACTCGGTCAACCTCGACGGTGTGCGCGCCAAGCACATCAAGACCGCGCTCGCGGACGATGTGCAGGAAGAGCTCACACACGCCCAGACGCTGGCCAAGCGCATCAAAACCATCGGCGGCGTCGTGCCAGGCTCCCACGGCCTCGAATGGACCCAGAAAATGATGCAGCCCCCGAAGGACACCACCGACACCGTCAGCGTGATCAAGGGGGTCATCGCCGCCGAAGAGGCCGCGATCGCCGGGTACGAAGAGGTCATCAAGCTCTGCGAGGGAACCGACTACGCCACCCAGGACATGGCCATCACACTCCTCGCAGACGAGCAGGAGCACAGGCGCGAGTTCATCGGCTTTCTCAAGGAATACGAGCAATCCCCCTGACGCCCGCGCCCTGACGCCCATCATCCTGATGCCCGATGCCTGATGCCTGATGCCTCAACACCCATGAACATCCTCATCGCCCCCGCCTCGTTCAAGGGCAGTCTTTCCAGCGCTGAAGCGGCGCAGGCGATGGACGCCGGTGTCACCCGGGCGGCCCGCTCACTCGGCATCGACATTCAAACCGACCTGCTCCCCATCGCCGACGGCGGCGCCGGAACCGTTGACGCCGCGCTGAGCGCTTCAGACGCATCACGAAGACTCACCGCGCCCTGCCACGGCCCGACAGGCGCCGATGTCGAGGCGGTGTGGGCGATGCTCCCCGCCGACGCCGCGCCGCCGACCATCGATGCAGACGGCGCGACCATCGGCGTCCTCGAGTGCGCCTCCGTCGCCGGACTCTCCCAGACCGCGCCGGCGCAGCGCGATCCCGAGCGCGCTTCCACCGCCGGACTCGGTGACCTCATCGCCGCCGCCGCGGGGGCGGGCTGCGGCGTGATCATCGTCGGACTCGGCGACAGCGCCACCGTTGATGGCGGCGTCGGCATGGCCGCGGCCCTCGGCGTGCAATTCTTCGATTCTTCAGATGCGCCCATCGAACGCCCGACTGGCGCCGACCTGGCCCGCATCGCGCGCATAGACGCCGGCGGCCTGCGCGTACGCACGAACGCAGTCATCCGCATCATCGCGGCCTGCGATGTGAACAACCCACTCCTCGGCGAGCGAGGCGCCGCCCGCGTCTTCGGACCGCAGAAGGGCGCCTCGCCCGAACAGGTGCAGCGTCTGGAGCGCGGTCTGGCCAACCTCGTCGCCCGCTGCGCCGAAGCGAGCCTCGACGCCGACCCCGAAGCGCCCGGCGCCGGCGCCGCGGGCGGGCTCGGCTTCGGCCTGCGCGCTATCCTCGGCGCCGAACTCCGCCCCGGCGCCGAACTGACGCTCGAACTGGTCCGCTTCGGCGATCACGCAGCGAAGGCGGACCTGGTCCTGACAGGCGAAGGGCGGCTGGACAGCCAGTCGATGTCCGGCAAGGCGCCGATCGCGGCGGCCAATTTGGCGCTGGAAGCGGGGATTCCGACGATCGCGCTGGTCGGCGCCGTCGGAGACGGCTGGCGCAGCTCACTGCGAAGCGAAGGAGGCCCGCTGAGCGACGTCCGCACCATCACGCCGGAGAATATGGATCCACAGCGCGCCCTCCGCGAGGCCGGCGCCCTGCTGGAGCAGGCGGCGTCTGAAGCCGTCGCCGCCCGGCTCGTCACCGGCTGATCGCCAGTGCACCCGCTTCACACCGGCGCGATGCGCCAGCGATGCGTCCACCACACCCAGATCGCAACGGACGCAAGCCACAGCGGCAGCCCGCCAACCACGACCCGTACGAACAACGCCGCGAGTGTCACAAGAAACTCGACTCCGTCGCTCCAGGCGCCGCCGATCGCATCGCCGAGCATGGCGACGAGCCCCTCGTCGGCCTCGTCCGGTTCCTCTTCGACACGCGGCGACAGCACGACCTGCACACGCGCCAGCGCCGCCAGCCCGTGCAGCCGCTCCTGCTCCGTTCGCAGCCGTTCGATCTCCAGCCGCACGGTGCGGAGCTGCTGCCGCACTTCCATGATGTCGCTCAGCGGCGCATCGGTCCGTGTGTCGAGCAATTCCAGGAGCTCACGCTCGATACGCTGCTCATTGCGCAGTCGAGCCTCGACATCGACCACTCGCCCCGTCACATCCTCACCGGAGATGCGCTCCGACTGAACATCCCCCACGCCGCGAAGATCAGCGAGAAAGTGCTCCAGCCGCTCGCTGGTGATGCGAAGCGTGATCCTCGCACGGGCCTGTCGATCATTCCCGGTGAGCGCCGACTCCTGCACATACTCCCCTCCCGCCTCGCTCAACATGCCGACGACATGGTGATGCGCAGTACTGACATCATCGACGATCAGATCGATGGTCGCGCTCCGGACGACGACACGATCTGTTGCGGCGCCCGACACCTCCCGTGGCGGAGCTGGAGGCCGAGGGAAACCCGGCACAGAGGTGGCGGGTTGGGCGAATTCACGAGATGGTGTGGAGACGGCGGAGCCGTCCCTGAACGAGTGGCTCTGAACTTCGCTTTGCGCCGCCGAACCGGATCCCCGCGGCGCCGCGCCGTAATACACCACCGCGCCCAGCGCCGTGAGCGTCAGCAACGCCGCAAGAGATGCAATCGGCTTCAGTCTCCAGCGCCGCTCTGTCCGATCCGCGCCGCGCTGCGAGCCGCCGGAACGATCCGTCTCCGTACCGGCGTGCTCCAGCGCCCTTCGCCACAGCCCCGGCGCATCGCCTTCCCAGCGCGTCTCGCGCTCCAGCGCCTCCCGCAGCTCCTGCTCCGTGTATCCGCTCATGAGAACTGCTCCTCCCGCGCTCGCAGCGTGCGTCGCAACTCGGTCATCGCCGCGTGCAGGCGCGATTTCATCGTCCCCATCGGAACGCCGACCACGCGGGCGGCCTCTCGATGGGTCAACCCCGCGTGGTGGCACAGCAGCACGGCGATGCGCCTGTCGTCGCTGAGTTCCGAGATCGCCTCGCGCAGCGCCGCCTGCCGCTCGTCAAGCTCCATGCCATCGGCGCCGGTGTGGAACGCCGCTTCATCACTGCGATCCTCGCCGGACTCCACCGCGCTGCGCCGCCCGATCTTCGCTCGCTCATCGGCGCAGCAGTGGACGACGATCCGGTAGAGCCACGTCTTCACAGCGCTGCGGCCTCTGAATCTGTGCGCGTACCGGATGACGCGCGTCCAGCATTCCTGCACCGCGTCGAGGGCGAGATCGTCCCTGCCCCAGAGCAGGCCGCGGGCGAGCCCGAGCATGGCCCGCTCGTGCCGCTCCGCGAGATCGCCCAGCGCCGACCGCTCGCCCTCGACGAAGGCGCGGAGCAGCTCCGCATCGCTCCGCACCGGCCTCTCTGCGCTGGATGAGTTTGGCGTCATGTGGGCAGTCCTGTGGATTGGACACGCCCGCGAGCCCAGCGGTTCGCGCGAATTCCAAGCCGGCCGCCCCCGTCGCCGCCCCGCCCTCGACCCACTCCCGCCCGGGCCGCTATCCTGACCCACCTATGGCCATCCGCGACGACGAGATCATCCGCATCGACGCCCCCCCGATGAAGCGGGGGGAGCGCGTCTACATCCCCGAGCTCGCCAAGGGCATGGTGGTGACGATGCGTCACTTCTTCACCAGCTTCGGCCAGGGCCGCACCAGCCGCACCATCCAGTACCCCGAAGAGCGGCGCGAGCAGAAATCCGTCGAGGACGGCGGGCAGCTCGCGCAGAACTTCCGCGGCGTGCACCGCCTGAACCGGGATGAAGAAGGGCGCGTCAAGTGCGTCGCCTGCATGATGTGCCCCACCATCTGCCCCGCCAACTGCATCCACATCGTCGCCGCCGAGAGCCCGTGGGACGACCGCGAGAAATACCCCGCCAAGTTCGAGATCGACGAGCTGCGCTGCATTTTCTGCGGCATGTGCGAGGAGGCCTGCCCGGTGGACGCCATCGAGCTCACCACCGAGTACGACGTCATCGGCCTCACGCGCCAGGAGATGGTCTTCGACAAGGAGAAGCTCCTGAGCATCTACGACGTGACGATTGATAAGAAGCCGATGTGAGCAGTTGGCTCAGCGGGCGGCGCCGTCATGGGACAAAGAAAACACATGCAGCCCATCGGACTTCTCTGTCCCATGGGTCTCATGAGTCCCATTGGTCCTATCCCATCGCCCCGCGGACTTCCTCCGCGAAGCGGCTCGCCGCATCGCGCACAGCTCCGGCCCAGTCCATCCCCTCGGGAACCAGCGGAAAAATGATCGACCGGCTCGCCGTCACCACGGCGCCGGTGGGCATGGCCTCGCCCTTCTGCGGCGGGTGAAACAGTTCGCGCACCGTCTCCGCCGTGCCCCCCTGGGCCCCGTAGCCGGGGACGAGGAAGATCTGGTGGGGCATGCGTCCTCGCATGGCCGCGGCGTCCTGCGGCTTGGTCGCCGCCACCACCGCGCCCACACTGCTGTACCCCCGCTCGCCGCGACGACTCTCGCCGAGCTTGGCGGTCTCATCGGCCAGCATCTCCGCGACGGTGCGCCCGTCATCGAGGCGCTGCGACTGGATGGCGTCGCTTCCTGGGTTGCTGGTGCGCACGAGGACGAAGATCCCCCGGCCGCGGGCCCCGCCCGGTTCATCAGGGGCGACCGAGACGGCCCAGTCGGCGTCGAGGTAGGGCGCCAGTGTGTCCATGCCCAGAAAGGCGTTGACGGTGACGGCGTCGGCGTCGAGTCCGGGTTCGGTTTGAAAGGTTGCAGCGGCGTAGTGCTCGGCGGTGAGGCCGATGTCGCCCCGCTTGGCGTCGAGGATGACGACCAATTCCCGCTCACGCGCCGCCTGGATCACCCGCCCGAGAGCCGCCACGCCCTCGGCGCCGTAGCGCTCAAAGCAGGCGGACTGCGGTTTGACGACGCCGATGGCGCCGGCGACAGCATCGAGCACGCGCAAAGAAAACGCCTCGATCGCCCGGGCGGGCGTCGAGGCGTGGGTTCGCTGGTCATCCGGCAGCCAGTCGAGGACGGGGTCGAGGCCCACGCAGGCGGGGGACCCGGCCCGCTCGGCGGCGCGGAGCAGGCGGTCGGCGAAGTGCGGGCTGGTGGACGCAGGAGTGTCGGGGCTCACGGCGTCACGGTACCTGCCTCACTCGCCCGGCGTAAAGTCGCGCACGGGCTGACCGTCCGCGAAAGCGGCCACGGCCTTGTCCAGCTCCTCGGGGCGCTGGTCCATCACGAAGTGGGACGTGCGATCAAAGAGCACGATCGTGCTGCTGGGCGTTCCCTGGAGCATATCGCTCCACATCTGGCGGAACATCTCGGGAGCGGCGCCGGGCTGATCACTGTCGACCGCGGCGATCGCGAGCAATGGAGCCCGATGCTGGTTGAGCTGCGGGCGGATGTCGGTCTTGAGCAGATCCAGCAGATACTCGACTGCGACTTTGCGATCGGTCTTCTGGGCCATCTCGACCACCTCGCCGGCCCGCTCCTGGTCGTGGAACATCGGCGAGAACATCTGCGCAAGCTGCATGCTCCACTGCTCATCGTTCAGGTTGCGAAGCTGCGGCGCGATCTCCTGGTTGACGGCCATGCGGCGCGTCTCGACATCCATCTCCTGGCCGAGGGGCATGGCGGGCATGCCGTCTACCGCGATCACCTTGCCAACCTTGTCGGGGTGCTCGATGGCGAGGCGCATGGCGAGTGTGCCGCCGAGGGAGTGGCCGATGATGATCGGCGAGTCGAGGCCGGCGCCATCGATGTACCCGACCAGCGCCCCGATGGCGTTGTCGAGCATGGGCGTGCCCTCGGTGTCGGATGCGTCCGGCGCGGGCGTTCCCGCGATGCCGGGGAGCGTCACGGCGTGCATCGTGTAGCGATCGCTGTTGCGCTCCAGGAAGTCATCCCACACCGTCAGGTCGCAGCCGAAACCGGGGATGAGCACGATGTTGATCGCGCCATCGCCTTCAACCTTGGAGTCCTGGATGGGCGTGACGTCGGCCTGTGCAGCCGACATGGAGATGGCGGCGATGCCGGCGCATGTTGCGAACGAGAGTCGACGAATCGACATGAATTGGATCCTTTCAGAAGAGAAACGGTTCCCCGCAGAAAATTCGCTGCGCCTGTGCAGCGCAGCGCCGAGTGTTATTCGTCCCGCCGCGGGGAGGGCGGGAAGTAATCATAGACGTCTTCACCTTCGAGATAATCGGCGATCATCCCGTCAAACGCCCCGGGGTGATCGTGCATGATGAAGGGGCGGGAGCGATTGAAGATCGCGACGGTGGCGCCGAAGGATTGCTCCAGAATCTGCGCGCTGATGTCCTTGGCCCGGCGCGACTGACGCGGCATCGAGGCCGGACCCTCACTTTCGCCAATCGCATAGATCATGAAAACCTTGGCGTCGCCTTCGATCATCGCTTCGCGCATCAGGGGCGACAGATCGGTCGCCATCAGTTCGACCATGTACCTCGCGCCGGTGGAGCGGGGCGTCTTGCGGGAGATTTCCTGCATCTTCGCGCCGAAATCGGCATCGATCGCATGGCTGTCCAGGTTCTGCACGGCGTTGTGCCACTCGTCTTCATCGAACTGCAGAAACATCGGACCAAGCATTTCGACAAGCTGCAGGCGCTCTTGGTACGGAATAACTCCCGTCGCGCTGCCGGGAAGCGGCAGACCGGGCGCCATCGCATCCACGGCGATGATGTGCTCGACCAGATCGGCGCGCTCCATGCCGACGCGCATCGCAACGAAACCGCCCAGCGAACCGTGGCCCATCACGACGGTGTCTTGAAGGCCGGCGTTCTCGATCAGGGCGGTGACCGCCTCCACGGCGTTGTCCATCCAGGCGTAGCGCGAGGCGTCTTCCGGAAGTTTGGGCGCTTCGCTGCCTCCGAACCCGGGAAGGGTGACCGCGTGCATGGTGTATCGCTCACCGTTGCGGCTCATGAAGCCTTCCCAGACGGTCCAGTCCTGGCCGAGTCCGGGAATGAGGATCATGTGGCGCTCGCCATCCCCGCGTGTCTCGACATGGGCGAGGTCGCCGAGCGGCCCGGCCGCTGCATGCGCTGTGAGGGCCAGAGCCGCCGCGAGAGCCATTCCGAGCGTTCGCAGCGTCGCGGCAGGCGATCGAAGCGCATCGCTCATGGAGAGTCGGGGAGCGGACAAAGAAACAGTCTGAGAAAAAGACGAGTTCACTTCAATATCTCCGATCAGGGGGCCGCACCGAGGTTGCGACGCAGCACACACATGCCGTCGCCATCGGCGCTACAGCCCTGATTCTACACGGTTGCATCAAAAAGCCGGGCCTCCATTTCCCGAACTCCCGCAATAGGATCGACAGAACCGGAAGGACCGAGAACCTGGAGCGCCGCGGCAATGGCTCGAACACCCGCCAGAGCGTCCTCATCCGTCACAGCGCCCATATGCGAGATGCGAAGCACGCGTCCCGCCCACTCGTTCTGACCGCCGGCGAGATGCACACCGTGTTCGCGCCGGCAGATGTCCCGGATCGCATTTCCAGCATCATCGGGCGCGAAGACGCCGGTCACCGCGTCGCTCGTCGCATTGGTGACGAGTCGGAGGCCCATGGCCTGCAACGCTGCGCGGGTGGCGCCGGCGCGGCGGGCGACATCGCGCCAGACCGCCTCCACCCCGCCGCGTTCAATGATCATCGCAAAAGATTCGCGCAAACCGACCATCAGGCTCACCGCGGGCGTGAAGGGCGGGCTCTGCTCGGCGTGTCCACCGAGATAAGCGCGCAGATCGAGATACATGGGCGCGAGCATGGAGTCATCCCCGATCGCCGCAAGCCGCTGGCGCGCCCGCTCACCCACGGCTGCGAAGCCGAGGCCCGGTGGCAGCATCAGCGCCTTCTGGCTTGCGGAGACCATCACATCGAAACCCCATGCGTCCATCTCGGCCGGAACGGCGCCGACGGCGCTGACGCCATCGACGATAAAGAGCGCCTCCGGCGCCTCGGCCCGAGTCACTTCGGCCAGAGCGCGCACATCGTTGAGCGTCGTCGTGCTTGTCTCGCAGTGAACAGCGGTGACGATCGAGACATTCGGCGTGCGGCGCAGCGCCACGGCGAGGCGATCTGGGTCCACCGGCTCGCCCCACGGCGCTTCAACGGATGCGCATTGCAGCCCGGCCCGGGGCGCCGCCCGATCGAAGACGCTCTGCCATCGCGCCCCGAACTTGCCGTTGACGCACGCGACGACCGCGTCGCCGGGCTGCGCCAGCGAGAGCTGGGCCGCCTCGAAGGCGGCGCTGCCGGAGCCGACAAGGGTCAGCACCGGCGAGCGGGTGCGAAAAACAGCTTGCAGACCCGAATCGCACTCGGCCTGCAAGGCCTCGTATTCGGGGGTGCGGTGGTGGATGATCGGGCCCGCCATCGCATCGCGGACGCGCTGCGGCACGGGTGTGGGGCCTGGAGTCAGGAGAATCATGCCCGACATCCTAGGCGATCGCGATGGTGATCCCCGGTGCGCCGGTTCAGGCGACACGCCGCCTGCGGCCGGCCATTCCCGCCATCACGATGAACGCCAGAGCTCCAGCGCCTGGGTTCGGAATGACGAAATCAAGCATCACCGAAACGGTGCGCTGCTCCTGCCCGCTCATGTCCGGCCCGAGCAGATCGAGGGAGATCGAGTACGGCAGCACTTCGCTGAACGCGAACTTGCCGGCGCCAACCATGAAGGGATCTCCCTGGGCGAGCGGTTCACCGTCGCCGGGGTCGATGATCACCGTGAGCAGGTGCGGCGAGGCGAGCATAAACTCGGCGAAGATGGTGGACAATCCGATGAAGCCCATCACCTGCGCATCACGTTCGGCCTGGCCCGGGTCGTAGTCGTCGATCGAGCCATCCAGCCCGAGCGAGAACGTCATCAGGAACTGCGAACTGATCGGCCCGGAGGTGAAATCCACCTGGATCTGCGCTGTCGAACTCAGGGATGAAACACCCATCGACAGGTTGCTCGCGATCGTGTCGGCGCCATCGACGTTCCAGAACTGGAAATCTTCGACCGAACCGGGGCCGAACTGGTCAAGGACCTCCCCCTGCAGCTCGCCGCTGGCGTTGAGGAAAATGAGATCAATCGCTCCGGACTCACCCCGGGACGATGCGGGTGAAGCGGCGGCGATCCCGACGCTGACTGCGAATGCGGCGCAGGCGAAGCCAAGCGAACGCAACTGGCGCGCACTGTGCGCGCACATCGTCCGATTCTCTCTCAAAACCATCACATGACCATCCTTGCGTACGGACCGTATGGTCCTGTTGACTCCGAAGCGGCCGACGTGCGATCGGCCTCCCTTGTGCATTCGTAATGTACCGCGAACATGGCGACGCCGCAAGATTGAGACACGTCAACAGGGCATCTTTCCAGTAAATCGCCTGCGCAATCGACATGTCCTGACAGACGGTCTTTCCTACCATCGCCGGCATGTCCACCACGCCGCCCCGCAAGCTGGATCTGAAAAAAGATCGAGGCCTCACCATCGAGTGGGCCGACGGCGCCACGTCCTATTACTCGATCGCGCTCCTGCGCCGACTCTCACCCTCCGCCGAGGCCCGCCAGCTTCGCGAGGAATTGAAGAAGAACCCCCTGACCGTGCTGCCCGCATCCGCTTCAAACGCGGGTGGCGCGCTGACGGCAGAGGGCGCCGAGCTGGTGGGCAACTATGCCCTCCGAATCCGATTCTCCGATGGGCACGACACCGGCATCTACACTTGGGAGTACCTGCGGAGCATCGACCCGCAGAGCCCGAAGCCCGAAGATGGCCCCGGCGAACAACCCGGAACTGATCCCGGCGCGGCGCCCTCCGACTGATCGCGCGGCTGAACACAGCCCCACGACTGGCCCCCCACCTCATCAGAGGCCGATATCTCCCCATGGCGCAGCCAAGGCGCCAGAGAGGGAGGCCAACGGCCATGCATCGCCCGCACACCATCCCAGATGAATCCCAGCCCAGCATCGTCCTGATCGGGACGCCAGAGACCCTCCGAGCCGCCAGCGGCGCCCTGGGCGCCTTGACGCCGCCCCCGGAGGCCCTTGGGCTGGTGCTGCTCCAGCCGCAGGACCCGGACGAGCCGGCCATAAGCGATCTGCCCATCCTCGGTGTGGTGGACGACCTGCCCCGGCTGCACACCCGCTTCGGTTTCGAGGCCGCCCTCGTCTCGCTACCGGCGGCAATGCCGGAGGCGATTGCCCGGGTGCGCACCGCGCTGTTGGCGCTGGGCGTCGCGGAACGCTTCATGGCGCCGGTGACGGACGTTCTGGCGGGCATCGCCCCATCGCCGGCGGCCGGCGCCGCATCGGCGCTGGACATGCCGGCCCTCATCGGACGCAGCCCGCAACCCATCGATGAGGCTGTGGTGCGCGACGCCGTCCAGGGACGCCGGGTGCTCATCACGGGCGCCGGCGGAAGCATCGGCGCCGAACTGGCCCGTCGCGTGGCCTCCTTCGATCCCGCCGCCCTCTTCCTGATGGACCGCTCCGACAACGCCCTCTTCGAGATCGACCGACAGATCGGCGCCCGGCATCCGGGGCTGGAGCGGCGGGCGATCCTGCATGACGTCGTCGACGCCGATCCGACATTACGCCGTTTCGTGGCGATCCGGCCCCACATGGTCATCCACGCCGCGGCCCACAAGCACGTGCCCATGATGGAGGACCATCCCGCCCATGCGGTGAACAACAACCTCTTCGGAACCAAGTCGGTCGCCGATGCATCGGTGGCGGTGGGCGTCGAGCGCTTCGTGATGGTCTCGACGGACAAGGCGGTCAACCCGACGTCTGTCATGGGCGCGACCAAGGCGCTGGCGGAGCAGTATGTGCGGGCTCTGAACGGGCGCAGCGCCACGCGGCTGTGTCTCGTGCGATTCGGCAACGTGCTGGCGAGCGCCTGCAGCGTGATCCCCATCTGGGAGCGGCAGATCGGTGAGGGCGGCCCGGTGACCGTGACCGACCCGCGCATGACGCGCTATTTCATGACCATTCCCGAAGCGGCGTCGTTGGTGATCCAGGCCGCATCGCTGGATCCCGAACGGATCCGCGGCGCCGATGTCTTCGTCCTCGATATGGGCGAGCCGGTGAACATCCTCGATCTGGCCCGGCGCTTCATCCGCGCCCACGGATTCGATCCCCGCATTCAGGACCCGCGTCATCTCGCGCCGGGCGAAGAAGACGCCGTTGTCAGAACGCAGAACTCCGACCACGGAACCCCCTTCGACATTGTCTTCACCGGCGCCAGGCCGGGCGAGAAGCTGCACGAAGAGCTGGCGCACCAGGCGGATGAGCTGCGGCCAACACCCGCGCCGGGAATCATGGCCTGGCGCGGCCCGGAGCCTGAGCCCGGCGCCCTGACGGAGATGATCGCAGACCTGTCCGCAGTCCGGGCGACGTCCGACGACCGGGCCGTGATCGACGCCATCGGACGCTGGGTCCCCGGGTTCAGCGGCAGACCGGCTCGGAAGACCACTACCCCGGCGTTCACCGGGGCCGCTTGATTCTCCCGGCCAACCGGCGGACAATCCTGTCTCGTAAGCGGGCTCACCCCAGCGCCCGCGAGCGCCGATGGTGTTCGAGAATCCTGAGGATTCTGTGAGATGTCCGATAAGCACCCCATGTCCACCACCATGACCGAACGACAGCGCATCATGCTGGAGACCAACGCCCTCCGCGACAAAGCGGAGGCGCTGCTCAAGGGCCTCGTCGACGCCAAGAGCGTGACGGAGCGCGAGATGGCGCGTCTCAACCGGTCCGACCCCATGCGGCTGGTGACCGGGAAGACCTCGATCGACGATGGCATCAGCTCCATCAAGCGGATGATCGAGACGCTCAACCGCTCGCTGGCCCAGGCGCGGCGCGACCTCGACGACGAGGACATCGCCCTGCTGGATGAGCTTGACGCCGAGATCGTCCTGACGCACGCTGGCGTCCATGACGACTCCCGGCCCGTCGCCTGACATGAATCCGAGCTCCGCCCCCGGTGAGTCGGACCACCCCATCCACCAGCCTGTCGTGCGCCTGCTCCGACTTGACCCTCGCGCGACGCTCCCCACCTACCACTCCGATGAAGCCGCAGGCATGGATCTGTACGCATGCCTGCCGGAGGATCAGCCCATCACCCTCGGGGCGGGCGACATCGTGATGATCCACTGCGGCTTCGCGATGGCGCTGACGCCGGGCTATGAAGCCCAGGTCCGGCCGCGGTCGGGCATCGCCTCGAAGCATGGAATCACGCTCCCAAACGCCCCCGGCACCATTGACTCCGACTACCGCGGCGAGGTGAAGGTGCCGCTCATCAACCTGAGCAAGCATCTCTACGTCATCGAGCACGGGTTGCGGATCGCGCAGATGGTCATCGCCCCGGTGGCGCGGGCCCGCGTGGAGGAGGTCGATGCGCTGGAGGAGACGACCCGTGGGGACGGGGGCTTCGGGTCCACAGGCGATCGCTGAGCCGACTGGAATCGCGGGCGCAATTCCTGCCCTGTGAAGGTCCGGCGCGCCGATAATCCACCACGCACCATGGCACGCACACAACGCACCACGACGTCGAAGCGCGCAGGGAACGCCGGTAGTGGGCGGTCGCCCGCGCAGGCCCCCGCGCTCTGGAAGCGCCTGGGCTGGTGGGCCCTTCTCGGCGTGTGGATCTTCACCACCTCCGCCCTCATCAGCCACCATCCCGCCGATCCGCCCGGCCACGCCTCCACGCCGCTCAACGATCCGGTCGCCAACTGGTGCGGCCCGGTGGGGGCGTCCATTGCGCACCACAGCGCGGCGCTGCTGGGTCCCGGGGTGTGGGTTCTGCTGCTCGGCGTCGCGCTCGCCCTCGGAATCACGGCGACGGGACGGGCCATCACCCAGCCGGTGATGCGCGGCTTCGGGCTGCTGGCCCTGGCTCTGGCCATCTCATCCCTCGCGGCCCTCTTCTGGCCCGGCCACGGCTCGATGCCAGAGGGCGCGGGCGGGCTGGTCGCCATCGCGGGCGTCGCGGAGCTGACGGCCCGCTTCAGCACGTTCGGCTCGTTCCTCTGGATCCTTCTCGCGGCCCTGGTCGGCGCCACGCTCGCCTTTGACCGCTGGCTGGTGATCGTGCCGGCGATGGTGTGGCGCAAGAGCCTGCCGGTGGCGGCGGCGGGGGCGGGGCTGGCGAAGCAGGCGGTCGAGAATCGCGTCGCCGCCCGGGCGGAGCGCATCCGCTTGAACGATGTTGACGACGACGAGAGCGTCCCCCTCAAGCGCTCGAAGCAGGAAAAGGCGCGGCAGGCCGTCGCCGCCCGCGCCGCGACGGCAGACGACGAGGAAGACGACGAAGAGTGGGAGTACGAGGACGAGTACGAAGACGAAGAAGACGAGTACGAGGATGAAGAGGAGGCCGAACCCGTCGCCTCGGATGAGGAAGATGAGGAGTACGAGCACGACGACGAGCTTCCCGGGGCGCCGCAGGTCTTCGATCCTGACGCGCTGCGTCAGAAAATCGCGAAGCTGCCGGTGCGCTTTGCGGGCGCCAACAAGCGGGTGGCGACCGAGCAGGACATGCAGGACTTCCAGTCGCATATCGAGCTGGAGGGGTATCAGTTCCCCGGCCTCGACCTGCTCGAGGACCCCGAGGACAACTACTCGGAGAAGATCGAGAAGCATGTACGCGCCCAGGCGCGGGCGCTCGAGGAGGCGCTGCGCGTCTACCGGATCGACGGAGAGGTCGTCGGCATCGACTCGGGCCCCGTCATCACGCTCTACGAGGTGAAGCTGGCGCCGGGAACGAAGGTGGCCCAGCTCAACGCCATCAGTTCGGACCTGGCGCGGGCGCTCAAGGCGGTGAACATCCGCATCGTGCCCAACACGCAGGGGCGCGACACGGTGGGCATCGAGGCGCCGAACCTGGAGAAGGAAAAGGTGCGCCTCAAGGAGCTGATGAGCCACTCCGAGGGCGGCGTGGGCAAGATGAAGCTGCCCATGTTCCTCGGCAAGGACGCCAGCGGCGAGCCGCTCATCGAAGACCTCGCCTCCATGCCCCACATGCTCATCGCCGGCACCACCGGCTCGGGCAAGTCGGTGTGCATGAACTCGATCATCATGAGCTTCCTCTACACGAAGAAGCCCAATGAGCTGAAGCTGGTGCTGATCGATCCCAAGATGGTCGAAATGAGCCAGTTCCGCGACATCCCGCACCTGATGTGCCCGGTGGTCACGGAGATGAGCAAGGCGTGCGCCATCCTCGAATGGGCCGTCTCCAAGATGGATGAGCGCTACGAGCTGCTGGCCGAGGCGGGCTGCCGCGACATCGCGACGTACAACGCGCTGAGCTGGGAGGAGCTGAAGGATCGCTTCATGCCGCAGAACGAGGCCGAGGAGGCCCGCATTCCGCGCAAGCTCCCCTACCTGGTCTTCATCATCGACGAGCTGGCCGACCTGATCATGACGCAGAAGGAAGTCGAGGGCTCGATCGTGCGCATCGCGCAGAAGGCGCGGGCGGTGGGCATCCACCTGGTGCTCGCCACGCAGCGGCCGCAGGCGAACGTGGTGACGGGTCTCATCAAGTCGAACATGCCGGCGCGCATCAGCTTCAAGGTCGCCAGCGGCATGGACAGCCGCATCGTGCTCGATCAGAAGGGCGGCGAGCTGCTGCTGGGCCAGGGCGACATGCTCGTCCTCTCGCCGCGCTCGCACAAGCTCATGCGCGCCCAGGGCACGCTCGTCGAGGACCGCGAGACGCGCAAGGTGGTGCGCTTCTTGAAGGACGTCGCGGCGCCCTCCTTCGAGCGCCAGCTCATGCAGATCCGCTCCGGTGGCGATGGCGAAGACGCCACGGAGCGCAGCCTCGAGAACGCGCAGTCAGACCCCCTCTTCGACAAGGCCGTCGAGATCGTGCTGGAGACGAAGCGCGGCTCGGTCTCGCTGCTGCAGCGCCGCCTCGCCATCGGCTACACCCGCGCCTCGCGCCTCATCGACCTGATGGGCATGGCCGGCATCATCGGCGATCACAAGGGCACCGTGGCCCGCGAGGTCGCGATCACGCCCGAGGAATGGCAGGCGATGAAGGCACAGGCGGAGGCAGATGCGAAGGAGTCCGGCGCCGCCCCGGCGCAGCAGGGCTCGCTCTTCGAGGAAGACGAACCGACCACCGCCGCGGCCGAACTCCCGAAGATCAACGGCGCCGCGGCGATCCTCGACGCCGCCGAAGATGAGGACGAAGACATCGAGGAGGAATACGACGAGCCCGAAGCCTCCGACGAAGACGAATACGAAGAGGAAGACGAAGACGCCGAGGCCATCGCCGAGGATGAAGGCGAAGAAGAAGGCGACGAAGAGGAAGACGAAGAGTGGGAATACATCGAAGTTGAGGACGCCGACGGCGACGAATCCGAAGACGATGAGGAAGCCGACGTCGAGGGCGCCGACGACGAGGAATGGGTGTACGTCGACGAGGACGGCAACGAGATCGACGAGTACGAAGGCGATGAAGAGGACGACGAGGAGGAAGACGACGAGGAAGAGCCCGTCGACGAATCCGAGGAGCCCGACATCACCACCCAGCCGCTCCGCACCGACAGGGCGCCGCGAGGATGATCGGCGCCGGCGCTCCCTGTCCGAAACTCAGATTGTTGTGATCCCGAGCGCGACGGCCATGGCGCCGTAGCCGGAGAGCGTCGCGCCGACTGCGTAGCCGTCGATGCGGGCGGTGTGGAGCGACAATCCCGCCGCCGCCGTCCACGCCGCGAGCATCGCCACGCTCCAGTGCCACCATCCCCATCCCGCGCCCATTGCCGCCAGGGCCGCGACGCCGAGCAGCCACGCCCACACCAGCGCCGAGGCGCCGCCGCGGCCCAGCTTCGTCGCGGTCGTCTCGATGCCCGCGTCCAGGTCCGCGATGCGGTCGCGCACCAGCATGAGCAGGATCACCGTCAGCAGCGCCGCGCCGCCGAGCCACGTCGCCGCCAGCACGGGCGCGGTCACGAACTCAGGCGTCACCGGCTCGGCGGCGAGCGTGCGCGCCAGCTCCGCCGGAACGTCGGTCGGATCACGCGAAAAGATGCGCAGCGCCCGCGGCGTCGGCCAGTTGTGGGCGCGGAAGAGCATCGCCGGGCCGACCAGCAGCACCGCGGGAATGATCGCCTCGATCAGCCCCATCCGATATCGCCCGCCCTGGCGGCTGAGCCAGAGCGACAGCAGCGTCGCCAGCAGCGCCCCCACGCCGATCCAGAACTCGGCGAAGAGCATCACCACCGTCAACACGACGACGAAGGCGCCGAGGATCAGGAACCACAGGCCGAGCCCGTCGTGGTCGACGGCCAGCCTGTCCCTTCGCAAACCCAGCCGGGGCGCCAGGCCGCGGGCCTGATCCGCGCGGGCCATGCAGATCATCCAGAAAACCGCGACGCACGCGTGCAGCACCACCAGCAGCGGCCCCGTCACCACGCCGAGCGGCTCAAGCCCACGGCTCCAGAGCAGCGTGAAGGGGATGCTGAAGAGAAGGATGTAGGCGCGGGTCGATTCGATGAGCCTGAACATGGGTGTTCAGGATACAGAATCATACGGATCCTTTTTGAAAGTCGGGCGTTTTCGATGGGCGCCGTGGTAAAGGCGTCTTCGCCTTTGCCACGCGGAATATCCAGGCGCGTGGCAGAGCCGCGGACGGCTCTACCACGGCACCCCCAGTCATCATGGCGCCCGGGGACAGCTTTAGACGATCGGCGCACCGGCCCGGAGCCCGAGCAGGCGCCGCATCGCCAGAGACTCTTTCTTCACCCCATCAGCGCATACAGCAATAGGTTCGCGTTGATGAAGCGGGCGTCGCGGATTTCGTTCCCGCCGCAGCAGCAACAGTCGCCACCGGCACTCTCCGAGTCGTTGAGGCCTTCGGGCGAGTAGACGAGCGACAGCCGTCCGTCGAGCTCGACGCCCCACAGGACGGCCTCGGTCTGCTGGCGCGTCAGCAGGCCGCTGACCGGGAAAAGAAGATTGAAGACCTCGTGCTCGGGGCCGAAGCGGGCCAGATCCTGCTCGGGGAAGATGCGCTCAATCGTGCGCCGCATGGATGTGTTCCACTCGGCGTTGGAGCATCCGGCCGAGGCGAGCAGCATGCCGCCGCGGCGGAGGTAGTCACGCAGCCGCAGAACTTCTGCCTCTGTGAGCTCGAATGACCCCTCGCCGGTGAGGATGACAAAGGGATGTTCAAAGAGCTGGTCCGACTCGATGGTGATGCGGGCCAGCGCAGGATCGATGTTGATCTGCGTCTCGAAGCCGACGAGGCGGAGAAAGGCGCCGGAGAAACAGCGATCGGACCCGTCCAGCCCGGTTCGGATGAGGGCCACGCGGACGAGGCCGTCGGCGGAGCCTGCGGAGGCGCCCGGCGTCGGTGGCTGCGCGCTGACTCGAATCGCCGCGGGCGCGAGGAGCAGGATCAATCCCGCCAGCGTGAGCAAGCTGAACAGGCGATTATGAAGCGCTGTGTTTCGGCCGTGCGCGATGTGCATGGTCTGCTGCGGGGTCATTCGTCCGTCTCCGGCCTCTGGTCACGCGCATCATCACGCGCGATCCGCAGGAAGTATCGGCTCACCAGGTCACGATAGGCCGGCGGCAGGTCGGCGAGGCCGGCCAGACCGACGGAATTGAGCTTCAGCGCCTCCGCCACGGGACGATCGACTTCGCGACGGATGGTCTCGACATCGTCGAGGGTGATCGGAGATGGGCGATCGAAGGGCTGGGGCTCCGCTTCATCCGGATCGCCGATGAGCACGCCGTCGTCGAGCCGGGCGGCGCCGGCGTCGATGTCGGCGTCGGTTGCGGCCGCGTCTGCCGGGGTTTCTGTTTCGTCTTCGGGGCTGGCGGCCGGCGCCTCTTCGCGCCCCGGGCTGTCGCTCTCGGCGTCGGCTTCCTCCGGACCTGGGATCGCCGATGGAGCGTCGGCGGCGTCCGCTTCCGGCTGATCGGCGCCGGTGAGGGCCTCGGCGTCGGCGGCTGCATCGCCTTCTTGCGCATCAAAGGCGCTGTCGGTTCTGGCGACAACATTGATCGCGATCGGGTCGGCAATCGTGCGCTGGGCGCCTCCATATGCATCCGGGCGTGTGTCGGCGGCGGAGAGCGAAAGATGGATCACATCACCCGGCCCGGCGGCGACGGCGTCAAGATCGAAGCTGGCCCGTGCGTGATGCGAGGCGCCGACGAAACCATCCGGCAACAGTGACATGGCGCCGTGATCGGCGCCGCCTGACGAGCGCTCGACAGTCCAGTGAAGATCGAAGGCGCCGAGTGCGTGGTCATCGTGGGCGCTGGCGCGGATGGCGACGCTCGACCCGGGGGCGGCGAGGACCGCTTCACCCGGCGGCGCCGGCGACCTGACCTCGATACTCGGCGGAGAATCGGGAATCGCCAGCACGCGGGCCCGGACCGGAGCATCGAGCCACAGCCCGGACTCCGCGGCGGCGCTGAGTGCGATCGGTGTTTCCCCGGGGCGCTCGATTTGAACGCGCGCGATCGCGGTGCGCCCCCACCACTCGACCTCTGCGCCATCTGCGCCGGCGTCTGCCTGCATCACCGGGAGCGACAAGGTGACTCGAAGTTCGACCGCTGAACCAACCACCAGCTCGGGCGCCTGGCCATCGATTGATTCACGGGGATCAATCGTGAACGGCGGGATGCCTGTGTACTCCGGCGGCGTGAGCATGAGCGTTGCTTCACGAATGCGCGGACGATGGACCGGTTCGATGCTCAGCCAGGCGCTGAGGCCGGTGCTTCCGACAGCGCGTATGCGAACAGGCTCACGGACATCGCGCAAGGTTGCGTTGAAGCCGTCGGTGCGGGCAGACATTCCGACAGACACCGTCTCCTCGCCCGGCTCACGCCCGAGGCGCTCGATCTCCAGACGCACGGAGTCCGGCGCCGGCCCTGCTGTTCGCACGGTGATCTCGACATCATCGCCGACAAGCGCCGGATCAGGCTGGAGCTGAATATCGAATGTGGTGCGCGAATAGGGCGGGTGGTCGCCCATCGGATCGAGGTAGCGCATCGCCCCCATCGCCACCAGCCGTGGCGAGAGGAGCGCGACAGTGAGCAGCGTGATGGTGGTGAGCAATGACAAACGCCACACTTTTCCGGCGCGGCTCGTATCGATCACGCGGCGGGCTTCGATTGCACTCGATGTCTCCTCGCCGCGCCGGACCGCTTCGCGGGCCAGCGCTGACGCCGCATCGCCGCTCGACATCGCAAGGGTTCGGAGCTGGAGCGCATTCACCAGGGGGTTTCCCTGCAGGGCGAGACGCTCCTCGGCGATGCGGGCGGCGCGGGCAGGGCCGGCGCGCCGCGCTGCTCGTTCGGGGACAATCAACGCCCACACAACGCGCAACAACAGGAGCGCGAATGCGATGGCGCATACGATGCGCACAGATTCATGGGCAGGCCACAGCGCATCGGCGCCGATCAGCGCAATTGCGATGATCGGCAGCGGCCAGAACGCCGCGCCGGCGCGCTCGAGTCGGGAAGTTCGACGCAGGGCGCGCACGAGGGACTTCAGCCTGCGAGCCAGCGGATCGGCGCCGGCGCTTTGGCGCACATCATTCATGGCCAGCCCCTCCAGCGCCGCCACATCCACTCCGCGCCGAGGCCGCCGATGAGCAGGGCGAAGACCCACCAGCGATCCCAGGCCGGAACCGGTTCGCGGCGATCTGACATGGATTTGGTCGCGGCGTCGAGGCGCTGCATCAGGGCGGCGGCGCCATCGAGCGGAAGGAACATGCCGCCGGTGCGGGTCGCCAATTCTTCGAGCGCCTCCGGGCGGGCCGCCGTGTCAAGCAGCTCGCGGCGATCTTCACGCACGTTGAAGCGCGTCGTGCGCACTTCCGTCGGTGTGGCGGCGATGATTTCGTGCACGCCGCTCTCTTCGGGAATGAAGGATGCATTGAAAACCTGGGCGCCGGCGTCCGCCCGGGCGGGGGCGAGGCTGCGCTCGCGCCCGGAGGGTTCGCGCACCACGAGGCGTTCGATGAAATTGTCATCGGTGTGATACCGCGTGCGCACGGAGATGGCGATTCGCTGGCCGGGGTGGGCGCCGGGCGGGTCCACATCGATCGCCACCGACTGTCCGGGCTGGAACTCAGCGCCGGAGACGAGCCAGCGCACGGATCGCCCCCAGAAGAGCCGGTAGACGCTGGAATAGTCGCGCAGATGAGTGGGCAGGAAGGACCATCGCCACAGCCCATCGGTGAGAACCGCGAGCGTGCGTCCGCGACCGGCCTGCATGTGCGCGACCGCAGCGGGGGCAGGATCCTCAGCGTCGTTCGCGCCCTCAGGTCGCTGGCGCAGCCAGACGGCCGCCATGGATCGTTCGCGCTCGATGCGCGAGCCGGCGATCATGCCGGGCAGGTCTTCGAGGAGTGTTTCGATGGGGCCGAGGGCATCAAAATCAAGCAGTCCGGGGGGCGCCTCACCGGGCGATGCGCCGAGCCGCACGTCATCGAGGACGCCATCGCCCCATTCGACAGGCGAGATATCCGCGAGGACGCGCCGGAGGGATGCGGCCTCATCGCTCTGGGCCCGCGTCGGGGCGCCGCGGAGGAAGATGACGCTCCCGCCTCGTTCGATGACGAATCGGCGCAGCAGTTCGGCGTGTTCGCCGTGCAGCCATCGCTCGACGCCGCGTCCCAGCGCAATGATGTCGAAGTCGAAGAGCTCGCGTTCATCCAGCGGCGCCGAGGTCGGGGTCTCTACAGCGCCTCGGAGATGCTCCGGCGCGTAGCGGGCGATTCGCTCGCGAGCGGCGCCGAGGCCGATGACGGTGGTGAGATCGACCTGCGGATCGGCGCGCATGGCGCCGATGAAATGCGTTGTGTCCCAGTAGGGCTCATTCTCCAGTACGAGCACGCGGATGCCTCCGCGAGCGATGCGCACGAAGACGCTCGCCTGGTTGTTGCGTTCATCCACCTCACCGGGCAGCGGCTCGATGCGGGCGGTATATTCGATGAGGGGCAGGGCGTCGTCGGGATCGGCATGATCCGATCGCGGGGTGATGGGAATCAGGAGCTCACGGCTTTCCGTAAGGGTGATGCGCTCATCGAAGACCGGCGCGGCGCCGGGGTCGCTTGCATTGGTGACGGTCACGCGCGCAAGCGCTCCATCAAAGCCGCTCTGCGAGATGCGGAGGCGCAGCGTCGTGGAGGCGCCTTCCGAAACGACGGGGTCGTCGATTGAAGCGGAGAGGGCGACATCATCAGGGCGTCCCACAGCGCCGGCGACGACGGTGTGAATCCTGACGCCGGCGCTGATGGCGCGCTCCGCCGCGCTGCGGATCCAATCGTCTGATGTATGGTCGGTGTCGGCGCCATCGGTCAGGAGCAGTACATCGCTGACGCCGCCGGCGCGGATCACGCGATTGACCGAGTCCCCGAGGCGCGATTGGAGTCCGGCGGGGTCTTCAGCCGTCAGGTCGTGCAATTGGGCCCGGGCGAGTTCTTCCGCAACGCCGAAGAGACGAATCTCGGCGCTGCGCCCGAGGCGTTCGATGGTGTGCGGATCGAGCCACGAGGCTCGGAGGGCGTCGAAGCGGCTGGCCGTGCGCCCATCCACGATTTCATCGGTGATGCACATGGAGCGTGAGCGATCCACCAGGATCGCCAGCGCCGGACGCGACTCGGAGTCCTGCGCCGGCGCAGGAAGTGAAGGGCCGAGCAGCAGGACGCCGATGCCCAGCAGCACGCAGATCCGGATCGCCGCCACACCAGCGGCGGCGCCAATACGCCGCGCACCCCACACCGAGGCGACGACGCACGCCGCCGCAAGGATGGCGACCAGCAGCGGCGCCAGGCCGGGCATGAATCGCAGGCCCTCGATCACGACACCGGCTCCGTCCTGCGTCGCCCGCGCGGAGCGCCGGCCAGCAACGACTCCAGCAATGCGAAACCGATGGCCAGAGTCAGGAGAAATGGCCAGAGCTCGATTGAATCGGCGCGACTGGACAGGGAGCGGGCTGCATCAACCTCGGCGTCGCCGGCCGTCTGGACATCATCTCCGGTCCCAGCGCCGGGATTGAAGATACGCATGTCGCTCTGGCGAGGATCGAGCGCAACGAACTGCATCGCGACCAGGTCGCCGGCGCTGTCCGTGATGCGGACAAATCCAGGCGCCGATGTCGGCAGCGCCTGGAGGCGCAGGACGCCGCCGGTCGCAGTCGCTTCCACGATGCGGCCGCTCTCATCCCGCAGCGGCGCCACAATGTCGGCATCGTCGCCGATCGGGCTCTCGATGTGAATCGATTCGCCGACGAAGACACCGTCGCGGTCGGACGCCGATTGTGAGAGATACGCCAGCCATTCGTGAACGAGGACCGGAAAGACCAGCGAACGGGTGAGGGTTGATGCGTCCGGCGCGATGTCCGCATTGACGACGATGAGCGAGACGGCGCCGGCGGCGAAGGGGACGCCGGAGTCATAGTTCAGCAGCGGCACAGCGCCAGGGCGGACGCGTCCCGGCGTGTAAGCCATGAAACTCGGCTCCTGCAGGGCCCGGGCGCCGATCCCGGCCAACCCGGGCAACGCCGGCGCCGGCTCGGTGAAGGCGTTGAGACCCACTCCCTGCATGTCGCGCTGGAACCCACTGGTGAATTCGATCGGCGGCGCTGCTCCCATCGCCTGCGACTCAACGCGCATCAGTGATTCGATGGATTCGGGAGAATCGGCAAACCAGACCACACCGGCGCCGCGTTCGAGATGGGCGCCGATGGCTTGCACCGCCTGCTCTGGCAGCCGCCCGGCGCCGATGATGAAGAGCGCATCCAACCCCACTGAGGCTTGTTCGTCGAACCGATCCGCGGACAGACGCACCACCTCGACTGGGGCCGGCGCATCGGGCGCTAGCGCCGCGGCGAGCGCGCGGGCGGCGTGGTCAGTGACGCCATCCTCCCCCCCGCTCACCACGCCCACGCGCCGCTTGGGCGAGACCTCAACCGCAATTCCCACCCGATCGTCATGTTCAAATGAATCGTCGTCGATGCTGACGCTGAGCGCAACCGGCCCGACATCCTGAAGGACAGTCTCGAAGGCGATCGGGCCGACTCCCTCACCATCGAAGTCCACACGTCGGGATTCGAGCGTCCTGTCTCCGACGCGGAGTGTCGCCATCGCGCTGTCCGGCGCATCGCCGAAGCGCAGCGCAGATGCGTACACCTGCACGCGCTCGCCGATCACCGGTCTGGCAGGCGTGATGCGAACATCACGAATCGCGATGTTCGAAGTCGCCTTACCCGGCCCGACGGGGCGAACCACCACATCCTGATCATCCGCGCTGCCGAAACGCTCCCAGCTCCCCCGCTGCATGTCGCTGATCACGACGATGCGCCGCACGCGCCTCTCGTCATCAGCGGCGGCGCCAAGCGACCTCGCATGGGCGATCGCCTCAATGATGTCCGCATGTTCGAGCGTCGGCGAAGCTCCGGCGAGTCTGGTCGCGAGGGCCTCGAAGTTCGTGGTCAGCTCCGGCAGCGCGGCCGTCGGCCTCAGTCGGGCGAACACGACCGCGGCCCTGTCGCGCGCAGGGTCAAGGCCGTCGAGCAGCGCCATCGCCTCGGCCCGGGCCGTGTCGAAGAGGGTTCGCCCGCGATCGGCGCGAGTCATCGAGGCGGAGCTGTCGACCACGATCACCAGGTCGACAGCGCCGTCTGTCGCGATGGCGGCGCCGGCGCCGGTCCACGAGGGGCGAGCAAACGCCAGGGCGAGGGCCGCCACCAGCAGGCATCGCAGCATCAGCAGGACGCCATCGCGCACGCTCCGGCGCCCGGCCCCGGCGCTGGAGGCGCTTTTCACGAATCGCACTGCGGGAAACTGAATGACCCGGGCAGGACGACGCGAAAGCAGGTGGGCCGCAACCGGCAGCGTCAGCGCTGCGCCGCCCGCGATGAGCCACGCCGATGAGATTCCAGTGATGACGGCGAATGTCGTCACGATCAACAGTAGCGCCCCGACGCTCACATCCGCCGCCGGGCGCCGATGGCGTCAGCTGCGGCGGGCGCCGGTGGAGGAGGCGTCGCCGGTGAGCCCCAGCGTGCGCGCCAGGCCATCTTCGAGTGAGATTGCCGGCTCGAACCCGAGCAGATCACGGGCGCGACTGATGTCGGCGTGCGAGTGCGGCACATCGCCGGACCTTGGCTCCTCATGCACGGGAAGCGGCGCCTCCGAGTTCAGCAGTTTCTTTAATGCCTCGACAAGATCCAGCAGCGTCGTGGGGCGCCCGGTCCCGATGTTCACGGCGCCGCCATCCATCGCCCGCTCCGAGGCCCCGGCGAGCAGAAACGCCCGCACCGCGTCGTCGACGTGAACGAAGTCGCGCGTCTGCAGGCCATTGCCGAAGATGACTGGCGCCTCTCCAGCGCGGAGGCGGCTGATGAAGGCGGGAATCACCGCTGACTCGGCGCTGTCCTCGGGCTGGCCGGCGCCGTAGACGTTGAAGAGGCGCAGCGTGACGCACGGCAGCCCGCGCGATTCGGCCCACGCCGTCACCACATGCTCCGCCGCGAGCTTCGAGGCGGCGTACACCGAGAGTGGACGCGGCGCGAGCTGCTCTGTGTGGGGCGGGGCCGCGGCGCCGTAGGCGCTGCTCGATCCCGAATACACCAGTCGCTCGACACCCGCGAGGCGCGCGGTCTCCGCCACGCGCACCGCGCCGGCCACGTTCACATCGAAGGCGCGGCGCGGGTCTTCGGCGGCGCTGCCCACCGCGCTGACCGCGGCGAGATGAAAGACCAGCTCTGTGCCCTGCACCGCCTCCGCCAGCGCATCGGGGTCGAGAATCGACCCGTGGATGAACTGCACCCGCTCGGGGTCGCGGTCGACAATGTCGCCGATCCGCTCGGTGGAGGAATTGGAGAGATCGTCGATGATGGTGGGATGGGCGCCCAGATCGAGCAGGGTCTCGACAAGCCTGGCGCCGATGAACCCGGCGCCGCCGGTGATGCAGACGCGCCGACCTTCGTAGGCGCGTTCCGCGTCGTCAACGGTGTGGCGTCCACCCGTCATGGCTCGAGGATCCTGGCGACGGCGGGGGCGCCGCCGCGGGACGCCGGAATCAGGCGCCCGCTCCGACGGGCTCGCCCGGCGCCGCGGCGCCGGAGTCCTGCTTCTTCTTGTCCTCAAGGAATTTGTTCTTGAACGCCGTGATGGCGTCGCTCAGCTTCTTTTCCAGATCGGCGTTGAGATCACGGAGCTGATCCAACTCGTCGCGCACGGCCCGGGCGGGGCCCATGAAGTGCTCGTGCATGCCCTTTTCGAAGGCAGCGACATCGGGAATCGGCAGATCGTCGAGATGGCCCTTGGCGCCGGCGTAAATTGATATGACCTGGTCGATGACGTCCATCGGCTCATACTGCGGCTGCTTGAGCAACTCGACCATGCGGGCGCCGCGGTCGAGCTGGCGCTGCGTGGCCTTGTCGAGCTCGGTGCCGAGCTGGGCGAAGGCCTCCAACTCGCGGAAGGAGGCGAGGTCAAGGCGGAGAGAGCCGGCGATCTTCTTCATCGCCTTGATCTGGGCGTTGCCGCCCACGCGCGACACCGAGATGCCCACGTTGATGGCGGGGCGCTGGCCGGCGAAGAAGAGGTCGGGCTCGAGGTAGATCTGGCCGTCGGTGATGGAGATGACGTTGGTCGGGATGTAAGCCGAGACGTCGCCCTCCTGCGTCTCGATGATGGGCAGGGCGGTGAGCGAGCCGGCGCCGTTCTCATCGGAGAGCTTGGTGGCGCGCTCCAGCAGGCGACTGTGGAGATAGAAGACGTCGCCGGGATACGCCTCGCGTCCGGGCGGGCGTCGAAGCAGCAGTGAGAGCTGGCGATAGGCGACGGCCTGCTTGGAGAGGTCGTCGTAGATGCACAGGGCGTGCTTGGGGAGTTTTCCGTCCATGCCGCGCCACATGAAGTGCTCGCCCATGGCGCAACCGGCGTAGGGGGCGATGTACTGCATGGGGGCGGGGTCGGAGGAGCCGGCGTTGACGACGATGGTGTATTCCATCGCGCCCTGGCGCTTCAGCTCATCGACGACGCCCGCGACCGTCGACTCCTTCTGGCCCACGGCGACATAGATGCACACGACGGCCTCGGGCGTGCCCCAGTACTTCTTCTGGTTCACGATGGCGTCGATGGCGACGGCCGTCTTGCCGGTCTTGCGGTCGCCGATGATCAGCTCGCGCTGGCCGCGGCCGATGGGGATCATCGAGTCCACGGCCTTGATGCCGGTCTGCAGCGGCTCTTTCACTGGCTGACGCTCGGCGATGCCGGGGGCAATGGTGTCGAGCTTGACGCGGATATCGGTTTCGATCGGGGGGCCGCCGTCGATGGGCTCACCCAGCGGGTTGACGACGCGGCCGAGGAGGGCGTCGCCGGCGGGGACCTCGAGCAGACGCCCGGTGGAGCGCACCTGGTCGCCCTCGCGGATCTTCAGGTAGTCGCCGTAGACGACGGCGCCGACCGTATCCATTTCAAGGTTGAAGACCTGGCCCATGATGGCGCCGGATTGGGTCTCGAACTCGAGCAGCTCGCCGGCCATGGCCTTGGAGAGCCCGTAGATGCGGGCGATGCCGTCGCCGACCTGCACGACGCGCCCGACCTCGGTGACCTCGAGCTCGGTGGAATACTGCTCGATTTCCTGCTTGATGACGCTGGCGATCTCGTCGGTTCTGATCTTCATGGGTGTCTGGCTCTCGGGGCTCTGGAAGGGCGGCGACGGCTGCGGGCCGAAGGCCGCGGGACCGGGCCGAATCGGGCGGTTGGACGATGGGCGGCGCGGGGCGCGATCGCCCAGCCGCGGGCGGGACAGAATAGCGAATTCCGGGGCGGGTGTCGCGGGGCGGATGGCAGGTGAGAGCGCCGGAAGTGGCCAGCAGATCGCCACGGCGGGGCCTGCGCCGCGGATGGGCCGGGGCGCAGGGTGAGAGAGGCCCGGACGGCATTGCTGGGGCGAGGAGCCGCCCACCACGATCGGGTTCTCACATCACCACGTCAGCGCGGATCACCGTCCCTCGCCGATCTCGAAGATGATGGTGACCGTGGCTCGCACCGTGACTTCGCCGGCCTCGATGGGCGGCTGGGCGCCGGCGTCCGCCTCCATGTTCATGCGGCTGGCCATGAAGGGCTGGGGCGGCTGGAACTGGGGCTGGTCGAGATCGAGGCGCAGCGTGCGCACGATGTTCACGCCCGCAGCGCGTGCCAGCGCAGTTGCGTCCGAACGGGCGTTCCGCGTCGCCTGCGCAATGGCGTCGGCGCGGTGGGCGCGCTCTTCGGCGAGGCCGAAGGTGAGCGAGGAGACCTGGTTGGCGCCCGCCTCCACCCCCTGCTGGATGATCCGGCCCGCAAGCTCCATCTTCTTCGTCGTCACACGCACCTCGTTCTGCACGCGGTAGCCGGTGATGCGCCGGGCCTCGCCGCGCTGCGGCGTGGAGTAGATCGGCGCCACCATGAAGCTCGACGTCTCGACCTCGTCGTCCTCGAGGCCGACACGGCGCAGCGCCTCGCGGACGCGCGAGGCGAGGCGCGAGTTTTCCTCCATCACCGCGCTCACGGGCTGATCCTGAGCCCCTTCCGTCACCACGCTCAAAGCGAGTCGGAGCTGGTCGGCGGGAACTTTCAGTTCGCCTGCCCCGGTGACGCGCATCTGCGGGCGCTCCGCCTCGGGGTTGTTTTTCATGGCGTGGGCCTTGTTGGGGACGGCGGCGCAGGAGAAGAGCGTCGCCGCGGCGAGGGCGCCCGCGATGAGTGTCATCAGGTGTGTCATGGGGTTCGCTCCGGAAAGGCGTTTTCGAGTTCTGAGTACCGAGTTCCGAGTGAAGAGAATCCTGGCGGTGCGTTTTGTGCGCAGGACGACACGAAACCGAGCGCCAGACCCGGTTGGGGGGCTCGGTACTCGGTACTCTAGGAGCTCAGACGCCTTCGTCGATCATGCGTTCCGCGATGGAGCGGACTTCGGCGGTGCCGTGGGTCTCGAACCGCTCGCGGAGCTTGCGGAGGCGGGTGGCGACGCTGGCGTCGACCATCTGATCGCCGATGAGGAGCTTGAGGCCGCCGATCATCTCGGGCTGGGTGTAGGCGTGGAGAACGGGCTCGCGGCCGATGGCGCCGCGCAGGCGGTCGCCGATGGAGGTGAGCTGGTCCTGCGTGATGGGCGTGGCGGTGAAGACATCCACCTCGATGCGCCCGAAGCGGTCCTGCACGATCTCGTCGTACGCCGCGGCGATGGCGCCGATGTGAGCCAGCCGCTCCTTGTGGTTCAGCACCAGCAGGAAGCGAAGCAGCAGATCGGTGATGCGACCTTCGAAGATCTTCCGCAGTGAATCGCGGCGCTGCTCCATCGGGAGAATGGCGGAGCGCAGAAACTCGACAAAGCCTGCGTCCGAGCGCGTCATCTCCATGATCTGCTCGAGCTCGGAGTTGACCTCCTCGATCTTCTCCTGCCCGCCCTGGCTCTCGGCGAGCGAGAAGAGGCTGTTGGCGTAGACCTTGGCCAGCGCATCGGGCTGGTCATCGAGCTGCTTGAGTGCGATTGCTGCTGCGGCGGCCATGGGATCTCCGAAGTCAGTGGGCAATGGGCAATTGGAAGAAATCGTCGGAGTCAAGCAACGGGCCGAACACACAACCCCATTGCCCATTTCCCATTCCCCGTTGCCTGCTCCTCAGTTCGAGTGAATCGCCTCAACTTCGCGCAGTGACTCATCGACGAGCTGTTGCTGATCGCCCGGGTTGATCTCACGCTGCAAAATCTTCGAGGCGATGGCGCTGGAGACCATGGCCATCTGTCCGTAGATCTCGCTGACCGCGGCCCGCTTGGCGCCCTCGATGTCGCGGGCGGCGTTCTCGCGGAGCGTGTTCAGCTCAGCCTCGGTCTTCGAGCGGAGTTGGGCGGCCATCTGCTGGTGCTCGGTCTTGGCCTGCTCGAGGATGCGTCCGGCCTCGGCCCGCGCCTCGGACAACGCCTCCTGGTACTGGGCCAGGGCGGCCTCGGCCTGCTTCCGCGAGCGCTCCGCCTGCTCGATGTCGCCGCGGATCTTCTGCTCGCGCGTCGCCAGCGCCTTGCTGACGACGGGCCAGACGAACCTGGCGAGCACGAAGAAGACGACGCTGAAGACGATCAGCGTCGAGACATACGGCACCAGCTCGACGGCGAGGGGGTTCTGGTTCGCCGCGGGATCGGCGCCGAGGGCCTGTCCGCACAGCAGCAGGGCGCCGAGACCGGCGACAGCGCGTCGGATATGGGCTCCGGGATTGCTCATTGCCGCCTCCTGACGGTCGCCGCCTCGGGGCTCGTTGCACCGAACGGCGGCGTTGGCTCGAGAAACACAGGGTCAGATGAGGAAGATCGCCAGGGCGCCGACGACGACGGCGAAGAGCGTGGCGCCCTCGACCAGCGCGGCGGTGATGATCATGTTCGTGCCGATGGTGCCGGCGGCCTCGGGCTGGCGAGCGATCGATTCGACGGCCGTGCCGCCGATGCGGCCGATGCCGGCGCCGCCGCCGATCACGGCGAGGCCGGCCGCCAGGCCGGCGCCGAGACCCTTGCCGATCGCGACGAGGCCATCACCTGTCGAAACCACCTCCTGCGCCAGCGCGGGCTGGGCGAAGAAGCAGAAAGCGGTGGCTGCGGCGCCGAACGTGAACAGGCTCTTGATCTTCATAGCTGGAAAGCTCCGAATGTTGTTGCGCCGCAGCGTTGCGGCTCTGTTGCGTGTGATCGCTTGTGTCGAACGCCGGACCGGGGCGATCAGGCCGCGGTCCGCCGGGTCCAATTTCTCTTCTGTCATTGCGTCACCGGCACGGCGAGATCCTGCGACTCCGGGACCTGGTCGTGACCGTAGTCATGGGCGCCCTCATGGTCATCGTGGTGGTGATGCATCAACTGGGCGATGAAGATGGTCGTCAGGAACATGAAGATGAACGCCTGCAGGGCGCCGACGAAGATCTCAAGGAAATAGATCGCGATTCCACCCAGCATCGACAGAATCGCGACCGGGGCGCCCGCCAGCCAGCCGATCGCGCCGATCGACATGCCTGTGAACATCAGAACGGTCGCAAGCAGCGTGTGCCCGCCGACCATGTTCGCACAAAGACGAATGGCAAGCGCGCTGGGCTTGATGATCATGCCGAGAATCTCGACCGGCACGATGACCGGCGCCAGCCACACCGGCGCCCCGCCCAGGAAGTGATTGGCCCAGCCGCCGAAACCGCTGGAGCGGATGCCGTTGATCTGGATCACGAAGAAGGCGATGGTGGCCAGCCCCGCGGTCACGGCGAGGTTCCCGGTCGCAGTGCCTCCGACGATCGCCCAGTGCTTGTCGCCCCATCCAACGCCGCCGATCACATGCTGCAGATCCAGCAGCGGAATCAGCCCCAGCATGTTGTTGAACAGAATGAAGAAAAACAGCGTCCACAGGAAGGGCATGAACTTGTCCGTCGAGTCCCCGAGCTGAGGCTTGACGACTTTGTCGCGAAGCGTGCTGCACAGAAACTCGATGATCTGAGCCAGCTTGCCCTTGGGGATGTAGCGCCCGGCGCCGTCCGCCTCGCTCCCCTCCTCCATCGCCTTGGCCACCTTCATCATCGTGAGGATGGTCAAAACCGCTGCGAGCACGAGTGTGACCACGTGCATGGAGAAGGGACCGAGGACGTTGGGAACATCCAGAACATGCCCCAGGGGATTGGGCCCGTCGGCGGCGAGTGTGAGAGACAAGTCAAGCATCAGCGAGAAAGCCTTCGCGGGTGATCACCCGGCGCCCTGCGCGGGGCCGGCGACAGCGGTGTCGTAACCTTTCCTGACAAGCGAGGCGACGACGAAGGAGGCGGCCATCAATGTGGCGAAATGCCCGACCGCAATGAGCACGCCGAGCGCCGCCCGCTCCTCAGGGGGTGCGGAGTATAGCAACACGAGAGCGATTGCAACCGTACCGAAAAAGCACGCCCCCAGCACCCCCAGCCACCAATGGAGCCACTGCGTCACCGGCCTGGTCTTCCACGGCTGGATCATCAACGTCGTCCCCGCGAAGACCGCCGCCACGCTGATCATGGCCCGTGGAATCACGCCAATCGAATCCGGGTTGATCAACCCGAGCAATGGCCAGGCGACCAGGCCGACCCCCAGAGGCGTCAGGATCGATGCGGCCAGCATGGGACCGAGCGCCAGGGAGATATCGGGTCCCAGAGCCGGATCGCGCCGGGGCGCCGGGGCGGTGGACTGCTCCGGGGCCTCAGTGATCTTGTCGTGTGCCGCGTCCGCCGGGCTGTTCACGCCTGCGGCCCTCCGTTTCGGTGTGTGCGATCTTCTGAACCTCGCGGATCACGTTGTACAGCCCGAGCAGCACCCCCACCACCGCCCCGCTCACCAGCAGCCAGGGCGCAGTCCCCAGCCAGCGATCCACCAGCCACCCCAGCAGCATCATGACCCCGACCGACCCCACCAGCTCCAGTCCGATGCCGCTCAGGCGCCACAATTGGCGCCGATAGGCCTCGTCCCGGTCCCGGTCTGATTGCGAGGTGGGCATGGGGGAGGAGAGGCAATGGGGAATGGGGAATGGGCAATGCGGTGGAGCAGGCAGGCGCGGGGCCGTTTCGGGCGCCCGTCGCCCTCCCCAAAAATCACTTCACGCGACCTTCGCGGGTCGCCGATCGTATCAATGGAGAGAAACATCCGCGTTTCCATTGCCCATTGCCCATTGCCTGATCCCTCATGGCCAACAAGATTGAACAGGACCACCAGCGCTTCCGCCAGATCGTCAAGGGACGCATCCGGCGCGATCTGCGCCGCTTCCTCAGCCGCGGCGAACTGATCGGGCGCGAAGGCCGCAAGATCGTCTCCATCCCCGTCCATGACATCGACATCCCCAACTTCCGCTACGGTGACAACTCCGGCGGCGTGGGGATGGGCGAAGGCGAAGAGGGCGAGTCGGTCGGGCAGGGCCAGTCCGGCGACAACGCCGGCGGCGAGGGCGAGGGCAAGCACCTCTTTGAAGTCGATGTCACGCTGGATGAGCTCGCCGACATTCTCGCCGAAGAGCTGCAACTGCCGCGCATCAAACCCAAGGGCGCGCACCGCATCACCACCATCCGCGACAAATATTCCGGCATCCGCCAGACGGGGCCGGAGTCGCTGCGCCACTTCAAGCGCAGCTACCGCGAGGCGCTCAAACGCCAGCTCATGCTCGGCCAGTACGACCCCGAAGACCCCGTCATCATCCCGGTGCGCTCCGACCTGCGCTACCGGAGCTGGAAGGAAGTCAAATCGCCGCAGTCCAACGCGGTGATCGTCTACATGATGGACGTCTCCGGCTCGATGGGCGGCGAGCAGAAGGAGCTGGTGCGCCTGGAGGCCTTCTGGATCGACACATGGCTGCGGCGGAACTACGAGGGGATCGAGAGTCGATACATCGTGCACGATGTCGCGGCCAAGGAGGTCGACAAGGAAACCTTCTTCTCGATCCGCGAGGACGGCGGCACGCGCATCAGCAGCGCCTTCCGCGTCTGCCAGGATCTCATCGAAGAGCAGTACGATCCGAACGCGTGGAACATCTACCTGTTCCACTTCTCCGACGGCGACAATTCGAGCGAGGCCGACAACCGCACCTGCGTGAAGCTGCTCAACGAACACCTGATGCCGGTGTGCAACATGTTCGGCTACTGCCAGGTCGCCAGCGCCTACGGCAGCGGCAACTTCATCAACGTGTTGCACGAGGCGTTCCCCGATGGTCGCCCCACCGGCGGCGCCGCCCACGACGACGGACCCATCCTGCTCACCAGCCGCGTGAACGGACGGGACGACATCATGGATTCGCTGCGGGCCTTCTTCACGCCGGGACTGTGACGGCGCGATCCTGCCATTGGGGATATATACATCCTGATTCATCACGCCCACGCCCCGCCTAGGATGCGTCACGGACAAAGGCATTGCGCTGAAAGCCCAAGCTCCAGAAGAGGTTCGTTATCCGTGGTCTTTCTTCTCGCCTACGCCTTTGCAGTCTGGTACATCGCGTTCCGGTACAGGAGACGTTGGCCTGCGTTCGTCGCGGTCTTCGCGTCGCTGCAACCAGTCGGGATGCTGACGTACGCCAGCGTCAACCATCTCTCCGTCCGGCTGGATGGGGAAGAGCTGGTCATTTACGGACTCGCCGGCGCCTACGCCGCTCTGCTGCTCTCGCTCGGGCTCTTCATCGCGATCCAGCCCCGGCGCGGCCCCGAGCACGCGTGCCGCGCCTGCGACTACGACCTGCACGGCAACACCAGCGGCCTGTGCCCGGAGTGCGGCCTGCCCCTCGACGATCAGCGCCGCTTCGTTCGCCTGCGGCACGGCCCACAGGCGGCTCAGCCACCCGATGGGCCGGAGTCTTCGCTCGGCGTTCGATTGGCCACATCATCCGAATTCCGCGAACGCGTGCGAACATCGACCAGCGCCAGCACAGACACGATCACCGCGCCCGCGAATGCGGCGCCGATCGCGACTCCCCAATAGGCGCCGACCTGCGGCGCTGCCTCCGCGCTCTCCAGCGCGACACGCCCTGGCTGACGCAGAGCGCCGATCATCAGCCCGGTCAGCGCGGCCATGGTGACGTCGTGGCGATGGTCCAGCAGCCAGCCGACCACGCGGCTGAAGAACGCCACACCGATCACGACGCCCACGCCGAAGACACCGAGGAACAGAAAATCCTCGATGAACGTGTGCGCTCCCAGCGCCGTCAGCGCATCCTGCTCGCGACCGAGCAGCGCGCCGCCGTGGTCGATGAAGCCGTGGATCGCGCTCAGCACCGCGTGGTATTGCCCGAGAAAGAGCAGCAGGAAGGCGCCGCTGAGGCCCGGCAGGATCATGGCGCTGATCGCGATCACGCCGCAGAGAAAGAGCCAGGCGTGCGAGGCCCGCGCCTCGCGCAGCGCCGCCAGCGGCGGCGCCGAAACAAGCCACGCCTCCAGTGATTCCTCATCGCGGATCACAGTCGCCCCGCCCCCGCCTTCTGCCTCGGCGTCGGCGTCGACGCCGATGATCCCCTTGGGATCGAAGACGACGACCTCCATCGCAGCGCCGCCCTCCAGCTCGGCCACGAACGCGCGGATCGATTCAAGATCCGAACTGTGGCGGATCTTTCCTGTGTAGATCGCGGCCCTGGCGCCATCGTCGGCGCGCGCAACCTCGAGCCGCAGCTCCGTCGGCTGCAGCCCGACGAAGATGAACGCGACCGTCGCCGCCAGAAGCGCGGCGACGCCGTGGCTGGCGCTGCGCCGGCGCATCCGCGCGAACGGAATCCACGCCGACGCCAGTATGAGCCCGAAGAAAAAGGCATAGGTCGGGCCCGGATGGTTCTCCATGAGCCCGGTGATCACGCGGCTCATGGTCACGATCGCAAAACCGATGCCGAGCCCCATCGGGATCAGCACCGACCAGTGCATCTCCATCACACGAACAAAGGCGTCACGCGCCCGTCCCCGCGCCAGCGGCGCCAGGAACGCCGGCGACAGCGACCGCAGCGCCGCGATGAAACGCTCGTAGACGCCGGTGATGAAGGCGATCGTCCCGCCGCTGACCCCCGGCACGATGTCCGCGGCCCCCATGGCCACACCGCGCAGGAACAGCCCGAGCGAGTCGGCGAGCGAGATCCGCCGAGGCGTGTTCTTCGAGGTCTGCTCGCCGCCGATTTCGTTGCTCACTTCAGCTCCCAGGTCAGGCGCGGGGAATGGGGTTCGGGGAGATCCGGCCCGCGAGCATATCGGCGCGCGGACGGTCGCTCCTGCGTCCGAATCCCACAGGACGCCCTGCCGACATGGCCTCGCACGCCGGATTGGCCGATACTCTGTGCCGCCCAATCCCCGAACGAGCATGGAGCCCGGAGCATGAACATCCTCGTCACCGGCGGCGCCGGGTACATCGGCTCGCACGCGGTCAAGCGGCTGCTGCGCGACGGCCACGCCGTCACCGTCATCGACAATCTGGTCCGGGGCCACGCCGGCGCCATCGAGCGGCTGCGCACGATTGCCCCCGACCGGCTCGTCTTCCACGAAGGCGACGTCGGCGACCGGGCGCTGGTGGACCACGCTCTGCGCGAGGGCGCCGTCGAGGCGGTGATGCACTTCGCTGCCCTGGCGTATGTCGGCGAGTCGGTCACGCAGCCGCTGCGCTACCACCGCAACAACACTGCCGCGGCCCTCTCGCTCATCGAGGCATGCGACGCGGCGGGCGTCGAGCGGTTCATCTTCTCATCCACGTGCGCCACCTACGGCGAGCCGCCTGAGGAGATGATCCCCATCCGCGAGACCACGCCGCAGAAGCCGATCAACCCTTACGGCTGGTCGAAGCTCCACGTCGAGCGGATTCTCTCCGACTCCGCCGACGCATGCGCGGCGGCGGGGCGGCCATTCTCCTACGCGGCCCTGCGATACTTCAACGTCGCGGGGAGCGATCGCGACGGGCTCATCGGCGAGCACCACGAGCCGGAGACGCACCTGATCCCGCTCGTCTTGCAGGCGGCGGCGGGCGTGCGCGACGCCATCACCATCTTTGGAACTGACTACCCCACGCCGGACGGGACCTGCATCCGCGACTACGTACACGTTGAGGACCTTGTCGATGCGCACGTCGCGGTGATGCACGCGCTGGACCCGGAACACCCCGGGTGCGACCGGCGGATCTACAACCTCGGCATCGGACAGGGGTACAGCGTGCGCGAGGTGATCGACGCCTCGGCAAGGGTGACGGGGAAGAAAATCCCGGTAAAGGAGGGCGAGCGCCGCCCCGGTGACCCGCCGCGGCTCTTCGCCGATCCGTCGAAGATCCTCGCCGAGCTGGGATGGAGCGCTTCGATCACCGACCTGGAGCAGATCATCGCGACGGCGTGGCGCTGGATGCGCGAGCACCCGAAGGGGTATGTGTGATGAGGTGAAGGGGTGAAAGGGGCCCGGCGGCGTCGGGGTGCCGGGGCAAGCTTCCTTTTGCTTGCCCCGCGTACGTACTGCAGTGTGTATTGTCCAGGCCCACACAATGGAAGCGCATCGCATTTTCTTTTCTATCGATTGGGCGCTGACATTCCATGCTCGGGGCAAGCAAAAACAAGCTTGCCCCGGCACCCAATTGCCCCGGAGCCCAATACGACACTGCGCCTTACAGCGGGAACGAGACGCCCAGGTAGAAGACGGGCATGTCGGTTCCCGGATTGTCGTCGGCGCCGGCGGTGCGGGCGTTGGAGTAGTGCTGCCAGCGCACGCCGCCGATCAGGCGGTTGGGGCTGTCGCCCAGGCGGCTGGTGAAGCCGAGCCCGGCGCGCACGCTGAAATTGAACTCGCTGCCCCCCCGGGGCACCTTGGCGGTTCCGAGCATCAGGCCCGCGCCGGCGTCGGCGAACATGGACCACGAGTCCTGCTGGATGAAGTGCCAGCGGAACATGAGGTTCACAGCGCCGGCGATGGCGTCGTCGGCGTCCTGGTCGAAGAAGAAGCCGCCGAACTCGAGCGAGGCCTGGAAGCGATCCACCAGGAAGGTGTCGAGCGAGACGAAGCCGTTGTAGGCGAAGTCCGCGTTGACGCCCCCGACGCCGAGGCCGAAGCCCGTGGTGATCGAGTTGTGCCCCTCCTGCCCGAAGGGGATCGGTGCGTCGTTCAGCTCCGGCGCCGCGTGATCTTCTTCAGCGGCCGTGGCGTACGAGAATGGCCGCAGCGCCTCCCCAGCGTCCGCGAGAGCGATGCATGGACACAGCAGGGGCGCACAGATCAGGAAGCGCGATGGTGGCCACATGGGGCGAAGCGTAGCACGGAGGCGGGGCCTCGTCCCGATCGACATTTCGCGAGCGTGGGCCGGCCGGGGTCTACACTTCGACAGCGACGCCGCGAGTCCGGCGAACACCTCCAGAGACTACAGAGCGCAAGGGAGTGAACGCAATGAACGAACTCACAGAGCTCAAGCAACACCTGACTCGAATCGAAGAGGCCCAGACCTTCAGCGATCGATCGGTGGAGGACCTGAGCAAGCAGGTGGCCGACATCTACCACAAGCTGGAGCAGATGTCGGGACGGATCCGGATCCTCGAGACGGCGATCCACGACGCCCGGACAAGCCCCACCGGGCCCGGGCCGGACCAGCCCGGGCCATAAGGGTAAGAACCGCGGGGCCTGCTCGACGCGAGTTCGTCCTCAGCCCGAGCCGGCGCCGATCCGCGGGTCCACCCAGCCGTAGAGCAGGTCCACGATCAGGTTCAGCAGGACCAGCATGGTCGAGTAGATCAGCACGATGCCCATGATCAGGAAGAGGTCCTTGGTCAATACGGCGCTGACGAAGTGCTGCCCGATCCCGGGGACATTGAAGACCATCTCGATGACGAAGGACCCGGTCATGGCGAAGGCGGTGGCGGGGCCGAGGTAGCTGAGGACGGGCAGGAACGCGTTCTTGAGGGCGTGTCGCAGGATGACCACGCGCTCGGGCAGGCCCTTGGCCCGCGCGGTGCGGATGTAATCGGCGCCGAGGACGTCGATCATGCCCATCCGCGTCAGGCGGGCGATGTACGCGGCGAACGGCAGGCTGAGCGTGAGCGCCGGCAGAACCATGTCCCCCACTGTTCCCCATCCCGCCACCCGCCCCACGCCCAGCAGCACGGGAAAGAGCAGCAACAGCGCCGTGCCGGTGAGAAACGAGGGCAGGCTGATCCCCACCAGCGCGATCGAGAGCGTGGTGATGTCTATCCATGAATTGGGCTTGAGGGCCCCGATCACACCCACCGCCACACCCACCACCAGCGCGATGGTGATCGCCGAGAGGCCGAGCGCCACCGACACCGGCAGCGTGCCGACGATGATCTCGTTCACCCTCCAGTCGGCGTGGCGCAGCGAGGGGCCGAAGTCGAGCATGGGGCGCTCCGCGGGCCAGGTTCCGCCCGAGAGCTTCGTCCCCAGCCAACTGGCGCCCGTCGCGTCTGAGAGGTATTGCCAGTAGAAGACCCACTGGTTGTCGAGGTTGTACTGCGCCTCCATCGCCTCCAACACCGCCGCGGGAGGCTGGCGCCCTTCATCGCTGATGACCGCCGAGCCGGGCAGGGCCCACGCCAGCAGGAATGTGATGGTGTAGACCGCCAACACGATCAGCGGCGTCTGAAGCAGTCTGCGCAGCAGAAGGCCGCTCATGGCTTGTTCTCCAGCTTCCAGAGATACTGCACGCTGCGCGGATGGAAGCTGATGCCGCTGAAGCGGTCGGGGTCATAGAGGTAGTAGCGGACGTAGTGGAAGACGGGGACGACAGGCAGCGCCACTTCCATGGAGTACCGCTCCGCCTCTTCGAGCAGGCGCATGCGGTCTTCGGGCGTCGGCGCCTCCTCCGCCGAGCGGACCAGCTCATCGAAGTGCGGATCGGAGAAGCCGCGGTCGTTGTTTCCGTCGCCGGTGGTGTGCAGAAGCAGGAACGTGGTGGGATCGCCGTAATCGCCGAACCACCCGCCGCGGGCCATCATGTAGTTCTGTCGCTTGAGATCATCGCGGAAGACGCGTGTCTCCTTGGGAACGATGCGGCTCTGAACACCGATGGTCTCTTCCCACATGATCTGGAAGGCCTGGGCGACGTTCTCGTGGTAGGAGCCGGTGGAGCAGAGCAGCTCAACGACGGGGAATGATTCGCCCCGACTGTTGCGCAGACGCCGGGAGCCCTCGTCGATGGTCCAGCCCGCCTCCGCGAGCAGGCGCCGGGCGCCGGCGGGGTCGTAGCCCACGCCGCGGATGCTTCCCGATTCATCAAATCCGGGGATGCTCCCGGAGGGGATGAAAACAGTCGCGGGCGGCTCACCGACGCGGCGCACACGGTTGACAATGTCATTCTTGTTCATCGACATGGCGAAGGCGCGCCTGACGCGGGGGTCGTGGAAGGGATTGTCGCGTCCGTCAGGAAGTGTGGGCGTGCAATTGAAGCTCCAGAAGTAGGTGCCGTACTGCACGATCCTGTGCAGATCGTCGCGCTCGCCGCGTTCTTTTTGGGCGATCATCTCCGGCAGGTAGTCGACGACGACGTTCTCCACCCAGTCGACCGAACCGGTCTGGTAGGCGAGGACCGCGGTATTTCCGTTGCTGATGAAGACGACGGCGACCGAATCGGAGCGGACCATCTCCGGGTTCCAGTAGTAGGGATTGCGCTCGATGCGGAAATCGCGTTTGAAGCGCCACGAGGTCACCTCGTAGGGGCCGTTGGTGACGATCTTGCCGGGCTTGGTCCAGTCGTGTCGCTGTTCAATGCGCCCGCTTCTCCCGCTCACGCTCGCCCAGCGCTCCACCGTGGGCCGGTGCACCGGATAAAAAACGCCAAAGGCGCACAGATCGAGAAAGTACGGCGTGGGGCGTTGCAGCCGCACCTCAAGCGTGTGGGCGTCGATCACGCGCACGCCCACCGTCTCGCGGTAGCGCTCGTCGGCCTCGGCGCGCAGGGCGCGGGCCGCCTCCTCGGTGCGCTCGCGCTCGGGGAGCGCTGCATATGCGCTGAGCTGCTCGCCCCGCCAATTGAAATAGTCCTCGGCGCCGTCAATCAGGAAGAAGAGCTGGGCGTAGTCCGCGGCGGTGTCGGGCAGGATGGCCCGCTGCCACGAGTAGTGGATGTCATGCGCCGTGACGGGGTCGCCGTTCGACCACCGCGCCTCCTCGCGCAGGTGGAAGGTGTACGTCCTGCGGTCCTCGGAGAGCTCCCACCGCTTCGCCAGGGCCGGCTCGATCTCGAAGGTCTCGTTGTCCCAGCGCACCAGCCCCTCGTAGATGGCGTAGGCCATCCGCAGATCCTGCTCATAGCTCATGCGGGGCGGATCGAGGGTGAAGAAGTCGTTGATCTGGGCGAAGGTGTAGTCCGCCGGAGGCATCGGGCGGTCGCTGATCACAACCACACCCACGGCCCCGATGAGAAACAACAGCGGCGCCAGCAGTTTGAGCATGCGCAGAGGATAGACCACCCGGACGCGATGCGCCGACGGGCGCTCCTGAAACCGATCTCAAATGATCATCGAGCGGCGTCGGTGCGGAAACGGTCGGGATCGATGTTGTAAGGCGGACGGGCGAGCCTGCCCTCGGGGCCGATCCACTCCATCACCACGTTCCGGGCCGCCTGTGTCGCTCCCCGGTTCGCGGCTCGCTCGAACGCCACGCGCACCTGCTCGTTCAACTGCTCGTTGCTGAGCACGACGTGACCGAGGATGAGCGTGGCCTCGGCGGTGACTGCGAGCGACTGCACATGCTGACGGAGCATGTCGTCCTCTGGATCCTGCTCCAGCGTCATCAGGCAGTACGCCAGGGCGTGGCCGGCGAGCGTCATGGCGTCGAGCGTGAAGGCTCTGTCGACCGCCACGGCCCTGGTCAGTTCATCCCGGGTGTACGTCATCACACGCAGCAGCGCCATCGCCTCGGCGTCCGCCGATACATGCTCGGGGGTGTGACGCCGGGCGATCTGGGTCGCGGCGCCGCGCACCAGGGCGGACATGGCGCGCCCACGCAAGGCGTCGCCCTCCGGCACGCTCGCGAGCGCCAGTGTCACGCCGTCCAGCACCTGGACGTTCGATTCTTCCGCCAACCGGCGCTGGAGCAGCTCCAGCGCCTCGTCAATTCGCTGCCCGGGAAGGACGCTGCGTCCCTCGGCGACGAGTCGCAGTGAACGCCCCATGCCGCGAGCAGCGCCATATCGGACTGCGGGCCGTTCATCCCGAATTGCATGACGGAGCGCGAGGAACCCGTTCTCCGCACAGAGCCAGCCGGCGATGCGAAGGGCGCCGAGCGCGACGCCCAGTTCCTCATGCTGCTCAAGATCCCGCAAAGGGCCGTAGAGATGACGGTTGTAGACGAGCCGGAACGCAGCGGACGGATCGCCGGAAGCGCCAGTCAGCGGGCTGAGAAGCGCGTTTCGCGCCTGCTGGCGAGCCCTGGGGTCCTCATTGGTGAGTTCAGGACCGTGCCGATTGATGAAGGTGCGGACGACATCCTCCTGGGCGGCGTCCAGCCGCAGCGCAGTGACCACTTCGCCGGGAAGCTCTCTCTGCGCCATGGCGGTGGCCGATGAGAGGAGCGTCAGGACGAGCAGACCGGCAAGATAAGAGGACGGACGCTTCATGTATATCGTCAGGCGGCGAGCGCGCAGGAAGATGGTCAACCGCGCTCCGTACCATTCGCGTGTCGGAGCACATCTGTTCCATCGGGGACAGGCGGGGACGGTAGCACCCCCCCGAAAACCCGTCAAACCTCCCCGGATGGCGTCCGGAGCATGGTCCGGAGCGATTTCCGACGCTATCTTGCATGGGAAGAGGGGCGTACGGGCCCGAATGCGAGCAAGCGAGCCCGCCGATGCTGCGACGAATCAACTTTCTGGCCATGCTGCTCCTCGGATCCCTGTGGGCCGGGACGCTGCTCATCGTGGGCGCGATGGTGGTGGCCAGACCATCGCCCTCGATGGCCCCGATGGGGCATGCGGGGATCGCGGTGGGCCTCACATTCATCACCGCGGGACAATTCGTCTTCGCGGTGGTTGTCGCCGATCGATTGTTTCCCATGGCGAACCGAGTCCTCACCACACGCGTTGAACTGGGACTCGGCGTGACGCTGGCCGGCGGCGTCCTTCTCAGCCTCATCATGCTCATCACGGGAGCGGGATTGTGATTGCACAACCTGGCCGCACACGACGCGGCCTCTGGTCATCTGGCGTCCTGTTCATCCTTGCAGGACTGCTCCTCACCGGCGCCGCCGGAACCGTACGGGCCCAGACCGACGGCGACACCGAAGTCGGCGATCCCGCCGAAACGGCCCCCCTTTCGCCCGAAGTCACGATCATCGCGGACCCCGAGGCGGAGGCCGCGCATGTGCGCCGCGCGACGGGGCTGCGCCTGGCCCGGCTGGCGCTGCTCTACCTGCGCCAGCTCGGCGACCCCATGCCGGCGGATTACCGCATCGTGGCCATGGTGATGAACGAGGCGAGCGAGCTGGCGCCGGATGATGCGGAGATCGTCCGCCGCGCTGTGGAGGCGTGGCACGCCGCAGGGGATGACGCAGAGGTGCTTCGCGCCACCGAGCGACTCGTCACGCTCGATCCGGATGACACCGTGAGCCAACTCCGGCTGATCGCGGCGAACATCCGCATGCGTCATCAGGACGCCGATTCACGGCAGGCTGTCTACGACCGACTGTTGGGCAGCGCCGGCTCGCGGCTCGACCCTTCGATTCGCAGCCGGCTGGCCCTGGACGACGCCATGCTCTCCCGCGAGTTGGGCGACGACGATCGCTTCCTGCGGCGGCTGACGCAAGCCGTGCAGCTCGACTCGACGAACAAGGAAGCCGCCTCGCTGGCCGCGACCTATTACATGGCGCGCCAGCGGGATCCGCTCGGCCGCGTTGAGGTGCTGACAAACCTGGTGCTGGCCGATCCGCACGACCGCTCCGCCTACACGGCGCTGAAGCACGAGTTCATGCGCCACGGCGCGTACTGGGGCGCCATGCGCATGAGCCGGCGGGTCGCCTCGCTCGCGATGATCCATGAGGACGACCTGAGCCGCGAGCACATCGCCGATGAGCTGGTGATCCGCTGGGGGCTGGAAGGTCCGCGTCGACTGCTCGATCATCTGCAGCAGGAGGCGGACGCTACGAAACACGAGCTTGATCGCCTGCGCATGGCCTACATCAAGGCCGAACTGGATCCTGAGGAAATCCCTCCATACACGCCCGACCCAGTGCAGCAGCGAATCCGGCTCATCGCCGCGATTTCGATCAGCGAGGGAGAAATTTCATCCGAAGCGCTGCCCTACGTCGTTCGCAGCAGCGAAGACCTGATCCGCCGGTATGTCGAGCACGCCGAATCGAATCCGGCGGCTTCACAGCAGGCGCTGCGCGCCTCGCGCAACGTGCAGTCAGAACTGGTGTGGCTGCATCTGTGGTCCGGGGTCAACAATCAGCGTGCTAGGATGGTCTTCGAAGACATCCGGAATCATATTCCTGATCTCGATCGCACGATCTACGAAGCCTTCTTCAACATTGAAGAAGGCAAGCTCGACGAGGCCGAGGCCGAGTTGCGCGTTCTCGCAGACCAGGATGTCAGGGCCCGCATCGGACTCGGCTTGATCGCCGAGATTCGTGGCGAGCCGCGTGAGGCTGTGCGCCACTACGCGCGCATCGTGCTCGATCAACCCGGCTCGCTTCCGCAGCCCGAAATCCCCTACGGCCTCTGGGCCAGCACGCGAATCCAGTTTCTGCTGGACGAGCCCCTTCGCGCCTCTGAAACGGCGCAACGACTGGATGAGTATGCCTCGCGCCTGCCGCGCGCCATCGAAGCCGTCACCTCCTCGCCGCACAACTTCATGCACCTCGCCATCGAGCAGGTGGAGCCGAGCGCGCCGCCGCTGGATCCGATGATGTTGCGCGTGCGCCTGCGAAACATCTCAGACATCCCGCTGCCGCTGGGGCCGCAGAGCGCCCTCAACACTTCGCTGCTGCTCATTCCCCGTGTGCTAATCGAAGGACGCCGCATGACCGACCAGGTCGAGTCCGAGGTCGCGTCGATCAACCGGCGTCTGCGCCTGCGCCCTGGTGAAACCCTGGAGACCATCGTCTGGGCCGGGCAGGGGCAGACCGGCGCCCTGCTCGACCAGATCGTGGCATTCACCAGCAATGTGCGCTGGCGCGCCATGCAGAGCTTCCGCATCAATTCGGAGACGCGCATCTATGAAAGAGGGCCACTCTCCCTCAGCGCCGAGACGGACCGGCAGCTTCGCCCGCGGATTCATCACGCCAATGACCGGCCAGAAGAAGTGATACAGATGATCGAGGTCGCGTCGGGGCGCATTCTTCTTGAGGCGATCATGCGGGCCCGTTATGTGCTCTTTTCCGCCGAATCACTCGCCCGCGCCCCCGGCGATGTCGAAAAATATCGCGCTGCGATCGCCGACGCCGTCGTCGCCCGGTACCAGACGATGTCGCCCGCGGAGCGCGCTTTCACGCTGCTCGCCCTTCCGGCAGCCTTCATCTTCGAGCAATGCGAAGTCATTGACGATGTGGCGCGACGCGATGATGAGCGGATCGTCAGGGCGGCCTTCCTGCTCAGCCGCATTGCCTCACGTGATGATGAAATCTTCACCCTGATCGATGATGGCGACGACCCGTTCATGCACGAGCTGTCCGACCTGATTCGCAGGCGCATCGGCGGCGGCGTCCGACCCGCGTCGCCGCAGATCAGAGAAGAAGACCTCCCCGACACGCCCGCGCGTCCCTGAACGCGTCCGTCAGCCGCGGCGTTTCATCTTCACGCGCCCCGATCCCTTCACGATCTCGCCGATCACGCTCACGCGCTCGCCCGACTTCTCCAGCTTCTCACGGATCGACGATGCGAACGTGGGGCGCACGATCATGCAATAGCCGATCCCCATGTTGAAGACGCGGCCCATCTCCTCGTCGTCGATCTTCCCGTGCCGCTGCAGGAACCCGAAGACCGGCGCCGCCTCCCACGCGCTCTGGTCGATCACCGCGTCCACGCCCTCGTGCAGCGCCCGTGAGAGGTTCCCCGCCAGCCCGCCCCCGGTGATGTGGGCCATCCCCGCCACGACCTTCTTCACCTTGTAGCCCCGCTGCACCTTCACCACAGGGCGGGCGTAGAGCCGCGTGGGCGTCAGCAGCACTTCGCCGAGCGTGCGCTGCGGGTCCAGCTCGTCATAGCGCTGCGACAGGTCGAGCCCGGCGTGGTCGATCACCGCCCGCACCAGTGAGAACCCGTTGCTGTGCAGGCCGTCCGAGGCCAGACCCAGCACCACATCCCCCGCCTCGACGCGCGTCGAATCCATCGCCCGGCTCAGCTCCACCACACCCACGGAAAATCCCGCGAGGTCGAACTCGCCCTCGGCATACACATCGGGCATCTCCGCCGTCTCGCCTCCGAGCAGGGCCGCGTCCGACTGCGAGCACGCCTCGCCGATCCCCTTCATGATCTCCATGAGCCATTCGGGGTCGACGCTGTGCACCGCGATGTAATCCAGAAAAAACAGCGGCTCGGCGCCCTGCACGATCAGGTCATTCACGTTCATCGCCACCAGGTCGATCCCGATGGTGTCGAACTTCCCCGCCGCCGATGCGAGCTTGACCTTGGTCCCCACGCCGTCGGCGCAGGCCACCAGCACCGGGTCGCGGTAATTGCGTTTGAAGAGCTTTTCGTTGTAATCCAGCCGGAACATCCCCGCGAAGCCGCCGGGGATATTGATCACCCGCTGCCCGTGCGTCCGACGCATCAGCGACTGGATCATCGAGACGAACCGGTCGCCCTGCTCGATCGACACCCCCGAGGACGCATACGTGAGCCCATCTCCGGAACGGCGGCTCTTCGTGCCGGATTTCTCCTTCGCTTCGCGTGCTGGCGGCATCGCCGAGAGCATACCCGCCCGCGCCACGCCGCGGCGACGCTATCCTGAGAGCCCTGTGAACCTCAACGCAATCGACTCGGTCATCCAGATCGCCGACGATCGCATCGTCGCCGTCAAGCGCATCACCGATGCCGATGAATACCTGCGCGACCATTTCCCCACGTTCCCCGTCCTCCCCGGCGTCATGATGCTCGAGGCCATGACCGAGTCGGCCCGGCGCCTGCTCACCCGGCGCGATCCCGACCACGCCCGCCTCGTCCTGGGACGCGTCCGCGCCGTCAAGTTCGGCGCCATGGTCCGCCCGGGGCACACGCTCCGCATCGAGGTCATGCTCCTCGGCGATGGCGAAGCGGATGATTCCGGCGCCTACACCCTCCGAGGCATCGGCCACGTGCTCGAAGCCGATGTCGACCCCGCCCCAGCGCCCGACGCCTCCGCCCGGGCCGCCGTCTTCGGACGATTCAGCATGCGGCCGGTCCGTTTCGGGCGCGAGGCCCGCCTCGCCGACGCCCCGGTGAACACAGCCCGGACTGGCGACGCCGGACGCCTTCCGTGATACTCTTCCCGATCGGAAACTTTCCGTCCCCCCTCCCCGGCCAGTTCGGCGCTGCCCGCAGGCCGCCGGACGGGCAGGCCACCGCCGCAGCAGCCGCGGCGAACTGAACCGCAATCAGCTCACGAAGCGAAGGAAGCACGCATGACACGCGATGAGGTGTTCGAGAAGGTCCAGGAGGTGCTGGTGGACGCGCTGGGCGTCGACGACGACGAGGTCACGCCCGAGGCGAGTCTCACCGCCGATCTCGGCGCCGAGTCCATCGACTTCCTCGACATCGTCTTCAAGCTCGAGCAGGCCTTCGGCTTCAAGATCGCCCAGGGCGAGCTCTTCCCCGAGAACGTCGCCCAGGACCCCACCTACGTGCAGGACGGGCGGATCACCCCTGTCGGCATCGCCGCCCTCAAGGAGCGCCTGCCCCACGTGGACTTCACCTCCTTCGAGCAGGACCCCGAGCTGGGCCGCATCGGCGAGATCTTCACCGTCGATACGCTGGTCCGCTTCGTCGAGCGCAAACTGGAAAGCGCCTCAACCTGATCGCCCGCGACGCCCCCCACTTTCGAATCCCGCACCCACTCGGAGCTCCCATCCGTGCGATGGCTCTGGATCGATCGCATCGTCGAGTTGACCCCGCGTGAGCGGCTGGTGGCTGTCAAGCATGTGAGCCTTTCTGAGGATCACATGCACGAGCACTTCGCGGCCGACGACGAGGCGGGCCTCGCCGCGCTGCCCGTCATGCCGGCGCCGCTGATCATCGAGGGGATGGCCCAGTCCTCCGGCATCCTGGTTGGCCACGCCGGGGGCTTCGATGAGAAGGTCATCCTCGCCAAGATCGGGCGGGTCGAGCTCGATGCGGACGCCTCCCCCGGCGACACCCTCCGCTACACCGCCAACCTCACCCACCTGGACGACGCCGGCGCCGCCACCACCGGCGAGGTCGAGCTGCTCAGCCCCGCCCCGGGGACCGAGCCCATGACCATCGGGCGCATCGACCTGATGTTCAGCCACATCGACCGCAACAGCGCCGGGCTGGCCTTCCCCGAGCACAACTTCGTCTTCGGCGAGGGCTTCCGCACACTGCTGCGCCTCAGCGGCGTGCAGGTGGATTTCTGAATCCACTCCGCCGTGGGGAGGGTGCGGGTGCCGTGGCATGGCCGCCGCGGCCTTGCCACGCGTGTGGAAGTTCGGCGTGGCAAAGCGAAGACGCTATGCCACGGCGCCCATCCTCAGTCCCCCTCCCCATTCCCCATTCCCCATTGCCCATTGCCCATTGCCCATTGCCCAATAACAGAATCGGCGAGCCCCGAGGGGCCCGCCGATCCGTCTCATGCGTTCTGATGTCGTCGCGTCCGGATCAGGCGCGGCGGCGGCGGACGCCGGCGAGGCCGGCGAGGCCGAAGAGCGCGATGGCGCCGGGCGCGGGGATGGCGATGAACTGAATGCCATGCTCGGCGATTTTGCCGGCGTCCTCCTGCTCGAAGATCGTCAGCTCGCCGCTGAAGGCGAGGTTCTCGAGCACCGAGGCGGGGCCGGTGGTGGAGAAGCCGTAGGGCAGGTTGCGGATGGTGAACTGGCCCAGCAGCAGCTCGTAGTTGCCGGTGGACTCGTTGAACGTGGTCACGCCCTGGTTCGAACCGGGGCTGGAGTTGAACCAGTCGCCGGCGACGAAGTCGCGCTCGCCGTCCATCGTGGTGTCGACGAACTGGAAGCTGTCGGTGGTGGCGGTTCGGTCGATGGTGCCGTCAGAGGGGACGCTCAGCAGACCGATGGTGATGAACGAGTTCCACTCCAACGCGGGGGCGACACCGAAGAGCCCCTCATTGGGGGCCGTCGGCGCCGTACCAGGGGCGCGGAAGAAGGAGCCACCCATGTCGGCGACGCCGAAGCCGCCGATCTCGGCGCCGGTCACGTGGCCGACGACGTTCACAGTAGACGACGTCTCGAAGACGGCGAACATGCGAACGACGTTGTAGTCGTTGCCATCGTCGATGGCGGTGGTGGCGGAATCATTCCAGAAGGCGTTGGTGCGAAGATCCACACCAAGGAAATTCGCGGATGCGACCGCGCTGCTGAGCGCGAGAGCGCTGCAAACCGATAGAGCGCGAAACATTTGATCTCTCCCTTTTCCCTGTGATTTTGTGCTTCATCACCTGTGCGGGGCGTGAAGCTGACTCCATGGGACATACATACCCTATGCAGACCATACATTAGCAGTTCGTCCCGCCGTGTCCAGATGAAAAATGCGGAACGGGTGAAAAAAAACGCACTCGCATGAACGCGCCATGCGCTTGCACACGGCGCCCATGGGCGCAGAAAAAACATCGGCGGACCATGGGTCCGCCGATGTGAGAGTTGTCGCCTTCTGTCGGCGCTGCGTGCGCCGGCGTTCGCTCTTCAGTTCAGAGCGTTGTCACCGTGCGCGATGCGGCGCATCGTACGCGGGATGATCTTGCCTGCTGAATCAGCGGCGGCGGCGAAGGCCCGCGAGGCCTGCGAGGCCGAAGACGGCCAGGGCGCCGGGCGTGGGGATGAAGATGACCTCGTGCTGGATGGCGCCGCCAGCGGGGTCCTGCGTGAAGATCAGCAGGCCGCCGATGAAGATATCGCCGTCCCAGATGTAGGCGCCGTCTTCATTCTGGCCGACGAGGCTGCCGAGCTCGGCGTCCGGGTCGGGGAACATGACGGAGAACTGGCCCAGGAAGGTGCCGAAGGTGCCGTCGCCCAGATCCTGAGCGCTGCCCTGGAAGCTGGGCGCGTTGCTGTTGAACCAGCCGCCGGAGATCCAGTCACTCCGCTGAAGCAGGGGACGATCTTCGAGAGGCATGGCGCGCTGCGTGTGGAAACCGAAGTCGGGGTCGCCGCTGGTGTTGTCCACGTCAGGCGTTGAGGGATCGTCGTAGCTGTTGAATTGCTTGATGCCGATGCTGACGAAGGTGTTCCAATCACGGCGGCCGTCGCCGGGATTGGCGCCATCAAAAGCGCCAGTGGTTGAGCCACCCGCTGCGGGCGGGCTGCGATAGAAGGTGGCGTTCGGGTTGGCGCCGATGTTGATGCCGAAGCCCTCGTCGAGGGGGGGAGCGCCGGGGGTCATGTGACCAACGTTCAGCACCGCGTTCGGGTCCTGCTGGATGGGCGTGCCCGCGGCGTCAAACATCGCGTACATGTTGAAAACGCGAATGTTGTCGGCGCCGGGGAACGTGGGGGGGCCGAAGCCAGGATCGGTGAGGTTCTTGTCTTCACGGATGTCGATGCCAATGAGGGCGGCGTTCGCGGTGCCTGCGATGAGCGCAAGGCCGGCGGCGCCAATGAGAATACGGTTCATAACTTGAGATCTCCTTTTTCTTCCACTCCTGGTGGTATTGCCCTCATCAATATGATGAAAGGCTTGCTGCGCCGGTGTTGCGACCGACGCACTGTCTCTACCGATGACTGTGACGCGTAGCGATCCAGTTGCAGAATAGCTCCTTCCTCCGAAAATGGAAGGGGGAAACCCTGATTTTTCAGGTGAATCTTGTATCAAGAACCGAGCCCCGCCAGCCAGCTTCCCCTTTCAAAACCCGATCAACGCACCTATCGGTCGTTGCGGGGCATTCGTCGGGGGCGGGAAGCGGCGCCCCGGCATCTCGGTCGCCTGTCGATCCTGCGTATGATCGCCACGCCGTGGGCCGGCATACTCCGGGCCGAGGTCGGACTTGACACCAGACGGGAGCCTTTCAATGGCCGGAATCGGCAACGCACACCCCCTCACCCGGGTCAAGGAGCTGCAGCGGGGCGGCCACCTCATCGAGGCGGCCGACCTCTGCCGCCGCATACTCAAAAAAGAGCGGAAGAACCTCGATGCGATCTACACGCTGGGGGTGATCATGTTCGAGTTGGGGGTGCAGGACGAGGCGGAGCAGCTGTTTAAGAAGTGCCTGGCCGCCCGGCCGGGGGACGCCCGGCTCCAGTTCCGGCTGGCGCAGGTGGCTGAGATCCAGGGCAAAGGGCAGGAGGCGATCGCCCGGTGCAAGGCCGCCCTGCAGATCGACCCCGACCACGAGAACGCCCTGGCGCTGATGGCCTCCACCCACGAACGGAACGGGGACCTGGACAAGGCCCGCGCCGTCCTGGCGCCGCGGCTGGAGAAGGGCGGGATGAACGGATCGCTGGCGATCATCCTGGCGCGGATCGAGACCAGCGCGAAGAACTACGACGAGGCCCTGCGGATCGTGGGCGAGGCGTTGGAGAGCGGGGAGTTGAACCGGAGCGACCGGATCGAGCTGCTGAACAAGTCGGTGAAGGCGTTGGACAAGAAGAAGGCGTATGACGACGCCTTCGCAGCGTGCCGGCAGTCGAACGAGCTGGCCGGGGCCGCGTTCGACCCGGAGGAATATGTCCGCAATGTGGACCGGCTGCTGGAGACGTTTTCGCGGGAGAACCTGGCGAAGGCGCCGCGGCCGGGGGTGGAGTCGGAGCTGCCGGTGATCATCGCGGGGATGCCGCGGTCGGGGACGACGCTGGTGGAGCAGGTGATCGACGCCCACCCGAAGGCGCACGGGGCGGGCGAGTTCGGCGACTTCAAGCTGTTCGGGGCCTTCCACGAGTATCCGCAGTGGCTGGCCCAGCTCGGGCAGGAGGAGCTGGACCGGCACGCGCGGGAGGCGATCGCCTATTACAGGAATCTGGGCGGCGGGGCGGCGCGGGTGGTGAACAAGAGCCTGTCGAACGTGGTGGACCTGGGGCTGCTGTCGCTGATCTTCCCGAAGGCGCGGGTGATCCGGACGCGGCGCGACCCGATGGACAACTGCCTGTCGATCTACATGCAATCGTTCAACCCCGAGAAGGCGGCCTTCGCCTTCGACCAGCGGCACCTGGGGCTCTACTACCGCCAGCACGAGCGCATCATGGACCACTGGCAGAACGCGCTGGACCTGCCCATCTACGAGGTGCGCTACGAGGAGGTGGTGGCGGACCAGGAGCGCATCTCGCGCGAGCTGATCGAGTTTCTGGGGCTGGAGTGGGACGACGCGTGCCTGAAGTTCTATGAGAAGAAACGCACGGTCATGACGCTGAGCTATGACCAGGTGAACAAGCCGATCTATACGTCAAGCGTGGAGCGGTGGCGGAACTACGAGAAGCACCTTGGGCCGCTGAAGGAGGCGCTGGGGGTGGGGTGAGCGGGTGAGCGGGTGAACGGGTGAGCGGGTGAGCGGGTGAGCGGGTGAGCGGGTGAGCGGGTGAGCGGGTGA
>RECQ01000018.1 GCA_007693965.1 Phycisphaeraceae bacterium | reverse complement strand
TGGTCTGAGCCGCGTCGAGGATGCGTCGCAGCGGGCTGCGATCGCCCAGCAGATCTTCGGGCGATCTGGAACACGGCTTCTGCCGCTGATTTCCGCCGGCGCCGCGGGGGTCGAAGAGTTGCAACAGCAGGCTCGCAGCCTTGGCCTGACGATCTCGACGCAGACGGCGCGGGACGCTGCGAACTTCACTAACCAGATGAACATTCTGCGGAAGGTGCTTCGCATCACCAGCATCACCATCGGGGCGGCGCTGGCGCCGGCGATGGAGTCGATCGTCGCTCGGGGGACGCGCATCGGCGTGATGATCACCGACTGGATCCGGAAGAATCAGGAGGTGGTCGTCACGGTCGCCAGGGTGGCCCTCGGCGTCACACTGCTCGGCGGCGCCCTGCTCGCGACGGGCCTCGCCATCCAGGTGGCCGCCTTCGCAGTCGGTGGGCTGGCGACGGCGGTCACCGTGGTGGGCGCGGTTGTGGGCGCCCTGACATCACCACTGGCGCTGGCGACCGCCGGCGTCGCGGTGCTGGGCTTCGGGTTCATCCGAGCCGCGGGGCGCTCCGAGCAGGCCGCCGACGTGATGAACTCCGTGGTGGGATTCCTGAGCCGGCGGTTCGCCTCCCTTCGCGAGACGGTCAACGCCACCATCGGCGGCATCGGCGACGCGCTGGCGGCGGGTGATATTTCGCTGGCCGCCCGCGTTCTGTGGAACGGCATCAAGGTTGCGTTTCTCGACGGCACACGCGACATCCAGGAGATCTTCGCCGAGGGCCTGACCACGCTGCGGTTGGTCTTCGTCGATGTTCTGGGCGGCATGACGCGGACGTGGTTCCGGTTCCAGTCGGGCATCCGCGGCGCTCAAGAGGAGACAGGATCGTTTCTTGCCCGGCAGTGGGTGCGCATCCAGGGCATCTTCGATGAGGGTCTCGACGTCGACCGGGCCCTCAAGGATCTGGATGACATCGCACGCTCGAATGCGCGGAACAGGGATGCGGCGCTCGAGCAGGATCTTCGGGATGCAGACCGCACGCAGGCGGCCCGCACGCAGGCGGTGCTCGAGCTGGCCTCCGAGGGCATCGACCGCCGGAGCAGGGCTCTTCGCAGGGCTCGGGACGAGCTGGAAGCCGCATTGGCCGACGCGCGTCGCCAGCGTGAAGCCTCGCTCGCCGCCGACACGCCCGATTTCATCCGTCGTTTCAGCGATCTGATCGACGATCTCGACAACATCGGCCAGGACATCGTCCGCCGGGTGGAGGTGCGGAGCACATTCAACCCGGCGCTGATCGGCCGGCTGCTCGGCGTTGGCGGCGACGCCGTGGCCGATCGCACCGCCAGGGCCTCAGAGGAGACGGCGCGGAACACCAAGCGGATCGCGCAGAGCGCCGAAAGCGGCGGCGCATCTTTCGCGTGACCAGGAGCAGGCATGATCACCGTCGAAGAAAAGGTCGATTCACCTGAGATCGTGACCGGGCCGCGCCGATCCATCACCCGTCGCTACGTGATCAAGGACGAGACCGCTGCACTGGACCCGCTCGACGCCCACGCGGCGCTCGAGGCCGAGGCGCCGCTCGAGTATGACGGCTTGCCCCGTCGCGATGTTCGCTCCAACCCGCTGCAAGCGAGCGATGGTGAAACCTACGAGGGCGAAGCGGTGTACTCGCTGCAGGAGGTTGGATTCTCACCGGCCCCGGAGGTGGGCGACAGCGTCTTCACATTCGACACCTCTGGCGGCACGCAGCGGATCACGCAGTCGATTGCCAATGTCGACAACTTCGCGCCGGGGATGGAGACGCCCCCGGACTTCGGGGGCGCCATCAACGTCACGGAGGACGGCGTCGAGGGCGCCGACATCGTGGCGCCGGCGGGCACGTTCTCGGAGACACATTACATCGCCGATGCGACGGTCAACGCGGCCTACCAGAAGGCGCTGACCACGCTCACCGGCAAGGTCAACAACGCCGAGTTCCGCGGCTACGCCGCCGGCGAAGTGCTCTTCCTCGGCGCGAGTGGCCAGATGCGTGGGGCGCCCGGGTCCGGCTCGCCCTGGGAGATCACGTTCCGGTTCGCCGTGAGTGAGAACAGGACATCGTTCAGCGTCGGCGGCGTCAGCGACATTGACAAGGAGGGTTGGGAGCTGCTGTGGGTGCGCTACGGCGACGCAGAGAGCGAGGGCGTGCCCGTCAAGAAGCCCATCAGCGTGCATGTCGAGCAAGTGTATGAGAAGGCGGACTTCGCCGGATTGGGCATCGGCACATCATGACGACGGCGGGCGATCCATTCAGGAAGGTGCGGAGCGGCGAGCGGCTGGTGATCCCCGCGCCGACGTGGAACGGCTTCATCGACGCCGCCCGCTTCGTGCGCGGCGCTGCAGCGCCGACGCCTGAGGCGATGTCTCGTGGCGGCCGGGCTCGATGGGATTCGCTGGCGAAGAATGGCGCCAGCTCCAACGCGCCCCGGTTCGGCGTGCTCGGGATCGAGCGGAAGATGACGCTGCTGCCGGACGGTCTGGATCGCTTCATCACGTCGAGTCGCGATGTGCTGGGGCGGCCGCCGACCGCGGATGACTACGGCCGGTTTGTGATCTCGGTCGACCCGATTCGTGATGGCGATGTGGGGCGCACGCTCAGTTCGGGCGTGACGCTGGTCCGGCTGAAGGACTGGGACGAGGACAAACCGCAGTTCGCCGACATCGATGTGGGCGAGGTGGGTCATTTGAAATTCAATCCCGGCGGCGCTGCGGAGATTTTGTGGGTCGCGGCTGTGGAGATCGAGGCGGGCCTGCGCTGGTGCATGGTGCGCATCGGGGCCAGGCCGGTGTCGCCCGGCGTGATCCGAGCCTTCGAGCTTGGCGACCCCAACGTGATCGAGGCGGGCGACGACACAACGCAGGCGGAAATCGAGTACGCCACGGTGACGCTGGTCGGCGGCGGGGTAGTCGCTGAGGATGTCGATCCCGGCGCGGCGCCGCACCACTGGCGACGGCAGAATCTGGGCGAGTATGAGCCGGGCGACATGGCGACGGGTTACTTCACGCCCGAGGGCGAGGTGCGGATCGTCACGGTGAACGAGTATCCGCTGCAGGGGGCGTGCGATTCATGAGCGGCCGCGGCGTGATCCTTCCGGGCGGGCGCAAGGGCGTATTGCCGAGCGGCGCGGGTTCGGTGTCGGACGGGAGCGGCAACTGCCCGGAGTGCTGCGAGGAGGTCACTCCCCCAGTGATCTGCCGTGGGTGTGGCGGCAGTAATACGCTTGAGTATTCATGCGATTTGCACTTCTCGCACCAACGCCACCCGCCGGAGCTCGGCGGAGGTCAGCCGACCGATCTGATCGAATTCGCGTACCAGCGACCAACTTCGAATCCGCTGCATCTATCGAATGATCCGTCAACAACAGGCAACTCCTGTAGTGGTGGTGAACGGATCAGCGATTATGTGTGGCCGACGCAGCGAGAAGACTGCGTTATCATTCCAAGTTTCGGGCCGATCGCAGAGCGGCACGGGGGAGAACTCGGAACCATCGGATCTATAGGATGGCCTCCACCACCCGGACTCGCACACGTTCTCACGCATTCATCTGCCGAGCAGATGAACAATATCGCCGGTTCGCCATCACCATTATCGAACACGGTATGGGAGCTTGGGAGCGAGGATGCCGCATTCAGAGCTTTTCTACTGAGCGGAGATGATACTGCTGGCTGTCGTGATGGCTTTCCGACGAATTCGGGTTGTCATTCAGAGAATGAGATCGAGAATAGATGGGATATACGAACTCGATTATTTACGACGTTCGATCTCAATCCCGATCCTCTCCCATCGGAACCGGGTGGGCGTCGGTTCTGCGTCCTATTTATTGAATTAATAATTCGTGTAACAGGGCCCGATCCAACGCTCCCGGGCTTTATTCCGAATCTGATCACAATCGGAATCAGAGCAAGCACGAAGGTAAACACCGCATCCGCGTCGGCTTTCAGTGGGGCATCTTATAAGAACACCACGACCGCATCCGCGTCGGCTTTCAGTGGGGCATCTTATAAGAACACCACGAATAGCGGGATATACGGAGGATTTACAGCCCGCAGCGATATGCTCGATGCCGGAGAGCATATGACTCTGCACGCTGATGCAAGGACTGGATCGGTCGGCGAAGTGAGCTGGAAGTTGGGCCCTCGAACACACGGAACGCAGTTCAACAGGTGGCGACCGTGGGCGAATGTGGGCTTTGGCGGATCAAGTAGCGACGATTGTGTCGTTCGATTCGGCTCCGCGACGCTCAACGCGGCTTACAACGCGCCCGACGTTCCGACTTATGATTGGGCGACCGAAGGAAGCATGCGGGTCTCGGGTATCGCGGACTGTTTGAACGGCGCAGGGTCGATGATGTCCATGTCGAGGTCGCCGGGGATAGTCCGTCCGATGGCTACAACCCGCCAGGTGGCGCAGATGAGACGAGGTGTGGTATGAGCGTCGCTCTGGAGATCGTCATCGCTTCCTTCGCCGCGGTCGGCGTCGCGATGCTCATTCATGCGCCGGAGCGCGGCCCGTCCGCGACGGCGCGGGCATTGCTTCGCGTTGTGATCGTCTGGCTGGCGCCGGTGACGGGGCGCGAGCGTGAGGATGGCGACCCGACCGTGGATTACCTGCTGGCGTGCCCGATCTGCCTGAGCGTGTGGACGGGCGTGATGGTGTGCGCGGTGGAGATGGCGTGCGGCGGTTCGTGGCGTTCGATCTGGATTCCCCCATTGGCCGCGCTGATCGCGGCCGTGATCTCGACGCCGCGGCAGTTGGGCTGCGGCGCAAGAAGAAAGTGAGCGAGTCTCCGCATGTTCCCATCATTCGGCAAACCACAACACAGCTTCACCGAACAGCCCTGCTACAACGACGCCAACGGTCGTGGCGGCATGTACAACCCCATAACGACAGGCTCCGGCCCTGTCGAGTTCGTGGACTGGCCGGGC
>RECQ01000065.1 GCA_007693965.1 Phycisphaeraceae bacterium | reverse complement strand
CCCCCCCCCCCCCCCCCCCCCCCCCCCCCCCCCCCCCCCCCCCCCCCCCCCGAGCTGACAAGAGCCGGAGGTACTTGGAGCGTATTGGTCCGCCATGAGCTTGTTGCACACACTAAGCACACACGAACACGACAGAACTCCAAGCGTTGGGCATCACGAATTACATAAATAACGACAGCTTGTCCATCGCTTCTCTTGTGCAATACCAGATCTATTCCTGGAGTTTTCCTCGATCGCTTGAGATTCAGCGATTGGGCTTCATTGAGCTCTTCAGCCGCCGAATAGTCTTGCGGAATGATCTCGCCAGCTTTTCCGTCGGCATCAGCACCATGCCTTTCATCAGTTCGTTCGGGCGTGCCTTGAAGATGGTCGAATGGGCTACTCCGGTCCAGTGCGCAGGAGCCTCGATCGTGTAGTAGTACGCCGCAAACGACTTACGGCTCTGTCCCTCCGGGCAGCGGACTGCAGTTACACCGTGATAGCTGATGTCGCTGGTTTCGAAAACAACGCAGCGGTTGAAAATCGGAAGATAGGAGTGGTGGCACACCTTCACATCCTTGTCCCAGAGCTCGATAGCTCCGCCCCAGTCCTCTTGCCAGTTTTTGTTGAAATATACAAGGATGTTGAGTCGCCGATGAAGTTGGCGCTCTTTAATGTAATTGAAATCGACGTGGACATCGAGATGCCCTCGCGGACCAGTCTCGTGTATGCCTCCTCCCTGAAGTTCTTCATCAGGCAGAAGATTGGGTATATTGATAACTTCAGAGAGAAGGTCAAGCCACTCCCGCGAGGCGAGAGCCTCATGCAAACGCCTGATTGGAGTAGGAAACTTAGTCGAATCCGTGACTTGGATTTTACCGCGTTCATTCACCGCACCAAACGAACGCCCCATCCTCGCTGCTTCCTCGAAACTCGGGAAGGAGGCATGCACCTCCTCGGCGAATGCTGGATCGAGAAAATTGTCGATACAAAAGTTCGGAAACGGAGTGGCGTTCCGAACCTGTTCACGAAGTGTAGATCGATCGATCGGTTTTATAACGTTATGGGTTGATGTCCCATCCTCATGTACATTCATATTCGAAGCAAGCATTCTCTGCCATCCTTTCGTTGGTTCCGAAACGTCTCACATATGACACATTCGCTGATATCGGGTTGCTCGCCGCAGGCACTGAAGAGTACAGATACTCAGATCTACTTCAATCTTGGAGCAGTGACTGCTCACACCATCCGTGCTAAGCCCGAGAATTGTTGTTATTTCTGACGCCAGCAGCCCGTTGAAGAATCGACTCTGGACGTGATCATGCGGCTTGTATGTGTGTGTCGGCCCGGCGGACCGGGCCGCCGAGGTTGACCTTCCCAGGTCCTCGATGTGCAACAACCTGGCGGCTAGCACCGTCTTTTTCCACGACGGTCTTGGCCTCAGCATCGACCAGACATGCTCCGTGCTGCTCAGCCCCCTGCGACCCACGTCAGCGCCGGCGGTTTGGCCGATCTGGAGCGGCGCGGCGCGGAGATCCTGATGCCCTGGCACGAACAGATCAGTGCTGAGGCCCGGAACTCCGCAGTGCTGCACGCCGATGAGACCGGCTGGCGCGTAACGATGACACCGGCCGGTGGTGACGCTGCGCAGGAACAGCCGGTGGAACCGAAGCGACCGCGGCGCCACGAACCAGGCGGCGCTCATGACTACCCACCGCACCCTCACCTCCGCGGCGCCGGCCCATCGCCGACGCCCTCAGCTTTTTACGCTTCGATAGGAGCTCCCCCGGCGTTGCCTTCAGGCTCAGTCATTGAAAGTGGTTGAAGAGCTACTCAGCAGCTGGTAGGCCTTGAATAGCGATTCGGTGAGGATCCCGTGGCTGGCCAACCTGCCATGGCAGCGAACAATTCACGGTTCACATCCATGATGATTTGATCACACCACCGCTTTTCTCCACCAGCGGGTGGTTCTCCGAAGATCGCACTTGAAGCGACAAACATAGCCTGCGAAGACTGACGTCGTCTGCAAATCGGCTCGCATGCTTGTTCTACGAGCAGAATAACGCAATGCTGCACGAGTTATTTAGCGTTCTGATAAGACACGCGGACTGGAGCGCATCGCCAAGCAGAAGCCCGATAGCCCACCGACTGCCACGATGTAGATCGGGTTAAGCATTGCATTCAGCAGGCTGTCAAACATGAACATGATCAGAAGCATCGCAAGAGCAACAGCGCCACCAGCGCGAGGTGTACTCCAGTATCGAGCAGGAATTGTGCGCAGAAGCATGAGCGGTGGAAGTAAAAGCAGAAACGTCAGCGACGCTAACCCTACTATACCATCCGTGCCCAACACAATAACCCAGAGCCCGTCCGTAATGGAGATATCCTCGCCATAGTCATTGGTGACCCGAGATCGCCCCCACCCACCCCATCCGAGAAACGGGCGTTGCAATGCTCGCTCGATAAGTAAGTCTTCATTATCTAGCCTCATCTGGAGCGATCCTGCGTGTGTGACGCTTACGTATTCTTCGACAATAGCGGGAACAGGCTCACCCGACCATATTCCGAGCGACCTGACGATCATATAGCACGGAGCGGCAAGAATCAGACTCAGTACCGGTAGCGAGATCCGTAACCAGCGGGTAAGGAACAGGCCAGTCAGGCCAATGGCGAGCAACAGAAGAGCGCCAAATGATTTACATAGCAATGTTGTTATCACAAGAGCCATTGCCAGCCAAACTATTGGTATGCTTAAAAGTGTGCGAAGTGATCCGCTCATCCAGAGCCATATACCTACCAACGAGGCGGACGTCATCCACAAGCCCAATGCCAAACCATTCTGCATAAATACTGTGGGGCGCCAACCGCCGAATCGTGTGCCCGACCAGCCGTGCGGCAAGTAACCGTAGAGCATAATGTGCAGCTGAGGACTCATCCGGATCTCATACAGGCAAAGAGGAATGTAGACAAGCCCACCGACAAAGACACCGATTGCTAGTTCACGAAGACCAGCGAGGTTGTATAGATAGAGGCGCCCGATTAGGTAAGGCGCTCCCCATATCACTATGCGATTGACAACACCAGAAGCTCCGTCGTACACGCCAAGCCCGTTCGCAATTGACGAGGCGAACGGGACCAAGCACCATATGACAACAGGGATATCTATAGCGCTGAATCGAAAGAGTCCGAGCCGATTACTGTCGAATATTGCTACCCCCATCAATACACCAATGCACGTTGCCGACATCTTCGTATAACTGGGAAGACCATCAAAATGGAACCCTCCCATTGGAAGAAATAGCCATGCGACGATGAACGACACAATAACGGCTCTACGCGCAGGCAATAGCATAAAAAGAATGAGGACAAATGGAATCCATACCAACAGAGCTGTAACTGCGATGATGTTCATTGTCATGTGTCACATCAGGTTACACCGTCGCCTGGCGTCGAGTCCATTGCGAGATTATTTGTGTATAATACTTTAGTGTTCGTCGGGCGATTTTATCTGGGGAGAACGCCGTCTCACATCGAAGCGCTGCAGCTTTTCCCAGCGCAGAAGCCCGCGCTGGGTCTGCAAGCAGGGCTTCAATCGCTGTCGCCAGACTCCTTGAGTTACCCGGCTCGACAAGCAGGCCTGATCGCTCGTCTTCTACTATCTCTGCAAGCCCTCCCACGCGAGATGCAATGAGCGGACAACCCAATGCCATCGCCTCAACAGCTGTGTTCCCGAACGTTTCGTAGCGCGAGCACACAACAGTAAGATACGCTCGGCGTCGCATCTCATCAAGCGCCGCGTATGGAGTCGTACCTACGATCTCCACCCTACGTCTGGCCTGTAGATCCGGAATACGTTGCCGAACATATTCGTCAATACTCCACCGCATGCCGTTATCTCCGAGAATCCCACGATCTGGCCCCACGAAACGGAGCCGTAATGACTTGTGGTTCGCAGCGAGCTGTGCGAATGCATCAATTATTACATCTCCTCCTTTCAGTCTGTCAAATCGACCAATAAACAACAACTCGTTGTGATTGCACAGTACATCACTCCATCGTGATTTGTAGGAATGTAGTGGCGCGGGATCTGGAATGACAACTGCATTCTCTAGCGCGATTCCGTAATATCGACGAGTACGCTCCAGCACATCAGCGGAAGGCGCCGTAATGCCGTCAGCAAGGCGTATCCCCACACCTTCCATCCACACCCGCTTGCGCCAAGTCTTGTTTTTCCTAACACCAAGCGCTTCCCCACTTAAAAACCAAGGGCCGTGGAGGCGCACAACAACAGGTGCCTCTAAGCGATGCTTCAACTGACCAGCCCACCCAAATGATTCCTCCATCTCAATAACATCAAGTCCATACAGTTCTTGCACATGGCGGGCAGCTTCACTCATAGCAATCGCCTCATCGCGAACGCGTGTCACTTGGCCTGTTACTCGCGTCCGAGCAGCATCAAATATGCCATGCTTACGTCGATAGTCGCTAATCCTGGTCACATTGTATGCCACAGCGGATTCTTCTGTGCGTTGGGCAAGAATATGCACATTAGCACCTAGCTCCATCAGTGCCGGATGCATCTGAAGGATGTGTGTATTAATACCGCTAGGTTGTTTGTCTGGAGGCCAGCCAGGCGCCATATATGCGACTTGGATTCCTCTACAAAGCCTGTTCATGTAATTCTCACAAATGTAATAATAATCTCAACGAACATGTATCCAACAGCGATCAAAGTGATCGCTAGTGCCTCGCGCTTTAGATCGAGAATAACAAGTTGAGCGAGCCTGAGCCAGAAGTATATAAGTACGAGCAGCTCAGTGATGACAAGTCCCCACAGCACTCCTTGTATCTCCCCGATTGACCACCCGATAGGGATTCCAATCAGCACCGCGCTGGTCCGCAAGACGTGACTCAGTGTGACCCACCGCGGGCGCCCCATAGCGACGATGCATTGTTCAGCGGGCTCAGCAAGACAGTTTACAGCGGCGCGCAGAGCCAGCACCTGGAGCATCACACCAGCTGCAATGTACCTCTCGTCGTACAGTATTCCAACCACAAGTGGCCCTATGGCAGCGAGCGCCCCAAGTGTGGGGAGGAAGATAGCGTCCATCGCTATGCGCGATCTGTAATAGACTCCGCGAATTCGAGATGAATCTTCGCGATATATCTTGCTGAGTGCCGGATATACGATCTTTCTTGCCAATTGCATATTAAGAGCTATGAACGGCTCACTGAGGCTTAGGGCAATAGCATAAATACCCAGCATCGCCATATCCACAAAATTTCCCAACAACATCCGATCGCCCTGCTTGGCGATGAAGAACAGCACACTACTGAAGAATATCCACTTCCCAAAGTTGAAGAGAGTTTTCGCTGCCGATCGCTCCCACGCAAATTTATTTCGTACACCCGGCAGCATGACGTGACTGAGCACCAGGTTCGTTGCGCATCCGACGATTCCGCCTGCGACCAACGCCCAGATTGACGGGTGCATCACGGCCCAAGCAATCATCACTGTGGTCCCGGCAATCTGCCCTATCAACTCCATGAACGTAACCCGGCCTACCCACATGTGTCTGTGGGCTGTTTTGATTGCGGTCGAGTTGAACCCCGCAATCAATGCAGTGATTGCGACTACGGGAATCAGCGACAGTAGTGCATCCTCGCCGTAGATATGCGACACAGGCGCAGCCAGCGCGCAGGCTGTCAGAAACAGTACGAATCCACGGATGGTCTGAATTGTCCATGCGGTATTGAGAAATGCCGGGTCGTCTCCTCGCTTATCTCGTACAATTGCCGGCCCAGTGCCAACATCCGAGAACATGGCCAGTCCAGTTATGACCACCATGACGATGGCCATCAGTCCAAAGGCTTCCGGGAACAGCAACCTTGTTAGCACAAGATTGCTTCCTAGGCGTAAAAGCTGCGAAATGCCGTATCCGCTGATCGTCCATACCGATCCCCGAATTGCCCGATGTTTAAGTGTGTGTTTACATGTTAGATCCGGCTTAGGCAACTTGGCCTCCGACTCGCTACCAAGCTGTGTCTCGATACTACTCATAACGCCACGTTACCGGAAAAGCATCTACTTCGTAAATCACGAACAGTGGATAGTGTTGACTATCGCAACAAAATAAATATTATCCCTCTCGCTTGCCATTGAATACAACAGAAGGCAATTGGCATTGACTGTGAAATGATCAATCCAAAGACATGTCCTATTTTCATACCAGCCTACCGCCCCCTTCGACATTATCATCTTCCTCCCCCGGCACTGATATGGCCTGCATCCATCACACATTCGATGAAGATGCCTCGAGCGTCTTCGTCGGCATCGTGTCATCGTCGAAATCCGGTTTGTCCTCTTGAAGACCAGCGGCCCAGCGAAGAATCTCCAGTGTCATCCGCGCCTTCACGTCCCACGTGAATCGACGGCGCACACACTCGGCCCCCGCAGTCGATTTACGCTCAATCTGTGAGGGATCGTGAACAATCTCCTCCATCGAGCGCCGAAACCCTTCAACGATCTCTGCGCGTGACCCCAGCGGCACAAGCCAGCCCGTCTCATCGCTCACCAGCTCCGCGGGGCCGGCGTAATCGACCACCATCGGCGGCAGGCCGACGGCCATAGCCTCCAGCGCCACCGCGCCGCCGAACTCACGGATGCTGGGAAAGCAGAAGACGTCTGAATCGGCCAGGCGCTGCTGCACTTCGTGGTGCTTGATCCAGCCGGTGAATCGCACACCGCTCTCGATTTTCTCGCTCGTGACCATTGTCTCCAGCTGACTGCGCATCGGTCCGTCACCGACGATCTCGACGATGCACACCCCCTCCCGCACCAGCGGCGCCGCGGCCTCGAGAAACATGTCGGCCCCCTTGTAAGGCACCAGCCGCCCGGCGAAGATGAGCCTGATGGGCCGCTCCGCGCGCCTGCGCCGCCGGGCTGAGAATCGCAGTGGGTCGATGCCGTTCTCGGGCTTGTAAATGCACTTGTCGTGGTATCGCTCCGGCATCTGCGACCATGTGTGCCGTGAGCCGATGTGAATCGCCTTTGCATGGCGGCGAGTGGATCGGTAGCCCGGAGCCAGCTTGTGGATCCCCCGCACATACGAAAGCCACTCCCACTCCCGGTGCCGGGCGCCGCCGAAACCTTTCGGCCATGGGGCGCCCCCGTTCAGCGGACCCAGCACGAATGGAACGCCGGCGCGAGCGCATCTTCGGGCCAGTCGACTCGGAATGGTCGGGCTCAGCGGCGTGATGCGATGCACCACATCAAACTCGCCGGCGCGGATGCGATCGCCGAACCGCCTCCAAAGCAGTCGCTCGAAGTATGTATACGAGACGATCGAGAGAGCCGTGCCCGTGGTCCAGCCAAGCCCCGCGCCGCCGCGGAGTTATGTTGTTGAGGTGCCACATCGGCCGCGCCACCACCTCGGAGTCGATGGCGGTGAAATCCTTCCCCTCGACGAGTGCGGTTGCGCGCTTGTGTGACCAAGTGGCCATCGCTCACATCGAGCAGGGCACATGCGTGCGACCATCCCACCTGCGGCACGCTCACCCACTCCGGGTTGGCGGCCTCCGCGATGATCAGTGCTTTCAGGCGTCGATCGTTCATATCTTCGTTGTCATTGTGAAGGTCCCGCATCGGGCCTCGGTGCGAAAACCGGCCCCGGCGCAGTAGCGCCGGGGCCGGTGGTCCTATCAGTTCTCTCACAATCCGGAGTCGCTCCGACTCAATTCCCGGCTTCATCAAAAGCCGCGCGACACATCTCGTTGACCGATTTGGCAGTGATGTCGGCGGTCCAGTTGCCCCTGCGCTGGCCTCGCAACGCTTCGGCAAGCTCCTCAGCCGTCATGTTGATCACGTCCTGGAGCGATGCCGGGTATGCAGACACGTCGACCTCGTACCACTCCGCGTTCGGCTCACGATCCTGACGCCAATCGTTGAACCAACGTGTGTGCCGATCCTCAGCAATCCAGAACCGCTGACTCATGGGCGTGAAGTAAGCGTTGTTTGAATAACTCACCATCTCCAGATCATCGCTCCGGTCCCACACCACATACTGATCTCGCGTTTGGATAAGCTTATTTTTCTCGATGGCGATCGGTGAGTCGTGGGGCGCCCGGATTATTAGTGCCGGTCTGAGAAGAGCCTCATCCTCGCGGCTCCAACCGTACACAGTGTTCTGCCGCACCGATCCGCCTGTGTTTTCGAGAGCGATACCGGTGTGCGACCCTCCATCGGTACCACCGAATACGATGTTGTCCTTGATGTCTGCGTGAATACCCCCTACATAGATGCCTACTCCAAGCCTTTGCCCATTCCAATGATCGCGGCTTTCGACAACCACGTTCTTGGAAACGTAGACATTCGCCTCGCCTCGATCCGAAGGAACTGCTGCAATTGACTGGCCGCCTCGGATAGACAGATTGTTCTCGATGACCCCACCGCCTCTCAAGGTGATGTTCGTGCGAGCGTTATAAATGATGTTCTCCCGCACGACCGCAGATCCGGGCCTGTTGGATTGCGTAAAATACATACCGTGCGAGTGTTTTACACCACCAGCCTCGTTCTCCATCGTGTTGATGAGGGCATTCTCCTCGATGAGCAGGCCGTCCACATCTGCAATGTAGATGTTTGTGTTGCCCGTGTCGGGACGGTACGGATCAATCAGAATTGATCGTCTCATTCGGAAGTCCAGCCGTCCAAATGGCTGAGTGCCCTGAACCATCACGTTGTTGCCGAACCCTTCGATGAGGCAGTCTTCGATCAGGAAGAACTCGCCAGTGCGCTGAACCCAGATGCCCGCGGTGTAGGTGTCCTGCTCATTCCGCTCACGAGTCTGAAGGTGCAGGCTAGTGATGGCGATGTAGTTCAGAGGGTTGCTGCTCAGGGCGGTTCGCCACGCCGTGCCTTCTTCGGCGATGATCTTCGGGCGTGGCGCATCGTTCTCGCCGTAGGCTCCGATGACCATCGGCTCCTCAACGCTCAGGCCGGACTTGTTCCACCACGGAAAGTTTTCATTCGTCCACACATCGCCGCGCTTCAGCAGCATCCAGTCGGGCTTGCCGTCGCGGAGCAAGTCGTAACCCTTGCTGAGTGACTTGACGGGAGCGTTCCAGGACAGACCGGTGTTTGAGTCACTGCCCTCAGATGAACTGACATAGACGATGCGCGTCTGCGGCCCGGGGGTGAATTCGGTCCAGCCGGCATCGGGGTCATCCACGCCATCACCCGGCTCTTCACCCTCGCCGGACTGCCCCTGATCAGGGTTCGAGTTCGACGAGTCGATCACCACGATGTTGCGGGCGATAGTCGCCAGAACTTCATTGCTCGAATTGCGAACCATCGCCTGCAACTGCACCTCGCCCAGCGGGGCGCTCTGCAGAACGCTGGCGGGGTAGATGTAGGGCGCCGAGGAATCGACGTGCACACAGTGGGAGGAGCTGTTCTGGGTCGACCATAGCTTGAAGACCACGCTGCCGCCGCTGGGAGCGCCGGAGGTGATGTTAAGCGTGATGCTGTCGCCGGAGCTGCGATCGTACTGGGTGATCGTCGGCGAGAACTCGCCGTTGACGTTCACAGGCGGCGGCGGCTGGTGCGTATAGCTGGCCAGCAGAATCGCAAGATCCGCCGAGCCGACCTTCCCATCGCCGTTCAAATCGCAGGACGCCTCGGTCGTTCCCCAATTGCTGAGCAGAATCGCCTTGTCCTGGCTGTTGACCACACCGTCGCCGTTGATATCGGGGCTGGCCGGAGCGCGGGCCCGCTGCGGCTCGGGCTCGCTGCGGCTCTCCGCGTGCGCCGGCTCGGCTTCGGCCTCGCCCTCGGTGGTCGAATCAGATGCGGAAGACTCGGACGAGCCGTCGACGCCGAGATTCTCAGGAAGCTCGCTCAGTGCGATCGCGATCCACTGATCGGTGTGACGCATGACGAGCCAGTTGTTCTCATCAAGGCCCGCGGCCCGCAGGTTGCGGTCAGCGCGACGGATCTGCTCCTCCAGGCTCTGACGCCGGCCGCCCGGACCGACCCACTCGCCCAGATCCTTGTCCAGATAAATGAAATCGAGCGCCCGGTTGAGCTTCACGTACTGATCATCCGTGCGCCGACCGGAGACGGGCTCGAAGCCATCGAGGCCGAGCACGGCGTCGGGACGCTTCGCGCGGACGCGATCGAGCACATCCATCAGAGCCGCTTCGAGGCGACCCTCGTAGTTCGCCCGAGAGAACGACAGCACGCGGCGGTCAATCAGTTGACCATTCATGTCGCGCAGCGCCTGCACGCTCACCGGACGCCAGTTCGAGCTGATGTCCGGGAAACTCAACACCATCGGGGCGTTGTCCCGGATGCGATCGGCGATCATGTCCGCCAGCGCCTGACGCGCCTGGTCCGTATGACGGGACCATGCGATGTCGAAGGCGGGCAGATCGCTCTTCAGCGTCGCCTCGATGCGCTCCGGGGCTTCGATGGCCTGGTGCACAGCGCCGGAAGCCGCTGGCGAAGCGAACGCGCCCATCAGGGCGGCCGCCAGCATTGCGAAGGCAAGGACCGGGAACCGCAGCCCGACGCCGCGAACCAGCGGCGCCGAACGCAATCGGAAAAGCGACTGTGGAATTCCAAGGCAGGGCGTGATGCTCATAGTTCTCTCCTCTGCGCTCAACGCCTGCGGACCTTGGCAGGCGAAGGACACGTCCGCAGCATCGGATAGCGAGACGCATCCGATCGCTCCGCAGCGCGAATGTGAGGAAAAGAGTCGTGTTGGGCTGTGTACGTTCGTCACGCTTTCCGCAGTCGATAATGCCTGCGTGACCGAATTGCGCTGTGGACAGATCTCATTGTTCATCAAGATCTGCTTGACAACTGCAACAACCCATCGTGCTATACAAATCATCTTGCGCATTATTGGTCCACAGTCGGGACCTCTGAATAAGCGTCTGTATGGCTCTTTGAGCCGTACTGTTCAAGACCCGGAGCCGGTGGGACGTCTGAGTTCACCTTCCGGATTGTTCAGAGGCTCCAGTCACCTTTTATGTATTCTCTTAGGATCGCTACACACTTGGTGAACAGAAGACTCCACCAGGCGAACGCAATCCCCATGGGCGCCAGACACATGTGCGGCTGAGCAGTAAACAGCCCAATGCATCCTGTCACCAGAAGAATCAAAGGCCCAAGGCACCCTGACACCAGAAGCAACCAAAAAGCACTGGATCTTTGAATTTTCGGGTCCTGTACGAGTCTCCAGTTCATTCGATCTCTCCTCACGGCCGCCAATCTCCTCACATGAGTTGATATGGGACCTACTCGCAGCATCGGATAGCCAGACGCGTCCGATCGCTCCGCAGCGCGAATGTGAGGAAAAGAGTCGTGTTGGGCTGTGTACGTTCGTCACGCTTACCGCAGTCGGTTCCACCGGTGGATGCCCGTTGCCAGCACTCGACTCGCTCTCGCTCGAACCGGCTGGGACGCTCGCCCCGCCGCCGGACTCAGGGCGGGCTTCGCCCCCGTCGCGCACCCCCGCCGATCGGGAGGCGGACCTCGCCCGTACAACGGATTCGCATGGACCGAAAATCAGCGCCCTCGCAGGACGCTGCGATTCAGTCCACGGGCTCAAGCAGGCTCGCATCGATCTCCAGGCTGGCCGCCTGGCCGAGCGTGTTCACCTGAAGGATCAACCGGTCCTGCTTGAGACGCTCCTCAACCAATCCCTCCAGGCCCCGGAAAGGGCCCGAAGACACACGCACATGACGCCCACGCGTCAGGAACGGATATGGGTCCAGCACGGCGCCCCCGGAGAGCGCCGTCCTGATCTGCTGCAGCTCGTTTTCGAGGCGCCCCTGGTCCGGGGCGGCGATCGACCGCACCACGCGACGACTCTCGATCGCAAAGTACACAGCCTCCAGAGGTCCGAATAAAAACACGTAGGAAGAAAAGAGGGGCAGTTCAACCCGACGCCGTCGCCCGCCGTGGTACGCGACCTTCTGGATCAGCGGCAGGTAGTGGTAGATCCCCGCCGCCCCCAGCATCTGGGCCACCACCTTCTCTTGGCGGCTCCTGGTGTGCAGCACATGCCAGCGCTCGCCGGTGGGGGCGGCCACGTGCAGGGGCGTTCGACCTGTGAGCACCGCCCCACTCACACGCGCACACTCCCCTCAGGCGCCCGGAGCATCGCCGGGCCGGGTCGAGTCTGTCTCTGTGGCTGTCGGCGCATCGGAACGGAAGCCCCAAACAAGTGGTGCGTCGAAAAAGGTGGACCGATCATTTCATCGGATCATGGCCGCCGTTGATCCACACGACGCACGCGATCTGGCCGTCCCGCCATCCATGGCCCTCAGGAGTCTCCTCGAGAATCCGCCCTAGTTGGGGGATCCCACGTTCTCCGTGGTGCTACGACGCCGGTGATCCCAGCGTTCACACCGGAAACCTGCCGCAGCGGAAACTCTGGCGCCGGAAGACGTCAGGCCGAGGATTTCGAGCAATAGTGCAGCTCGATGAAGCGGACGACGTAGTCCACGATGCTGTTGGCCTCGGGGATGTCCGGGTTGGTCGTGGGGCCCTGCGGATCGAACCGCATCCCCTTGAAGCGTGTGACCGAGTCTTCAAGGCTCAACCCGTACTGGATCGCAAGGCTGAAGGCGCGGCAGAAGGCCTGGCACATGCCGCTGATCGTCGAGCCCTCCTTCGCCATCTTGATGAAGATCTCCCCCGGCGCCCCGTCGGGGTGGAACCCGATGGTGAGGTACCCCTCGTGCCCGGCGATGCAGAACTTGTGCGTCAGCGAGTCGCGCGTCGGGGGAAGGATGTCGCGGCATCCGAAGACCCGCGGCGAGTGATGTGTGTTCTCCATCATGTCGTCGTTCGCCTCTTCATGGCCGGGTTGGTTGGGTGTGTCGCTCAATGCTGATCCTCCATGTCATCGACGAACCGACCTCCAGGCGGTCAAAATCCCGCCTTCACCATTCTGGTCGACCGCGGCTCAACCGAACAGCCGCCGACTCGCCTCCTGGTAGCGGCCCAGCGTGTTTCGCACCACATCCGCGGGCAATTCCGGCCCCGGCGCCCGCTTGTTCCAGGCGCCCTGCTCCACCAGCTGCAGCAGATGCTCGCGCACATACTGCTTGTCGAAACTGGGCTGTTCCTCGCCCGGCCTCCACTCGTCCGCGGGCCAGAACCGCGAGGAATCGGGCGTGAGCGCCTCATCGATCAGAAGCAGCGGCGATCCCGGATCGCCGGCCGACTCCACAGGCCGCCCAAACTCGAATTTGGTGTCCGCAATGATCACACCCCGCTCAAGCGCATACGCCGACGCCTCGGTGTAAATCCGCATCGTCATGTCGCGCAGGCGGCGCATCGTCTCTTCGCCGGCGATCTCGCACGCCTGCTCGAAACTGATGTTCTCGTCGTGCGCCCCCTGCTCGGCCTTGGTGGCGGGTGTGAAGATCGGCTGGGGCAGCCGATCGCCCTGGCGCAGCCCCGGAGGCAGCTCCACGCCGCAGACCCTGCCGGACTGCTGGTATTCGACCCACCCGGATCCCGCCAGGTAGCCCCGTGCCACGCACTCGACGGGAACCACCTCGCAGCGGGTCCCGATCACCACCCGCCCCTGCAGGGCCGCCCGATCGGCCTCCGCCAGTCCGGGAATGTCAGAGACCTCGGTCGAGAGCAGGAAGGTGTACGCCAGACCCCGCTGCTCGATGAATTGAAACCATCGTGTGGAAATGTCCGTGAGCAGGCGTCCCTTGCCGGGAATGGGCGTGGGCAGGACGACATCGAAGGCCGAGAGGCGATCGGTGGCGACGAGCAGAATCCGTGGCGATTCGCCTGAATTGGCGGGAGGAAGACCGTACACATCCCTGACCTTGCCCTCGCGGCGGTCCTGCAGCGGCAGATTGGTGCGCTCCATCGCGTCCATTGTGCGACATCGTACCCTTGCTCGCCTCCGCCGCCTGATGTGCAAGAGAATGGGGTTGAATCGGACAGAATGGTCCCGTCGGCTGAGGCGCCGTACGAGGCGGCGGCTTGTCAGAATCGCCGGCGCGGAGACAATGCGATCGGCGGGGCGGCGCGATCGCCGCTCTCCAGGACAGGCGAGCCCGCGCACTTCTTCCGGAGAGGGCCAGTTCGAGGCAATGATCAGTTTCGCGGTCTATGACGACGACGGCCCCGCCAGTGAGTGGCCCCTGCGCCACGCGCACCTGCTCGGGCCGGAGGGCGTGGTGGTCGCGGGGGAGATCGCATTTGAAAACGGCGTGATCCATTGTGAGAAGCGCAACCGCGCCTCCGCCGCGCTCGGATTGCAGTACACGGCCGACGGACCGGGGGTGTACATCCTCGAAACCTGTCTGCTTCCCGACCGGGAGGAGCCGTACCTGCTCAGTCTGGAGCTGGCCCGGCGGCGCATCATGCTCTTCCTGGTCAAGCTGGAGGAGTGGGGACTTTTCGACCTGCCCCCGACCGATCCGGTCATGACCGCCTTCGAGCAGGCGCGCCAGGGATTCACGAAGGCGCTGGTGGTGGCGCGCGACACGAACGGGCGTCACACCATTGAGCAGGATCGCCTGGCGCGAAAGGCCCTGTGGATGTCGATCGACGCCAGCGAACAGCTTTCGCTGCGCCGCGCCGATCGCAACGCCTCCCGGCGCACGGGCGCCGAGTGTGGCCAGACCGCGCCGCTGATTCTCGGCTGCACCATCCACACCGACCGCTTCACGGAGCCGCTGCGGAACGTCGTCAAGGAGTCCTTCGACTTCATCACACTGCCGATGCGCTGGAGCGAGCTGGAGCCGGAGGAAGGCGACTACAACTTCGCGCGCACGGACAAGTGGATCGAGTGGGCGGTGCGTCAGGCCCGAATTCCCGTCGTTGGGGGCCCGCTCGTCGAGTTCCGCCCGCGCTGCGTTCCCGACTGGCTGTACATCTGGGAAAATGACTACGACACCCTCCGCGAGCTCATTTACGAGCATGTGCGCCGCGTGGTGACGCGCTACCGGCGCGTCGTCTCCAAGTGGACGGTCGCCAGCGGTCTGCATCTGGGCAGCAACTTCTCGCTCAGTCTCGAGCAGATCATCGACCTGACGCGCCTGTGCGTGCTCATGGTTCGCAAGCTGCACCCCTCCGCCCGCATCCAGGTGGAGATTTCCCAGCCATTCGGCGAGCACTCCGGCGCCGACACCGGCTCCATTCCGCCGCTGCTCTACACCGAGCTGATGTTCCAGGCGGGCATCGAGTTCGATTCGCTGGGACTGCGCCTGCAGATGGGCGATCCCGAGCCCGGCCGGGCCACGCGCGACATCATGCAGATCGCCGACCTGCTCGATCGCTTCGCCTGCTTTGAGAAACCACTCACCATCAGCTCCTTCGGCGCGCCGACGGAGCCGCCCGACGAGGAATCGCTCGGCCTCGATCGCGCCTTCGACCCCGGTTACTGGCGCGGCGAGTGGTCCGAGGCCACACAGGCCGAATGGCTCACCAACGTCGTCCGCATCGCGTACTCGAATCCCGCCGTCACGAGCGTCTGCTGGCACGAGTTGTGCGACAAGGCGTCGCACGCCGACATCCCCTCCGGCGGCCTCGTCACCGACGCCGGCCGTGGCAAGCTCGCCCTGAAACGCATGGGCGAACTGCATCGACGCTTGCGCGAGCGGCGCACGCTCAGCGATCTCGACCCCATCGAGAACGGCGCTGCGCGACAGACCGCATGAGTCCGGGAGCGGCGGCATGGCGGGAAACGACACGCTTGGCATGGCTGACGCAGCGCCTGAGCCCCAGGACTGGACGACCTCACCCGTCCGCATCATGACCGGACTCGTCATCACCGGACTTATCGCGGCGGCCCTGGCGCTCTCCATTGCAGGTCGAGCCCCCGCCGATGCGCCCACGCGCCTGGCGACAATCCCCGAGCGGAAAATCGATCTCAACAGCGCCGACGTTGATGAGCTTCAACTGCTTCCCGGAATCGGACCTGCGATCGCCGCCAGGATCATCGAGGACCGTGCAGCACGAGGCCGATTTCCCGATGTCGAGTCGCTCACCCGAGTCAGGGGCGTTGGCCCGCGCACCGTCATCAATATCACCCGGTTCACGATCGCGGATGGCACGGAGCAGGCCCCAGATTCAGATGTGCATCGTGATCGTTGACAACCTGGCCTGTCCAGGGCGAAGCAAGACCGCAACTCATGCAGTACAGGGCCGGCGATGTGCGACAACCACTGACGTCGTGTTCCTTATCGGTATCGGTCACGATTCATCAGCGGAATTGTTGGTTTCTTCTTGACAAACTGTTTCAAATCGGTTAGGGTCGCTGTTCCGTGATGCGCTGTGGGAAGGCATTGCGGATCTGGAGGTCGAGGAACACGTCACGGGAACTGCATACGCGCTTCATGACAATCTGTACTGATTGACCGCATTCCCATGCTTCCTCCGGAAGTGATGGGTATGTCCATGGCGTTTCATTCCAGAGGTGACTGTTTCGCACAGGTGTCGCCGACATGTTGTCGTCGCGCCAATACCTTCATGCGAACTTCCCACACAGGAAGAGGAAACACCATGATTCGTATTGCAACTGCTTCCGCGGCCCTTCTGGCTGCCTCCGGGATGGCCTTCGCGACTGTCCCCTTCTCCGGCTCCGGCCCCGGCGGAAACATCCCCGCGGTCGGCACCGGCGGCGGCGGATCCTGGACCTCAACAGGCGGCCCGACAGTCCTGCCCAACGATCCGTTCGTCTCCACCATCTCGGTTCCTGACGACATCAAGAGCGTCAAGTCGATCGAGATCTCAGGGCTGACCCACACCTGGATCGGCGATGTGCAGGCCGTCCTCGTCAGCCCCGACAACATCGGCCACAACATCTTCGTTCGTCCCGGCCTGTTCAACCCGGGCACCTTCGGCAACTCGGGTGATTTCCTGGGCGGCGATTACACCTTCGTCGAATCCGGCGGCAGCGACCTGCCCACGTCAACCACTACTGCTGTCAACCCGCCCGCCGGCACGTATAACCAGGCCTTCGGCGTCGGCGCCGGCATGTGGCCGGACGGAGGATTCAGCATCTTCAACACCCCCATGGGCTCGATCTCCGGCGGCGGTGGTGATTGGACACTGGTCATCTACGACTGGGCCGTTGGCGACGCTGGCGCCCTCACCGGCTGGACGCTGAACGCCAACCTCGTTCCGACCCCCGGCGCTGTGGTGATCTTCGGCCTCGCCGGCCTCGCCGGCCTGCGCCGTCGCCGCTGAATCGCGACACCATTCAGCTCTGAGTCTCCTTGATGAGGCTTCGGATCTGCAATGAGCAACACGCTCGAGAGACGCCGCCCCGGCCCACAAGCCGGGGCGGCGATTCTTATGCGCCGCATCCCTTCGGGGAAGCGCTACACTGTCGCCACACCGACGGCTCCGCGGGCGGCATGCGCCGTCCGACGGGCGTTTGACCATGCGCACGCGACGCCGCGACTCACCCCTGGACGTGATTCGACGAGCGCCTGCCGTGCGCGCACTGGCCGAGGCGATGGCGGCGGGGAAGCGCTGCGCCGCTTCCGGCTCCAGCGGCTCATCCACCGCGCTGGTCTGCGCCGCGGTCGGCGACATCGCCAGTCGGCCCGTCCTGCTCGTGGTTGCCCACCTCGACGACGCCGACGAAGCCGTCGACGAACTCACCGGCCTGGGCGTTGATGCGAGGCGCTTGTGCGCGCTGGAGATGCTCCCGGGCGAGAGCGCCGTCAGCCTCGAGCTCTTCGCGGAGCGGCTGGGGCTGGTGCGCTCCATCGTCGAGCATGGGCCGGCGCCGGGCTCGGTGCTGGTGTGCCCGATCCAGGCGCTGATGCAGACCATTCCCGCGGTCGGAAGGCTGGAGTCGCTGGTGCTGGCGCTGGCGCCGGGCGACGCCCGCGGGCCGCAGCGGATCGTGCGCTGGCTCGACGGCGCGGGGTACTCGCGCGTGGACGCCATCGAGGAGCCGGGGGACTTTGCGCTTCGCGGCGGGATCGTGGACATCTTCCCCCCCGGCTCGGCCCGCGCCGACGCCGCTGGATCGGCCGCCGTCCCGGTGCGGCTGGACTTCTTCGGCGACGAGCTTGAATCGATCTCCGAGATCGACCTGGAGACGATGGGCTCGGATCGGCGCATCGACCGGATCGAGCTGGTCGGCGCCAGCCTGGAGGCGATGCGCCAGGAGGATGAGTCGGCCTGCTTCCTCGACATCCTGCCGCGCGAGATGCTGCCGGTCGTGCACGAGACGATGGAGACGACCGAGCAGGGGCGCGGCTATTACGAGCGCGTCACCGATGCGTCGTCCATCATCGGGCCGCCGGCGATTTTCAAGAGACTGCAGGAGCGGTTCACGGGGTTCGCCGAGATCAACCAGTTCTCCGCCGCGGCGGCGCGTGCGGACACACGGATCGACCTTCCCGTGCGCGCGCTGCCGCACTTCTCGACGGATGTGTCGGAAGCTGTGGCGGAGCTGGGCAAGCTGACGGCGGAGCGCGCTGTGCTCGTGCTGTGCCAGAACGAGGGTGAGCGCTCGCGCCTGGGCGAGCTGCTCGCCGAGTTCGCGTCGGGGAAACCGGTCGATTCGCTGACGACGTACCTGCATCGCGGCTTCATCTGGGACGCCCCGGACGCGGGCGGCGCCGAGGGCGCGGCGCTGGTCCCCTACCACGAGCTGCTCAACCGCACGCAGACTCGCCGGCGCATCCGGCGCCTTAAGGCGGGGCGGGCGATGGATGCCTTCCTGGAGCTGCAGGAGGGCGACTACGTCGTGCACGTCGACCACGGCGTGGCGAAGTTCCTCGGCCTGCGCACGATGAAGCGCAAGGCGCCGCCGGGCGCTTCCGTGGAGCGCAAGCGCGATGTCGAGTCGCAGAGCGAGGAATATCTCACGCTCGAATTCGCGCAGAGCGCCCGGCTGCACGTGCCCGCGGCCCAGATCGACAAGGTGCAGAAATATGTCGGCGGGTTCCGAGGTCATCCGCCGCTGAGCGCGCTGGGCGGCAAGCGGTGGCAGAAGCAGAAGGACCAGGTGAGCGAGGCCGTGCGCGACCTGGCGGCGGAGATGCTGCGCGTGCAGGCGGCCCGCGAGCACATGCCCGGCGTGCGCTACCCGGCGGACACGACCTGGCAGCGCGAGTTCGAAGCCGAGTTTCCGTATGAGGAGACCGAGGACCAGCTCGCCGCTCTCGCCGAGATCAAGCGCGACATGCAGTCGGCGCGGCCGATGGACCGACTGGTCTGCGGCGATGTGGGATACGGCAAGACGGAGCTGGCCATCCGGGCCGCCTTCAAGTGCGCCGAGTACGGCAAGCAGGTCGCGGTGCTGGTGCCCACCACGGTGCTGGCCGAGCAGCACGAGCGAACGTTTCGATCGCGCTTCGCGGATTATCCATTCCGCGTGGAGTCGCTGTCGCGCTTCAAGACGAAACAGGAGCAGAACGCCGTCATCAAGGCGGTGGGCAAGGGGCAGGTGGACCTGGTGATCGGCACGCACCGCCTGCTTTCACAGGATGTGCGCTTCGCCGACCTCGGGCTGGTGATCGTGGACGAGGAGCAGCGATTCGGCGTCGAGCACAAGCAGCGGCTGCTTTCGCTGCGCATGACGGTGGATGTGCTGACGCTCTCGGCCACGCCGATCCCGCGCACGCTGCACATGTCGCTGCTGGGCATCCGCGACATCAGCTCGCTGGCGACGCCGCCGATGGACCGGCGGGCGATCGTGACCGAGGTGATCCCCTACAACGAGCGGCGTCTGTCGCAGGTGATCGCGCGGGAGCTGAACCGTGAGGGGCAGATCTTCTTCGTCCACAACCGCGTGCACAACATCCGCACGGTGGCGGACGAGGTGCAGAAGCTGGCGCCGGGGGCGAAGATCCTGATCGGGCACGGGCAGATGCCCACGGGCGAGCTCGAGGACGTGATGCTCCGCTTCGTGCGCCGCGAGGCGGACATCTTCGTCTGCACCACCATCATCGAATCCGGCATCGACATCCCCACCGCCAACACGATGATCATCAACGACGCCGACCGCTTCGGCCTCGCCGATCTGCACCAGCTCCGCGGACGGGTGGGACGCTACAAGCACCGGGCGTACTGCTATCTGCTGCTCCCCGACGACCGCACCGTGACGCCGAACGCCAAGCGCCGGCTGAAGGCGATTGAGGAATTCAGCATGCTCGGCGCGGGATTCAAGATCGCGATGCGCGACCTGGAGATCCGCGGCGCCGGAAACCTCCTCGGCGCCGAGCAGTCGGGCCACATCGCCGCGGTGGGGTACGAGATGTACTGCCAGCTTCTCGAACGGGCGGTGAAGGAGCTGAAGAGCGAGCCGGTGACGACGCCGACCGAGACAACGATCGACATCGGAGTCGCGGGCTCGCTTCCCAAGCCGTACATCCCCTCGGACGGGCGGCGCATGGAGGCGTACCGACGCCTGACGCTGGCGACGACGCCTGCGGAGCTCGAGGCGGTGGAGCGCGACCTGAAGCAGGCCTACGGCGAGCCGCCGAAGGCGGCGCAGCGGCTGCTCGGCCTGTCGGCGCTGCGGATCGGCGCCATGGCGCTGGGCGTGCGCGCGGTTGTGGTGCAGGAGCGCGATGTGATCATCCGCTGCGAGGCGCCGGGGCCGGTGGTTGCGGCTCTCGAAGGCGTTCAGGGGACGGTGCGGGCGCTGGCGCCGCGGATGCCGGGGGCGCTGCACGAGGTTTATTTCCGACCACCCGACAGCTTCATGGAGCCGGACTCGCTGCTCCTGATCCTTCGGCGACGCTTCTGCGCAGAATCGACGCCGGAGGCGGTCGCGGGCTGAATTTTTCAATGGTTCGCGAAGGCGCGCGCCAGCGCGGCGTCGGACGTGATTGCCACCGTCTTCTCACGGTCGATCTCGAAGCGCAGGGGCAGGTCGGGGCAGATCAGTTCGACGGGGGCGCCGCCGGGCGCGATGTCCAGGGCCGCGAGGATCTCGCCGGGCAGGTCGGCGCTGCGCGCGCTCAGATGGCGCCATCCGTCCGAGCCGATGGCGCCGGGCATGATGGCGAGCGTCGTGACGCCGAGTTCAGCCAGACGTCCGGCCAGCGCGGCGGCGCGGGCGCGGGCGTCATCATCGTGCATTTCGATGCGGCGCTCAGTCGTCATCCGCGTCGTTCCCCTCCGAGTTCGGGGCTTCGGGCGATTCCTCGGGCGCTGCGGTTCCGCCGATGCGTCCGGGCATCCAGATCTCGTCCATGTCCTGCTCGTCGTTGACGCGCCGGGCCGCGAGGTAGAGGAGCGTCGAGGCGCAGAAGTAGAAGCTGACGAAGAAGCCGGCCAGCACGGCGATGACCAGCCGCTCCCACACGCCGATGATTCCCGCGGCGACGCCGAAGGTCCCCTCGGCGTCAGGTCGCTCCATCGCCATCGCGAAGAAGGTGTGGCCGCCGGCGATCTCCCGGGCCGACTCCCCCGCCCAGTGCAGGGCAAGCCACGCGGCGCCGTTGATCGTGGCCGTTGTGAGCGTCGCGGCGATGGCATAGACCACCGATCCCAGTGCGAGCAGCACCACGACATAAATCAGAAAGCGGATTGTGCGTCCGAGCACGTAGGAGTAGGCGCGCTGGATGGCGTCCAGCCAGTCGGTTGATTCGACCACCACGCCGGGCAGCAGCATCGCCTTGCCGAGCGCGAAGGCGAGGGTGAGCAGCACAAGTATGAAGCCCACAATCAGGGCAAGCCCGTAGAGCAGGGCGCCGACGATGTTCACAACCGGGAACCGCAGCAGCAGCCCGCCGTAGAGCATCAAGCCGAGCGCCAGCACCGCGATGAAGATCGCCGGCGCCAGCACGGCCAGCAGCAGATCCTTCCAGCGTGCGAGGGCATAGCCCAGGCCCTGCCCGGCCGTCATATGCACCTCACGCGAGAACTCGCACGCCGCCATCCGCGAGATCGCCCCGCCGCCGAGCGTGGCGATGAAAATCCAGACCAGCGTGAGGATGGCGCCGCCGAACCAGTGCTCTGCCAGGATCGAAGGCAGGCCGATGAAGAAGATCGCCAGCGCGGCGCCGATCTGCCCGAGATCGAGCGTGAGCACGCCGAGCACAAAGAGCTGCAGCCCGCTCACCATCACGGTGACGAGCGACTGGAAGAGGCCGAAACGCATCTCATCCTCGCCCTGGGCGCCGGCGGCGAGCGAGGCCATGTCCATCGGGGCGGCCATCCACAGCGTCTCAAGCGAGACGATGCGCCCGACGACGCCATCGAACAGGGCGCCGAAGCCCATCATCACCGCGACCATGACGAAGCCGACCAGCACGCGCGAGGGCTGGATCGAGAGCCCGACGGCGCGGAAGAGGCGGGGCCAGATCAGGCCCGAGGTGAGTTCGGCGAGCGTCACAGGTCCGCGTGCTTCATGGTGCATGGCGCCACTCCGTCGCGGCGCCGGCGGTCGAGGGACCGATGCAGGCGCCCGGCCAACCGGCCTGTCATGTCCGATGCGGGTCGCAACGGGACAAGAGAGGCGGCCCTCGAATCCGAAGAATATCACAGACCACGCCCGCGCGCCCGCCTTGACGCGCCGCGCCGCTTCGAGGATCGTCCACACACACCCACCGCCCGGCGTCGAGCCGGCCGCACGCGGAACCGCCGCAGGAGACACCCATGGGACTTCCACTGCTGATCGCACTCATCGTGCTCTTCGTCGTGCTGCTTGTGTTCGTCATCGGCATGTACAACAAGCTGGTGCGCAAGCGGATCGACTGCGACAACGGCTGGTCGCAGATCGATGTCCAGCTCAAACGCCGCTACGACCTGGTGCCGAACCTGGTGGAGACGGTCAAGGGCTATGCCTCGCACGAGCGCGAGACGCTCGACGCCGTCATCAAGGCGCGCTCCCAGGCGATCGACGCCGGCAGCGTCAAGGAGCAGGCGGAGGCGGAGAGCTTCCTGAGCGCTTCGCTGGGGCGCCTCTTTGCGCTGTCCGAGGCGTATCCGGATCTGAAGGCCAACACCAACTTCCTGGCGCTGCAGGAAGAGCTGACCAGCACCGAGAACAAGATCGGCTTCGCCCGCCAGCATTACAACGACTGCGTGGCCCGGTATCGCACGGCCCGTGAGTCGTTCCCGACGAACCTCGTGGCGAATGCGTTCAACTTCGAGCCCCGTGATTACTTCGAGCTGGATGTCGAAGCGGCCCGTGAGGCGCCGAAGGTCTCCTTCTCATGACAACGGCCGGCGCCGTCCACACAGAGCGCGACAGCCTCAAGGCCTATCCCCCCTCCCTCACCTTCCACGATCTGATCCGCAAGAACAAGATCGAGAGCCAGCTCCTCATGTGGGGGATGGGGCTGCTGGTCGTGCTGGTCGGCGCTGCGATCGCGTTTTCGCTGGCTGTCTACACACGGGGCGGGGGCGAGCTGCGCGATTTCCTGCCCTCCCTCATCGTCGGCGCCTCCGTCGCTGCAATCTTCGCCCTCATCGCCTGTCTGTGGAGCTGGTACGGCGGCGGCAAGGCCATCCTCCGCATGTCCGGCGCCCGGAAGATCGAAAAAGAGCACGACCCGCAGCTTTTCAATGTGGTGGATGAGCTGCGCATCGCCGCGGGGCTGCCCATGCCCGAGGTGTGGCGGATCGACTCGCCGGCCCTCAACGCCTTCGCCACCGGGCGCGACCCCCAGAACGCGGCCGTCGCCATCACCACCGGCCTGCGCACGCAGCTCAACCGCGACGAGCTCGCCGGCGTCATGGCCCACGAGATGGCCCACGTCCGCCACTTCGACATCCGCTTCGCCATGCTGATGGCCACGCTGGTGGGGCTCATCGCCTTCGCGTGCGACGCGTTCCTGCGCATGGCGTTCTACAGCTCGATGCGCGGCGGCGGACGGTCGGCGCCCCGCGGCGGCGGCGGCGGAAAAGGAGGCGGCGGCGCCGCGGCGGCGATCCTGATGCTCCTCGCCCTGCTGCTCGCCGTCCTCGCCCCCCTGCTGGCGAAGCTGATCCAGCTCTCCATCAGCCGCAAACGCGAATACCTCGCCGACGCCGGCGCGGTCGAGCTGACGCGGTATCCCGAGGGCCTGGCGTCCGCCCTGCGCAAACTCGCCGACTGCGAGAAGCCCATCGACAAGGCCAACCGTGCGACGGCCCACCTCTACATCGTGAACCCGATGAAGAAGGCCGCGATGGAGCACCACCGCAAGAGCAACGTCTTCAGCACACACCCGCCGATTCAGGAGCGGATCGATCGGCTGGAGGCGTTGATGCGGTGAGCGGGTGAGCGGGTGAGCGGGTGAGCGGGTGAGCGGGTGAGCGGGTGAGCGGGTGAGTTTATTCGTGGTGCATGGGCGGTGGCGAATCGATGATGTGGAAGGTCGTTGAACAACGCCCCTTCCAACCCTCTCCCTCTGAGGGCAGGGTGAGGGCTCCTTCTTCTCTTTCTTCTTCTACGCTCGATCGTCTGGTGTTCACGTTCGGGTGGTTGTGTTGGAGAACGGGCTCTGTGAAGATCGAGCGATGGAGAAGGGGGGAGGAGAAGGAGCCCTCTCCCGGCCTCTCCCAAGGGGAGAGGTGTGTGACCGTGCATGGGCATGTCGCGCCGTAGCCCCTACCGCCGTGCGATCGCCCTTTCCACCGCCTCGAAGATCGCCTCCGCCTCGCTCATCCGTCCCGCCCCCACCGTGCGGCAGGCCTGCCAGCCTTCATCGGGGCCGATGAACTGGAAGCCGTCCTGCTGCAGCGTTTCAAGATTCCGCTGCGTGCTCTTCTGGCGCCACATTGTTTCGTTCATCGACGGCGCCAGCAGTACGGGCGTCTTGGCGCGATCGACGGCGCTCAGGACCAGTGTGACGATGTCGTCGGTCAGGCCAGTCGCCAGGCGCGCCATGCAGTCCATTGTGCAGGGCGCCACCACCGCGAGGTGCGCCGAGCGCGCCAGCGCGATGTGCTGGGGGTCCTTTGATTCGATGTGATCCCACTGGCTCGAGTACACCGGGCGCCCCGAGAGGGCCTGGAACGTCAGCGGCGTGACGAAGCGCGTGGCCGAGTCGGTCATGCAGACAGTCACCTCGGCCCCCGCCTGCGCGAGGCGGCTGACAAGCGTCGCTGTCTTGTACGCGGCGATCCCGCCGCAGACGCCGACGATGATGCGGGCGTCGCGGAGCGTGTCCGGTGAAGGTGCGGCGGGCATGGGGAATTCCCTCGCTTGCGCTTCGGGCTCGTGATGAGGGAGTGTTTCCCTCGCTGGCGCTTCGGGCTCGTTACGGATTCCCTCGCTTGCGCTTCGGGCTCGTATTCCGGGCTCGTAGCGGGCTCGTCGTGGGGGACCGGCCGGGCTCAGAGCGCGGTGGATGCGGCGTGTTCCCCGCTGTCTTCGATGGCGATCTTGTCCTGGAGGATCTCTTCGATCACCAGTTCGAGATCGGTGCGGCCGTCGCGTTCGACGAGGGGGCGGGCGCCCTCCATCAGTTCGACGAGGCGGCGCTGGATCAGCGCGCAGAGGCGGAAGCGGCCGCCGGTCTTGTTGACGATCTCATCGCCCTTGAGAGCTTCAATCATCCTGGTCAGATCTCCGTGGGGCCGGGCAGATAATGGTCGGGCGAGTCCCGGAATCAGGGAATCCACCCCGCGTCTGCTCCGGCGGTGTCGAGCCAAGCACTGTATCATGGCCCCCGGAGCCCGGCAACTTCGCCGCGGCGGCGCCGCCATATCCGGGACCCGGGCGACGCAGCTCCGATTCGGCCCTTCGGGGCCGTCTGAAACACGAGGATCACAATGCTTATGTCTCAAGCCCGCTTTCGGTCAGGGGATCGCGTCGTACACGCCGGGCAGCCCGAGTGGGGCGTTGGGCAGGTCGTCGGCGCCCAGAGCGTGATGCAGAACGGCCAGCCGACCCAGCGGCTCACCGTCCGCTTCGAGCGGGGCGGGCTGCGGACGGTCTCGACCGCATTGGCGGACATCCGGCCGGCCGACTCGGTCCCCGCATTCGCGGGCCGCTCCGGGCAGGGCGGAGGGTCGGACGCGGGCTGGCTCCAGGAGCTGGAACGGGGCGACACGGCGACCATTATGCGTCAGCTCCCCGAGGCCGCCTCGGACCCCTTCAGCACGCTCGAATCGCGGATCCGGGCCACGCTCGACCTCTTCCGTTTCACCGGATCGGGCGGGTCGCTGACCGACTGGGCGGCGGTGCAGACCGGGCTCTCGGACCCGCTCTCCCACTTCACCCGCCAGGAGCTGGAGAGCTATTTCCAGCAGTTCACGGTCGAGCGGAACAACCACCTGAAGAAGCTCGCCGCCGAGGCCAGGCGGAAGGAGCCGGAGATCCTGCGCCGGATGGCCGCGGGCGCCCCTCCCGAGGCTCAACAGGTGTTGCGCCGGGCCGACGGCTGATGATGCGCTGACGCAACATCCCTCCCAGTCGTGCGGCGCAGAGGGCGTCGATGGGCACTGGTGATCGGACAATGAATTTTCCTGTTACCTGTCTTTCGGCCCTGACGCCGGTTGTTATCGGCGCATCGCGGTTTTACCGGGCCCATGCCACGATTGGCGCCCAGGCTGGTGCGGCGGTTGTACCCCTTCTTCATGCCCTCGCCACGGCGCAGGGGCGACAATCACAGACTTGCACAGGAAGGGGTCCATTGTGAAAGAGCAGGAATTTCAGCAGAAGCTCGGTGAACTCATCAGCCAGATCGATCAGCTCCCCCCCGATGAGCGGGAGAAGCTGGAGAAGCTGGCCCACGAGACCCGCGATCGCCACGACAAGATGCGCCGCACCGTCGGACAGCTCCAGGAGTCGCTCGACTATCTGCGGCTGAGCATCAAGTACCTGGTCTTCGATCTCGAGGCCACGCGGCGCGAGAACCAGTACCTCCGCCGCATGATCAAGGACGGCGGCGACAACGGCCAGAGCGAAGGCGCCGACTGAATTCGCATACCCGCCCCGCCCGGACCATGGGAGGAGAGAGGGTCGCTGAGAGCTCCGGGGCTCTCGGCGAGCGCAGGGCCGGTCGGAGGGCGCACGCCCGACACCGCCGGCCCGCGACATCTGACAGACCGGTCGCCACGCAGCGCGCGCGGGGTTGACCGGTCTGTCTCTTTGCGCCTTCTGCGACAGCTCCCGGGCGGGCGGCTCCGGAGGGCCTCGGGGGGCGCTGAACGCCGCCCGGGGCTGCGGTCAGCAGGGCGTTGTCGGCCGTCGTCCCGGCGCGTACACTGGCCCGGACAACCGGGAACGAATGCCGGAGAGGTGGCCGAGCGGCTGAAGGCAACGGTTTGCTAAACCGTCGTACTGGTAATAACCGGTACCGGGGGTTCGAATCCCCCCCTCTCCGCTTTTTCATGCGCAGGGCGAATGCGATGCGGCCGCGCTGCATACGGTGGCGCCGGGCTGCGGCGGCGGGGGCGGCTCGTCATGCGGAGATGAGCAGCGCTACGGGGAAATTCGCGAGGATGTCCGCGAGTTTCAACGCTGACGGCGCACCGGCGGTCTCGATGGCGCACCGCTCTCCCGTGACCGCGTTCAACCATGCGGTCGGGGCGCCCTCCGGCAGCTCGATCGTAGTGTCGCCCCAGGCATCCGCCCCCAGCGGGAAGGCGCCCTCGGGCGACAGCGGACGCGTCAGTCGCGGCGCCACGGCGACGGCCCAGGCCGTATCAAGACTGCGCGCGAAGGAAACGACATGAGCGGACCGCTCTCCCTGAACCTGCAGCGGCCTGTAGGCGCCGCCGGTGAAGAGGGCGGCGTGGTCTCGGCGCGCATGCAGGGCTCGAACCGTCGTGAGCAGCTTGATTCGGCCATCGCGCCAGTTCTTCTGAACGCTGCGCAGCAGCGCGACGGGGTCGGACTCCGCATCAGTCGTGATCGAATCGAGCAGACGACGGCGCAGCTCGTAATCCACCGGGCGACGGTTGTCGGGATCGACCATGCTCAGGTTCCACAGCTCTGAGCCCTGGTAGAGATCTGGCACGCCGGGGGCGGCAATGCGCAGCAGCGTCTGCGACAGACTGTTCACAGCGCCGCGGAAGGCGACGCGGCGCTGGAAGGGAAGAAATGCCTCGACGAAGCCGCCGGGGCCAGTGTCCGTGATCAGATCGTGGAGAAAACCGCGCAGGGCCTCTTCGTGCTCCTCGTCCGGATTATGCCAGCTTGTGTAGACCTTCGCCTCGCGGGCGGCCTTGGTCATCGACCTCTGCACGCGCCGGATGAAGTTCTCATCGACGGCTTCATCCATCGGCCAGACGCCCAGCAAAGTCTGGTAGATCAGGATCTGCTGGTTGGATCCGGGCGCTGGTAGTTCGTTGACCGTGCTCAGCTTCTTCTCGTTGATGGCTCGCCATGTCTTCAGAATCTCCGACCATTCGTCGGCGAACTCCGAGAGGGCGCCGAGGCGGGCCCGCGCATCCTCACCCCGCTTGGTGTCGTGGGTGGAGGTGGTGGTCATGGCCAGCGGCCAGCGCCGCGCGCGGGCGCCGATGCGGCGATGCCATTCGTCCACACTGATGTCGGGTGTGGATGGATCGCACCCGACATCGTTCACACACAGGTGCGGGTTGTAGATGTAGAGGGCCGTGTCTTCGTGTCCCTTCGCCATTGCAGGCCCGGTGAGCTGCTGCCAGCGGAGCACAAAATCTCGCCGGGCCTCACGGTGGGGTCGATCCGAGTTGGCGTCGTCATTGAGGATGGCGCCGAGGAGGAAGTCGAGCGCGGCGTCATCCGGCGCCGTGTCGCCCTCACGGGCCAACGCGGCGGCCTCATGAATGCGGGACCGGTCCAGTTCGGTCACGGCGGCGCCGCGGATGTAGGTGCGGTAGACGGGCAGGTGGGCGGTGAGTTCGATGATGGCGATCTCGAGCTGAGAGGCGGTGAGGTTTCCGGCGTCTGGCGGCTCCGCGGCGATGGCGCGCAGCGCCTTCGCCAGAGCCTCCGTCTCGCGCGAAAAGAGCGACTTCAGCACCAGCCGCTTCTTCGCATGCTCGATGGGCTCGAACGGGCGCACCTCGCCGGTGAACTCCGCGTAGACATCCGTCATTTCGACGATGCCCTGCGGATCGACCAGCACGGCTCCGACATCGCGCAGAAACTCATAACCCGTGGCGCCCTCGACGGGCCAGTCCTGCGGCAGCGTCTCGTCGCCGCAGAGAATCTTCTCGACGTAGATGGGTGGTCGATGGCCATCTTCACCCCGCGGCGAGTCGGAGTCGAGACGCTCACGCAAGCGATGCAGGTAGGTCCACGGGTCGCGCAGGCCATCGATGTGGTCCAGACGCACACCGTCGACTATTCCTTCGCGCACGAGCCGGAGCGCGAGCCGGTGCATCCGTTCGAAGACTTCCGCATCCTCGGCCCGCACGCCGGCCAGCTCGCTGACATCGAAGAACCGCCGGTAGTTCATGATCTTCAGCCCATCGCGCCAGAATTCAAGGCGGTAGGCCTGGCGATCAAGCAGCTCGCCGAGTCGCACGGCGTCGCCGGCGAGGGCGTCAAGCCGCGCCTCAATGAACGCCCGGGCAGGGCCACGCTCATTCAGGATGCGCCCGAGAATCGCGAGAGCCCGCTCCTTGACCGTCGCCCGTTCGGAAGCGCGCTCTCGCGAGCGATCCGGCGCGAGCCTCGCGGCCTCGATCAACTCGTCGATCTGCGCTGGTGTTTCGACGTCGCCGCCATCCGGATCGAGCAGGATCGCCGGCCAGGTCGAAATATCGAGCGGGAGGTCCTGGTCATGCAGCATGATCGAGAACCCTCGTTCATCGACCTTTGGCCGCAGATCTCCTGATGCAATCACCTCCTGCAGGGGCGCGCCGAGCATGGGCAGCACGATGCGCCCCGGCTCGACGTCGGCATCGCTGTCGCTTCCGGTCCAGTCGACATCGAAGGCGATTGCATGCTCCGAGGCTTCACCATCTTCGAGCATGGATCGCCACCAGGGATTTTCGGTATGGGCCGCCATGTGATTCGGCACCAGGTCGATGAGCAGCCCCATGTCGAGCCTGCGCAACTCATTGACAAGCGTGCGGAACTGCTCTTCATCGCCGAGTTCGGGGTTGAGCCGAGTCGGGTCGGTGACATCGTAGCCGTGGCCGCTGCCGGCGCGGGCGGCGAAGATGGGTGATGTGTATATGGCGCTCACGCCGAGGGCGTGCAGGTATGGCGCAATCCGCTGCGACCGCTCGAAGCCGAAGTCGGCGTTGAGCTGCAGTCGGCAGGTCGAGGCGATGGATCGCCGGTCCGCCATTCACTTCACCTTGACGGAGAGATTGGCGCCGAAACTGCGGAAGCGCTCCACCCACTCCCGCGCCAGTTCATCTCCGTTGTCAGCGCGTTTGCGATACTGGCTGTATACAGATTGATACAGCTCGTAACAGACGTTCTGTGCGCGCCACAGATCGACTTCGAAGGGAAGATCCTCGGCGAGGGCGGATGCGCCGTCGAGCTTTCGGAGCAGGTCGATCTCGTCAGGCTCCTTGAGCAGGCGGTCGGTCATGCGCTCCAGCGCATCTTCCAGTGCGAAGGCCAGACCTGCGGAATCGAGCGCGATGTTGCGGGCTCGGGCGTCGTCGAGGAGCCCCGCGATGCGGTCCAGATCGAATTCATCTTCGCTGATGGTTCGCTTCAGGCTGGTGTTCAGGACGAACTCCGCGGGCTTCTGCAGCGCATCGGGCAGCGGCATGCCGATGTCGGCGAGAAAGCGCATCAGTGGGGCGTGGGCGTCGTAGATCTGGCGGTAGATCATCTCCGTGCCTTCGAGTGTCGACTCAAGAACGCTGCTGACGACTTTGCGCTGCTCATCACGGAAGAGCGATTTGAGGGAGTAGGTCGAGGCGCCGAATTCAGCGTCGAAGACCCGCAGCAGCTCAGGGAAATCCGCGCGGGAGAATGCCTGCTCCGCCCGCTTGACCATCCGCTGATACTCCTCCTCGCCGCGAAAACTGCGGACGCCTCCGTTGAGATTGTGATCTCCGAAATGGAGCAGGCCGAAACTGAGTGTTTCGGATTCGAGCGTGATCTTGGATGTGATGCGCACCCGCCCCAGCGCCAGACGCGTGCGCCCGGCCTCGACCACGCGGTAATCCTCGCGCTCGATGTCATAGCAGTACGTGGGCGTGTCTTCGGTATTTTCCTCGAAGAGAGAACTGACGGCGTAGTGCGCCGCGACCTTGGTGAGATCGACCATGGCGGGGCGCACCGCCCGCTCATAGATGCGCCGACCATCCCCCTGCTCGTGCACATTGCTGCTCGCACGCTGCAATCGCTCCAGGAAGCCACTTTCATAATCCTCGCCGAAGAGTGACTGCGCCAGCTGGATCACCCGTCCCGCGTACTGGATGACCTGCACCGTCTCGATGCCGGAAAGATCGTCGAAGAACCAGCCGCAGCTCGTGTACATGAGCATGGCGTGGCGCTGCAGCTCCATGAGCTTGAGCGCCCGCGATCGCTCGGCTTCATCCAGATGTCGCGCGGCGTGCTGTTCGAGGAAGCTCGCGATCGAATCACGCGAGCGATCGAGAATCACGCCGATATAGGCGTCGCGGGCGGCCCACGGATCCTTGAAGATCTCGGAGCCCACGTGCTCAAACTTCGATGCGATGCTGTCTCGCAGCCAGTCGAGCGATTCGCGCAGCGGGGCGCGCCATGCCTGGCTCCATTCAGGATGCATCCCGGAATGACAACCGCAGTCGCTCTTCCATCGCTCCACGCCGTGGATGCAGCTCCACGAAGTGTTGTCAATGATTTCGGCCTCGTGGGTGGGCGGGTGCTTCTCGAGGTATTCCCCGTAGTTTGTCAGCGTGCCGTGTCCGTTGGTTTCAAGCTGCTCAAGCGCGTACGCCAGGGCCATATCGCCGTGGCGATGGTGGTGGCCATACGTCTCACCGTCGGTGGCGATGTGCAGGAGCTGGGGCCAGTCACGCTCGTGCGAGGAGGCCTCGGCGATGCGGCTGGCGAAGAATTCGCCGCTGCTGAGCAGGCGCTCGAACGCCACCGCCCGCGAGATTGGGCCGTCATAGAAGAACAGGTGTATCTTTCGGCCGGAGGGCAGATTCGCCACGTAGGCCCGCGAAGGATCGACATTGGCATTGGAGACATCCTCCCAGTGCTCGCTTCCGATGCGCCGGATGCGCTTCGCCTGGTGCGGCGCCAGAATCGTGTAATGAATGCCGAGTTCGGCCATCACCTCAAGCGTCTTGGTGTCGGCGGCTGTCTCGGGCAGCCACATGCCTTCGGGGAAACGACCGAATCGGGACTCGAAGTCGCGGACCCCCCAGCGGACCTGCGTCACACGGTCTCGCATGTTCGCCAGGGGCATGATCATGTGGTTGTAGACCTGGGCCAGCGCGGAGCCGTGGCCGGAGAATCGCTCCTGGCTCTCCTTGTCAGCGCGGATGATCGCCTGGTACACCTCCGGCGCCTTGTGCTCCATCCAGGAGAGCAGGGTGGGGCCGAAGTTGAAGCTGATGCGCGAGTAGTTGTTGGTGATCTTGACGATGCGGCCTTCGCTGCCGAGGATCCGCGATGACGCGTTCGGGGCGTAACTCTCGTCCGTGATGCGCTCATTCCAGTCATGGAACGGGTACGCGGAGTCCTGGAGCTCGATCGCCTCGAGCCACGGGTTCTCCCGTGGCGGTTGATAAAAGTGACAATGAATGCAGACGAAGCGTTTCACCTATCCATCCTCCCTGATGAACAGCGTGCAGGACCAGGGCCGTGATCGTACGACGGACGGGTCCCCCGATGCGGACGCTGCGATCTTTGTATCGGTCTCGTCGCCGGGTCCGCCCCACTCCGCATCGGCAGTGTCGAGCAGAAGGCGCCATCCCCCGGCATCCGATCCACCCGGAAGCGCTGCCTCCAAGGGCTCATCGGAGAAGTTGAGCATATGGACGGTCTCGCATTGATCGGCCCACCGGCGCACCAGCAGCGCCCGGGCGCCCTCCGGCTCGCTGACTTCGGTTCGATCGGTGCGAAGCTCGCGAAGGGCCGGAACCTCGCGGCGCAGCCGCAGCAGCTCCCGGTGCAGATCGAGCAGCATCCTGTGCCGGGGATGCTCCAGCAGCGCTCGATTCAGGCGGGATCGCTGGAATGTGCTCGGATCCTGCGGGTCCGGCGGCGCGCCCTCCCAGCCGAAGGATGCGAATTCCTCGCGCCGCCCCTTGCGCACCGCCTCGATCAGGCTCTCATCGCCGTGGCTCACGAAGAAGAGAAACGGCGCCGTCTCGCCATATTCCTCACCCATGAAGAGCAGCGGCACGAAGGGCGCGAGCAGCGTCGCGCCCGCCGCGAGCTTCTGCGCTTCGAATGAGACCAGACCGCTCAGCCGCTCCCCCTGCATCCGGTTGCCGGCCTGGTCGTGATTCTGGGCGAAGACGACGAACCGCTCGCCGGGGAGCCCCTTGGACGAGGCGCCGTGGCGACGCCCCCGGTACGCCGAGCGCTGTCCGGTGTAGACGAAGCCTTCTCGCATGGCGCGGGCGAAATGGTCGATCGGGCCGAAGTCTGCGTAGTAGCCCTGGCGCTCGCCGGTGAGCAGGGCGTGGAGAGCGTGGTGAAAATCGTCGTTCCAGACAGCGTCCATCCCGACGCCGCCGTCGGCCTGCGGGATGATGAGCCGTGGATCGTTGTCGCAGCTCTCGGCGATGAGATGGATGCGCCGGCCGAGCCGGGCGGCGCGCTCATGCACGGCCTCCGACAGATCTTCCAGGAAGGTTCGCGCGGTGTGGTCGCGGATCGCGTGCACCGCATCCAGGCGGAGGGCGTCGATGCGCATATCGTCGATCCAGAAGAGCGCATTTTCAATGAAGAAGCGCCTGACCTCATCGCTGCCGGCGTTGTCGAAGTTGATCGCCTCGCCCCAGGGCGTGGCGTATGAGCCGGTGAAGTATGGGCCGAACTCGCGCAGGTAATTGCCCTCGGGCCCGAGATGGTTGTAGACCACATCGAGCACGACCGCGAGGCCGCGGGCGTGGCAGGCGTCGATCAGTCGGCGCAGCCCGTCGGGGCCTCCGTAGTCGCTGTGAGCAGCGAAAAGCTGCACTCCGTCGTATCCCCAGTTGCGATCGCCGGGAAACTGGGCGATCGGCATCAGCTCGATCGCGGTGACGCCGAGGTCTTGCAGCGCATCGAGGCGAGGAATCACGGCGTCGAACGTGCCATCCTCCGTGAATGCGCCGACATGCAGCTCGTAGATGACGTACTCGGCCAGAGGCAGTCCGATCCAGTGCTGCTCTTTCCATGGAAAGTCCGGATTCATCACCGCTGAAGGTCCGTGCACGCCATCTGGCTGCAGGCGGGAGGCCGGATCAGGGCGCTGGGCGCCGCCGTCGATTACGTAGCTGTAGCGGTCGCCGGCCTGCACTCCTTCGACACGCGCGAAGTGGTAGCCCTCCGCATCGCGGTCCATCGTGACTCCGCGACCGGCGCCGCCGTGCAGGCGCAACTCGACGCGCCGACCGTGCGGCGCCCAGAGAAGAAAATCGCACACGCTCTCATCCCGCAGCGAAGCGCCCAGGCTGTGCGCATCGGGAGACGACATCAGGCCGGCGCCCCCCGCTTCAGGATCACAGCGGCGAGTGGGGGCAGTGTGAGGCAGAGCGAGTGCTTGCGTCCGTGGCATGCAATGGGCGAGGCTTCCACGCCCCCGTGATTGCCCTGCCCGGAACCGCCGTAGCGCTCCGAATCGCTGTTGAAGATCTCGCGCCAGACGCCGTCGCGCGGGGCGCCGACGCGGTAGTTCAGCCGCGGCACCGGTGTGAAGTTGACGACGATGGCGACCTCATCTCCCTCGCGATCGCTCTTGCGAATCCATGCCAGAACGCTGTTGTCGGCGTCTGAACAATCGATCCATTCGAATCCGCGGGGATCGCAATCGAGCTTGTGCAGCCCCGGCTCATCGCGGTAGATCCTGTTCAGCTCCTCAACCATGCGCTGCACTCCTGCGTGCGGCGGGTGATCGAGCAGGTCCCAGTCGAGGCTGTGGTCATGGCGCCATTCGCGCGATTGCCCGAACTCGCCGCCCATGAAGATGAGCTTCTTCCCCGGCTGGGTATACATGTAGCTCAGGAGCAGGCGCAGATTCGCGAAACGGCGCCACTCGTCGCCCGGCATGCGTCCGAGGAGCGAGCCCTTGCCATGCACCACCTCGTCATGCGAGAGGGGCATGACGAAGTTTTCAGAAAAGGCGTAGACCGACCGAAAGGTGAGTTCGCCGTGATGATGACGACGGTGGATGGGATCGCGGCTCATGTAGAGCAACGTGTCGTGCATCCAGCCCATGTCCCACTTGAATCCGAAGCCGAGGCCGCCGACATAGGTCGGGCGCGACACCATCGGCCACGCCGTCGACTCTTCGGCGATCGTCTGCACGCCGGGATGGTTCTTGTAGATGTCCTCATTCAGACGTCTCAGGAACGAGATGGCGCCGAGGTTCTCTCGTCCGCCGAACTCGTTGGGAATCCACTCGCCCTCTTTGCGGGAATAGTCGAGGTAGAGCATCGAGGCGACCGCATCGACGCGGATCGCATCGATGTGGTATTTCTCGATCCAGAACATGGCGCTGCTGAGCAGGAAGCCGCGCACCTCGTTGCGGCTGTAATTGAAGATGTAACTCTTCCAGTCCGGGTGAAATCCCTGGCGCGGATCGGCATGTTCAAAGAGATGCGTCCCGTCGAACCAGCCGAGGCCATGCTCATCGGTCGGGAAATGCGATGGAACCCAGTCCAGGATCACGCCGATGCCTCGCTGATGCAAACGATCGATCAGCGTCATGAAATCCTGCGGCGGACCGTAGCGGCTGGTCGGCGCGAAGTATCCCGTGGTCTGGTATCCCCATGACCCGTAGAAGGGATGCTCCATGATGGGAAGCAACTGCACATGCGTGAACCCCATGCGCTCGACATAGTCGGCCAGCTTCTCCGCCATCTCGAGGTAGGTGAGCGATCGCTCGCGGGCGCCCTCTTCAACCACACGGCGCCATGATCCGAGATGCATCTCGTAGATCGACATCGGCGTGTGCAGCGCGTTGCGATTCTTGCGCTCCTGCATCCACTTTTCGTCATTCCACTCGTAGTCGAGATCCCAGGCGATCGAAGCGGTGCGCGGCGGTTTCTCGGCGTAAAGGGCGAAGGGATCGGCCTTGTCGACGGAGCGCCCGCCGCCACGCGGCGAGATGTGAAACTTGTAGTGCGACCCGCGCTCCACGCCCTCGATGAACCCTTCCCAGATTCCGGAAGAGCCGCGCGGATGCAGTCGATGACTTCCCTTGTCCCAACCGTTGAAATCGCCGAAGACCGTGACGCGCTCGGCGTTGGGCGCCCACACGGCGAAATGAGCGCCCTTCACACCCTCTTGGGTCGTCAGGCGGCAACCCAGCTTGTCGTAGAGCTTGTGGTGCGTGCCTTCATTAAAGAGATAGATGTCGTCATCCGTCAGCAGGCTGCCGACGGCGCGGGGCTGAGCGGGCTTCGGTCCCGGGGTGGGGGCCGAGGCTTTCCTCCTGGGTGACGACTTCTCCCTGATCTGTTTTCGCGTCACGTCGCGCGGCTCCTTCCTGCGAAAGTCTCTCTCCGGGCGCTGTCGAGCCTGCGGAGCGTCTCCACCAACTCCCCGTCGGCGCCGGCCTCCTCGAGCGTGCGGGCGAAACGGCGGCGCCAGTTGGGGCGCTCCGTATGCGTTCCGGGCACGTTCTGCGGCTGATCCTCCAGCCAGAGGTCCTCAAGGCTGACCAGTGTCGCCTCGGCGCGTCCACGCCCCAGGTAAGTCAGCAACGCCGACATGATAGCACGCTCATCGCGATCTCCAGTCCGCAGCAGCCCCTCGCGCTCGAGAAACACCGTGAGCCGATGCCGCAGGTGTTCACGGGAGGCGTGCTCCGAACTGCGTTCCTCCTGGTCGATCAGGCCCAGTTCGAGACGGTCATCGATGTCGAGGCCGCGCCAGAAGCCTGCGAATGTAGGCATGTCATGTGTATTCAGGCTGGCGACGGACCGGGCGGACGATGGCTTCAGCACGGTGTCTCCGTACGGCTCCGACTCGTAGAACGCAACGTAGAGCCGCGACAACCGATGCTTCGACATCGCCTCCGGCACATACTCCGGAACTGTCCCGAGATTCTCCCCCACGACGCTGCACTTGTGCCGATGCGATTCAATGCTCAGCGCTGCGTACAGCTCTTCCGCCGGATACTGGACGTACACACCTTCGGTCGCCTTCATGCCGCGTGGGATCCAGTACAGGCGGTGCAGCCCCATGACATGATCAATCCTGAGCCTGCCTGCATGCGCCATGTGATTCCGGATGGAGTCGGTGAAGTGCCGATGGCCGCTCTCACGACTGTGCTCCGGATGCAGTGGCTGCAGCCCCCAGTCCTGCCCGCCGCTGAAGAGCGCATCAGGGGGCGCCCCGACGGAGGCGTCCATCGAGAAGGAGCTGCGCTCGCGCCACACGTCGAAGCCGTCCGGGTGCGTGCCCACGGAGAGATCGAGATACGTCTCGGCGCCCACATCGCGGATGCATGTGTCGAGGTGCTTCAACTGCTCACGCAGGAGCCACTGCGCGTAGAGATGACGCCTGCGGGCGCTCTCCTCATAATCGCCCGGGCGCAGATCGCCGTCGCGAAGCCGCTCCGGCCAGCGGCGCCAGGGCTCGCCGCGGCGCTCCACCGTCGCTCGAAAACGGGCATACGCCTCCCAATCCGGATGGTCGCGCAGCCTCTGCTCAAGGGCGCGGCGCCTCTCGGAATCAGTAGAGAAGAAGGTCGAGGCCAGCTCGTCCAACACACGGCGCTTCAACTGCATGACGGCGCGATACTCCACCATCGTGGATGAGCGCAGCCGTTCGATCTCGGCCCTGGTCTCCGACGCATCCAGCAGCGCCCGCGCCGCCGGGCTGCCCGCCAGTTCAGGAGCGCGGGTCAGATCGAGATACAGCTCGTTCCAGAAGAGCCTGCTCACCGGCGCATATGGGCTTGGATCAAAGGGCTCGTCCAGGAATGTCGCGAGCATGGGCAAGGTCGAGAACAGACGAGCCCCCAGTCCGGCGCCCCAGCGGGCCAGGGACTCAAAGTCGGACAGATCGCCGACGCCCCAGTCTCGTGTGGTGCGCAGCGCGTACAGCGGCGCGAAGAGCCCCCAAGTCATTTCCTCGCCATCATCCTCCGGGCCATACATGCGCATCGGGGCGGCGAGGAGCGTCGATTTCGCCTCACCCGAGCCAAGTTCGATTCGGAGCTGATGCCGCCCCGGCTCATGTCCACCCGGCAGGACAACGCGCTTGGTCACCCGCGGCGTCGAGCCGTGCGGGAACACCTCTGTCACCGGAAAATGCGAAAGATCACACACCCACCGCTCCACCTGCCCGGACTCCATCGTCAATTCGAACCGAACCTGGCCGTCGCTCTCGCGCTCCGCCAGCCGCAGGTCGATGTTGGCCGCATCGCCGTCCCATGCCACCACGACCGGCGGCGCAGTGCGGGACCAGTCCGCCTCGATGTGTTTGTGCAGCGCATCGCCCGCATCCTCGATGCGCTCCAGCGATTCGCCGAGCGCACGCAAAGTCGCCAGCAGCGCCTCGGGCGAAGCGCTCTGCAGATTCCCATCTGCATCGTGATAGGAGGTCAGCACGCCGCAGAGCCGAGCGAGCCGATTGAGCTCCTGCATGGGGGAGGAAGACATGGTCAGTCTCCATCTCCGCCTGAGGCCAGCTCAACGAGACCCCGCAGCGGAATGCTCGCCCATGCGGGCCTGTTGTTGAGCTCGTACATGAGCTCATACGCGGCTTTCTCCAGCAAGTAGGCATCGAGAAGCATGGCGAACTCCGCCTCATTTGCAGGCATGTGAACGCTTTCTCCGGATTCCTCCCGGTACCCGCGCAGGAACGCAGCGCAGACCCACGTATGCCAGTATCGGGCGTCCTTCTCGAGTCGGTGCTCATGCGCCGCCCTCGGACTCACCTCTCCACGCACCTCCTGCTCGTGCAGAGCCGAGTGTGCGGCGTAATGGAATGAGCGGATCATGCCCGCGACATCCTGCACCGCGGGGCGCTTCAGGCGTCGCTCTGAAAGCGAGCGGGCCGGCTCACCTTCGAAGTCGATGATCACGAAGTCGCGCCCCGTGAAGAGCACCTGCCCGAGGTGGTAGTCCCCGTGCGTGCGGATGCGCACTGCATCAATAGGATTCTTGGGTAGATCTGCGATGCGTTTGAGCAATGCCTTCTCGGCGCCGAGCGCCTTCCCCGCATCTTCCGCCGCGTCATCGGGAATGCTCTGCTGGCGCTTCCGCAGAAGCTGGAGCGCCTGCGTGGTCTGGTTGCGGATCGACTGGTACAGCCCGCGCTGGTAGTGCGGCGTGAATCGCTCGGGGGAGAAGGCGGGGTCGTCGTCGTCCGAGCACAGAGCTGCGTGCATGTTGGCCGTGCGCCGGCCCAGCAGCTCCGCGGAGTCCAGGTAGGAGCCGATGCGCTCGTACGCCTCCTTCGAGGGCGGTTTCGAAGCCAGTTCGAGCAGCGCCGCCGCCGAAGATGCGTCCGGGGGCTCGGGGGTCTCGGACTCCTCCGTGATCGCGCGCTCGAAATACTGGCTCAAATCGCTCAGTGCGTGACGCCACGCGTCCCCCTCGTTGGGAACGTAGCCGTGCATGATCGCCAGCGTTCGTGCAGACTCGCGGGGGCGCTGATACTCAAGGAACCCCGCGACCTGCGGCATGTGCGGGAATGATGTCCGCTCGGTGAGAAATCGCCCGATGTCAAGATCCGGGTTGACACCCTCAGCGACGCGGCGGAAGAGCTTGAGAATGAGCTTGTCGCCGAAGATGACGCTGGTGTTGCTCTGCTCGGCGCGCAGGAGGGCCGGCTCCAGCCGTGCGCCCGCCCCGCCGCGGAGCTTCGAGAAGGCTCGTGTCGGCGTCGCTGAGATTTCGCCGGAGGATCCCTTGAAACGCCGGCGCCGGGCCACCGCATCCAGCATCGCCTCGTTGAACGATCGCTCGTACACCGCATCGTACAACACGCCCGAATCACCCTCGCCCTTCACCTGGATGTGCGCGATGACGGCGTGCGGAATGTCGTTGAGCACCTGCACCGCGCGCTCAGCGGTGGCGAAGGCGATCGGCACGACATAGGTTTCGGGCTCGCCCTCGACATACATCACAGTGATCAGGACAAGATGCGTTGTCGGCGAGGAGCTGCTGTCGCCGAGCGAGAATGGCACGGCGTCGATCAGGTCCACCGTCTGGATCGTTCGCGCCTTGCCCCCGAACCAGCGCCTGCGATGCAGCATGGTCGGAAGCGCGGCTTCGAGGGCCGCACGTCCCTGGCCGCGCAGGGCGTTGTCCCACTGGCCGCTGACGGTGACGGTGGGCGGTTCATCGTCCTCGGCGCCCGGCGCGGAGGGGTCGGCGCCCGCGCGAGTTCCCGCAGGCGCGATGGCGAACCAGTAGAACGCGTGAGGGCCGAGGGTGAGGAAGTAGGGCAGATCGCCTATAGGTGGAAAACGGGTGTGCCCGAACATCTCAACCGGCTCGGCGCCCTTGTAGTCGCTCAGGTCCAGCTCGACACACTGCACGAAACGCGACAGGTTCGCCACCACCAGCACGTGCTCATCCGTGTCCTTGCGGATGAAGGAGAGCACCTTGGGATTCTCAGGCTGAAGGAACTCGAGCTCGCCGCGGCCGAAAACCTTGCGTCGCTGACGCAATCGGATCAGCCGCTTCATCCACCACAGCAGCGACTGCGAGTTGTTTTCCTGGGCCTCGACGTTCACCGTCTCAAAGTGGTATTCCGGATCGATGATCGCGGGCAGGAAGAGCTTCTGCGGGTTGGCGCGGGAGAATCCGGCGTTGCGATCGGCGCTCCACTGCATCGGCGTACGGACTGCGTCCCGGTCGCGCAGGTAGATGTTGTCCCCCATGCCGATCTCGTCGCCGTAATAAACCACCGGCGTGCCGCGCATCGAGAGCAGCAGTCCGTTCATCAGCTCGATCTTGCGCCGGTTGTTGCCCAGCAGCGGCGCCAGGCGCCTGCGGATGCCGAGATTGATGCGGGCCCGTTGATCGTGCGCATAGGCGCGGTACATGTAGTCCCGCTCCTCGTCCGTCACCATCTCCAGCGTCAGCTCATCGTGATTGCGCAGAAAGATCGCCCATTGCGCCGTCTCCGGCAAAGGCGGCGTCTGCTGCATGATGTCGATGATGGGGTAACGGTCCTCCATCTGGATCGACATGAACAGCCGCGGCATGAGCGGGAAGTGAAAGCCCATATGGCATTCATCCCCCTTGCCCTCGCCGAAATACGCGATCACATCCTCGGGCCACTGATTGGCCTCCGCGAGCAGCATGCGGTTGGAGTAGTTGTCGTCCACGTGCTTGCGCAGGCGTTTCAGAAACTGATGCGTCTCAGGCAGATTCTCGCAGGATGTGCCCTCGCGCTGGTAGAGGTAGGGCACGGCGTCCAGGCGCAGGCCGTCGACGCCGATGTCCAGCCAGTAATCCAGCACCTTGATCATCGCCTCCTGCACCTCGGGGTTGTCGAAGTTCAGGTCGGGCTGATGTGAGTAGAAACGGTGCCAGTAGTAGGACTTCGCCACCGGATCCCACGCCCAGTTGGAGGTCTCAAAGTCCTTGAAGATGATGCGGGCGTCATCATACTTCTCGGTGGTATCGCTCCAGACGTAGAAATCACGCCATTTCGTGCCCGGTTTGGCCCTGCGCGACTTCTGGAACCACGCGTGCTGGTCCGAGGTGTGGTTGAGGACCAGCTCCGTGATGACGCGCAGGCCTCGCCGATGCGCCTCGCGCACGAAGGTCTTCACATCGCGCATCGTGCCGTAGGCGGGATTGACGCCCATGTAGTCGGCGATGTCATAGCCGTCGTCGCGCAGCGGCGAGGGGTAGAAAGGCAGCAGCCACAGCGCGGTGACGCCGAGATCCTGCAGGTAGTCGAGCTTGCTGGTGAGGCCGCGGAAGTCGCCGATGCCATCGCCGTCGCTGTCGCAGAAGGCGCGGATGTGCAACTGGTAGATGATCGCGTCCTTGTACCAGGCCGGATCGTCAGGAAGGAGCGCTGTGTCTTTGGATCTTGGCATCGGTGTCGCGGCTCCGGGATTCACATGTAGTGTTCAAAGTCGCTGGCGGTGCGCACTTGCGGGCGCAGCAGGAAGATATGGGCCGGTGATTGCTCAGGATCGAGTTCGACATAATTGTGAGCGCCGTGCCAGAGATACTTCTCGACGCCAAGCAGATCCTCGACCTGGTAGGGCTGTTGCGGATCGAGCCCCAATTCATCCATGTCAAGATCCACCCAGCCCGACTGCCGGTGACTCGGATCAAGGTTCACGACCACCAGGATCACGTTGGACCAGTCCTGGGTTCGTTTGCTGTAGCAGATCAGTTCGTCGTTGTTCACATGGTGGAATCGCAGCGATCGATCGAACTGCAGCGCCGGGTTGGATCTGCGGATCCGGTTCACCAGCGCAATGGTGTCGCGCAGACTGTCGGGATGATCGAGATCCCACGCGCGGATCTGGTACTTCTCAGAATCCAGATATTCCTCGCTCCCCGGCTCGCGCGGCGTCGCCTCGCACAGCTCGAAGGGAGGGCCGTAGATCCCGTAGCTCGCCGAGAGCGTCGCCGCCAGCGCCAGACGGGCCGCGAACGCCGGCCGTCCGCCGAACTGGAGAAACTCATTGAGAATATCCGGCGTGTTCGGCCACGGGTTGGGACGGTAATACTCGCGCACTTTCGTCGCCGTCAGCTCCGTGAAATACTCAGTCAGCTCCCACTTGCTGTTCTTCCACGCGAAGTACGTATACGACTGCGAGAAGCCGAGTTTCGCCAGCCGCTTCATCACCTTGGGGCGCGTGAACGCCTCGGCCAGGAAGATCGCCTCCGGATGATCGCGCTTCACCTCGCCGATCAGCCACTCCCAGAATGCGAAGGGCTTGGTGTGCGGGTTGTCGACGCGGAAGATCTTCACGCCTTCGCCGATCCAGTGCAGCACCACATCGCGCAGGTATTGCCACAGCGACTCCCACTGCTCCGTCTCAAAGTCGAAGGGATAGATGTCCTGATACTTCTTGGGCGGATTCTCGGCGTACTGCACCGTGCCGTCCGGACGCTTGCGGAACCACTCCGGATGCTCGCGCACCGCGGGATGGTCCGGCGAACACTGGAACGCGATGTCAAGCGCCACCTCGATGCCGTGCTCCTCCGCTTTCTTCACCAGCCTGCGAAAATCCGTCGCGGAGCCGAGCTCCGGATGAATCGCCGTGTGCCCTCCCTCTTTCGCGCCGATGGCCCAGGGGCTTCCCGGCTCGCCGCGCTCGCAGCGCACCGCGTTGTTGCGCCCCTTGCGATGCGTGACGCCGATCGGGTGAATCGGCGGCAGGTACAGCACATCAAAACCCATCCCGGCGATGTACGGCAGCCGCGCCGCGACATCACGAAATGTCCCGTGCCGGCCCGGCTTCTCCGATGCAGAGCGCGGAAACATCTCGTACCACGCGCTGAAACGGGCTCGCTCACGATCGACCTCGACCTCCAGCTCCCTGTCGTGCTTCGCCGCGTGCTGACGCTCGGACCAGCGGGCCATCAGCGCACTGAGCTCCTCTCCCATCGCCATCTCGATGCGCTCGGCCGGAGTGCGGCGAGCGTCCTCGAGGGCTCCGGCGATTTCCGCGAGGCGCCGCCCGCCGGCGCCATCCGCCCTGGCCGCGGCGAGCTTCGCCATCCCGGCGCCGATCTGCAGATCCACCGCGACGTCCTGCCCCGCCGCGACACGCTTTTTCAGATCCCGGCGCCACGAACGGAAATGATCGACCCACGCCATGATGCAGCAGCGATAGCGCCCCAGCACCTCGACTGTGAACGAGCCGCCCCAGCGGTCGTTCTCCAGCAGCGTCATGGGCGTCTTGCTCCAGCGCCTGGCCCCGGCCTGCTTGTGCAGCAGGGCGCAGGAAATCAGATCGTGCCCATCGGTGAATACATCCGCGGCGATGAAGACCCGCTCCCCCACCGTGCGCTTGATCGGATACCGGCCGCAATCGATCTCCGGCTCGACACCCTCAATGACGACACGCGCACGCCCGTCGGCTGGCATCGAGGTCGGGCTGGCTCGTCGTTTGTGCGCGCCCATTGGCATATGCACAGTACCGACAAGGAGATAGACAGGTCAAGCGGCGCGCGGGACGCGCCGACACGGCGCCTGTGTTTTTTCACTTGTCATCCACGCCCATTCCGCCTCACCCGAGCAGCCGAAGCAGCGTCGCCTCGGCGCCATCTTCCGCCGGCGACCGGCCATCCACCTCGATCAGATGTTCCGCCGCGACCTCGGCCGGCGGCTCGAAGCGCTCCCGGGCGCTCTGGTAGACGCGCAGGTCCGCGTCCGACGGCTCGGCCGCATCCCCTTCGCGTTGCGCCAGCCGTTCGCGCACGACCGCTTCCGGGCACTGCACATGGACGACCAGCCCGCGCCTGCCGAGACGCTCCGCCTGCCGGAGAAACCGCGCCCGCTCCCGCGCGCTCGAGAAGGTCGCATCGATCACAACCGCCCGCCCCCGCTCGAGTGTCTCGCCCGCCCGCTCCAGCATCGCGTCGTACACGCGTCGGATCCGCTCCGGCGTATACATCCCCTGGTCCACACCGCCTCGCCCGGCGGCCGCAGACTCCGGACCCGCCATCTCCTTGCGCACCACATCGCTCCTGATCCGCTCAGCCCCCAGCGCCAGCGCGATCCGCTCCGACAGCCAGCTCTTCCCCGTCGCCGGCAGGCCGCACATCAGCACCAGCGACGGGGCCAGCGTCAGCCCGACCGCCTGCAACAGGCTCCGGCGCGCGCTGGTCGCAGACTTCTCCCGCTCGCGCTCCCCGATCGACGAATCCACCGCGCGCAGCGACGTCACATGCCCGCGCACCGCGGCGTAGTGCGCCTGAAACAATGGCTGCAATTCCGACAGCTCCGGATCGCCCGTGCGCTCGCCGTACATGCGCACAAGATCATCAGCAAGATCGAGCCAGCCCCGCGCCCGCAGATCCATCGCCAGATATGCAAGCTCCCGCGCCACATCGCCGCAGCGCAGCGGCTTGGAGAACTCGATGCAGTCGAAGACGACAATCCCATCGTCCGTGATGCAGATGTTCCCCGCGTGCAGGTCGCCGTGCCCCTCGCGGACCCGTCCTGCCTCCACGCGCCGGCGAAGCAGTTCCGACCGCTCCGCAATCGCATCCTCAATCCACGCCCGCAGATGATCGAGCGCCTGCGTCGAGATTGTGCGAACGCCCCGCTCCGCTTCCTCCCCCGGCGCCGCGGCGAAGGAGCGGCATCCATCCAGATTGCCGACCACCGCCTCACGCACCGCCTCCGGCGCCCCGTGCTCATCCACGCCCGGCCCCGCCGGCGCCTTGGCGTGGAAGCGGGCGAGAATCTGCACCAATTCCTCGATCGTCGATTCGGCGACGCCCGGACCATCCAGCAGTTCATCCAGCATGCCCGCCGCGGGAAGCCGTCGCATGCGCACAACATGGTCGATCGTCTCTCCCGCGCCGTCCACGCGCAGCTCGCCCGATTCCGTGCGCACAATACGCGAGACGCCGTGATACACATGCGGCGCCAGCCGCCGGTTCAGGCGAACTTCCTCTTCACAGAAATGCTTCCTGCGCTCGGGGGTGGAAAAGTCCAGGAACCCCATGTCCACCGGCTTCTTCAGCTTGTAGACGATCTCCCCCGCGAGAAAGACCACCGAAATGTGGGTCTGCAGCGTCTCCACAGGGCCGGAGTGATCAGGAATCGCCCCCGGCCGCCGCAGCCCGTCGGTGATGTCGTCAAGATCCATGCTCGCCGGTTCCTTCCTGCACCGCGCCTATCCTACAGCGCTCCGGCGCGGGTCCACACCGGCCCTCGCGGGGCCTCGTCACAGGAGAATCCGACGCGGCCATGGAAAGACCCTTCCGCGATCCAACCGGCATCAACAAAGCGATCGCGGCCACACGCTCCGGCCTGCGCCGCTATCCGCGCGAGCTGCTGGCGTCGCTCCGCAATGACGACGCAGCCACGCAGGCCATCGAGCGGAGCAACGGGGCCGACGCCGATCCACTCACAACCTGGCTCGGCATGGATGGCGTCGACGGCGCCGCCTGGCTGGGCCACGCCGGCGTCCTCATCCGCGTCGGGGGCGTCACCATCCTCACCGACCCCGTCTTCTCCGAGCGCATCGGCCCGCGCTTCGGCGCCCGCACCTTCGGCATCGCCCGCCTCGCCCCGGCGCCGCTGCCGCCCGAGCTGCTCCCCCCCATCGACCTGCTGCTCCTCTCCCACGCGCATTTTGATCACCTCGACCGCCCCACGCTCCAGCGCCTCGCCTCGCCGCGCACCACCGTCGTCACCGCGCGGCGCACCGCCGGCCTCATCCCCCGCGGCTATCGGCGCATCATCGAACTCGACTGGCGCCTGCGCCTGCGCTTCCAGAGCCTGCGCATCACCGCCATCCGCCCCGCCCACTGGGGAGCGCGCTCCGCGTTCGACATCAACCGCGGCTACAACGCCTATCTCATCGAGGGCGCCGGCGTGCGCATCATCTTCGGCGGCGACACCGCCAGCACACGCGCCTTCGACGAGCTGCGCCCGGTCGACCTGGCCATCCTCGGCATCGGCGCCTACGAAGGGTGGGACCACCGCCACGCGACACCAGAAGAAGCGTGGTCCATGGCTCGGCGCATGAAGGCCGCACGGATTCTGCCCATGCACCACGCGACGTTCGACCTTGGCGAAACCAGCGCCGACGAACCCCTGCTGCGCCTCCTCGAAGCCGCGGGGCCGAGCGGTGCGAAGCGGATCATCTGTCCGGCTGTCGGTGGGGTGTGGTCGGCGGAAGGGTGAATCATTCCCCTCACAACAGCGGCGCCACAAGCTGCGCCGTATTCTCCACCGCGAACCTGTACATCGGGCGCCGCCGCCACTGCTCCAGCGTGACTGCGTTCGAGCGCGAGATGTAGTGCCGCTGCAGGAAGCGCAGTATGCTCGCGAAATCCGTGTCGTAGACCACCATCGTCACCTCGAAGTTCAGCCAGAAGCTGCGCATGTCCAGGTTCGCCGAGCCGATCAGGGCGATGCGCCGGTCGACGGTGAGCGTCTTGGCGTGCAGCAGGCCGTCGCGGAAGTGCATGATCTTCACGCCCGCCTCGAGCAGGTCGAGGTAGTACGAGCGGCCCGCGGCCTGCACCAGTCGCGAGTCGCCTCGTTCGGGGCAGACGAGGGTGACCGAGACGCCCCGCTTGGCCGCGGCCTGCAGTGCGGTGCGGGTGGATTCGTCGGGCACGAAATACGGCGTGGTCATGATCAGCTCTTCCTGCGCGGAATAGATGATCGTGAGCTGGGCCTGGTGGATCGCCTCGGGGATTGGGCCGGGGCCGGAGGGGATGATCTGCACGACCGAGCCGTCGTCTTCGGGGAGCTCCATCTCCGGCAGATAGTCGGCGAGGTTCTGGATGTTCTCCTTCGAATCGAGTTGCCAGTCGAGCAGGAAGACGACATCGAGCGCCATCGCCGCTGGGCCGGTGACGCGGGCCATGGCGTCGACCCACTGGCCGATGGGTTTGCGCGGATGCTGCTTGAAGGTCGAGTCGTTCAGGTTCTGGCTGCCGACGTAGCCGGTGTGTCCGTCGATGGCGACGATCTTGCGATGGTTGCGCAGATCGAGGCGTGAAAAGAGCATGCGCAGCGGATTGGCGGGCAGCGCCGCGATGACGTCCACCCCCGCCTCCCGCATTTCCCGAACTGTGCGCCCACGCAGGAACGGCTTGGAGCCGACGGAGTCGACCAATACGCGGCAGGAGACGCCACGGCTGGCGGCGCGGATCAGGGCGTCGGCGACCGGGCGCGTGCCCTTGCTGTCCTGCCAGATGTAGAAGACCAGATGGCAGTGATTCCTGGCGCCGTCGATGTCCTCGGCGATACGGGTGATGAGCTTGTCGGAATCGCTGATGAGCTCAAGCTCATTGCCCCGCAGCGGCGGCGAGCCCCCCACCGCCGTCCCGAACCGCGCGATCTGCTGAAGCGTTTCGCTCCCGCCCTCCCACTGGTAGTGCCGGTGGCGCCAGAGGTGGGCGGCCTGCTGCAGCAGGATGTCGGTCACCGCGGCGTGACGCCGGCGCCGGCGTTCGCCCAGACGGTTTTCTCCCACAAGCAGGTAGAGAAACAGCCCGAGCAGCGGGATGAACATGATGATGACGAGCCACGCAAGCGACGCAGAAAGCGGACTGCGCCGCATCACGATCCGCGCCGTCAGCGCGATGCGGATCAACCAGTCGAGCGCGAGCAGTGCGATGCCGATCCAGCCGATTTCCGTCATGGGCGGAAGCGTCCCCCCCCGCCCGCGGCATGGGCGGATCAACGGTGAAGCCGGCGCCGGTCACGCCGGACCGCGGGGAGGGTATCAGATGTCGGGGGGATGCGACTGCGCAGAATCAGGCGGCCAGCGTGTACCGGCCGCTGAACAGGCGGCGGCGCAGCATCGATCGTTCGGCCTCGCGCTCGAACCGCGTGAAGGTCGCGCCGATGCGGGCGACGCCGTCGGCGGTCATCCTGGTCCAGACCACCTCGGCGAAGACGAAGAAGACGCGCCGCTCGGTGCTGCGCTCCGGTCCGGTGTGCGGCAAATCGATGCGCATCGCGATGGACGTGCCGGGATCGAGCGGTTGATCAAGCTCGAACTGGGCGCCGTGTTCACTGATGTCGAAGGCCCCCCCTTCGATCTCACGATCGTGCTCGATCGTGCGCAATGGCCGCACGACAACACGGGCGCGTTCAGGGGTCATGGAGAAACGGATGGATCTTCGCCGTTCCGAGTGGATCCGCATGGCGGCCTCCCGGTCAGAGTCGCGGCAGTCGCGATCCGGCGACGGAGCCGGCGCAACGCCGATGACTTATCGACCCTTCGGATTCCGGACTTCACCAGCAATTTCAGGCAGTTTCCTCGCCGCAGCAGCCATTCTCGCCGCGAGGCGCCACCCCGTTTGCGGGAGTCTGCCCGTCCGCAGCCAGCTCGATGGCGACCCGGCTGATCCGGATCCCCATCCGCTCCTCCACCTCGCGGAGGAGTTCCTTGGGGAGGCTGTCGAGCAGGCGGGCGCCGAGATCTTCCGGAATATCCTGGACCTGGCCGCAGTCCGCCGTGATGTGCACATGGTTGCCGAGGTCCGCATCGAAGCGGCAACCCCGCGATCCTGCGGATGGCAGGCGCCGGCACAATCCATGCCGATTCAGAACTTCCAGCGTGTTGTAGACGGTGGCGAGGCTGACGCCGGGCTCGCGTTCACGGACGACGCAGTAGAGCTCTTCCGCGGTCGGATGCGAGGTGGTCTCCGCCAGAGCGTTGTACACCTCCATGCGCTGCTTGGTGCAGCGAAGGCCGTGTCGGGCAAAAAGCGTTCTGGCGTCGCACAAAGGCCGTTCTCCTAGGGTGTATTCTTGGCGCCCCGATGTCGCGCGTCCACCCCCTGTGGATGTGCGCACGAAAAAGGGCGTTCACCGATTGTGCGGTGAACGCCCTGAAGTGGGTGAGTTGTACGATGAGACGCCAGGCGTCTTCGGAAGTGAAATTACTCGCAGGGACCCCAGCTTCCGAGCAGGATTCCCAAGTCGCCAGAGCCGACGTTGTTGTCGCCGGTGAGATCGGCGATCGAGCCGGAGTTGCCCCACTCGCCGAGCAGGATGGCCAGGTCGGCCGAGCCGACGGCGCCGTCGCCAATAAAATCGGCGGGGCACGGGATCACCAGAGCCTCGGAGACTTCGCCGGTGATGACCAGCCCGTATCCCTGCCGGCCCTGGCTAACCGAGGCGCCCACGATGCGGGCGGTCCAGACGCCCGTCTCGGGCGTCGAGACATGGACCTGCTCGACATTGTTGCGATCGTCCTTGCTGCCGCCGGTGACGGAGACATTGCCGCTGAAGACATTGCCCCGGTAGACATCGCCGGAGGGAGAGACGACCTCGAGGTCAAGATCATTCACGGCGGCGAAGGACGTGAACGCCGCGCCGGGGTAGTCGGTGAAGACCATGGTGACGCGGAGTTGCTCGGCGCCGCCAAGCACTTCGAACTCATACTCATCGGTTTCGGCGGTGTCGAGTCCATTGGCGTTGAAGACATCATGCACAATGAGCGTGCGGCTGTCGCCGGGGAAGTGCAGCGACGTATCCGCCTGCAGACGGCCCCAACCCTGCAGGTTGCCGGGATAGGGACCCGAGACGCCGGTCATCCGCTGGGCGGAGTTGAGCAGTGTGGCCTTCACCAGCGCGGCGCTGGGGGTGAAGGCGTCGTCTATGTTGGCGGCGCCGGTGGGATAAAAGCCTTCCATGTAGTACTGACGCACGAGCATGCCAGTTCCGGCGACGGCCGGGCAAGCCATCGATGTGCCGGACTGGCTGCCGAGCGTGCAGCTCCCGGTAGAAGCTGAAACGGTGTTGCATCCCGGAGCATAGATCTCGGGCTTGCGTCGACCGTCACTCGTCGGCCCGATGCCTCCGGTGCAATGCAGATTCTGCTGGGGAACGGCCCGGGTGGCGCCGACGGCAAGCAGATTCTTCGAGTTTTCTGGGTTCCGAAGCGTCGAGAGGTTGGAGACCGCCAGCAGCACCAGACTCTCTTCGTGGTCATACGCGAAGAGATCGAAGCCACGGGCAAGACTGTCATAGGCCGTGGTGCCGTCGTTGCCCCAACTGTTCGAATGAATCCGGGCGCCCTGACTGTGGTGCAATTGTAAACGGTTGTAGGCGGCGGTCTGATTGAGCGACGGAGGGATGTGGAAGACGAACCTGCCTTCATAGGCCACGCCGCGACGCGACGAAGTGTCGAAGGCGTCGCCCACGGCGGTCGCCGTCACATGGTTGCCGTGAAAATCGTTGCCGGTGTTGGTGTTGTACGCCTGGATCTTCCGGTGGCCGTCGCCGAACGGGCCTGTGTCGGAGAAAGAGCAGTGATTGGGATTCACGCGACCGTCCATGATGCCGATGATCTGACCCGCGCCGCGGAGACCGTTGTCCCAGAGAGGTGTCGAGCCGGTGGTGTTGTCCTGCACGACGGAGCGGACGCTGCTGTTCCGCATGGTGATTTCGGGCGACTGCTCGATGAACTGCACCGCCCCGAGGCCGGCGAGCTCATTCACATCGGCGGGGCGAACCACGCCGGTGACCATCGGGTTGCCGCCCAGATCACCGACTTCGCTCAGCGTAGCGCCGGGGCGGTCGTTGAGCCAGCGCGCCACCTGCTGCACTTCGTCATCGGTCGCATCCTGAAACAGCGTGATCGTGATGGCCATGAGGCCCTGCTGCGCCAGTTGCTGCCGCTCTTCGGTGAACAGCTCGCGCTGACCGATGCCGGGCTCGATCTTCCAGTCGGCCTTGAAGTCGGTGTGCCAGCGAACGAAATCCAGACCATCCACCGCGTCAGAGTCTGCGGCATCGAGGCTGACGACAAAGGCGTTGGCGGGCACATAGTCCTGAATGACGACGCCGGCCTGAACAAGAGCCGCGCGGCGCTCCCGAGTCATGGGGCCGTCGAGCTGTATCACGTGTCGCTTCCGGTCGACCGCAATCGCCTCTGCGCCGTCGCCGGCGGGACCGGCGATTCGCAGCTCCTGAGCGGCCCGCAGAGATCGAACCCGATCCGAGAGCGAGACGGAGGGGGTGTCCGCCACGAAGTTCCCGGTGCGAAGGTAGATGGCGTCTGGACGCAGTGGGTCCATCGCAGTAACCGTGGCTTCAGGGAGCTCGCCTTGAACCGTTCCCACGGTGGCGAAAAAAGCTGCCGCGGCGAGCAACGCCGGCACGGATTTCACAACAATCATTGTTTTCTTTGATATCATGCGTCCAGTTCTCACTCTTGGCTCCCTCAAGATGTGTGGGCGAGCGTGCAGACACAGCGCCAAGGCTGCGGCAGCCACGCGTGGTTCAATCCTATGAGTCTAATGCCCTGCAGGCTCTTTTCCACCCTTAAACCCGATCTTGGGACACTGTGGGGATTCTCGGTGGTCCGAAGAACCCACGAATCGGCCCTTGGTGCAGCATGGACGACCGACGACACATGAGTGGGTTTCTGGACCAACCCCCAGTTGGATTCCCCATATCCGCAAAAGCGCCGTCCTGCCCGCCTCGGCCAGACGGACAGACACTCCTTTATCGGGACAATCACCCCCCTCAAACCCTGCAACAGGCGGCCCGGAGACACCCAGGGTCTGAGAATCCGTATCCTGTTCTCACAGGTGGCGACCACTCCTGCGAGCGAGGACCGATGCACGCGAGCCCAGAGCTGTCGGTGATCGCGCCGGCGTACAACGAAGAGGACAACATCGAGCCCCTCGTGCGTGAGGTCGAGGCGGTCTTCGCCACCATGCAGTCGCCGGGGGAGCTGTTGATCGTCGACGACGGCTCGACGGACCAGACCGTAGAGCGATGCATCGGGCTCATGGACGGTCGCCCCTGGCTTCGACTGGTGCGGCTGCAGCGGAACGCGGGCCAGAGCGCGGCGTTTCATGCCGGCATCAGGGCCTCCCGCGGGTCGCTGATCGCCATGCTGGACGCCGACCTGCAGAACGATCCGGCGGACATTCCACGCCTGGTGGAGGCCCTGCACGAAACCGGGGCCGACTGGGTCCAGGGCCATCGCGCCCGCCGCAATGACCGGAATACGCTCGTGCGGCGGTTCAGCAGCGGGGTCGGCCGGTGGTTTCGCTCGGCCTTTCTCGGCGACACCATCCGCGACACCGGCTGCTCATGCCGCGTCTTCCGTCGCGAGGTCGGCCTCCAGCTCCCGCTCCAGTACCGGGGGATGCACCGATTCATGCCCATCTATGCGCACCGGCTCGGCTACACGGTGATCGAGCGCGATGTGGGGCACAGGCCCCGACACAGCGGCGAGGCGAAGTACGGCATGTGGAACCGGGCCCTGCCGGGACTTCGCGACCTCTTCGCGGCCCGATGGATGTTCAGCCGACTGCGCCCTGTCGAATACACCGAGACTCTGGCGCCGCAGCGCCTCATCGATACTGGATCGGAGAAGGCCAATGCTTGAATTTCTGACGCTCGCCCAAATCCCCGATGAACGCGACTGGCTGCTCCGTCTGCTCAACATGTCGAGCTATTCCGGCATGCACTGGCTGCTCCTCGGCGTGATGGGACAGGTCGCCTTCTTTCTGCGCATGGCGGTGCAGTGGATCGTCACCGAGAAGCGGCGCGTCAGCACCGTGCCGCCCATCTTCTGGTGGTTCAGTATTTGTGGCGGGGTGATGCTCATGATCTACTTCGTCTGGCGGAAGGACATCGTCGGCGTCGTGGGACAATCGACGGGCGTGCTCGTGTACGCTCGCAATCTGTGGTTCATACACTTCGTTTCGAAGAGAAGTCAGCCGCCGAACTGATGTCGGCGCCAGGATCCGATGCAGTGCAAGTGCGAACCGAAGACAACCCGGCGGATCGAAGCCGCCCCTGGCGCGCGGTGTGGATTCTTTTCCTCATATGGCTGGCGATCTTCGCGATCCGACTCGCCTCACCCGATGACATCGCCGACCGCGATCAGCAGCGCCCCGTCGCTTACGCGCTCGACATCCTGCGCAACGGGAACTGGCTGGTGCAGACGGACTGGCGCGACGACATCACCTCGAAGCCGCCGCTCTACACCTGGCTGGTGTCGATCCTCTCGCTGCCCGGCGACCGCGTCACCCAGCTCACGCTGTACCTGCCCACCGGTCTGGCGATGCTCGGCGTCGCGCTCCTGGTCAACTGGGCCGGACGAAAGTGGTTCAGCCCGGCCGCCGGTTTCCTCGGCGCCCTCGCGTGCCTGCTGACGATGGCCACCGCCAAGCACGTCGCCCTGGCCCGGACCGACGCCCTCTTCGCCTTCACCGTGACGCTCGCCGCGCTGCTGGCGTATCGCGCCTGGTCCCGGGGCGGCGGCTGGACCTGCTTCTGGCTGGCGGCTGCAGCAGCGACGCTGACCAAGGGGCCGCTCGGCGTTCTGCTCGCGCTCTTCGGCCTCCTCGCCGTCGTGTGGGAGAAACGATCCGGCAGGCCGGCGCCGCTGCGCGGTTCGCACCTCCTCGGCGTCTGCCTCTTCCTTCTCATCACCGGGGGCTGGTTCGCCGCGGCCTACCTCCAGATGGGCCAGCCGCTCATCGACAAGATGATGGGCCGCGAACTGGTGCGCCACGCAGTCGGGGGCGAATCCGAGCGCATGCCCGGCTCGGGCTTCTACAAACCGACGCTCTACTACCTGTCGCGGCTCGCGCCCTGGAGCGTCTTCGCGTTCATCGGTCTGTGGCGGGTTCTGAAGCGCCCCGAGACCGACGACCGGCGTCGTCGCCTTGAGCGGTTCTGTTTCTGTTGGATGGTCGGCGGGATCGTGCTCTTCTCGTTCGCGTCGCGCCAGCGTCCCGACCACATCCTTCCCCTCATGGCCGCTGGCTCGCTCCTCGCGGGCCGTGAACTGGCCGACCTCGCCGCGGCGTTCAAGCCCCGCACGCGCCAAGCACTGCTGACCGCGGCGTGCGCCATCGCCCTCATCGGCTTCTACGTCGGCTACCACCACTTGCGCCCCACCAACAAGTTCGATCTGGAGCGCTCGGCATGGATGGTCGATCTGGCCGATCAGTTGAATCAGGCCAGCGACGGCTCGCCCCCGGTGACCCACCTCCACCACACCTTCGCCCTCCAGCACCACCTCAACACGATGTGGCGCAAACCCTCGTACGAAAGGGCGGCGGCGCTGCTCGAGTCGGAGGACGCCGCCTACATCGCCGTGCGCTTCGATGATGAGCTCGCGACGCACCTGTCGGATCCCGAAGGCGTTTACGAGGTGATGCGTGTTCCCGCGGAGGGCGTCGCCGACCTGCTGATCCTGGGCAACCGTCCGACGATCGACCAGTCCGGCCCGGTCGCGATGCTCATGGGCGCGTTGCGTGTGCGCATGGAGGACGTGCGTCTGAAGGGCGCCCGATCGGGCGTGAAGATCTTCGAATCACTCTCGCCCGACGCTTCGCTCACCATCGCCAACGAGCTGGAGAACACCGAGACCGTGCGCGTGCGCATCCGAACGCATGATGGAGTCGTCGAGAACCATCGCGTCCACCTGTCGGCTGGCGAGACGTGGCGGTGGCGGGCCTCGGGCGGCTGACGCCCGGGCCGCCGCTTCAGTGACGGCGCTTGTCGAGATAGACGATCAGCGTGTACAGCGCCAGCCCGGCCACGCCCGCCCACACGATGAAAAGGCCGAGCGCAAGGCTGCCCGTCGCGAGGCTCTTGCCGCCGCTGATCGTGATGACCGACGCCAGCGCCGGGAAGAAGCTCCACAGGTAGACCACCAGCGGCGCCCCCTCGCGCAGGCGAAGCGCCATCACAGCCCCGGTGAGCGTCATGACAAGACACGCCACGGACAGCCCGAATCGCTCGTGGTGGCGCGCGATGACCTGCCTGTACAGGCGATCATTCTGACGCTGGATCTGATGTGCCGCGTCCCGCATGCGACCGATCGAGTCCTCGCCCGCCCCGGCTCGCTCGACCGGCTCGATCGAATCCACCAGCTCCTGCGACGAACGCTGAAAAACAGACGGGGACGGATCGTTGTTCAGCCGCAGACCGCTGTACTCGAGTGAAGCGCGCCGCGATTCAGCCGCCTCCGGCGTGACCACGTTCTGCAGATTGACGCCGAGGCGCGTCACGCCCTCCGTCTCATCGACCTGCAACGTCAACCAGCCACCATCGGCGACGTGGCGCCGGCGCACGCCATCCTCCTGCCGTACATGCAGCTCGATCTTGCCGGTCGATTCGTCCGGCGCCAGGCGCCAGCGTTCGCCATCAGGTTCGATCCCCGATGCGCGGAGCGTGAGCGAGTCGGTCTCGCCCCGCGTCAGGCTCAATCTGGCCTCAACCCCGAGCGCCGCATGGATTTCATTCAGCGCCAGCCACGAGCTGACCTGGGCAGCGAGCCTGCGGCGGGCGCCATCGACGTGGGGATGCTCATCCGGATTACGCAGAAGTTCGCGCAGCTCGAAGAACGTCAGATATTTCACACGGCTCGACACGCCGTGACGGAACGCGATGGGCCGGGGATCCAGTTCACCGTGATCGCCGTATTCATCCTCGTGCCACCACGAGGCGCCGCGGAGGCGCATCGAGACGATGGTCGTGTCCTCGGCGCCGTCGCGCCGCGAGAAGAGCCAGACGTCGGCGCGCTCGGCGATGACGTCGGTCGTGATGTCGCCCTCAGAATCAGTCGTGATTGCGAGGACGCCTTTGAGGACAAGTCGGTCGATGGCGCCGGAAGCAGGGTCCGGCCCCAGGCGCAGCGCCTCGTCAGCGCGCACCAGCATGCCCGCGATGTCAACCGACTCACCCCGCTGGATAGCGCCGGCGATCAGGCTGGCCGCATCGCGGCTGATGAGCATCTCCATGGCGCGGAAGAAGCGGGGAATCACCAGGTTGGTGAGCGCCGCCAGCGCGATGGCGAGGACGAGCCCCGTCGCCGCGGCGGGCAACAGCTTCGCCCGGTGGCTCACGCCTCCGGCGCTGGCGGCGAGGGCCTCGTTGTCCGTCGCGAAGCGGTGGTAGGCCAGCGTCGCCGCGAACCCTGCTGCGAAGGGCAGCGCGAACTGCAGCATCGGCGGGATCGCCAGCAGCATGAACTTGATCGCGGTGAGCGGGCCGAGCTCCCCCGATGCGAGCGGCAGCACAGTGGCGGCGAAGGCGATCACCGTCACAACCGCCGCGGCGCTCAGGATGAGAATACGCCACAGCTCCGACAGCAGAAGTCGCCAGAGCATTGTGGGCGCTCGGAGCATCAATCTGGTTCAGGGCCGCGAGGCCCCCGGCTCAAAGCGTGGCCGAGGTGTACGGCAACAGACCCATGAAACGGGCCCGCTTGATCGCCTGGGCGATCTTGCGCTGGTTCTTGGCGTTCACGCCGATGCGCTTGCGGCCGTAGATCTTGCCGTTGGGGCTCATCATGCGGCGAAGCGACTCGACGTCCTTGTAGTCCACATACTCAACGTCCTTGCCGCTCTTCTTGACGACCTTGACGCTGGGACCGGGACCGAATCGGGAAAACCTGCTCATCTGCGAAAATCTCCGTCGTGGACTTGTTGGCCCGGACCAGTGGGGCCGGGCGACGGGTGGAACTCTGACGAACCGACCACTGTACCCGCCCGGCGGCGCCTCGACAACCGGCGCCCGGGCGGGCGCACGGCCTTCAATGCTCCCGCGCCAGCACCGCCTCGGCCAGGTCGAGCATCAGGGCCCGGGCGGGGGAATCCACGACCGCATCCAGCGAGGCCTTCGCCTCGCTGACCAGACGCCGGGCCTCGCTCAGGGCGTATTCGATCGAGCCGGTGGAGCGGATCGCCTCCAGGGCGGCGCCTTGGTGCTCGGGCGAATCGGCCCGGAAGTCATCCAGCAGGACCAGCGTGCGCCCACGGGTCATGGGGTCGGCGGTCTGGAGGTGGTGGATCATGGGGAGCGTGAGCTTGCCCTTCTCCAGGTCCTTGCCCAGCGACTTGCCGACCACCATCTCGTCGCCGGTGATGTCCAGCAGGTCGTCGCGGATCTGGAAGGCCATGCCCAGCTTCTCGCCATAGTCGCGGAAGCGGTACTGCACATCCGACGAAGCGCCCGAACGGCTCGCCCCAAGTTCGCAGGCCACACCGATCAAGGACGCCGTCTTGCGCCGGATGATTTCGAAGTAGGTGTCCTCGTCCAGCGAGTGATTGTCGCGGTGGTGGAGCTGGAGCAGCTCGCCCTCGCAGACGCGATTGGTCACCTCGCCGATGCGCAGGGCGGCGTCCTGCGAATCGAGCTGCGAGCACAAGTGGAACGCCTTGGAGATCAGGTAATCACCGAGGATCACCGCCACCTCGTTGCCGCGGAGGCGGTTCACCGTGTCGCCGCGGCGGCGGGTCTCGGCCTCGTCGAGAACATCATCGTGGACGAGCGTCGCCAGGTGCACCATCTCCGTCACCGCGGCGATGGTGATGTGGTCATCGCCGATCACACCTTCCCGCGGCGCGCCCGCCGCCATGCCCGAGAGCAGAACCATGGTGGGCCGGAGCATCTTGCCGCGGTACCGCTCGACATGGCGGCACAGATCCTCGACTGGGGGCAGATCGGAACGAAGCTGAAGCTCGAAGGCCTCCTCCACATGCAGCAGCGACTCCGCCAGTGCGGCGGCGACGGGGGCGTGCTCAGGGGCGACATCGAGAATGCTCGTCATGGGGATCGGTGTCTTTCTCGATCGCTGTCACTGCGGACGACGACCTCCGGAAGCATAGCGTCGGAGGGCGCTGTTGCGCCCGCCGGGCTGCGTCCGACCCACTCGATCTCTGACGCCCCCGGAACCCCTTCGAAGCGCTTCGCCATCACCTCCATGGCGCCGGGGCTCTCATCAATCAGGATGAACTCCCGCCCCAGCTCCAGACAGGCGGCGCCGGTCGTGCCGCTGCCGGCGAAGAAATCGAGCACCAGGTCGCCGGGATCGCTCGACGCCGCCACGATGCGGCGCAGGATCCCCAGCGGCTTCTGCGTGGGATAGCCCGTCTTCTCGCGGCTGTTGGTGGGGACGATGGTGTGCCACCAGGTGTCGGTGGGCAGCTTGCCCAGCGCCGCCTTCTCGGCGCCGACCAGACCCGGCGCCATGTAGGGAATTCGGTCCACCGCATCGGCGTTGAAGGTGTAGCGCTTGGGGTCCTTCACATAGACGAGAATCACATCGTGCTTGGGAGGCCAGCGCTTCTTCGTGCGGCCGCCGTAGTCGTAGGCCCAGATGATCTCGTTCAGGAAGCGCTCACGCCCCACCATCGCGTCCAGCAGCACCTTGACATAGTGCGACTCGCGCCAGTCGAGGTGGACATACAGCGTGCCGTCGTCGGCGAGAACGCGCCAGCCCTCCGCCAGCCGCGGCTCGAGGAAGGCGAGGTAGTCGTCGAAGCAGTCGGCGAATGAATGACTGCCGATGGTCGCGGCGTCGTAGCGCCGACCCGCGAAGCCGGTCCGGGCGCCCGTGTCGCTCTGCACGACCCGGATCTGCTCATGCCGACGCTCCCGCCCGGTGTTGAAGGGCGGGTCGATGTAGATCAGATCCGCGAGGCCGTCATCGAGCGTCCGCAGCGCCTCGAGGTTGTCGGCGAGCTGGATGCGGCGCACGGCGCGACTCCCTCACTTGAATGACCCGGCGCGATCACTTCTCGGCGACGAGGTAGCAGATCCAGCCCGGATCGCTCTCGGCCTCGGTGACGGGCTCGAACTCGCCGTTGCCGTCGCCGTCCTCATCGGCGCCTTCCCAGTAGATCGTCACCTTGCTGAAGCCGGCCTCGGCGAGCAGCTCGCGCAGCTCGGGCAGACTCCACAGGCGCCACTCGTAGCTGAAGGCCTTCTTCATCTTCGAGCCGTCGGGGAACTTGAAGTGGATGAAGCACTTCATGCGGTGCGTGATGGGGTCGAACTCGTCCTGATCCCATACATACTCGAAGCGCTCGCAGTCGCGGGCCTCGGTGATGGTGCGGTGGGCGTCCCAGCCGCCGTAGGCGTCGCAGAAGAAGACGCCGTCGTCCTTCAACGCGGCCCGGACGGACTTGAAATAGTTGAGCAGCGTGGTGCGCTCCTGGAAGAGCCAGTAGCTGAAGTTCATCGCCAGCAGCACATCGACGGGCTCGGTGCGCACGGTGAGGACGTCTTCATTCAGCAGGTTGACCCGGCTCTTCGCTTCCTCGTCGAGCTTGCCGATGTTGTTCTCGCGCCCCCACTGGAGCACATCGTTGTCAAGATCGACGCCGATGGCTCGGTTGGTCGTGCGCCGCCGGACCCACTCGCACGCCGTGTTGGCCGTGCCGCAGAAATCCTCGCGGAGCGACTCGGCCTTGCGGCCTCGCATCGCCTCGAAGCGCTCATCCACGAAGTCGATCTCTTCCTCGACGTTCTGGACGGCCTCCTGGTAGAGCTTGTGCCGATCGGCACGCTCCGCCATAGGCGCCAGCTTGCCGCCCTTGCGCTTGGCGCCGGGCTTCTTGTCCGAGGGCTTCTTCTTGCCCTTCTTTTTCTTGTTCTTGGTGGCTGTTGACATGGGGGCGGAGTGTAGAAGATCCCGGCCGGCGGCGCCGGGGGGGGTGAGTGGGTGAGTGGGTGAGTGGGTGAGCGGGTGAGAAGATCGTGGAATGATCGCCCGCCGCTGTCGGCCGACTCCCGCCCGCCGTATCCTGCCCCTGTGACCATCGCTCAGACGCATCACGCAGTTGAGTGGACGAGCCCCATCCCCGACGCCCCCGCGATCCGCCTCGCCTGCGCCGACTGGCTCGACGCCGCCCGCGCCCTCGAGCCCGCCTCCATCGACCTGGTCTACGCCGATCCGCCCTTCAACACGGGGGCGTCGAAGACCGACCGCGCCGGCGCCTTCGCCGACCGCTGGCCCGACGCCGCCGGCTACATCGCGTGGCTCCGCGAGCGCCTTGAAGCGACCATCCCCCTCCTTCTTAAACCCACCGGCGCCCTCCTCCTGCACGTCGACTGGCGCACCAGCCACCACGTCCGCCTCCTGCTCGATGACCTGCTCGGCGCCGAGCGCTTCGTCAACCACCTGATCTGGGCGTACGGCCTCGGCGGCTCCTCGCCGCGGCGATTCGCACGCAAACACGACGACATCCTCTTCTACTGCCTCGACCCTGAGCGCTACTGGTTCGAGCCCCCGATGGTCCCCGCCACCAGCCGGCGCATGGCGGGCGAGATGAAGAAGGCGACGGATGTCCTCGACATCCCCTCGATCAACAACATGGCGACCGAGCGCGTCGGCTGGCCCACGCAGAAGCCGCTGGCCCTGCTCGAACTCCTCGTCGGCGCCTGCTGCCCGCCGGGCGGCGTCGTCTTCGATCCGTGCTGCGGCTCCGGCACGACGCTCGTCGCCGCGGCGAAGCTTGGGCGCGGGGCGATCGGCGCCGATGTGTCGCGGGAGGCGGTGGAGATTACGCGTGGTCGTCTCGCGTCGTATGCGGACTGACACGCGATGATTCCGGGCTCGCCCCGGCGCTCTCGCTCTCTCCCTCACCGCGGCGCCAGCGCAGCGATTCCGGAATCTCCTTGCCGCACTCAGGGCACGTTTCGGCGGCCAGCCCGATCAGCAGGTAGCCGCAGGCGCACCGCTGCTCCTCGAGTTCGAGTCGGAATCGCAGCTTGCATCCTGGGCACGCGGTCTCACCGGGCGTCAGACCGTGCCGCTCGCCGCAGCGCGGGCAGGCGATGTCGATATGCAGTCGCTGCGGCAGCGAACTCTCCCCGTCGTGCGTCCGGTGCTTCGCCAGCTTGAACATCGTTCCGGCGAGCCAGAGCAGGCAGAGGCCCACAACGCAGTCAAGAGCAGCGCTCACGCTCAAGCTGTACAGGCGCAGATCCCCAATATTCGCCCAGCCATAAAAATTGAGAACGGTCGCAAAGATCAGGAGCAGCGCCGCGATCCACGCGATCATCCGGTCTCTCGTCCCAATCACGGGTAGAAGCAGGATGATTCCGCCGAGAGCCACCGCCGAGCTGACCAACCTCACTATCATCTCAACAGTCTCTGAAACAACGAAAGTCGTCGGGGCGAGATCGGCCGCAGCGCTCAACGACATGATCGCCAATGGCGCGACGCCGGCCGCAAATACACACCACCCCACCACTCGCAACCGCACTGACATGAGCAGCCACGCTGAGATTGCGATGCAAAGCCCGCCATACATTAGGCTCCACCCCAGCGAATCCAGTCCGACCCATCCCACATCAATACCAACAATTGCGCCGACAATAAGCAACGCAGCGCCGACGCCCAGCATCACGAGACTCGAGTAGTATCCGAACGTCGCCTGCCGCTCCGTCATCACGCCCCCCACTCCCCGGCGCACCATGTCGGCGCCCATACAGCCGGCGGCGCAGTGAGCGCAACAGGCGTGCGCGCCATGCGGTCAATCATCGCGTCGGTGTTCATCCGATCGGACCTCCTGCGGCCGCCCGGCGCGCAACAACAGCATGGTACCGGCCCTCGCCGCACATCGGGCAGACACATCTGCGACCCAGGAGCACGGAACGCCGCGATTCGGATTCGCTCTCCCGGCCGGAATCAGCGCCGACGTCCGACTCTCATCACCGAACAGGATCGCGCTCGTCGATCTCGAACAATCTCCGCGCCGACATGCCTTCCAGCTCTCCATACACTTCGAAGACCGGAGCGCTCATGCTCGCCGATGATCCCGACATCGACCGCGGCAACTGGAACACCGGCCCCCACTCGCCCAGCAGGATTGCCAGATCGGCGCTGCCCACCGATCCGCTCCCGGAGAGGTCGGCCGGACAGGGCTGCGGCGTCGGTGGGCACGGCCCCCATGAGCCGAGCAGAATTGCAAGATCCGCGCTCCCGACCGCTCCGTCTCCGTTCAGATCCGATGCCGAGGAAAGCGCCGGCAGGCCGCTGACGCGCCATGCCTGTTCTCTGCCGTCGAAGCGCCCGGTCCCCACGATCGTCGAGCCGTCGGCGCTGACGCCATAGGCGTTTATAAGCCGCCAGCAGGACAGATCGACGCCCAGAAGCGGCAGCCAGTCGTCGAGGTTGACGACGCCCGTCGCCGCGGACCAGAGGCGGGCGCCGCCCCCCACGATCACCGTTCCATCTCCATTCACATCGAAAGGCACGAACCCTGACGCTCCCAGGCTCTGCATGCCTACGTCGCTCGTCCAGCGGAAGGTGCGGAAGCCGTCGGCGGAGTCGCTCACGCCGACGATGACCGAGCCGTCGCCGCTGGCCGCCCACGCCTCGGACCAGGCGCCGCCGGGCAGAACGCCCAGGCTCTGCATGCCTCCGGCGCTCGTCCAGCGGAAGGCGCGGAAGCCGTCGGCGGAGTGGCTGTCGCCGACGATGACCGATCCGTCGCCGCTGATGCCCCACGCCTGAGACCATTGCGTCGTGGCGCCGGGGAGCAGACCGAGATCCTCCATCCCCCCTGCGCTGGTCCACCGGAACGCGCGCCGACCTCCCAGCGGCCCCGTGCCGAAGCCCGCCACCACCGTCGCATTGTCGTCGATGCCTTGCGCTGTGGAGAAGCCGGTTGTAACTCCCGGGAGAAGTCCCAAGTCTATCATAGTTCCATCTTCCCACAGGAACGCGCGAAGATCGGCCGCGGCCCTGCTCCTTCCGACAACCGCACTCCCATCGATGTTCAGATCGAAGGCGGTCGCATTGGGCGGGAAGAAACCGCTCGGGAGCGCGCCAAGCTCCTGCGCCGACCCATCGGACGCCGACCAGAGCATCGCGGTTGAGGTTCCGATCCCGGACTGTGAAGTGAAGTTGATCCCGGTCCCCGCCGAGCCGACGACGACATCACCATCGGCGCTGACGGCGAAAGCCGACGATTCCGGAGCGCCCGGAGGAGGCAGCAGAGAGATCGGCGACTCCAGGGGCGGTATACCGGTCACCCTCCACGCGCGCGCCTGGCCGTTCAGAAGGCCCCAGCCGGTGATCGTCGAGCCGTCGTCGCTCACCGAGCCGGCGCGCGAAAGATGCCAGCCGGTCAGGTCGAGCCCGAGCGTGGGCAGATAGGTGTTGAGGTCCAGAAGGCCGCGGCAGCGCGACCAGAGAAAAGCGTGTGGATCTCCGTCGAGAAATGACGCGAACCCGACCACCTGTGCGCCGTCCCGACTCATCCGCGCCGGGGTTGTCTGAACCGATCCGGGGACCAGACCGATGTCCTCCCTGCCCGCGAGCGAATTCCAGAGGAACATGCGCCCGTCCTGGGATCGCCCCGCAACAAGGAACCCGTTGCTGTTCGTCGCGATCGCCCGACCGTCGCCGATGTCCTGCATCGCCGTGGCGCTGGACCAGACGAAAGCCCGGCTATCCACAGCGGGATCCGAGTTGAAACCGAAGCCCACGACGCGCGTGCCGAAGTCGCTCACACCCTGGGCCAACGTGTTCGTGGTCCCAGGAAGGGGGTCCAGCGCTTCCATGCCGTTTGTCTCCGTCCAGAGGAATGCCCGAGCCAGTTGGGACCCGTCGTCCGGATCCAGCATCCAGTCGTATCCCACAATCCATCCGGCGTTGAAACTGACGGATGTCGCAAAGGAACCCACCCCGCCCGGCATTGCGCCCAGGCTCTGCATGCCGCCTCCCGGCGTCCAGCGGAAGGCGAAGAGTCCGCCGCCCAGCACGCTGCTCTCGCCGACGATGACTCCGCCGTCGCTGCTGATCGAGCGTGCGTTGGAAAAGCCGGAAAAGTCCGACCCGGAGATGATTCCAAGGTTCTGTATGCCCCCGGACCACCGGACGGCCCGCTGTATAAATCCCCCGATATTGTCCATGTCTGCAACCCCCACGGCAATCGAGCCGTCGGCGCTGGCGTCCAGGGCGGCGGAGAACGTCCCGCTCGGCAGGATGCCGAGGTCTTCGATCGTCGGAGCGCCCTGCGCCGATGCGCACAGTCCGATGATCGCCGCGGCAGACACGGCGACTCCCGACCTGAGGGCGCCGAGTCGACGACCTGCCTGGACTCCCATCTGCCCAACCGGCGCATGCGTCGAATTCATATCAGTTGTTCCTTATGTTGTATCAGTAAAACTGACCGAAAGTCCGACAGGGCGGACCTGGCCAGCGGATATAACATCTAGAAGACTAACAAGACATCGACTGCGATACCACCATTTTCCCGCCGCCTGAAGCCGGATTCGCATCGCGGCGGAGCCGCAGCCCTGGTTCTTCACTGATTCTTCATTTCCTGCGCCTCTCGCCCTACGCCCCCCACTTCCCCGCGTACAGCGTCGAAGCCCCGCCCCCGTCGCGCTGCGCCAGCTCGAACATCCTCCTGGCGATCTGGCGCAGGTGCAGCGCATCGTGCGCCGCCCACGACGCCAGCAGCGACGCCGCCGTGATCGGGCCGAGCTTCGGGTGCTCGTGCGCGACGCTCCAGTCCACACCATCTCCAAGTGAGCGCAGCCACGCGACCGAGTCGGCGCGCTCGCGTTCGAAACGCGACAGCGCCTCGCCCAGGTCCCCGTCGTTGTACCGCCGTTCCCTCGCGGCCCCCTCGGGGTCGATGGGCGTCCACGGCGCCGCCGGATCGCGCAGCGTCGATTGCAGCCGGGCCCGGAAGTCCTCGACCTCCTCATCGCCGAGATGGCGGACGATCTCGAGGATCGACCAGGCGCCGTCATCGGGCTTCCACTTCGCATCCTCAGCCGAAACAACGGCGGCGGCGGCGCACATCGCCTCGGGAAACCGCTCCAACCGTCCGATCAGCCCCTCAGCGTTCATCCCGGCCACCTTCGCGTCGGATCCGCGGCTTCGAGCGCGGCGAGGCGCAACGCTCCCGCCCGGACGACACCCGCTTCCTGAATCCCGTATTCAATTCTCCAGCGCCGCTCTAAAACCCGCCCGCCCGCATCGTGTCCAACCCCTCGGGGAACGGGAAGCTTGGGAAGACGCCCACATGCCCGTAGCGCCACATGGGCGGGCTGGGATAGATGTCGCCTCGGTACCCTGCCTCGTACATCGTCCGCAGGACCGTCTCGAAGCTCGGCTCCTGTCCCGTCGCCGGATCGATCAACCGGTTCGACCGCGCCCCCAGAAACGAGACGCTCGCCACCGGCTGGCGCTCCTCGCGGTTTCGCAGCATCTTCGTCACCGTCTGGAACCCTCGCTTCAGATCTTCAATCGTGAAATGGTCGCGCCCCTTGGGGCGCAGGATCGCCAGGATTAGCATGCTGTCCAGGTCGTATTTCAGGATGTAGGGCTCGCGGTCCTCCGCGGCGTGGATCGAGATCGCCTCGTGGAACATCTTCGCGTACGAGGTCGCAGACTTGGCCGTCCATTGGCTGGTCGTCGTCATATCCACGATCTGCGCGATGATGCCGTGGCTGTTGTCCTCGTCGTTCACGCCGCAGACCATCACGCGGTATCGCCCGCTGAGCAGGTCGCTGAGCATGTCCTGTCCCCAGAGGATGCGGATGCGCTCCTTGGGGTCGGTGCGTGAATAGGCGGGAGGCAGCAGCGTGACGCGGTCCGCGGCCTGGTCGGAGGACATCAGCAGCTCGCCCTCGTCGTCGTAGAGCCTGACATCGTCGCTGGTCTGTGTGTGCTGATCACCTGTCGCCATGGCCGCGTCTCCTTGCAAACGAACTTGTACACGGACGCCGAATCCAGCCGCTTCTTCCGGGCTTTCGACGCCCCGTGGCGGCCGTGATCGTCACGCCTCCACGGAGCCCGAATCGCCGGCGAGGGATTCCACGCCCGCCGTCTCGCCGCGCGATCCGCACGCGACACGATCGATTCTACTGGCGCCGGCGTCGTCCGCGCGCCGGAGCCATCTTTCCGACCGCCCCCGACGCCGGTACAGTAGGAAAACCGCGGCCGGGCCCTCCCGGCGCCGCCGGCGCTCCGGACCCCACCGGTCCGGACGCCCCCGCAACGAGCCACGCATCGCGAAAGGAACGACCTGTGAGCGCCCAGGCAACGAAATCTGAAGGACTCGCCGGAATCATCGCCGGCCAGAGCGCCGTCTGCTCCGTCGAACAGGGCGGCCTCTACTACCGCGGCTACGAGATCCACGATCTCGCCGAAAACGCCACCTTCGAGGAGGTCGCCTACCTGCTGCTGATTGGCGACAAGCCCTCCGGGGCCGAGCTCGAGAAGTTCAAGAAGCAGATGATCGAGGCCCGCGCCCTGCCCGACCACGCCGTCGAGCTGGTGAAGAAGGTCGCCAAGGCCCCCGCCGTCCACCCCATGGACGCCCTGCGCACCGTCGTCAGCTACCTCGCCCACTTCGACCCCGACTGCCAGGACAACTCGAAGGAGGCCGAGCTGCGCAAGTCGATCCGCCTCACCGCCCAGATCGCCACCATCATCGGCCACATGCAGAACGTGATCGACGGGCGCGACATCGTGAAGCCCGACCCGGCGCTCGGACACGCCGCCAACCTGCTCTACATGATGCGCGGCGCCAAACCCACCGAGGAAGAAGCCCACATCATCGATGTCTCCCTCATCCTCTACGCCGAGCACGATTTCAACGCCTCGACCTTCACCGGACGCGTGATCGCCGGCACGCTGAGCGACATGCACGGCGCCGTCACCGGCGCCATCGCCGCCCTCAAGGGCCCGCTCCACGGCGGCGCCAACGAGGCCGCCATGGAGATGATCCAGGAGGTCGGCTCGGTCGACAACGTCGAGCCGTTCATGAAGAACGCCTTCGCCACCAAGCGCAAGATCATGGGCTTCGGCCACCGCGTCTACAAAGAGGGCGACCACCGCGCCGCCATCCTCCACAACCTCGGCCGCGCCTACGCCGACAAGAAGGGCAAGGAAGCTGTCAAGTGGTTCGAGATCGGCGAGAAGGTGCAGAAGATCATGGCGGACGAGAAAAAGATCTACGCCAATGTCGATTTCCCCTGCGGCATGACGTACTTCGTCATGGGCATCCCCGTGCCCCAGTACACCCCCATCTTCGTCGCCTCCCGCATCACCGGCTGGGCCGCCCACATCATCGAGCAGCACGAGAACAACAAGCTGATCCGCCCGCTGAGCGAATACACGGGGCCGAGCGGGTTGAAGTGGTGAGGGAGAAAGAGCCAAAGGGCCTAAGCGCCAAACTATCGAGCTTTGGTGAATTGGCGATTTGGTCCAAATTCCAAACCGGAATGCGGCTGCGGAGACGCCAGTGAAACGATCCGGATTTCGTATACCATCATTTTATGATTCTCCCGATTATTTTGTTGTCCTCCACCTGCGAATACATACTCTATGATGTGAGATGAGCGCGCATGGGGGCGCGCCTTCGTGGAGGTCTCGACAATGAAGCATGCGCATCTGCGTTGTGAGGCGGCCCGGACCGGGAGGATCACCCTCGGATCCCTGGCGCTGCTCTGCGCCGTCGTCATCTGTCTGATCACGGGCCAGTCCCTGTCGCACGTGTCATCCGGCGGCGACAACGCCGCGAATGCTTCCGGCAGTCAACCGCCGGACGCCGCAGCGGCGAGCCCCGTGCCTCGGGTGCAGCACGAATCGATCGCCGATCTGTTCCAGATCGAGCGTGATCCGATTCTGGATGGCGATTCGCAGCGCATGGGCCGCGTGTTGCTTCGAGACGCCGAGTCCG
>RECQ01000062.1 GCA_007693965.1 Phycisphaeraceae bacterium | reverse complement strand
GCATACACCGCGTCCGGGCATGGGTCCATGCCAAGGTCTGCATCCACGCAGCGCGAATCAATCTCCGCACCGCCAATGCTGCATAATCCTCCAGGGGGAGAGGGGTGGGGGCGGCTCGTGCTTTTCTTTCTTCTTCCACGCTCGAACGCTCCGTGGTGATTCCCTCCCCGCCCCACTTTCCGCCCCCGCCCCGGCGCCGTACCATGCCGCCCCGCCCATGCTCGACTTCATCGACGCCCAGTTCCTGGTCTCCGTCACGGTCATCCTGATCGTGATCCACGTGATCCTGCTCACGGTGGCCTACCTCATCTACCTCGAGCGCAAGATCTCCGCCTACATCCAGGACCGCATCGGCCCCAACCGCGTCGGCCCGCTCGGGCTGCTCCAGCCCATCGCCGACGGCCTCAAGTTCATGCTCAAGGAGGACTACCGGCCCACCGGGGCGGACAAGATCCTCTTCACCATGGCGCCTCTGATCATCATCGTCCCCGCCCTCATCGGCTGGGCCGTGATCCCCTGGGGGGGCTACTGGGTCACGCCCGAGTTTGATCTGCCGCTGCTGGGGACCATCGAGTCGCAGACGGTGCTGGTCGCCGCGGCGAACGTGAACATCGGCGTCATCTACCTGCTGGCGATCGCGGCGATGGGCGTCTATGGCGTCACGCTGGGCGGCTGGGCCTCGAACAACAAGTATTCCTTCTTCGGCGGCCTGCGGGCCAGCGCGGGGATGATCAGCTACGAGATCCCCCTCGGCATCGCCATCCTCACCATCCTGCTCACCGCCGGCAGCGTGCATCCGCAACGGCTGATCGAAATCCAGTCGTACGAGGGGTGGTACATCCTGGCCCACCCCATCGCCGCCCTCACCTTCTTCGTCTGCATCCTGGCCGAGGCCAACCGCGCCCCCTTCGACAACGCCGAGGCCGAGCAGGAGCTGGTCGGCGGCTACCACACCGAATATTCGTCGATGCGCTTCGCCCTCTTCTTCCTGGCCGAATACGCGCACATGATCACCAGCTCGGCCTTCCTCATCCTCCTCTTCTTCGGCGGCTACCACCTGCCCCTCATCGGCCTCACGCACCCCGAGTCCACCGGCCTGCTGGCCGTGCTCGCCAAATGCAGCGTCTTCTTCTTCAAGGTGCTGCTGATCATCAGCTTCCAGATGGTCATCCGCTGGACCGTGCCGCGGATCCGCTGGGATCAGGTGATGAAGCTGGCGTGGAACGACCTGATCCCGATCTCGATCGCGATCATCGTGACGACCAGCGTCTTCGTCTACGTGGGCTGGACGGCGTGGTGGCAGATGCTGCTGATGAACCTGGCCGTGGGCGCCGTGATCCTCGCGATCATGCCGCTGCTGCCCAAGCTCGAGATCAACAAGCGCATCCCGCTGGCCGGCTCGCGATTCAACCCGCTCCCCGGCGAGCAGGTGCGCACCATGGCCACCGGCCTGGCCGCCCAGGACGACGCCCCCGGCGCTGAGGGCGACGCCACGCGCCGCTCCCAGCGCGTCAGCGATATCCAACCGACCTTGCGCTGATCGCCCGCTCCCCGGTTGCCCCTTTCCCATGCGCTTCCTCGCCATCGACCTCGGAGACAAGCGCACCGGCCTGGCCCACGGCGACGACGAATCGGGCCTGGTCTCTCCGGGCAGGCAGATCGAAAAACCCATCAACCCCGGCGCCGAGTTGCTCGACGCGATCGCGAACGCCATCGACGACTACGGCCCCGACGCCCTCGTGGTCGGCCTGCCCCTCAACATGGACGGAACCGAGGGCCCGCGCGCCAAGCTCGTGCGCGCCTTCGCAGCCCGCATTTCCGAGCGCACGAACCTGCCCATCCACTTCCAGGACGAACGCCTCACCACCGCCAGCGCCGACTGGACCATGGCCCGCTCGGGCATGACCCGCAAGCAGAAAAAAGCCAGACGCGACGCCCTGGCGGCGGCGGCGATCCTGCGCGACTTCCTTGATCAACGATCTTCGATGGATGAGGAAGAATGAACTCGGAGGTCGCGGAGGTCGCGGAGTGCTCGGAGGAAGAGGGAGTTTGAACTGAGAAGGCGATCCGATTGAATGGATGCAATCGTTCAAAGATGCACGCATTCACCTTTGGCCACACGCGCTCCCCCTCCGTCTTCCTCCGCGCACTCTGCGCACTCAGCGTTCAAATCCCCTTCGAATCACCAGCCTGCTGCTTCTTGACCTCGCGCGCCTTCCGGCGCGCCTTGCGTTTGCGCATCCCCCGCCGCAGCGGCCCCGCGAACGTGATCAGCGCGATGAGAGCCGCGGGCCCGGCCAGCGTCGCGAACGACACGATGTGCCTGTCCCAGAGCGCCCACGGGTAGGTTGAGGGGAACAGGCCCAGCGCGAAGCGGTTGTCGTTCGCCTCCAGCGGGCCGCGCTCGTCGTCGAGGCCGGTGCCTGCGAAGAGATCGGCGAAGCCGTTGTCGTCATCGCCGGGCGCCGGCGCAAGAACAGGGTTGTGATAGCGAGTCCACGCCGCCCTGCCCGTGCCGTTCCACAGCAGGAACGCCTGGATGATCAGCGCGAGCGAGAACAGCAGGATCAGGGTTCGTCCGAGCGTTCGCGCCAGCATGTGGTTCTCCTCGCACCGGGCGGTGGTTGCGCGTTCACGTTGATGGCGACGCCGTGTCGGCAAGTCGGAAGGGATCGCAAAGTCCGAGCGAGATCCCGTGGCGCGGGCGTCGCTTCCGAGGCTTCGAGGACTCAGCCTCGGCGTCTACCGATCGCGAGTTGTGGAACTGCGCCCGGAGAATTCATCTCGCTTCCGATCGGGCGTGTCGCCTTGATGAATGACGAGGTCTCAGCAAATGTGAATGTCGCCGTGCCATGTGGCCGAACTTCAGACGCCGAGGCTGAGTCCTCGAAGCCTCAGGAGCGATGTTCGACCTTCGCGGAAACACTCCCTCCTCTTCTCCATTCAGCGGCCTCTCCGCGACGCCTCCGGCGACACCGTCGCCAGGAAGAGGGCGATGTCGATCTCGACATCCTCGGCCACCTTGGCGCCGATCGTCTGGTTGGCGACGCCGTGCTCGCTCAGCGAGACGTTGAATCCGGCGCGGATGGCGATCAGATCGCCCTGGGCCCGCGTGCGCGTCGCTTCGCTCTCGGGCATCACGGTGATGCGCGCCGGCGTGCGCACCTCGCTGGTGATCCCCTTGATGGTCATGTCGCCGACCAGCGTCATCGAATAGGTGGTGAACTCATCCGTGCGCCGAACCACCTCGACATCGCGCGATTCGACGAGCCGGAAGGTCACATCCGGATACGTGGCGGCGTTCAGCCAGTTGCTCCCCTGCAGGTGCTCATCGCGCAGTGGGATGCCGGTGTCCAGCGATTCAACCGCCATGACGAACTCGCCCGCGACCAGCCCCTTCGGCCCGCCCTCGCCGCGCTCGTCGCTCCACACCGCATAGCCGATCACGCGGTTGCTCGTCCCCTTGATGTGCTCCAGCGGCGCATCGGAGGTGAAGGTCGCCTGGGCGTCGCGGCCTGGCTGGACGTAGTAGACCGTCCCATTCGACGCCGCCTGCTCGGGAACCACCAGCGTGAGGCCGCGCTCGGTCCGCTCGGAGAAACCGTCGGCCAGCAGGGCGGGAGCTCCAGCCAGCAGGGCGCCGGCGGCGAAAACAGCGATCATACGACGGGAACTTGGCATATTTGGCATGGGGTCCATCTCCTATTATTGCTCAGGAACCTACCGGCGAACTCGCTCGGCGCGCCGATCATTCCCCGCAAGCCCCGCAAGACAGGCGAAACAAAGGACAACCGCGTCCGTACAAGCAGTGTGATCCCTCGCTCCATGGCCGGGGGACAGGTGAAATATGATTCGCGTCGAAAGGATACGGCGCGAGGAGGCCGAAAAGGAAGTCCAATGCACAAGCACACCCTGATCGCGATTCTGACCTCCTTTGCACTCCTGCTGGCGCCCGCCCGCGCCGATGAGCCATACGGCCCCCCCATCGCCAGCGTCCATGAGTTGCTCATGGCCCTGGAAACCGCCGACCGGGGACTCGAAACCCTCGCCGCCGATGTGCAGTATGACCGGCGTCTCGAGCTCCAGGGCGATCGCCACGTCCGCCAGGGTCGTCTCTTCTACATTTCCGAGAATAACGGCGGCGCCCGCCCCAGCCGCTCCTTCGCCATCGGCTTCACCAACCTGTTCATCGGGGAACGCCGACAGGAAGACCCTCAGTTCTGGATCTTCGATGGCGAGTGGCTGGTCGAGAAGAAGGCAACGGAAAAACAGTTCATTAAGCGTCGCGTGGCGCCGCCCGATGCCGATTTTGATCCACTCCGCATCGGCGAGGGCCCCATGCCGATCCCCATCGGGCAGAAGGCGCAGGACATCCTCGCCCGCTACGACGTCGAGCGTCGCACTCCGGACGAACTCTTCGAGCGCGATTCCCCCATGGCCAAATTCGTGAAAGGCTCTCATCACCTGCGCCTCGTGCCCAAGCCGCACCGCGCCGAGCAGGACGAATTCGTCGAGCTGCGCCTGTGGTATCGCTGGGAAGAGACCCACAACCGATTTCTCCCCCGGTTGGCCAGAACCAAGAGCCACGCCGGCGATGAGTCGTATGTGCAGCTCATCAATATCAAGGTCAACCAGAACATCGATCGGCGCATCTTCGATGTCACACCTCCCCAGGCCGCGGGCTGGGACATTCAGGTGATCGATGATCTTCCCGATCGCGCTGTCGTCGAAGCCGGCGACGATCGCAAGTGAGCGACCCGCCTCCGCGCCCGCACGCTGCGGCCTCGCCGGGACGCCGGGCGCATAGAGTGCCTGCGATGACATACTCCACCGTTCAGTGCGCTGCGTTCCGGGGCATCGTCGCCCGCGCGGCGATCGTCGTGGCCCTGCTCCTGCCCACCAGCGCCCTCGCCCAGCCCCAATCCGAACTCGCCCCCGCGGTCCAGAGGCTGCTGGAGGCGCCCTACCTGAGTGAAGAAGAGCGGGCCGACAAGCGTGTCTTCCACGGCGTCTGGCGCCCGGAGGACCTTGAAAACCCCGCCCGCAGGGCACAAGCCGCCCTCATCGTCGGCGCCTGGGACGACCCCGTCTTCGACAACCCCGATGTCGCCCCCGAGGACCGGGCCGAAGCCCTCCTCCGCCGCGGCGAGCTGACAGACGCCCTCGACGCCCTTTCCGGCGTCGCCTCCATCCGGGCCATCCGCATCCGCGCCGAGGCCCTCGATGGTCTCGGACGCTTCGAAGAGGCGGACGCCGCCCTCGAACCCGCCATCCAGCGCCTGCTGCGCGACCGCATCGACGACGCCGAGCAGCTCGTCGAGGGCGTTCGCTGCCTGGCCCACCGGGCCCGCCTTCGCGGCGAGCCCGCCTCCCACTACCGCCAGATGATGGGTCTGCTGGGCCGGGCCCGCGACGATCTCGACCGCCTGCACTGGCCCGCCATGCTCGCCGAGGCGCGCCTGCTCTACGATAAGGACAACCGCCAGGAAGCCCTGCAGGCCGTCGCCGGCGCCCTCGCACTCAACCCCGCCATCGCCGAAGCTTGGGCCATCCGCGGACGCATCGCCGTGGACGGCTTCAACTTCCGCGGCGCCGAGGTCGTCGCCGAGCACCTGCGCGAGCTTGAAGCCCGCCTCCCCGGCCGCGCTGAACACTCACCCATCGCCGACATCATCCTCACCAGCGCGTGGCTGCGCCAGAACGATCCCGGCTTGGCCGAGGACCAGCTCGAACCGACGCTCGATCGCTATCCGCATCTGCGTGAAGCCCTCGCGGTGCGATGCGCCATCGAGGCCGTCGGCTACGACTTCGACGCCGTGGAGCGCATGCTCGAATCGTTCGACGAACTCTCGCCCGGTTCGCCACTGGCCCTCTTCACCGTCGGCAAGGCCCTGGCGGAGAACCGGCAGTACCTCGAAGCCGCCGACTTCCTCGAGCGCGCCTCAGCCCGCCAGCCCAACTGGCCGGCGCCGATGATCGAGCTTGGCCTGCTGGAGCTGCAGTCCGGGCGCGACCTTCGGGCTGCGCGGGCCCTGCGCCGCGTCGCCGAGCTCGATCCATTCAACCGGCGGGCCGCCAACAGCCTCATCCTCATCGAGGAGCTGCTGACCTACGACACCGTGGAGAACGACCACTTCATCGTGCGCTTCCGCCCCGGGCCCGACCGCATCCTCGCCGAGGAGATGCTCAAGCCGCTTGAGGAGATCCACCGCGTCGTCTCCGACGCCTTCGACCACGAGCCCGACCGTCGCACTGTGCTGGAGCTGATGCCGGACCATGAGTGGTTTGCGGTGCGCATCGTGGGCATGCCCGGCATCCACACCATCGCCGCGGCGACCGGCCCGGTCATCGCCATGGAGACGCCCCGCATCGGCCCCGGCCACTCCGGGGTCTACGACTGGATCCGCGTGGTGCGCCACGAGTACGCCCACACCGTCACGCTCTCGAAGACGCGCAACCGCATCCCCCACTGGTTCACCGAAGCCGCGGCCGTTCACCTGGAGCTCGCGCCCCGCGACTACGACACCATCCGCCTGCTGGTGGGGGCGCTCGAGAACGACGCCCTCTTCGACATGCGCCAGATCAACATCGCCTTCGTCCGCCCCGAGAAGCCGACGGACCGCGCCCAGGCCTACGCGCAGGGGCACTGGATGTACGAGCACATCATCGAGCGCTACGGCGAGCGGGCGCCGCTGGAGATGATGGACCTCTACGCCGACGGCCTGCGCGAAGAAGCGGTGATTCGCAGCGTGCTGGGCGTCTCTCGCGAGGAGTTCTACGAAGGATTCAAGCCCTGGGCCCGCGAACAGGCCAGGAGCTGGGGCTTGCTCGCCTCGCCCACGATTCCCGAACTGCTCATTGAGGAATCCATCGCCACCGATGAAGCCCGCGAAAAGGCCGAAGCGGCGCTGGAGCAGCTCGCGCTCGAAGCCGGCTTCGCCGCCGGAGGCGTCGGGAGGGCCGGACGCTTCGACATCGAACTGCCCGAGCCATCGCGCGAGATGGTCGACCACTGGCTGGAAGCCCGCCCCGACCACGCCGACATCCTCGAACTGGCCGTCACGCTCGAACTCCGCGCCCGCGAGGGCGATCCCGACGCATCGATGATCCCGCTGCTGGAGCGCTACGCGCAGGCGCGCCCCGTCGACCCCATGCCGCACAGGCTGCTCGCCCGTCTGCGGCTGCGCGACGACGCCACCGACGCGCGCATCGGCGCCATCCCCCACCTCGAATTCCTCGACGCCCGTGAACAGCGTTCATCCACATACGCGATCGAGCTTGCGGACATCTACAGCCGCGCCGGCGATCTGGAGAACGCCTCGCGCAAGGCCCGACGCGCCACCCACATCGCGCCCTTCAACGCCGCCAACCGCGAACAGGCCGCCCGCGTCGCACTGCTGAAGCGCGACTACGCCGAGGCCCTCACCCACCTCGAAGCCCTCACCGTCATCGAGCCCGACCGCGCCATCCACACCCGGCGCCTCGAACGCCTGCGCGAGCTGATGGCCGGGAACGAGTGACGCGGCGGAGGCCATCAGGGCCGCCGAAGCCCCAAGTCCGATCCCCCGGGACAAGTCCGGCGGCCCATCATTCCGGACGCTCAGCGTCTTTTCCTCCCACAATTCAACCGAATCACAAGATTTCATCCTTTGAATCCGCTCGATTCGTGATACGAACACGCCCGGCATGCGCCCTTTTTGCGCGCCTGGAACCCCGGACCGAGGAGAGCGACAATGACGATGCGCACACCATTCAACCTGACCGCCGTCACTCATCTTTCTCGGTGGCGCCGCGGCGGGCCGGCTGCTCAGTCCATTGCAGTCGCTCCAACCACTTTCAGACACGGATATCTTCTGCGCGGGCTTCTCGCGCTCCTGCTGACCCCCGCCGCGGCCTTCGGACAGGGAATCAGCTTCCCGCCGGGCGCTGTTGTCGATGTCGTCGCCGAGTACCCCGGCGTCCAGCCCGACGACGGAATGGACGACACCGCCGGCCTGCAGCAGGCGCTGCTCGATTACGCCGAAACCAATCGGATTCTCTGGCTCCGTGACGGCGTCTACGACGTCTCCGACACGCTCGCCTTCCAGGGCGCGCTCCGCTTCAACACGATCCAGGGCCAGTCGCGCGACGGCGTCATCATCCGCCTGACCGACAACGCCCCCGGCTTCGACGACCCGGACACCCCCAAAGCGTAATCTCCATCGCCGGCGGCGGGAGCGCCGATCGCTTCCAGAATGAGATCTACGACCTCACCATCGAGATCGGCGAGGGCAATCCCGGCGCGAATGGAATCAACTTCATCGCCAACAACCAGGGGGGCCTGCGCAATGTGCGCATCGTCAGCCCTCAGACCCAGCACGGAACCGGTCTCAACCTCGCCGTGGGTCTGAACGGCCCGCTGATGGTGCGCGATGTCGAGGTCGAGGGCTTCGCCTTCGGTGTGCGCACCGGCAACGCCATCAACAGCGTCACCCTGGAGCATGTCACGGTGCGCAACCAGGGCGCCGCCGGCTGGCTCAACATCCAGCAGGTCGCTTCGGCGCGGCGCTTCGTGAGCGAGCAGGAAAACGCCATTCCCGCGCTCATCAACGGCTCGAACAAAGGCGCCGCCCAGCACTGGTTCGGCACGGTCACACTGCTCGACTGCGAATTCACCACCACGCACCCGGACGGCGCGCCCTACGCGATCGAGGCCGTGGGCAACACCATCGCGCACGACATCACCATCAACGGCTATGACAACGCGGCCCTCGCGAAGCGGGCGGGCTTCCTGGGCGGACAGGAAACGCCGATCCCGCTCGAGGGGCCCGGCATCGTCCGCTGGCTCAAGTCCTACCGGGTCAACAACAACACCCCCTTCTTCGAGACCGCCCTCTTCTCCGTTCCCGATCCGTCTCCCATCGGGCTTGAGATTCTCGAGACCCCCGATGTGCCCTGGGACGATCCCGCCGAATGGGTGAATCTCGCCGACTTCGCCGCGGGCGACGGCGTGACTGACGACACCGGCGCCTTCCAGGCGGCGATCGACTCGATGAAGCCCGGGGGCGTGAATCACGGCAAGACGACGCTCCTCGTGCCGCACGGGTCGGCGTTCCGAATCATCGGCGAGGTCGAGATCAGCGGGCCGGTGCGCCGCATCATCGGAACCAAGGGGCGGATCCGTGGAGAGGGCGTCGGACGACTCCGCATCGTCGACAGCCCGGACCAGGACGCACCCATCCTCCGCATCGAAAGGCTCAGCGGATTCGCATCTCAGTTCTTCCTGGAGCACGCCTCATCCCGCACCGTCGCGGTCGTCAACACGACCGGCGTCCGCTTCATCGGCGCAGGCGCGGGCGACCTGTTCATTGAGGACATCGTCGGCGGCTTCCACCACTTCCAGCAGTCCGGCCAGCGCATCTGGGCCCGCCAATTCAACGCCGAGAACGAAGGAACCAAGATCGTCAACGATGGCGCGATGCTCTGGATGCTCGGCGTCAAGACCGAGAAGTTCGGGACCATTCTCGAAACCCGGAAAGACGGCGTGAGTGAGCTCTACGGCGGCCTGGTCTACCGCGTCGATCTCACTGCAGCCGACGACGCCCCCATGTTCGTCATCGACAACGCGCGAACGTTCATCACCGGCGTCGGCGAGTACGACCCGACGCAGAACCAGACGCGCCAGTACGAAAACATCGTCCGCGAAACCCGCGGCGCCGACCAGATGACCGCCGGCAAGAGCTTCTTTCCTGAAACAGGGCGCCACAACGGATCAACGGTCGTCACCCACTACAGGAGCGAGACCAACGCCCTCGGCGACCTGAACGGCGACGGCTCCGTGGGCTCTGCGGATCTTGCGATCCTGCTCGGCTCGTGGGGGCCGTGCCCCTCCGTCCAGCGATCCTGCATCGCCGACCTCACCGGCGACGGCGCCGTCGGCTCCGCCGACCTCGGCATTCTCCTCGGTCTGTGGGGCTCAGGCTCAGACTGACCCGAGCGCCGGCGCCGTTCAGCGGTTGTTCATGATCTCCCGGACTTCCTTCACCGGAAGGAAGTCATCCGCCTCCAGCGTGTTGAAGGCGATTTCTTCGAGGATGATCACCTGCATGACCTGCGGCTGCTCGCCGGGGCCCGCCTGCAGTTCAGTCTCCTGACGGGAGACGCTCACGCCGTCGATCCGCTCCCAGTCCGAGTAGACGTTGATGATCTGCACACGCCCGGATCGCGTGGTGACGATGCGATCCTTGCCGACGCGCAGACCGGTCTTCTTGTCGAAATACTCGTTGTGCACCAGGCCGGTGCGGCTCTCGAGCATGAGTTTGTAGCAGTCGCGACCGTCGAAGCGCTCAACGCCCACCAGGGCGATGTCGTCGAAGTAGTCGTAGTAATGCAGCGGGGCGTAGAAATCGAAGTTGAATCGCGCCTCGGTGTCCGGCGGGCCGAAGACCTGAGGCCCCAGGAGCGGATCAAACGCCCACGTCACCCGGCCGTCGTGGCCGCCGATGCGCTCGCGATCCGGGAACTCGATCCGCATCACCTGCAGATCCGGCGCGCCGGTTCGGATCTCCAGCGGCATCACGCGCTCCGCGCGCATGTCCTCGATCACGCCCTTCAAGTGAAGTGTCTGCATGCTGCGCAGCCGCTCCTCGCCACCGATCGCCTCGATGTAGGCGTCGAGCACAGCTCGGGCGCTGGTCAGTTCGGCGGGCGCATCCTCCGACTCGGCGTCGGCGATGCGGGCGAACGACTGACCCGACACAAGCAGCGCCGCAGCCGCGGCGAAGACCAGCCCGCCGCGAGCGAGCCCATTTCTCAGACTGAAAACCATCTCAATTCCTTTCCGGCGTGGCGAAAACCACACAGTGCATCACATGGACCCCGAGCGCCCTCGGCGACAGCGTATCGGATCGCTAGGCGCAAGGTCAAGGTTCTGAATGACTTACAGGCGATAGTTGTGATGGTTTCCGCGCCGCGACCCCTTGGCGCGTCCCGATTTGGTCCGATAGCCCCGCACTCCCGTACACTCCCGCCGTGCCGGAAGCAGCCGACCTCATCACGCTCGGGATCGAGACCAGCAATCCCTCCGCATCCGCCAGGGCGGCGGGCGCCATCGCGCTCGCATCGGACACGCCCGATTCCCCCCGCGGCTTCCGGCTGCTCGGTATGCGTGCGCTGCATCCCGGCGCCCGCCACGACGACGCCCTCATGCCCGCCGTCGAAGCGCTGTGCGTCCGCTGCGGCGTGACGCCCCGCGACATCGGCCGCATCACCGTCTCCATCGGCCCCGGCGGCTTCACCGGGCTGCGCATCGCCGTCACCACAGCGCGCTTCATCGCCGAAGCCGTCGACGCCGAGCTCGTCGCTGTCCCCAGCGCCCTGGTCGTCGCCATGAAGCGAAGGCGCCTGGGCCGCTTCGCCGTCCTGCTCGCGTCCAAACGCGACACCGCGTGGGCAACGTGTTTCGAGAGTGACGAAGCAGGCGCCCTCCGCGCCCCCACCGACGCCGCGACGGAGGGGCGCATCGTCGATCTCGCCTCGCTTCAGGCGCTGCATCGTGAGAAACAACTCGAAGCCATCGTCGCCGATCGCCACATGCCGGCGCCGATGCGCGCGTGGGCGGAGCAGGAGAACATTCGCATTGCGCCGCCGTGGTTCGGCGCCGCCCGATGCATCGAGGCCGCCCGGCGGCTGACGCCCGTCGACCGACTGCAGCTTGCGCCCCTCTACCCGCGCGAGCCGGAAGCGCTCACGAAGTGGCGTGATCGCCGCTGACAGACGCGCTCGCAAGGATCACACCGTTTCAGCGCTCATCCGAGGTCGGCTGCGGCCTGCGCACCGGATCGGGCCCATCACCTCGCGGCGGCGCCGGGATCGTCCTGGCCCGCCGCACGATCGGCGCTTCGATGGGCGAATCCACGTGCGCGCCGGTGACGGGCTCGGCTTCGATGGCCAGCAGTGTCTCCAGCCCGCGCACCGTCTGGGCGAAGGAGGTGTACTGTCCATCGAGAAAACTCGTTCCGTCGCGGCTGAGACAGACGAAGACCTGCGAGCCGCCGGAATCCGGCTCCCGCCCGCGCGCCATCGACACCACACCGAAATCGTGCGCCAACCGGCTGGGCTCGGCGGCGATGGAATACCCCGGCCCTCCCACACCGCGGCCCGCGGGATCACCGAACTGGAAGACGAAGGGATGCCCGCTCTCGGAGGCGGGCACGATGCGATGCACCGCGATGTCGGTGAAGAAGCCGCCCTCCGCCAGGTGAATCATGTTGAAGCAGGTGTTGGGCGCGTGGTCCGGGCGCAGGGCGATCTCGAATTCGCCGTGGCTGGTCTCGAAGACGATGTGTCGATCGGTGTAGACGCGCAGCCCCGAGTAGACCGGCTCGCCGCGCTGGTATGGCGCGAAGGAGAGGAGCCCGCCGGCGCGCATCCGCTCGCGCGAGAGCGGATCGAGCATGGCGAGAATGCGGGCCCGATCGCGCGCATCGTACGCCTTGATGATCTCGCTTCGCAGTGTTTCATCCACGACCTGTCGCGGCGTGAGCATCGGCTGCAGCGCCAGTCCCGGGCCCACCTTCACACCATCCACGATGAGCTGGGCGTAGAGCAGCGTCGGCTCGGTTCGCGTCCACAGCACCGGGAAGAGCGAGGCCAGATCGACCCGTCCCGCCGCGGCGTGAGCCCGGGCCACCTCCGCATGATCAACCGGCGTCAGCAGGGCGATCTCAACAGTCCCGCCTTCCTCCCCTATAGTCTCGGGAAGATCCACGCGCACCGGGATCGAGCGGTTGACACCGTTGTAGAGCCGCTCCGGCGCCAGTTGCGCCAGCGCGACGTTCTGGCACGCCGCCCAAACCGTCCCCAGCGCCGCGGCATGCAGGATTCTGCTTCTTCCCCGCTGCATCATTGATTTCACAATCGATCTGTGCGCACATCGACGGCCAGAGGTTCCCACGGATTTACCGCGCGATCGCGTTCCGGGCAGTATCTTTCGTGATCGTGTGTAGATGATGCGATCAAGGCTCGATGATCGGGGCCCCGCGTTCACCCGGGTCATAGAAGAAGCCGTCGACACCCGGCGCTGAGGGCGAAGTGGTGGGGACGCCGAAATCCATTGCGCCCCAGGCGAGGCTGATGCCGCCATGCTGATCCTGATCGGAGCCCGGCAGCAGGTCGCGGATGTATCCTTCAGAATCCTCATACCACGCGACGCTCATGTCCTTCTTCAACATGTTGGCGCCGGCGCCATGGTTGTAATCAGGCAGCGTGCGCATGCCATCGGTGATGAGCGTCACGGACTCCGGGAGATTGTCCAGATAGACAGCGCCGTGACGAATCAGCCGGTAGTGGTAGTTGCCCACGAGCTCATCGCCCAGCATGACCCAATCCTGCGCGTACTTGTCATGCGGGTGGAACCCGGTGTGGCTGGGGCAGTAAAAGAGGAGTTGTGCGGGCAGGTAATCTTCCGCGAAGAGGATGCCGATGCCGTCCCAGTTGTTCGGATCATCGTCGCCCATGTGCAGGAGCATCATGTTGCCGGGCTTGTTGTGTTCGCGCGTGGGCAGGTCGGCGATGTCGCTTCCGGGCAGCAGCCCGCCATTGTCATTGGACCACATCACCAGACCGAGCCCGATCTGCTTCAGATTCGATCCACAACGAACACGCCGAGCGGCTTCGCTCATATGCGCGAGACTGGGGGCGATGATCGCAAGCAGGGCTGCGATGACGGAGATGGAGACGAGCAGATCAAGAAGCGAAAAGCCCCGACGAGCCACGGAGAGCGGCTGGAGGGATGAACTCTGCCACCGGCAGGCGCCAAGAACGCTTCTCTGAACTTGTGGAATCTGGGCACGCATCCGCATGCACCCTCCTGGGCCGGGTCGTCTACCGGACCGATACAGTCTAGCAGGAAGGTCGGCGACCTGGCAAGGATTCATTTAAATAGAGGCCCGGGGCATACGCCCTGAAATCTTTCCTCTTAACCTGAATAGATGGCGGGATCCATTTGGGCCGGAGTCTCGTATAATGAATTGTCGGATCCATTTGTTCCCGATCCCGTCACCGACTCCGGGGGCCATTTTGGAGACCATCCTCTATGGGGCAGTGAGTATTCTGTGGTTGAAAGAAATCGCGATCCCGACCACGCGCTGATGCAGCGGGTCGCCTCGAACGATGAAGCAGCTATTCAGGAGCTGTATGACCGGTTCGGGGCTCTCGTGTATCGGATTGCGTACCAGATGGCGCCTCGTCGATCCGAGGCCGAGGATGCGGTTCAGGAAGTCTTCGTCAGGCTCTGGCGAAGCGCCGACCGATACGATCCCGGACGGGCCGCACTTTCTACCTGGGTGGTTCTGATCACCCGCCGATACCTGGTCGACCGGCTTCGCCGGGCCCGGGTCCGAGTCAAGGCCACGACGCCGCTCGAAGAAAAATGGACGCCGGAGCCGGACATCCTCGGCCATGTCGCCGGTATCGAAGACAAGGAGCGCTATGAGGCGCTCATGAAACGCATCGACGGCCTGCCTGAGCTTCAGAAGGCAGTCCTTATCCGGGCGTACCTGCGTGGGCAGACGCTCCGACAGATCGGAATCGAACTCAACAGACCCGTTGGAACGATTAAGAGCACTTTGAGCAGAGCGTTGGTCAGACTGCGTGAACGAGCAGTCGCAGAGGAGTCGGTGGCATGAACGCCGAAAACAGAACAGGCGAGACAATCGGAATGAAAGCCCCGGAGATGCTCGAGCTGGCGTCGCTGGACGCGCTCGGCCTCCTTGATCCGGAGGAGCGCCGCGCCTTCGAAGCGGCCTTCCGCGAGGCCTCTCCCGATCTTCAGGCGCAGATCCGCCGCGAGCAGCAGCGGGTCGCCGCCGACGAGCACCTCCTGCCCCGCGTCGAGCCCGATGCGTCGCTGCGCGATCGCGTCCTCAACGCGGTCCGCGCCGCCATGTCCAGCATCTCCAGCGCCGAGACCACCCGCGACGTGATCGGACGCATCGGCCACCGCGCCTGGGCGCTCCGCGGCAACGTCTCGCCCCTGTGGCGGGCCGCGTGCATCGGCTTCGCCACCGCCACCGTCGTCCTGCTCACCGTGGGCTACAGCATTCAGCGCGACTATCACGAGACGCTCGTCTCCCTCCGCGACGGCAATTTCGCCGAGGAGATCGGGCGGAACCTGCATCCCAAGTTCATCCCCACCATCACCAGCCCGGACACGCGCTTCGCCAAGTTCCTCCCCGCCGGCGACCTCGGCGCCGAGATCGAGAGCGGGCAGGCCGTGTTCATCGTCAACCCCGTCACCAAGACCGGCCTGCTCATCTGCCGCGGCCTCAGCAGCCTCGACGGCGAGTACTCCGTCGTCGTCCTGGACGAGGCCGGCGTCGTCATGGCCACGCTCGACCGCTTCACCACCCGCGGCGAGCTGATGAACCGCGAGATCGCCAAGGCCGCCGAACTCGACGAGGGCTCACAGGTCGCCATCCTCGCCCCGCAGGCCTCCGGCCAGCCCGGCCGGCCGATCCTGCTGGCGCGAATCTGAATTCGCAGCGACAACCCCGAGACCACCGGGCGCGATCGACCTCTCGATCGCGCCTTTTTCTTGCGCACCGCGTACGCCGCGCCTGCGCCTCAGCCGATGGCGGCCTCGGTCATCAGCCGTTTCATCTCCCGCACCGCCTCGCGCATGCCCGTGTACACCGCGCGGCTGACGATCGCGTGGCCGATGTGCAGCTCGCTCACGCCCGGCAGCGCCGCCACCGGCTTCACGTTGTGATAGTTCAGCGCGTGCCCCGCGTTGAACCGCATCTTCGCCCCGAGAACGCGCCCGCCCGCTTCCGACACCAGCTTGTATTCACGCTTGAGCGCGGGCAGCAGGAAGTCGCCGCCCGCCTCGGCGAAGGCGCGGGCGTACGGGCCGGTGTGCACCTCGCACACGTCGAACCCCGCCTCCGCCGCGGCGTCGACCTGCGACGGATCGGGATCGATGAACGCCGAGACGATCATCCCGCCATTCCGCAGCGCCGCGACGACGTCCTTCAGGCGCGCCATCTGGCCGCGCACGTCCAACCCCCCTTCCGTCGTGACTTCCTGGCGCCCTTCGGGGACCAGCATCGCGATCTGCGGCCGGAGGCGCGTGGCGATCGCCACCATCTCGTCCGTCGCCGCCATCTCGAGGTTGAGCTTCACGTTCACCGTGTGACGCAGGCGCTCGACATCGTGGTCCTGGATGTGGCGCCGGTCCTCGCGCAGGTGGACGGTGATGCCGTCGGCGCCGCCGATCTCCGCCTCGTGGGCCGCGCGGACAGGATCAGGCTCGACCCCCCGCCGGGCTTGGCGGACGGTGGCGACGTGATCGATGTTGACGCCGAGCTGGATCATGGGCGGGATTGTACGAAGGCGTCGCCCCGGCGCGTTCACGCCGCATCCGGCCCCCGCGTTCTCCAGACCGCCTCGAGCGGGCATGCGAAGAGATCGGCGCCGAAGGGCACGCTCTCGCGCCCCAGGTGCAGCACGACCCCGCGGACGAAGCGGTCTCCGACCGCCTCCGCCAGGGCCCGCAGGCCGCGGAAATCTTCCGTGACGACCGTGGCCGACGCCTTCACCTCGATCCCGACCAGGCGTCCTGCACGATCCTCGAGAACGATGTCCACCTCGCGCCCTGTGTCGTGGGATCGGAAGTGGAAGAGCTTCGGACGCGCTGCGCTCCACTCCGCCTGCCGGGCCAGCTCCATGGCCACGAAGTTTTCGACCAGCGGCCCGAGCCCCGGTGACGAATCAGCGCGCTCCGCACGAAAACCGATCGAGTGCGCCAGCACACCCGAGTCGACGAAGCAGAGCTTGGGCGCTTTGACGAGGCGGAGGCCGAGGTTCGAGGACCACGCGTCCAGCGTCCGCACCAGGAACGCCGCCCGGAGAAGCTCGAAGTGCCGGCGCAGCGTGGTCTGCGGCGTGCCCAGGCTGCGCGAGATGTCCGCGTAGTTCAGCAGCCCCGCCGCCCTCGACGCGAGCAGCGAGAGCAGCCGCGGCAGCGACGAGAGCGCTTCCACACCGGAGAAATCCCGCACATCGCGCTGCAGCACCGTCGTGATGTACGAATCGAACCACGCCTCACGACGCTCAACCGACGTGCGCGACACCGCCTCGGGATAGCCGCCGGCGACGATCCGTGCCAGCAACTCCGCGCGGTCCATCGTCCCCGTCGGCCAATGCGGGGCATCCTCCGCGAAGAGCGCATCGATGAATCCCTCCCGCGCCCCCTCGATCTCGCCCTGCGAGAAGGGCCAGAGCGTCACAACCTCCACCCGCCCGACGAGATGGTCGGCGACCCGCGGCAGCGCCAGCGCGTTGGCCGAGCCCGACAGCAGGAAACGCCCGGGACGCCGATCGCGATCGACGGATTCCTTGATCACCGGGAAGAGCTGCGGCGCCCGCTGCACCTCGTCGATCACGACATCGCCGCGCATGCCGGCGATGAACCCGCCCGGATCGCTCGTCGCCGCCGAGAGAGCCGCGGGTGTGTCGAGCGTGATGTAGCGCGCAGGCCTCTCATGCTCGACGAGATCGCGGAGCAGCGTGGTCTTCCCGACCTGCCTGGCGCCCTGCAGCAGCACGACCGGGCTGTCAGCCAGCGCCGCGAGCAGGGTTGTGCGGATGTGCCTGTTGAGCATCTGACCGGATCTCCCGTGTACTGAATATCAGCCATCAAGTGGTTGAAAATCAACCATCAAAAGGTTGATTTTCAACCACTTGGCGTTATTCGGACGTTAGAAGCCGACTCCGAGATGCGACTCGGGGTCAACGCCGGGACTGGGCCGCTGTCTCTCAATTCAATATTTCAAAGATTCATCTTGACATCCTTCAGGGCGATCTCCAATATATGCAATGTGGACTCAACAATGTTGAACAGAACGACCCCACCCCGATCCACGGACACCGGCGCCCGGCGGGATCACCCCCTCCTCCAGCTCGGGCCGGAGGATCTGAACCTTGTCACCGAGCTGGTGCTCCAGTCCGGCTCACTCAAAGGGCTGGCGAAGTCGTACGGCGTCAGCTACCCGACCATCCGGGCCCGGCTGGACAAGGTCATCGAGCGGCTGCGGCGGGCGGTCGAGGGTCGTGAGCCGGATCCGCTCACCGATCTGCTGGCGGACCTGGTCGACCGGGGCGACATGACGCCGGGCGCCGCCCGGGCGGTGCGAGATCTGGCACGGTCGATGGCGCAGCCAGAGAAAAGGAACGATCCAGGAGAACAGCCATGATCGAGTGGTGGAGCCAGTCGCAGACCGGCTGGATCGGCGGCGTCGGCGGCGCCGCGGTCGGCGTGATCGGTGGCTGCTTCGGCGCGCTGGCGGGCGTGCTGGCGAAGCAGGGTCGCGGCGAGCGGTTCGTGGTGGGCGGGCTGGCGTCGATGGCGGGCGTGGGTGCCGCCGCGCTGGGCGTCGGGCTGGTCGCGGTGCTCCTGAAGCAGCCGTGGCACGTGTGGTATCCCTTCGCGCTGCTCGGCCTTGTGCTCGTCTTCACGGCGACGCCGCTGACATTCTCGATGCGGCGCATCTACGAGCAGGCCGGCGCCCGGCGCCTGGAGGCGGAGCTGCTGCGCACAGGCGCCGAGCGCGGAGCGCGTTCGGGCGGAGCCGCGGACGGCGGCTTCATCTTCACCGCCGTCGTCGCGTCGGCGATCGTGTCGGGCGGGGCGATGGCGGCGGCGATCGCAGCGCTGCACAACAAGCCGCCCGCGGCGGCGAACACCGAGACCATTTCCCATGTGACTGAACGAACAGGAGACAAGTGATGAAATCAAAGCAGGAAACCAGCTCGCGGAGGCCTTCGCTGTGGATACTTCTCTGGCCCTTCACGCCGCTGCGAAAGCGAGCAAAGGGCGAGGGCGAGCACATCGCCGGCGAGGCCCTGCTGTGGACGGGCGTCGCGATAATCCTCGTGGTTCTGCTCACGCCGTCGTACGACAACTGGTGGGTGTTCGACCGGTCGCTGCTGGTGATCAGCGTTCTGTTCATCTGCTTCAGCGTCTACCTGCTGCGCGAGGGCCGGCGCAAGATGCGCGAAGCCGAGCGAGCGAGGCTGGAGGCGGAGGAGATGCGAAGGGGATAAAAGGATGGATCGCGGAATATGGAATGTGGAATGTGGAATGTGGTACGGCATGGACGGCAGGCCCGGCGCTCAGACGCCGAGGCTGAGGAGTCTTCGACGAAGCCTCGGGAGAGCCGGATGCAGTCGTGGAAGCGGGCGTCGCTTCCGAGGCTTCGAGGACTCAGCCTCGGCGTCTCATCCTGCTCGCCGGCGCCGGGATTCACATGAATCCACAGGCGCGCTGCATCGCACGGATCCTCCACATCGCCCCGCTCCCCGATCAACTCCCTCGTTCTCCCCATTCTGCCCCGACTCGAGCGGTCGCTGTTCGCGATCGTGTTCTGTCACTCCTCCATGCGCTGCTCCTTCCGCAGCGCCTCCCACACATCGCGCACCACCCACGACATGTTCCGATGGGCCAGCTCGGTCGCAGCGCCGAGGTGTGGCGCGAGGTGGGCGTTTTCGAGATCGAGCAGCGGGGAGTTCTCATCGAAGGGCTCGGGGTCGTGGACATCGAGCAGGGCCATGGCCTCGGGGCGCTCGTCCAGGAAAGAAGCCAGCGCCCCGGAGTCGATCACGAAGCCGCGACTGGTGTTGATCAGCACGACATTGTCTTTGAGCAATCCCAACGCCCCGGCGTCGATCAGCCCCCGGTTCTCCGGGCGTCCGTCGACGTGAATCGTCAGAATGTCGGCCTCGCGCAGCAGTGCCTCTCGCGAAACCGGCTCGGCGCCCTCGCGCTGCGATTCCGGGATCTCCAGCAGATCGTGGTAGACGACACGCATCCCGAACCCCCGCGCCGCCCGCGCCACGCCGCGGCCGATGCGCCCCAGCCCGAGCACGCCCAGCGTTGATTCACAGAGCTGGCGGTGCGCGATCAGCTCGGCCCGCAGGCTCTTCCACTCTTCCGGGCTCGGCGCCTCGGCGAGGAAGACGCGCGGGCGAAGGGCGTCGAGGATCAGCGCGAAGACGTATTCGACGACCGCGCTGGTGTTCGCGTCGGGCGTGTTGACCACGCGCACGCCGCGGGCGTCGCAGGCGTCGAGATCGATGTTGTCCACGCCGACGCCCGCCCGCCCCACCACGCGCAGCCGCGGCGCCAGTTCGAGCAGGGCCGCGTCGACGCGCGTGTAGGTGCGCACGACGAGGCCATCTGCCTCCCTGAGCAGCGTCTCGATCTCTCCCTCCATCTCCCACGCCCGCACGACATCGCACCGCTCCGCCAGCCACGCGGCGCACGCCTCGTCAATGGGCTCGGCGAGCACGACGCGAGGTCGGGATGGATCGGCAGCGTCGGGCACGTCAGTTGTCGGCGCCCCCGCCGCCGGGCTCGTCATCGTCGTCGTCATCGCCCCAGACAGGCTCGATGACAGCGCTCATGGCGCCCTTGCAGCCCGCCATGAGCGGATCGGGCCCGAAGGCATGAATCTGGTCGCGCTTGAGCTCGGCGTGCTCCTTGTGGGTCACGAGGCAGACCGCGCGGCCCTGCGAATCGACGGTCTGGGCGATCTTGAATGCCCTCTCCAGGGGATGCCGGAAGAGTTTCTGCATCATGCGCATGACATATTCATACGTGTGGTGGTCGTCGTCGAGCAGGACGACGCGCCACATCTTCGGCTCATCGGTCTTCGGCTTGTCCTTCGGCCGGGTCTGGGGCCGGGTGGCAGTGTCGTTCATGACAGCGCAATAGTACGCGCCCGGACTGTCGCGTCGAGAGTCTCCGATTGACAGCGGCGGCGCCCGCGGTATCGTCGGATCTTCCGATCGTGACGCCAATCCACCGGGGGGGGCGGCCAGGGCGTCGCGAGACCGGCTCGGACTTCCCCAACAACAGGAAGGAACCTGTCGATGAACAAGGGCGATCTGATCGAATCCGTGGCGTCGCAACTCAACGAGAGCAAGGCCCATGCCACGAAGATCGTGGACGCCGTGCTGGAAGGCATCAGCCAGGGCGTGCAGCGCGACGGCAAAGTGACCATCACCGGCTTCGGCTCGTTCGAACGCAAGGAACGCGCCGCCCGCACCGGCATCAACCCCGCCACGCGCCAGCCCATCGAGATCAAGGCGTCGCGCACGATCAACTTCCGACCCAGCCAGTCGCTGAAGGAGTCGCTGAACGAAGCGACGGTGTGAGGGTGGGATTTCAGATTTCAGATTTGAGATTTGAAATCTGAAATTTGAGATTTCAGATTTGGAATTTGAGATCCGAAATTTCAGATCTGAGGTTCGGGCGTAAGGCCCGGGGCGCATAAGCTCTGCGAAACGCCTGCGCCCATCATTCAAAATTGAACAGCAGACGTCGAGGCTGAGAAGTCCGCGACGAAATGCAATGTGAATGATTTCGGATGGTTTTTCCTCCCTCCGCGCTTCTCCGCGCACTCCGCGTTCCATCCCTCGTTGTGCGCACGAATCTGTCGTGGCGCTCGACATCCTGCAATCAGGCACGCTTGAGCATCCCGGCGCCGCTCCCGAGGCTTCGAAGACTCAGCCTCGGCGTCTTCTGATCGCGCTTCCATCCATGAGTAAAAAGCCCGGCGACATCCATGATCGCCGGGCGCTTCCCTCTTCAACGAGCCGGCCGACGCCGGCATTGCAGTTTCGCGCTTCAGTTGCGCCTGCGGCGCAGCGCGACGGGCGCTGCCAGCCCCATCAGCGCCAGCGCTCCCGGCGTGGGCACGTTCACGGGCAGGCGGAAGATCAGATATTCCTCGTGGTCGAATCCGTTGACGTAGGGCGCGTTCGGCGAGGGGTCGTTGCCCGAGTCGTACCACGTCCAGTTCGCGTCAGGCCCCATCCCGCCGCCGATCATGAAGGGCCAGATGGTGAGGTCGCTGTTGAGCGGGCCCAAGTGCGGCTCCACCCAGCCGCCGGCGGGGTTCATGCCGGCGTTGGCGAGGAGGATCTGCGTTGTCAGATCGCTCTCCGGCACCGGGGGGGCGCCGTTGGGGCGTGAGAGGCCCGTCGCCGTCACCTCCCATCCTTCCTGTCCGGCGTAGAACGTGCCGAGGGAGCTGTCGAAGCGGGCCATCAGACCCTGGAAGACGGCCCGATCCGCCCATGCGGTGATGTAGATGTAGCCGTCGTTCGGCAGTGTGAGGTTGTAGGACTCGGGCGAGACGATGCCGGAGGCGAGCGTGTTGAAGGCGCCGCCGATGTAGACGTCCGCCGAGGTCTCGGTCCCGGTGTAGAGGCCGTACTGGTTGTCGGCGGTGACGATCACATCGAAGGTGATCGTCGCCGATGCGCTGGTTGCGGCGATGGCCAGGGCCGCAGCGGCGGCGGTGAGAGAAGTGAGTCTGAACGACATGATTCATGCCTCCTTATGAGGATGTGAGTAACAGGCCGCGGCCCACCGGCGTCGCCCCGTCGATCCGCGATCGACGGCCGCCCGGTGTGGAAGCCGCGCCCCTCTGCCGACCGGCCACACACCGGATCGGGATTGCACAGGTCAGCGTCGCACTGCCCCGATCCGGGCGGTCTTATTCAGGATTTTGTGGGGACACGTCCGTGTCGGTCGCCGCGGCAGAGGGGGAATGACCACGGAGCGGCTGTGTTGATGTCAAGTGATTTTCTGAGCAATCCTGAGTTGGGACCACT
>RECQ01000007.1 GCA_007693965.1 Phycisphaeraceae bacterium | reverse complement strand
CGCGACGCGCGCCAAAATCTGCGCCTAACACGCGCCGAACGGCGCATAATCCTCCAGAGGGAGAGGGGTGGGGCGGTTCTTGCTTCTCTGTATTTATCGCTCGAATGCTCTGCGGTGATTCCCCGAGAACCCGTACGGACATCTCCCGGCTCCCCACTTCGGAATCCGAAAAAATCCCGGATCTCCTGTCCGTCCCGGGCGCGGCTTCTCGGATTGGTGTGCAAAGACGCGTGATCGGCTTCTGCCGGCGCCCGCCTTCCGTCCGCCACACCAACAGGAGACCGACCATGCGCTCACGAACAACTCTCATGACGACCCTGGCCCTCGCGACGATCGCGATCATGCTGAACCCTGATTCAACGAACGCGGCCACGCTCCACGTGCCCGATCACTATCTCACGATCCAGGACGCCATCCAGGCCGCCAAACACGGCGATGAAATCCTCGTCGCCCCCGGCGTCCACGTCGGCCCCATCCACACGGCGGGCAAGGCGCTGCACATCCGCTCCATCGGCGGGCCTGAGCAGACCATCGTCGGCTATCCGGACGTGCCGATCGCCTCCCCGGTGGTGATCGTGCACGCAGGCGAGACCGACACCACCATCATCGAGGGTTTCACCATCATGGGCGGTCTGGGCATTGCAGACGCCCCCGGCCTGCCCTCCGAACCCGGTTGGTGGCGCTCCAGCACCACCGTCGGCGGCGGCGTCTACATCAACAACGCGGCGCCGACCATCCGCAACTGCATCATCACCGGCAACAATGCTGATCTGGGCGGCGGGCTCTACGCGAACGGCCAGGCGCTGATCGAGGATTGCGTGATCGAAGACAACAGCGCATCGCTGCGCGGCGGGGGCGCCATGCTCATGGGCGGCGCCACCATGCGATCGACGACCATCCGCGGCAACGCCTCGACCATCGGCGGAGGCCTCCACCTTCGCGATTCGATCATCGTGGCGTGCGTCATCGAGGAAAACGCCGCCTCGGAGCACGGCGGCGGCGTCAGTTTCGCAACCACGGGAAGCGGCGACGAAATCGCGCTCCTGAGCGAATGCGTCATCCGCGCGAATTTCGCCGGGGAGTTCGGCGGCGGCATCGGCGCCGTCAACGACGACATGGCCATCGGCTCCGTCACGCTCCGGGCCTCGCGATGCCTGATCCAGGACAACGAAGCGTTGTACGGCGCCGGAGTCGCCGTCATCGCAAGCGGGCACGCAGCGCTGCACATGATCGACAACTCGATGATCCTGGCGAACAAGGCCTCCATCGGCGTCGGCGGCGTGTTCATCAGCGGCCAGAATCACCAGTTCGACTTCACCATCATGAACTGCACGATCGCGGGCAACGAGGGCTCGCTCTTCACGGCGGGCGTCCACCACGGCCAATCCGCGCAGCTGCGCATCGTGAACTCCATCCTGTGGGGCAACATCATGCGATTCTCCGGGAACAGCCCCGATGTCTCCGACACCGAAGCTTCGCAGATCCAGTCCTTCTCAGGCGATGGCCTCTTCGTCTCCCACTGCCTGATCACATCGCTCTCCGCCCACATCGGCTCAGGAAACGTGAACGGAGATCCGCGGTTCGTCGAGCCGCTCGGATTCGACGGCGAGGTCGGGACCGAGGGCGCCGATCTCCGGCTCCGGCCCGGCTCGCGCTGCATCGACGCCGGCCACACTCCCCTCGCGGCGGGCGTCCTGTCCGGCGCCGTCGCGGACTTCACCGGCGGCGTCCGACTCCTCGCCGGAGACGCCGCGGCGCCCAGAGGCGTCCCGATACTCGGGCTGCACATCGACATCGGCGCCATCGAGTTCCTGCCCGTCACCGACGTAGCCCCAGCCTGCCCCGCCGATCTCACCGGCAATGGGCTGGTCGGCTCGGCCGACCTGGCGACGATGCTCGGCTCGTGGGGCGTGTGTCCGTAACAGCGGTTTCGGGATGAACCGCCGGCCTTCAAAGCCGATCGCCGGAAATTTCCGGCAATCCCTGTCCGACTCCGACCCGGGATCTCGGATGGAGAGATGAAGCGACGCCAGCCGACCACCGGCCGGCGCGAAGCCGCAGCCGGGTCGAACCCAGATCAGAACAAGCAAAGGAGCTTCACAATGTTCACCAGAAAGACACTCATGCAGGCGACGCTCGTCGCATCTCTGACCGCGTTCTGGAGCGGCGCCGCGACGGCCGCCACTCTTCACGTCCCTGCCAATCACCCCACAATCCAGAGGGCCATCAATGCGGCGTCGGACGGCGATGAAATCGTGGTCGCCCCCGGCACATACTTCGGAACCGTGAAAACGAATGGCAAGAGACTGCACATCCGTTCGTTCGCAGGGCCGGAGTTGACGACCATCTCCGCCGCGAACCTGCAGGACCAGACCGCCGTGGTGTGGATCGACTCCGGTGAGTCGAGAGACACCATCATCGAAGGCTTCACCATCACCGGCGGCAAGGGCGTCCCCACATCGATCGTGGTGGCGGACGGCGAAAGCTTCACGTTCGAAACCTTCAACGTCGGCGGCGGCGTCTACATCAACAACGCAGCGCCGATCATCCGCAACTGCATCATCAAGTCCAACAACGCACAGTTGGGCGGCGGGCTGTTCGCGGCGGGGACGGCCCTGATCGAGGATTGCATCATCAATTCGAACCTCGCCGCCGGAGGCGGCGGCGCCATGCTGATGCATAACGCCAAGATGCGCTCGACGCACATCCACAACAACTACGCCTGGCAAGGCGGCGGTCTGATGATCCGATCCGCGACGGTTGAATTCTGCACAATCGAGGACAACACCGCCGAGGATTTCGGCGGGGGCGTCGGAGTCGACTCCCGCGGATTCGGCTCGCTCACAGCCACGGTGAGCGACACCACCATCAGAGGCAATCACTCCATGAGCGTCGGCGGCGGCGTCGGCAGCGTCTTCTCGCGGCCGACCATCGGCCCCCTCGGCCTTCGCATGCAGCGCTGCCTGATCGAGCGCAACTCGGCGGTCAAGGGCGGCGGCGTCGGCGTCCAGGCCTACGGCCCCTCGGCGCCGCTGGTCTTCGAAAACTCGATGATCCTCGCAAACTCCGCCTCAGAGGGCGGCGGCGTGTACTTCGACGGTGAGAACAACGTGCATCACTTCGACATCGTCAACTCAACCATATCCGGCAACCTCAGCCCGAACAATGGCGCCGGCGTCCAGCGCGGCGGATCGGCCCAGCTGCGAATCGTCAACACCATCATGTGGGGCAACACACTGCAAGTGAACGGCGGCCCTGGTGTCTCCGATACGGAAGGATCGCAGATCCTTTCCAGCGGAGCCAGCGGCCTCAGCGTCTCTCACTCCCTGCTCCCGACGCTCTCGACCCACACCGACAACGGCAACATCCAGGGCGATCCCGGCTTCGTGAATCCCTACGGCCTCGATGGACAGATCGCGACCGAAGGCGCCGACCTCCGCCTCCGGCCCGACTCGATCTGCTTCGACGCCGGCCACGGCGTCATCGCTGCCGAGCGGCTCACCGATACGCAGAAGGATTTCTCCGGCGCCCCGCGCCTCATCGATGGAAACAAATCGACGCCCCGCGGCGTGCCGGTCTTCGGCATGCACATCGACATCGGCGCCATGGAGTTCCAGCCCGAAGAAGCCATCGCCTGCCCCGCCGACCTCACCGGCGACGGGCTTGTCGGCTCGGCCGACCTGGCGACGCTGCTCAGCTCGTGGGGGGTGTGCCCGTAAACGCGGCGCCGGCGAGAACCCTCTTCACTTCCGCAACCCGCGCCGGTTGTTCGCGCGACACGAAGCGTCCGCCATGCGGACGCTTTGTGTTGTTGCACGCCGCTCGGCGTCGCCCGCAGCCTCCGTCGATGGCCGCCGACCGCCTGCCCAGAACGACCCAGAAATTGCAGAGAAGAGCCTTGACATCCGGCCAATCAAACTGTAATTTCTGAATTGACTGAAACAGAGGAAATCAATGGCCGATCTTACCCCCACCATGCAGCGATTCATCCTCCACTGGGGCGAGATGGGGACGCGCTGGGGCGTCAACCGCACTGTGGCCCAGGTCCACGCCCTGCTCTTCCTCTCGTCGCGGCCTTTGAACGCCGAGGAGATCGCCGAAACCCTCTCCGTGGCCCGCTCCAATGTCAGCACCAGCCTGCGCGAGCTGCAGGGCTGGCGGCTGATTCGTCCGGTGCAGCGCATGGGGGATCGGCGCGAGTACTACGAATCACTTGGCGACGTGTGGGAGATGTTCCGGATCGTGCTGGAGGAGCGCAAGAAGCGCGAGATCGACCCGACCCTCGTCATGCTGCGGGAATGCGTCGCCGACATGGGCGCCAGGCCCCCCGCCCGCGAGGCCCACGCCGCGGATCGCATCCGCGCCATGCTGGACTTCTTCGAGACCATGAACAAGGCGCACGAGGCCACGCGCAGCGTCTCGACACAGAAGCTGTGCCGAGCCCTCAAGGCCGGGAACTTCGTTCGCAGGCTCTTCGGCGCCGCGAGCTGACCGAACTGACCATGCGACGCCGGAAGGGCGTCCTTCTTTTTCGAAGTATATTTCTGATCGTACAGAAATATCTGATCAAACCGGAACATCCCCTGCGGGGCGGAGGCCTGAGCCATGGAGCAATACGAATCTTTCGCAATCTGGTCGTACACCCTCTACCTGTCGCTGAGCGTCGCCATGACCATCTGGGTCGCCTGGACGCTGCACAGCAACGGGCGCGTCTTTCTGGTCGACATCTTCAACGGCGACGAGCGCCTGGCGGACTCGCTCAACCACCTGCTGGTGGTGGGCTTTTACCTGATCAACATCGGCTACATCCTGCTCGCCCTCAGGATGGGAACATCGCCGCGGATGGTGAGCGAGCTGATGGAGGTGCTCAGCATGAAACTGGGGGTCGTGCTGCTGGTGCTGGGGGCGATGCACTTCGGGAATCTCGGCGTTCTGACGGTGATGCGCCGTCGCACCCGGGGCCTGGGCGATCCGATCAGGCGGTGAGGCGCCAAGTCTTCCTGTGTCTCTGAGCCTTGTCTGTTCTCACGTTCGGGCGGCTGCATTGGAGACTGGGGAAGACTGAAATCAAGCGGAGCGCGCCTGCGATGCGTTCGCGCCAACCCTCTCCCCCTGGGAGAGGGCAGGGTGAGGGCTCCTTCCTCTCTGCCTTCTTCTACGCTCGAACACCTGTGTTCGCGTTCGGGCGGTTGTGTTCCAAAACGAGGTCTGTGTTTTTCGAGCGTTGGAGAAGGGGGGAGGAGAAGGAGCCCTCTCCCAGCCTCTCCCAGGGGAGGATTATGCGCCGTTCGGCGCGTGTTAGGCGCAGATTTTGGCGCGCGTCGCG
>RECQ01000055.1 GCA_007693965.1 Phycisphaeraceae bacterium | reverse complement strand
CGAGGTCGAGCTTCTGGTGGTGCGTCTGCGCGCGGCCGGAGGCCTTGAACGACGAGTTCCCCGCCGCGATGGCGTTGTTGCTCCGCGGCTCGACCTTCACGTTGTAGGGCGGATCGGTGTTGACAAGGTGGATGGTCTGGCCGCCCCCGGAAGCGAGCAGCCGGTCCACATCCGCTTCGCTCGAGCTGTCGCCGCAGAGCAGGCGGTGTTCACCGAGGATGATCAGGTCGCCCGGCTTCGTCGCCGGATCGTCCGGCGGCTCGGGGATCTCATCGGGATCGGTCAGGCCGTCGGCCACACCGCCGCCGAGCATCTTCGCCAGCTCGTCCTCGTCGAAGCCGAGGAGCGACCAGTCGATGCCCGCATCCTGGAGCTCGGCCAGCTCGATGGGCAGCAGCTCCATGTCCCACGAGGCCAGTTCGGCTGTCTTGTTGTCGGCGATGCGGTACGCCCGGATCTGCTCGGGCGCCAGATCCTTCGCCACGTGGACGGGGACAGTCTCCAGCCCCAGCTTCTGCGCCGCCTTCCACCGCGTGTGGCCGCAGACGATGACGCCCGCCTCGTCCACCACGATGGGCTGGCGGAAGCCGAAGCGGGTGATGCTCTCGGCCACCGCCTCCACCGCGGCGTCGTTGTCGCGCGGGTTCTTCTCGTAGGGGGTGATCGCGCTCGGAGCGCGCTGCTCGACCTTCAACATGGATATGTCCTCCGAAATATTCTTTGGTAATGAACGCGACGCCTCATCGCGGTACGGTGAGCAGCATCAACAGGAGCGCCGTCATGGATTTTTTCAAACGCCTGTTCCGAAAGCCCGCTCCGCAGCCGTCGGCGTCGGATGCCGACCACGCGGTGCTTCTGCATCTGCCATACCCGGGCGATGGTCTCCCTCCTGGTCACGTGGTTGAGCAGATGCATGCTCTTCAGGATGAACTGGATACCGCCATCACGAATGCGGGTGTCGGCGAACTCGATGGTGATGAGTTCGGGGACGGCGAATGCGTCGTCTTCATGTATGGACAGGATGCGGATGCGCTCTGGAGCGCAGTCGATCGGGTCTTGAAGCAGAAACGGTTCATGGCCGGGGCGAAGGCGGTGAAGCGATACGGCCAGCCCGGCGCTCGCGAGGAGGTGATCCTTCTCGCGATCGATTCTCAAGAAGACGCCAGGTGATGCGGGTACGCTGGTGATATGTGCGGCAGAATGACCCGCGAACGTGATGTCAAGACCATGTGCAGCGCGATGGATGCGCGCCCGCCGGGCGTCGAGCTTCCCATCAGCTACAACGTCGCCCCCACGCAGCCCTCGCTCATCGTGCGCCCGATCGCCGCCGGCGGCCGCGAGGGCGCGATCGCCCGCTGGGGACTGATCCCCTCGTGGGCCAAGGACCCGTCCATCGGCTCGCGGATGATCAACGCCCGCGCCGAGACCGCCGCGGCCAAGCCCGCCTTCCGCGCCGCCATGCGCCGGCGCCGCTGCATCGTCCCCGCCGACTCGTTCTACGAGTGGCAGGCAGTCGAGGGCGCGAAGCGCAAGCAGCCATGGCGCATCCACCGCGCCGATGGCGAGCCGCTGCGCTTCGCGGGCCTGTGGGAGGTGTGGGACCAGGGCGACGGGCCCCTCGAGTCGTTCACCGTCATCACCACCGCCGCCAACGACTTCATGCGCCCCATGCACGACCGCATGCCCACGATCATCGAGCCCGAAGACACCGACGTCTGGCTCGACCCCGAGGCGATCGCCGATGCTGTGCAGGCGCTGCTCCGCCCCGCCGCCGATGGCGCGCTGCTCGCCCACCCGGTCAGCACGCGCGTGAACAGCCCCGCCAACGACGACCCGTCCCTCATCGAAACAGTCGAAGAGGCGTGATCGCCCAAGGCGCCGACGCCCAAGGGCGAACAGGGCGCCACGTGCCGCGAAGGGCGGCCCGAGTCGCCCCGCGTCCCGCCAAGCGCCGCCGGGGCGCCACACGGGCCAATTCCGGGGGCGTGGGCGGCCGTGGGGCGGGATCCGGACCGGACCGGACAAGGCAAGAATGTCTGTCTGTATTGGCGGCTGTTCCCGCGGGCGTCGAGGGCGCCGGAGCGCCCGGGAGGACCCGTTGGCGTCTTGATTGTCGGCCACCACGCTCTCGGCAGGCGCGTCCCCGCTACCGAAATTACACCGACGACGCTGTAACCAGTGGTTTGGGTAACAGAGACAAGGGACAGACACCGCACGCGACATCAGGCTGGTTCAAAGTCCAACTGTGAATCAGCCGTTTCATCCGCTCTGGTCCGCCTCTGTCGCCGCAGCCACCATCGCGGTGATCCCCGCGCGAACGGTTGCGGGCATGTTGTCCCATGCGACGATCAGGCAGGCCAGGTCGGAGTCAGCCGCGGGCGCTGCGATCTGCGCTGCGATCGATTCGGCGGAGTCGCGCAAGTCTGGAACAGGTCGTTGGTTGCGCGATTCGCCGGCTTGACTGTCGATCCGGTGGTTGCGGGTTCGAGTCCCGTCCGCCTCGCTTGATAACCCTTGCGTTTGCAGGGGTTTATCTTTTTGTGGGTCTTGCGAGTTCGGCGCACGAGCGGCCTGAGTTCAAGACGCACTTCAGACGCACTTCCGGTTTGTGTCAGGTATAGAAAGCCGCCCATGCGCCGGAATCGCCGTTGACCACCGGAGGTTCGGTCCGGTGGCAGCCGGATGGTTGTCATACTTGACACATGACTGCCTCTGATGTCCCTGAGGTTACAGTTCTAATGAACGCCGCCGCGCAGGGCGACCAGGCGGCGGCTGATGCTCTTGTGCCTCTTGTCTTTGAACAGTTGCGTAAAGCGGCTCAACTCATGATGGTCTCGGAGCGATCGGGGCACACGCTGTCCGCGACTGCGCTTGTCCACGAGGCGTATCTCAAGCTCGCGGGTCCGCGGGAGGTGGCGTGGGCGGGCAGGGGGCACTTTTACGCGGCCGCCGCGGAAGCGATGCGGCGGATTCTGCTCGACCATGCCAAGGCCAAGGGGCGCGTCAAGCGGGGTGGTGGACGCGGCCGGGTCGAAGTGAGGGACCTTGCCGACCTGGCCGTCGCGGAATCTGAGGACATCCTGAGGTTCGACGACGAGTTCCGTCGCTTGGAGAGCGAGGACCCGGAGTCGGCGGCGGTCGTTCGGCTGCGGTTCTTCGCGGGGCTGTCCGTCGAACACACCGCGGCGGCCCTGGGCATCTCGCCCAGCACCGTCGATCGGCGCTGGGCGTTCGCTCGGGCATGGCTGGCGAGGAGGCTCGCCTGCGAGCGGTGAACAAGGAGCAGTGGGATGAGCGGAATCAACGAGTTGGGACGCGAAGCCTGGACCCCGTGGTTGGCGCTGGCGTTCCGCGTGGGTGTCGCGGCGACTTGCGGCGCAGCGCTCGCATGGGGTCTCTGGGCCGGGTGGTCGGGGCCGGCCTCGTGGTGGCATTGGGGAGTTGTCGGCGCTTCCGCCGCGGCGATCCTGGCGGTGTTTCCGCGCGTGCTGCTCACCCCTCGAAGCCCTCAGGGATTGATCCTGAACGGCCTCGTCTTCGGCCTCGGCGTGGCGTGCATCATCCTGCTCGGCGTGTGCTTCTCCTACGACAACTTGACGGCTTCACTGAGAGTCACAGTCCAGTTGCCGGCCGTTGTTTGGATCGTGCTCGCAGTGTACTTGTTGGCTGAGAGTCTGATGAGCGGCTACCGCCGGTACCTTGTTGAGCGGCGGATTCTGGAGATCGAGCAATGACATCGACAAGGCGAGCCCGAGATATCTTCGAGGCGGCTGTTGATCTGCCTGCTGACAACCAATCGGTCTTCGTGGGAACACTCTTTCACCAGACAGCCATCGAGACCACAGTGCCGTCTGAGATTTTGAGTGCATGCGGTGGTTGGATCATGTTTTACTTGGTCGGTCCGAGTCTTTCGGTCTTCATTTACGAGAAGCCCCGTGGGCGAGCGCGTGGGCGTCGAGAGCGTTAACGCCCAAGGCGAAAGAGGTGCACCGTGACTGTTCCTCGTCATCTTCGGCGACTTCAAGAGCACACCCAGACGCTGGGACTGCGGCTCATGGTGGCGCCGAGCAAGGAAGAGGCGCTTCGGCTCCCAGACTTGGCATGGATTCGCAATGCTCGGATCATCGGTCAAGCGCCACGTTTGCCTTGGATGCTCCACGGAGAGCGAGACGGGCGAGATGTCGCCGTTTTTCAGGATCCTTTAATGTTACAAAGCTCGGTGTTCGCCGCGCGGACGCCGTACGATGGCTCTGAGATCCGAGTTGAAGACGCACGCTGCGGCAAGCGGTTTCTGTCCGTGGGATTTGTTTTTGTCATGACCGCCGGCGGAGCGGTTTACGGGTTCGCAGTGTCCAGTAAGTTCTTCGCAGCCGTGGCATTGTTCGTGGCTTTGTTCGCCGCTTTGCAACTTTGTCTGTATCTCGGAGCATGGTTGGGTGAGCGGAAGGGGTCAAAGACAAATTCGACTCAGGTTGACTTCAACGATCCCGCCTTCTCGAAGGCATTCAGGGTCCGGAGTACGGACCACTCCATCGCGCGTGCCATTCTCACATCACCAGTCCGTCAACGAATGCTGTCGACGCCGGGCGTCTCGTGGTGGACGGTCGGGCATGGATGGGTGTCTGGCGTGACCCGGTCGGAACCGGTTCCGCTGCGACAGTTCGGGATTCCGTTCCGAAAGGGGATGTCGCTTCAGAGAATCGATGAGACTATTGACGCGGTGGTGCAGATTGCCAGCGAGATTGAGAACGAGGCAGGATGATTTGGGCTTGCGATGACCTTGGGTCGCTCGTGCATGACAGTCTGGGTTCAACGAAGGAGACGCAGCCATGTCGTCAGCGAAAAAGGCCCGTGAGATCTTTGAGACGGTTGTTGATCTGCCGGCCGACAAGCAGTTTGAGGTGGTTCAACGCGAATGCGGCGGCGACGCCGAGCTCGCCGCGGAAGTGCATGAACTGCTCCGCACGCTGCACGAGGGAGGGGAGTTCCTGAGCTCGCCGACCGCGGCGATTGAGCCCCTCCGCCCGCCCGCGGAGCAGGCTGGGGACCAGTTCGGCCCCTACAAGCTCTTGCAGCAGATCGGCGAGGGGGGCTTCGGCACGGTGTTCATGGCTGAGCAGTCCGAGCCGATTCGGCGTCGGGTGGCGCTCAAGGTCATCAAGCTGGGCATGGACACCAAGCAGGTGATCGCCCGCTTCGAGGCGGAGCGGCAGGCGCTGGCGATGATGGACCATCCGAACATCGCGCGGGTGTTCGATGCGGGCGCCACGGACACCGGCCGGCCGTACTTCGCCATGGAGTTGGTGTCGGGCTTGCCGATCACGGAATACTGCGATCGTGAGCGGCTGAGCCTTGCGGAGCGGGTGGCGTTGATGATCCCGGTGTGCGAGGCCGTGCAGCACGCGCACCACAAGGGGATCATCCACCGCGATCTGAAGCCGAACAATGTGCTCGTGACGATGCAGAACGGCAAGCCGCTGCCGAAGGTCATCGATTTCGGTGTCGCCAAGGCGATCTCGCAGCGGCTCACGGAGCGAACACTGTTCACGGAGTTCGGCCAGTTCATCGGGACGCCGGAGTACATGAGCCCCGAACAGGCCGACATGCCGGGATTGGATGTGGACGCCCGCAGCGATGTCTACTCGCTCGGCGTCCTGCTGTACGAGCTGCTCGCGGGCGCAGCGCCCTTCGACGGCAACACCCTGCGCTCCAAGGGATTCGACGAGATGCGGCGGATCATCCGGGAGGACGAGCCGCCGCGGTTGAGTCTGCGGGCCGCGACGCTGGCTTCTTCCTCGGCGGAGATTGCGAAGCGGCGCGGGGTGGATCCTGCAGCGCTCGCCTCATCGCTCCGCAACGAGCATGAGTGGATCGTGATGCGCTGCATGGAGAAGGACCGCAACCGCCGGTATGTGACCCCCGCCGCGTTCGCGGACGATTTGGGGCGGCTGCTGAAGAACGAGCCGGTGAACGCCGCCCCGCCGAGCACCGGGTACCGCATCAGGAAGTTTGTGCGTCGCCATCGGCGCGAGGTCACGCTCGCGTCCGTGGGGAGCGTTCTCGTGTTGCTCGGGCTGGTGGGGACATCGCTAGGGATGGCGTGGGCGCTGCGGGAGAGAGAGGCGGCCCGGAACGCGCAGGCGGAGGCGACAAATGCCGCGGAAACGGCCCGTCAGCAGGCGGAGCACGCCGAGCGGAGGAGCAACTTCCTGCAGTCCACCCTGCTGCGCCCGCAGCCCATCCTGGAGAATAGCACAACGCTGGCCGACGGACTCCGCAGGCAGGCGGAGGCGGTTTTCGGCCCTGGTCATCCGGATATCGATGCGCTGATGGTGGGCGTCGGCGCTGTGCTGGCGACGGATGTCTCCCGACGGCAGGATGCGTTGGCGGTGCTGAGCCGGGCGACCGGCGAGGAGAGCGCCGATCAGGTGCTCATGGCCAGATCCGCAGTGGGATTTGTATGGGGGGAGTATGGCGAGGCCGTGGAGCTTCTACGCGAGGCAGAGGCTATTCGCGCGGCGCGCTATGGCACAGACGCCATCGAGACCGCGACGACGCGCGAAGCGCTCGCGCTGGCGATGCTCGACAACATGCGTCTCCGTCCGGACGCGGCGGCGTACGCGTCGGAGATCGCCGATGTCTACCGCGATGTGATCCGGGTCTATCGCGATGTGCTTTCCCCAAGCCATACCCGTATTCTTGATGCCGTCGCGGGATATGGGTACGCGCTCTATTCGAGCGGCGAGTTTGAGGACGGCCTGCGCGAGTTGGAGAGTGTTATTGATGACATACTCCAAAGCGCCCAAATGGTGCCGGGCATGCGATGGCTCGCTGCGAATACACTGGCGGCGCATTACAACTTCACGATGCAGCAGGATCGGATGGTCGAGATGTACCTCGCGGCAGGTCGTCTCGCAATAGAGCTTTACGCGAAAAGTCCTTCGCATCTTTCCATGATTCTAGAAGCGCTCTCCGACGAACTCCGCGAAGCAGGCGCGAGCGAGGCCGCTGACAAGATCCTTGCGATGTCAGAACTGCCTCAGTCCATCGCCGACCTGTACCATAGGGCCGTCGCTCGGGCGGGTTTCGGTGATCATGAGAGAGCCGCCGAGATCCTTGCCGGGTTGCTCGCGGAGGTGATCGACGATTCATCTACGCTGCCGCTCGTGCGCGATGCGAGCGTGGATCTTCTGACCAACACGCTGATCAGCGTGCTCACCCGTGGCGGACAGCATCAAGAGGCTCTCGAAATCGCGGAACGACGTGCGGGCGAGCTTCGCTCCAGCCCTGGCGACACGCACCACCGCCTGCGCGCGCTCGAACTGGCGCGTCTCGAAGCCCTCGAAGCCGCGGGACGCTCCGCCGAGGCCGACGCCGCGGGCGAAGCGCTGATTGCCGAGGCGCGTTCGTCTCGCCCGCCGGACACCTTGGCGTCAATCCAAGCAGTCCGGCTGCTCGCGTCGTTCGCACGCAGGCGCGGCGATACGGCTCGAGAGGTGGAGTTTGCGGATCTCAGCAGGCGCTTGAGACAGGAAACTCGAGGGCCGCTCGGCCGCGACGACTTCGAGGGCCAGCCTCCGGGCGCGTTCCCCGCCGGCTGGTTCCCTCCTGCCATCGACGACCCTGGGCAGTTGGTCTTCGTCACCGATGAGCGACCATACCGTGGCTCCCGGTGTGTCCGAATCGATGGATTGCCGGGCGTGGATGCGAGGCTGGCGTCACGGTCCGCCATTCGCAACCTGATGAAGGTGACGAACGCGGCTGATTATCAAGGCAAAGCCTTCAAGCTCTCCGCGGCGATTCGCGTCGAGGGGGGGATCCCCGGCAGGGCGAGAGCGCAGATGTGGGCACGCGTCGACCGTCCGAACAACGCCCGTCCCCACTTCTTCGAAAACATGGCAGACCGCCCGGTCACTTCGAGCGAGTGGGCGGTGTACGAGATCAGCGGTCGCATCGATGACGACGCGGAGCAGTTGCACATCGGGGTGATGGCCTACGGCGAGGCGGTCGTGTGGATCGACGATGTCAGGTTCGAGATTCTGGACTGAATCGTCGGCTCGGAGGGACATAAGGTTCGCGCCGATGGGGGATTCCGACCGGGCGCAGGCCTGGCGGGCGAAGGAATTGAGCATTCAAGAAACGCCACTGGAAGCATGCGCAAGTTGTCCGGTCCACACATCACGCCACCTCGCTCGCGATACTTCCAGCAACTACGGCAGCAGGCCATGCTCGATCCACCTTGATCCAATCCCGAGACCACCGGTCTGCGAATGGTTCAGTTCTGAGGACGGATTCGCATGATGCAGAGATGCACAGAGCGTGTTTTCTGGACTCTTTCATCTTCCTTGTGGCGCTGTTCCCAGCATTGCGACTTCATCCACCTCGTGCTCCCAGCCGCCCCCCAGCGCGACGGACAAACTGACCGACTCGCTCAGCAGTTCGAGGCGCGCGGTCGCCAGAACATCTTCGATGGCGAGCCGTTCGGTCCGGGTTTCGAGCACATTGATGAAGTCGATGTTGCCAGACCTGTAGAGCGCCGCGGCCAGGCTCTCGGAGTCGCGTGCTGCTGAGAGCGCCATTTCGAGCTCTGCGATGCGGTCACGGGATCTGCAGAGGCGTGCGAGGGCGGTCTCGACTTCGCGGACCGCGTCGAGTGCGCTTTGCTCCAATCGCAGCAAGGCTGAGCGAGCCTCGGACTCGGCAAGGGTGATGCTGGAGCGGATGCGGCCGCCCTCGAAGATCGGGACGGTCACGCGCGGCCCGAAGGCGAGCACGCGAGTGTCGGGATCGGCAAGGTCGCCAAGGTCCGATCCCCCGAGCACGAAGGAGCCTCCGAACACGATGCGGGGATACCGGTCGGCTTCGGCGGCGCCGATCCTTGCAACAGCGGCCGCGTAGGCGCGCTCGGCGCTGCGGACATCAGGCCTTCGGTCGAGGAGCTCCGCCGGCAAGCCCAGTCTGGGGAGTGGCGGCGCAGCGGCCTGGGGCAACTCAGTCAGCGCAATCGAGCCGGGGCGTTCTCCGAGCAGAACCGCGATGCGGTGCTCGGCGGCCCGTCGCTCGGCACGCAGCGGTTGGCGCGCAGCGCGGTTGACCGACGCCGTTCGTTCGGCTCGGAGCAGGTCCAGCTCGCTGACCAGCCCCGCCGACGCGCGGGCCTTGGTGATCTCGATGAATTCCTGGTCGACCTCAATCGCACGGGCGAGCACGCCGAGCCGGTCGTCGATCGCCCGAATGCTCAATACCTCCCGAGCGACCTCAGCGGCGGTCGCGACCCTGACCGCGCGGTAGTCCTCGCGACTGAGTTCGATCTCCGCATCGGCGGCCTCCACGATGCGGGCAACACGCCCCCAGAGGTCGGCTTCCCATCCCGCGACAACGCCGCCGGAGAATGTGTCGAACGATCGGTTCGGGACTGGTCCGAACTGAATCGGCGCTTCGCGTCCTTGCTCTGTCCGAGCGTATTCGGCCTCGGCGTCGAGTCTCGGGAGGCGGTCCGCGTTCGCGACGCCCCGGCGTGCCCGCGCTGTGATGATTCGCTCACGTGCGGTCAGGAGGTCGAGATTGCCGCTGAACGCACGATCGATCAACTCGCTGAGCTCGTCGTCACCGAATGACCGCCACCAGCGCGCAAGGTCCTGCATCTCGGGCTCATGCATTCCGGGCTCACTCTCAGCCCATGCAGCGCCAAGGCGTGTGCCGAGGTCCGGGGAGGAGTAGTTCGGGCCCACCGTGCAGCCTTGGAGCACGCCAAAGAGCAGTGAGGAGGCAGGCAAGAGCAGCAATCGGGAGCGAACACGCATCACGAACTCTCCCCGATGGGTCTGGCTTCGATGTAGACATCGATCTGCTGGCCGAAGACGAGTCCCACCGCTTCGGAATCAACCGAGTACACAACTCGGAGCACCCGGGTGTCGATCAGCTCGCTGGTCCTGCCGGCCAGATTGGTCTTGGCGACAGCCAACGGCTCGACATACGCGAGGGTGAGTGGGATTCGCAAGTTCGGGTTGCCGCGCGGCGAGCCGATCGCCCTGGCGTTCGGGGTGAATCTCGGGATGTCGACCTCGTCGATCTGCACCCGGACATGCATCGGGCCGAGGGGCGAGAGCGTGAGCAGGCCGCGGGAGTGACCGCCGGCATCGGCATACTCACCGACTCGGATGTTCCTTTGGATGACGATCGCGTCGGTCGGCGATCGCACTGTGGCCAGCTCGAGCTCGGTTTCCGCTGCGGCGAGGTCGGCCTCGGCTTGAGCAACACGGGCGGTCGCCGCCCGGAGATCGGGACCGTCGTCTTCGCCGATTTTCAGCAGAGAGAGCTGGGCCTTTGCCTCTGAGAGGTTGCTCAGGATCTGGGCGACGCCTGCTTCCGCCTCGGCGACGACCCCTTCGGCTCGTTGCACCGCGAATCGTCTGGTGTCGATCTCTTCTGCGGCGATGGCGCGCGGGTCGTCGATCGACTGGACAATCCGCAGCCGATTCAGGCGGTCAGCGAGGTCGGCACGGGCGACGAGCACCGTTGCTTCCGCCGTCCTGACATTGGACTCTGCGGACTCCACACGTGCTTCGGCCGGTGGGATCTGCGCTCGCAGCGCATCGAGCTCTGCTCTGGCCAATTGCAGCGCTGCCCGTCGGCGATCAACCTCGCGTGCCGCTCTTCTTGTATCGATCCTCACGAGTGGCTGTCCCGCTTGGACGCGGTCGCCCAACCCGACCATGATGGCTTCGACAACGCCGGGAACATGCGCAGCGACCTCGATTGCTTCATTCGGAGGCTCAGCAACACCGATTGCGCCGATGAAGGCGCGGGAGTCGGTGTTGAGATCCTCGGTCGGCGCCGTGGTCGGTTGGCGCGGGGGCTGCTCGGCGGCGCGGACCGGTCGATCGACGATCACCGCGATGGAGCCGAGCACCAGGGTGGTGAGTCCGACGATTGGAAGGCCCCAGGTCAGTATCTTTGAACGCTTGCTCACGAGCTTGGTTCCTCTGGAGAATCTGATGATTCGAGAGAATCGGATTTGCGGCGCTCTACTCTGGAGATGGCGCCGTCGTCCATATGGGCGATGCGGTCGGCAAAACGGAAGATCCGGTCATCGTGCGTCACGACGATGACCGCACGTTCGGCGTCCATCGCGACTTCGCTGAGCAGCTCCATCACGCGCTGCCCGGATGCAGCATCCAGCGATGCGGTCGGCTCATCACAGATCACGATCTTCGGGTTGTGCACGAGCGCTCTTGCGATCGCAACACGCTGTTGCTGACCTCCGGAGAGCTGCGCGGGAATCTTTTGCGTCTGGTCATCGAGCCCGAGTTTGTCGAGCATCTCGCGTGCAATAGATTCAGCCTTCCTCGTCGAGAGGCCACGCGCCACAAGCGGGATTGCCGCGTTCTCCGCCGCGTTCAGAGCCGGCAAGAGGTTGAACTGCTGGAAGATGAAGCCGAAGTTGTCGAGACGGAAGTCGGCCAACCGTCCGTTGCGAAGTCTCCGCAGGTCTTGCCCGAGCACACGGATGTCCCCGTCATCGCAGGACAGGATCGCGCCGATGATCGAGATCATCGTCGTCTTGCCGCAGCCGGACGGTCCGACAAGAAAGGTCATCTCGCCGGCTCTGGCATCGAAGTCCGTGCCCCGGAGGACACGCACCCGTGCCTGGCCTTCACCGAAGGACTTCTCGATCCCGCGGCACATGACCGCGGAGTCCCGCGTCGTCCCCGGAGCGCCTTGGCGAGTTGTTGCCTCGAGTCTTCTCGACAAAGTTCATCCCCTGAAGACGGTCGCAGGGTCAACGGTGAGGACACGACGCATGCTGAGCAGTGTGGAGAGCAGCACAATCAAGATCGCGAGCACGGCGACACCGCCGGCGACCTCGGGGAGCAGGTAAAAGCCGCGCAGTGCGTCCACATCGGAGGTGCTGCGGAAGAAGATCACCACGGCCCCGAGCCCGAGCCCGTACCCGATGACGCATACGAAGCCAGCCTGGCACAGCGTCATCGACAACAGCCTGATGTTCTTCACGCCAATCGCCTTGAGTGCGGCGTATTGCTTCAGGTTCTCCATGATGAACTGGTTGAATGTCAACCCGACGATGGCGACGCCTATGATGGCCCCGAGGATCACGACAGTGCCGAAACTCACCGGGATGCCCGTGTTCTCAATGATGTACATGATGGATTCGATGCGAAAGGCGGACGACGACACTGCTTTGAGGCCTGTTCGGGCAGAAATGTTCTCCGCAACAGCGTTCGACTCATAGCCATCGGCTGACTTGGCGATTATGAAGCTCAGCACATTCCGGCCGGGATTGGTGTAGGCGGTGGCGAGGCTGTAGCGGGTGTAGATCGTCAAATTCGCCGCGAATGCCGGCGCGGCGTCGAGGATCGCGACGATCCGCGCCCGTCTGTCGTTGAGTTCGAGTTCGCGGCCGACATCCAGCTCAGCGCCGGGGAAGAGAAGCCGGAAGCCGGCCGGATTGATCGCGATCGCGTCCGGCAGCGCGAGATCCTCGACGCGCCCGAGTAAGAACTCGTTCGGGACTCCGATGAGCGAGGCATCATCAACGCCGAGCATCACCGCGTTTTCAAGGCGTCCCTCGCGTGTCCGGACCTGCACCTGGGACTTGAACAGAGGGACCGCCCAGGCTACTCCCTCGACCCCCCGGACACGCGAAAGCTCTGTATCGCGCATCGGGTAGGATGCGTCGATCGTGCGTACGCTCGGGTCCATGACCCAGATGTCCGCTGAGCGCACATCGTTGATCACGCTGGACGCTCTACCGAGCAGGCCTGCAAAGATCGAGACCTGTTGGCAGATCAACAGCGTGCTGAACGCCACACCGAAGATGAGACCGAGCAGCTTGGTCTTGTCGCCGATCAGCATGCGGAGCGCGGTTCTGTACATCAATCGCCTTCCTCGCCTGTGAACCCGGTCAGCCCGCTGATCGCGAACTCCGCCATAACTCGCGCCATGCGGTTGATTCCTGCCCTGCTGTCGGGGGGAGGATGGCCGAGCTTGGTCAGGATCTCACAGGAGTGCTTCGGGTTGACACACAGTGCAACGACCGCGAAGACCAGATCGTCGTGCGTCTTCGCTTTCATGGGCCGTCGCACAATTGCCTTGACAATCCGCGAGATCTCCTGGGTGACCGGTCCCGCGCAATGCTTGACAAACATGTCAAGCGCCCCCGGCGTCGGTGAAACGGTCTCGTGAGCGAGGAGCCGACCCGCCCAGGGGTGGATCTTGCTCTCGGTGAGCACGAGCCGCATGAACCACGCGACGAACGCCCGGAGCGCGTCCTTGGGGTCCTCGAATTGCTCAAGTCGAGGCATCGGCTCGGCAGAAACCATCTGCTCGGCGGCGGCCGCCCAGACTGCGAGATAGAGGGACTCTTTGGATCCATAGTGATACTTCACCGCCGACACATTCGCGTCGGCGGCTTCGCAGATCGACCGCACGCTCGCCGCAGCGAATCCGACCCGGGCGAACTCATGACCGGCGGCGTGCAGCAGGCGTTCGCGGGTGTCATCCGCAGGACTGTTCGATGCGTGGTATGCCATGGGAATGGAGGTCTCAAACGCGCGTTCTGAAACGAGTGTTTGATTATGTGCCCGCCAATTGCTGGAGTCAAGCGCCCGTTTGAACCATCCTCTGAATAGACAATGCGTGAACTCCGGGGCCGTGCGTTCAGCCCGGAATATTCAACCCGGCGCCGCGAGAGTCCCGGTAGGCCCCAGCCGGACCAATCGCTCGCGATTGGCTTGTCCCTGCCGTCTGCGAGCGTTTCTCTCGGGCGAAGTCAACTTGACCTGGCGGGAGGGGCAACGAGAGACCCAGATGCCATCGGTGGAGCCGCACCGGGGGCACTCAATCGGGATCACCCGAATGAACCCCCTGGCGTTGCACGCCGTGCAGAGGCAGTCGATGACCGCGTGAGAGCTATTCAAGGATCCAGCTTCCGACGGCTCAGATAGTGCGTCTCAAGTGCGTCTTGATGGGGGTGTTTCGCGGGCGTCGATGAAGGCGCTCAGCGCGTCCCGGGCGGCGTCGGCGTGGCGTGTGTCGGCAGCGAGGTGGATCGCCTGGGTCGTGTCGATCTTGGAGTGTTCCATGTATTCCGAATGGATGTGCATCGGGATCGCCTTGAGAAGCCACCATTGGAGATATCGCCTGGACTCCGAATGGCTGTTCCGACGCTGTCGGTCGCTGCGTTCTGCTTCGGCATCAGGGAATCGCTACATCCCATCAGTCACGATCGAGGCGCCGGCGCCCACGACTGGATCTGCCCGGTGTTTGATCCACCGGCGTTCATCTGAAGGCAGGACCCCGTCGCCTGGAGGCGCATTTGATCCGACCTTCAATGATGTCGGCCTCCGTCACTGACAAGGGCGCGAAGTCAACGCATTGATGCGCTGCCTTTCACATAAGGTCACGTTCTGCACTCGTAGATGATGCGGCGCAGATGCTGGTGGGCAAAGCGCAGTGACTCGGGATTCGTGCCCGACAGTCGCATGGATTGCCGCCGTCGGCTGGATGTCGTTTACATGCGCAGCGCTGACAGGTGTTTGCGAGTCATGGTAAAAAACCGGCGCTTCTACAGTCATCCGCGTACTCTCGGTGAGATCGCCGCAGTTCAACACGCAGTTCCTGTCACATGATCGCTCGATAGTGTCGCTGCCTCAGTACAACCACGTATGGCGCAGCGATGCAAATCAGGGTGCATTCCGAAGGAAACTGAGTGTTTGTCGACTGCAGTGTCCTTCGCCAAAACAATTCCCCTGCGCTCTCCTTGCCTTCTCATGAATGCAACGTACTGTTCAGGTGGATCGCGAACGCGAAACCTGAAGCAGGAGCGCGTCTCGCCCGGCTGGTGAATCAAAGGGCAGCTCGCTCCCCTCCTCTCCTCCAGGAAGGCGCACGGTCAGTTGGTGAGCAGGCCGATGTGGTTTCGTATTTTCTGTGCAGAGCCTGGTTCGGCCTTGTTTTCTGCACTCGCGACAGCAAAGGCCACGACCCACGATTGGAGTGAAGCCATGCGGACAGGCAATGAGAACGTGGCCGGACAGGCCCGCAGTGAGATGACAACCAACCACGAAAAGTCGACGAGTCATGACCCGGTCATGGTGGTGGTGAACGGCGAGACGCTGAAACTATCACTCAATTCCGGTTTGACGCACACCCAGGACGCGGCAGTGACACAAAGCGTCACTCCGATGATGCAGCAGAACGACTGACCCATGACCAGCGACACAGCGAATCACTCCGGTGATACGAGAGAAGAGAGAGCATTCACATGAAAATCAACACCCTTGCCGACCTCTACCTTGAGCAGATCCGCGACATGCACAGTTGCGAGCGCCAGATCATCAAAGCCATGCCGAAGATGGTCAAGGCCGCGAGCCATCCGGAGTTGAAGAAGGCGTTCGAGCACCATCTCGAGCAAACGAAAGTGCATCAGGAGCGACTGGACCACATCCTCGGATTGCTGGATAAAACCGCCGGCCGAAAGGTCTGCGCCGCCGCGGCGGGCCTCATCGAAGAAGCGAAAGAGATTGTGGAAAATGAAGGCGATGAGGAAGCTCGCGACGCCGGCCTGATCTGCGCGGCACAGAAACTTGAACACTACGAAATTGCCTCCTACGGCTGCCTGCGAACATATGCACAGATGCTTGATCGCGAGCAGGAGGCCAAGCTTCTTGAGGAAACACTGGATGAAGAGAAGCATACAGATGTCGCGCTCACCGAACTCGCCATGAGCGTGATCAATAACGCAGCCATGGCGTGATCGAGATCACGCAACATGCGTTGAACCCCTCGCTCAGCCATTCGGTCATACCCCAGCCGCAACAAATTCCATCGCGGCGGAAAAGAGAATCATCATGAAGACATTCACTCGTTCCTTCGCCTGCATCGCGGCCGGTTGTGTCGTGTCACTGAGCGGTTGTGATTCAAGCGAGAATACGCCGGCCCGGAGCGACACATCCACCACGCCGACCAGCTCCGACAGAGCATCCGCCGACAACACGGGCAGAAACTATGACGATCACGACCGTGACGCCATGACGCCGATGAATCAATCGCAATCAGGCGAGCATGTCAGGACCACAGCCGATATCCGTCGGGCGGTGATGGGTGATGACATGCTGTCAACAGGCGCAAAAAACTGCAAGATCATCACCGATGATCAGGGCAGAGTCTGGCTCCGCGGCGTCGTGTATTCCCGGGACGAGAAAGATCGGATCGAATCGATAGCCACGCGAGTCGCCGGCGCAAACAATGTGACGAACGAACTGGAAATCAAGGCCGACTGATTTGTTCATAGGTGAGTGATGGACTGCAGCGTCCCAACACCGCTGACGGCTTCAAAACCGGTCAGACAACCCCCAATGTTCGTGCAGTGCAATCTGATCTGAGCGAACCAAGAATGGAGCCTCTCAATGAGCACTTCAGTTTTCTGCATCGCACCGTCGGAAGTAGTCGCCAACAAGATCGTTTCACGCCTGAAAAGTGAAAACTTTATTGATAACGACATTTCCGTTCTGTTCCCCGACAAATCCACGACCCGGGACTTCGCGCACGAGAAGAACACGAAGGCGCCCGAGGGAGCGGTCGCCGGCGCGGGAGCTGGAGGCGTCGTCGGCGGCACGCTCGGCCTGCTGGCGGGAATCGGACTGCTCGCGATTCCCGGCCTGGGCCCCTTCATCGCAGCCGGACCCATCATGGCGTCGCTCGCAGGCATCGCCGCCGGCGCCACGCTCGGCGGGATCGCCGGCGCACTGGTTGGCATGGGCATCCCGGAAATCGTGGCCAAACGCTACGAAGACAAGTTGAAGCAAGGCAACATCCTCATCTCCGTGCATGCCGAAGACTCGGAACGGGTGAAGCTGGCGAAAGACATCTTTGAGAACAAAAACGCAGAGGACATCACCACCGCCTCGTACGCCAGCGCTCCAAAGGCGAAGGATAAGGATCGTGATGCGAAGAACTCGGCGGCGGTAGCCCGCGCCGAACAACAGCATTCACCGACGACGGTCAATCCACAGGTTGGCGCAAGGGCCGGGGCCGGGACCAGCCAGCGGCCGATCTGATTGATCGAAGTAGACGCGAGCGGGGTGGGAGAACCTGGACAGGCGGCGTCGGTGAACTCCGACGCACGCATGGCCCCTCCCACTCCACACTCCATGATCGGCAGCACCGGACCATCCGGTGTTGCCGGTTTCGCATGATGGAATCCTGGGGCTGCCGGGTCATCGGATGCTCGGCGGCTCAACATGTATGCCGATGCCGCACCCGCTACAGCCAGAGTGAACAAAGCCCCATCCCCGCCGGGAGCGGCGCCGGCATTGCGTTCGCGTCAACCGTGCGCTGTTCTACATGCTACCCACCAAACCTCGCCCGCAGCGAACGGATCGCCCCGATGTTCTGCGCCGCCTCTTCGCCGCGGCGGGGGCTTGGGAGCAGTTCTGTGAAGATCGCCTCCGCCTCATCCAGGCGCGCCTGGCGCACGAGGCAGACGGCGAGGTTGAACGGGGCGTCCTCGTGGATGCGCGCGTCGAATGCGGTCATGCGATCGTGGTCGCCGGTCTGGATCATCCGGATGAGGCGGCGCAGGAGCGACTCGGCGGCGCTCCACTCGGCGCGTTCGAAGCGAATGCGTGCGGTGGCCCAGAAAATCGGAACGTGGCGCGGGAACCAGCGGGCGCCGAGCTCGAGCAATTCGTCCACATCGGCGAAGGTCTGGCCCGGCAGGGCGAGGAGCTGCTCGATGAGCTGGGCGGCGAGCAGACTGGGCGGACGCTGCTCGTCGCGGTGGGCCAGCATGATGTCAGTCGCTTCGCGCAGCGCTTTGCCGGCGGCGACCCACGTCTCCTCCGTGTTGATGACCAGCAACGAACGGGCGAGTTCGACCAGATAATAGAACTGTCCCGGACGATCGCGCAGCTCCAGCGCGCACATGCGGGCGGCGCGGGCGCACTTTTCGGGCAGTCGATCCTGGGTGTATCCCCAGTGCTGGAGCCTTGCGCCGGAGCCCTTCACCAGCCGCCCGGTCTTCCGGGCGAGGTCCACCGGCCAGGGCGTCAGGTATTCGTGGATGCGTCCCATGAAGCGGACGGGCAGATCCCGACGCAGCAGACGCATGAGGTAGATCTCGCCGTCGGGCTCGGCCTGGTCTTCGGCGCTGAACTCCTCGCGGATCATCTGGTACGCGATCACCCGCGGCGCCTCGAGGTCCGCTCGGAGTTTGTCGGCGTCGCCGGGTTTCAGACGCTCATCGCCGTCGAGCCAGAGAATCCACTCGCCCCGGGCGTGCTCGGCGCAGGCGTTGCGGGCCGCGGCGAAGTCATCGCACCACTCGAAGCGGTTCACGCGGGCGCCGTAGCGCTCAGCGACGGCGATGGTGTCGTCGTCGGAGCCGGTGTCGGTGATGACGATCTCGCCGGCGACATCCTTCACGGACTCGAGTGCGCGGGCCAGACGGCTTCCCTCGTTCCGCACGATCATGCAGATGCTGAGCTTCATCCTGCGCAGGGGCGCCGACGGCGCTGCGCGGCGAGAATCGCGAGTGGGGCGAGCGCCAGCGCGCCCGGCGCCGGCACCTCGACGACATCGATGGTCAATCCACCGAAATCGACGGCCTGGCTGAAGGCGACCGACGGCGCTTCTGTTCCATACGGCGTGATGAGCGTCGAGAAGTTGTCGCGCAGGAAGGCCTCTCCTTCGGGGCCGCCGGCCATCATGCGCTCGATCAGCACGCTCTGCGAATAATCGGGGAAGACTTCTTCGAAGCTGGCGCCGCCAACGTGCGTCCAGCAGCTGCCGCCGCTGATGACGAGACTGAACGCGCCGTCGGTGTGCTCGCGAATGGCGAGCATGGCGTATCCGGCGCCGAAGTCATCGGTGGTCAGCTCGTTGAAGATCATATGGGTGAGCCATCCGCCGCCGGAGATGACTCCGCCCGGCAGCAACGGATCGGAGATGACAACGCCGGGCACGCCCGCAGGGTCGGCGTCGCCGAGCAGGATGATCGCGTGCGAGACGTCGCCGGCGAGGTTGGAGCTGATGCGGACCTCGGTGGGCAGATCGGCCTTCGCCGCGGGGGCCCAGGCGTTCGCGAGACCGACGGTCAGACACGCGGCGGCCATTGCGGATGCGTTCTCGGACATGTGTTTCTCCCTATCGTGACGTGCGGCGCCGCGGCCTGCACGGCTATGACAATCTAGCACGCGTTGAAGAAAAGTGGAGGAAAAGTTCCGTGACGGCGTTTGATGCCGGTTTTTGGTCGGGGTTCTCCGGACCGCCACGGCGCCGGCGACGCAACGGGACAGGCCCGGAACGCGTCCTAGGAACGCTCCGGGCCCTGCCCCGCGTAGATTCTGGCGCTGCGATCACCGGTCGCGGCGACGCCTCGCCGCTGCGAGTCCTCCCATCGCAAAGAGGGCGATGGCGCCGGGCGTGGGCACGAGCACCGAATACGCGTAGGTGTCGACGCTGAACCAGTACTCGTGGCCCGCGTCGAGGGGGATGGAGAGGTTGTAGACCGTTTCGTTCGTCAGGGAGAGGCTCACGGGGGCGTCGCCGTAGGCGGCCTGGATCTCCCAAGTCATGTTGTCGGAGAAGAGCGTGGACTGGCCGACGACCGAGCCGAGGCCGAAGGCCCAGTGGACCTGCACGCCGCAGGCGCCGGGGCCGATGTCGTCGACGTCGATGTAGAAATCGAGCTCGGTCATGCGCATCGAGAGTTCGGCGATCGCGCTGGTGTTGGCGTGAAAGTAGGTGACCGATTTCTCGGCGGCGATGGCCTTTCGCTTCCCTGCCTTGTCCTCCGCGGCCTTTTTGCTGGCCATGGCGAGGAAATCGGTGTCGGTGATGATCTGGTTGAAGAGCGATGTGGTCGTCGACTCGACGCTGGCGAGACGCGGGTACATCGGATCGGTCGAGATGACCTGCTCGGAGTACATGGTGGTCGATCCTGGCATTCCGGACTGGCCCAGGACGTTGCCGGCGGCGTCGATGCCCATGAGCGAAGCGACGGTGGAATAGGGGATGGTGGGCGCCGGTGAAGGGCCGAGGGGCGGGCTGAATCCCGGCGGCGTGACCTGGTGGAAGTCGACGCCGGAGGTCACAACGCCGAGATCATCACGGCCGATCAGGTAGAGGCCCGTGCCGCCGGTGGTGATGATGTCCACCGAGCCGCCGGAGATGCCCCCGACTTTGTTCGAGCGCGAGGAGTTGTGGTTCTGGGCCGCGTCGACGACCGGTGACGCCAGGATGGCTGCGGCGAGGGCGGGCAGGATGAAGGATGCGGTTCTGGTGTTGCGTGTCATTGTGGTTCTCACTGTTCCGGGGGTTTGATGTCTGCAGAGGCGCCGCCCGCGCCTGTCGCGGCGGCATTGATTGGTCATTCACACTGGTGGGCCCCATCGCCCACTCTTCACACACATCACGTTGGCGCTTTGGGGAAAGCTGACGAGCGCTGATCGTGATGACCGGCTCGCGGCGAGCCCGGGTGGACTCGGTCGCTTCCGCCGTTACAGGGGAAGCGTCGTTCGACCCGGAATCCGGCGCGGGGAAACACAATTCTTTGAATGTGACGTGTCGCAGCCGCAGTCGCAGGCCACGACAGCCCGGGCGGCCGCGGGCGGCGTCTCGATTCTTCGCGGCGAGGTCTTGGCGCGGCGTGTGCGTGCGCGTGGGCGTGCGCGTGGGCGTGATACGGATCCCGATTGATTCCTGTGCTAGGCGCCACGTCCACCGAGGTCTTCCGTGCCGGGGACCCGCTCTCGCCCCGAATGGTGAGAGCAAAGGAGGGGCACGAACGCCCAAGATTCAAACGTGATTTCCATCAGATCAACCACAATCTCCACCAGCAATCTGGAACTGAATGGCATCACCCCGAAGGGGTGCAGGGATGTCGCCACGGGTGGAGCGCAGTCCGACGCGACGCGGTCGCAGACCGCGGCCGACGGACGGAGCGCAACCCGTGGATAAGTGCGCCATTTTCTCTCTCACCCCGAAGGGGTGAAGGAGTTGTCGATTGACAGAAGTTGAAAAATCGTGTGTGCGACACCGCGCGAATACTCCTCCTCCGCCCCGTCTCGGGGCGGTTGAGATTTCAATCGACTCTGTTCCACGGGTTGCGCTCCGTCCGACTCGTCTCGGGCTGCGCCCTCGACTGCGTCGGACTCCGCTCCACCCGTGGCTACATTCCAGCGCTCCTTCGGAGCGGGGCGCGACCGTTCTCTTCCAGAATGGCGATCGAGGTGGAGGCGCACGAACGTCCAGGATTCAACCGTGATTCGTATGACTTCCAGGAACCAGCGAATGACAAAGCCCCCTCGCGCATCACACGCGAGGGGGCTTCTCTAATCGATATTCAGTTGTGTCGATTCAGCGACGCCGGCGTGCGACGAATCCGAGCCCGAAGAAAGCGAGCGCGGCGGTGGACGGCGCGGGGATCTGGATCGACCAGGTCGAGCTGAAACCGTTCGGCAGGATCAGCGTGGGGCCATCGGCGCCATGCGGATCCCAACTGAAATCGAATGAGTCGGCGAGCCCGCCGCCGCCGAGAAGCCGCAGCCGGTGGGCGCCGCCCGGGAGGCAGCCGTCCCATGGCTCAAAGGTTCCGGGGGGCGTGGAGTCCAGATCGACCTCGAAGATTCCGGCTGGAAGACAGACGTCGCAAAGGTCCACGATCGCTTCCAGCAGGAAATTGGTTCCTGCTCCCAGCGAGCCGCTGAAGGCGGGGATGTTGTTGCTGAGCAGCCACGGGATGTCGGGCTGCGTGTTGAAGAGCGGATCGTTCGGGTCGGAGAGATTGCCGGGGGTGAGGATGTCGGTTCTTCCGAGATTCATGGCGACATTCATGGTGATGTCGAGTTCGCCGCAGGCCGTGCCGTTGAGGCTGAGCGACGCCTCCGCCCAGGGAATTACGGTGGCGCCGAACGGGCCCCAGGGGCCGTAATCGTTGTACTGAACCCTCGCGCCGCCGGATGCGCTGCCGAGATTGACAGGAGGGGGCGCCAGTAAGGCGGAGTTCGAGTCGCTCCAGATGGATGGGCCGGACTGGTTCGGGTTGTTCCAGAATTCCCCGCTTGCGCCTGCGACGCCCTGGAGCAGTCGGAATTCCGATTGAGCGGCGGCGGATCCGGTGGCGATGGACATCGCTGTGAGCGAGACAGCGATCAGATTTGTATTGACCTTCTTCATTGTGAAACCTCCTTTGGGTGTGTTGGCCGGTGATGTATCGCTGCATGCAGCCCACAGCGGGCGCAGCTCGATGGAACAAATTGCGGCCGGGTTCTTGAAGCGTTTGTGCACGTTCGTGTGGTGTGCGTTCTGTCAGGGTGAGGCGGATGCGTGACCCGACATGCGGCGCCTGCTTCCGCATGTTGCGGGCGGCGAGAGACGATGCAGTCTGGTCATGAGATTCGATCAGCGATCAGCGGCGGCGGCGCCTTGCAGCGGCCAGGGCGCCCATCGCGAGCAGACCCATCGACCCTGGCGTGGGCACGATGACGGTGTAGGCGTAGGTGTCCACGCTGAACCAGTACTCGTTGCCCGCGTCGAGGGGGATGGTGAGGTCGTAGACCATTTCGTTCATCAGCGAGAGGCTGACGGGGGCGTCGCCGAAGGCGGCCTGGATCTCCCACGTCATGTTGTCGGAGAAGAGCGTGGACTGCCCGACGACCGAGCCGAGTCCGAAGGCCCAGTGGACCTGCACGCCGGCGACGCCGGGGCCGATGTCGTCGACATCGAGGTCGAATTCGAGCTCGGTCATCAGCATCGAAAGATGGGCGACCGCGCTGGTGTTGGCGTGAAAGAAGGTGACCGACTTCTCGGCGGCGATTGCCTTTTGCTTCTCCGCCTGCTGCTCAAGCGGCGTTTTGGCCCTTACGCCGATGAAGGTGTCGGTGATGATCTGGTTGAAGAGCGATGTGGTCGTCGACTCGACGCTGGCGAGACGCGGGTACATCGGATCGGTCGAGATGACCTGCTCGGAGTACATGGTGGTCGATCCTGGCATTCCGGACTGGCCCAGGACGTTGCCGGCGGCGTCGATGCCCATGAGCGAAGCGACGGTGGAATAGGGGATGGTGGGCGCCGGCGAGGCGCCGAGCGGCGGGATGAATCCCGGCGGCGTGACCTGGTGAAAGTCGACGCCGGAGGTGAGAACACCGAGATCGTCCAGGGCGAGCAGATAGAGGCCCGTGCCGCCGGTGGAGATGATGTCCACCGAGCCGCCGGAGACGCCCTCGATTCTGTTCGAGCGCGAGGATTTGTGGTCCTGGGCCGCATCGACGACGGGGGGCGCCAGGATGGCGGCGGCGAGGGCGGGCAGGACGAAGGATGCGGTTCTGGTGGTGCGTGTCATTGTGGTTCCTCTCTTTTCTCTGGGTGTTGATGCAGTGATGTCATGCCGGCCGCGGCGGGCCGGTCGGTTGATGGTTCTTCGCTGTGTTGGGCCCCTTGCCCACACGCTGCACAGGTTCGGCGGGCGCCTGATTCGATGCGGTCGGTCTCTGATCGTTTCGGCCGGTTTCGTGGCTGGTCCGATCAGGCCCGGCTGCAGGCGCCGTCACACCATTCAGCGTCGCAAGAGGCCGAAACCGGCGCGCGAGAACGATGTTCGGCGATTTCTTTTTTGCAGGGCGTGGGTTCCGGGGTTCCGGGGTTCCGGGGTTCCGGGGGGCCGGGGGCGTCGGGGGCGCTGTCGCGGGCGGAT
>RECQ01000026.1 GCA_007693965.1 Phycisphaeraceae bacterium | reverse complement strand
GCATACACCGCGTCCGGGCATGGGTCCATGCCAAGGTCTGCATCCACGCAGCGCGAATCAATCTCCGCACCGCCAATGCTGCATAATCCTCCAGTGGAGGAGACGCTGACGCGCTCGGTCACGCCCGTTTGGCGATCGTGGACATAGATGTCGAGGGCGTTGTTCGAAACGCCCGGAACGAGGTTGGTGGCGTTGCTGTCGAACGCCACATAGCGCCCGTCGGCTGAGATGGAGGGCCAACTGCTCCAGCTATTTGCCTGCTCGCCCGTAGAAGAGACGCTGACGAGTTCGGTGGTCTGGGCTGCGGCGGGGGCGATGAGGATGCACGCCGCGGTGAAGGCGGCGGCCCGGTTCTTCCTGTTCAACATTGTTCGGCTCCTTTCTACCATCCGTCCATACGTGACGGGCGCGGGCGGAGCGGAGAAGACTCTGCCCGGCGGTGTGGTAGCCCGCCCGGGGCGTCCGGGTGGGGCGGGCCGGTGTGCGGCGGGGAGAGCGAACTTCGACAGGACAGCGTGGTCGGGTTCGGGACGCCGGGATCTTTTCTGGCCGGGTGGAACTTAATGACCGGGAAAAAACTATCTTGTGACGGCGCGGGATGCAAGATAATTTCAGTCGGATGCGTGTCCTTGCCATTCCGGTGGTGCGGGGACGAACGAATCCACGCTGCCGGACATGGCGATGAGCGCCCTGGCATTGGTCTTGCTCACGCCGTGGACTGCAGGCCTGAGCGTGTCCCCGGGTGCGGCGTTTGACGCTCTCCCTGCCGTTCCACACGCTCAGCCGCAGGCCTGATCCGATAGTGCAGCGTAAAGACGCGCCGTCGCCACAACGTGAGAACGTGATCAGTGCGGAGGTCGCCGTCTTCGTCCTCATAGACGCGGATGCTCTCGCGCATCGACCGGATGTAGCGAGTCCAGTGCCTTCCCTTCCGATCGCGGAGCAGGAAGTAGAAGCCGGGATCGCCAAACCGCTCGCCGCAGGATCTCAGTTCGAGCGAGCCGTCCTCGTGCACGACAGGCTCGAGGATGACGGTCGCGTTGCCGCACGGCAACGGAAAGACGACCTTGCAACAGCGAACTCCTTCCGGCGTGTCGCACAACCCGTAGTGACCGACATAGACAATCTGTCCGGTCTTCCGGAGTGTTCGAAGCCAGATGACGTGCCTGGGCTCGGAGTCGTCCTTGGCGCGGAGCTGGATGATCTCGCTGCTCACGCCATGCGACACGTCAAGCGGGCGCTGCGGCAGGTTGAGCTGCTGGAGCCGGCGGCTGTAGAGGTGGTGGATCGCACGGCCGCCGGGGCCGAAGAAGCCGCTCCATTCCGACCAGACGTCGAGGTCGTAGTCGGCGGTTCGCTCATAGAACTCCGCGACGCGCGGGTTGAGCCGCCGGAGAACGTCTTCATCGATGACGAGTCTGTCGATGCGCGGCACGATCCCCGCCCCGCGGGCGCGGCGATGCATGCACAACCCTTCGGACTGCGCCAGCCGTTCGATGTATCCCTCGTTGATCGTGTCGACCTCGCCGAACGGGCCATGCAGCCAGTCGATGTCGCTCAGTTCCACCCGCTTTCCCGTCGCCATGACCCAGCGCTGGCTGAGCCAGTCCTGGAAACGCTGCGATGGATACTCGAAGAGCTGCACGACGCCGTCCAATCTAACCCCATCCCGCATTTCCTCCATGCGTCTCACCTCGCCCCTGAGTACGATTCGCTCCCACCCCGATCCCTCGCACCGCCGATTCCAGGAGCAGGAATGGCCCTCTTCTCCCGCCGCACGTCCAGCAAGCAGCCCGTCCGCCACGAGGCCCCCGCCGCTCACGAGCCCGAAGCGCCAGCGAGGGACTCCGCCCGCTCCGGCGCCGCCCGTCCGGACGAAACCCGCATCCGCGCCCTCGGCGAGGAGATGCTCGCTCACGCCCGCTCTCACAAGACCGGCTTCCTCACCCGCCAGTTCTGGTCCGACAAGCTGATGGACTGGTCCATGAAGGACCACAACTTCAAGGTCCAGCTCTTCCGCTTCGTCGACGCCTTCCCCACGCTCACCACCCCCGAGATGGTCCACGACCACCTCGTCGACTACCTCTCCCAGCCGGGCGTCAAGCCGCCCCCCGGCATGGACCTCGGCCTCAAGGCCGGCGGCGTGGCCAAGCGCATGTTCGCCGGAACCATCTCCAGCCAGATCAAGGGCATGGCCCACAAGTTCATCGCCGGGACCGACGCCGAGTCCGCCCTCCCCGGCCTCAAGAAATACTGGAACGAGGGCGTCGCCTTCAGCGTCGACCTTCTCGGCGAGGCCTGCGTCAGCGACGCCGAGGCCGACATGTACCAGCGCAAGTACATGGACCTCGTCGGCAACCTCCCCGACACCGTCGCCTCCTGGAAGCGCGACGAGCGACTGGAGCGCGACCACCTCGGTGATGTCCCCCGCGTCAACGTCTCCATCAAGATCAGCGCACTGAGCGCCCGCTCCGACCCCATCGACACCGAGGGCTCGATCCGCGACATCATGACCCGCATTGTGCCCATCCTCGAACTGGCGCGGGACAAGGGCGTCTTCATCAACTTCGACATGGAGCAGTACCAGCTCAAAGATCTCACCATCGAGCTCTTCAAGCGCTGCTGCGAGCAGGTGGACTTCCACGCCGGCATCGCCATGCAGGCATACCTGCGCTCCGGCGATGACGACGCCAGGAACATCTGCGAATGGTCGCGGCGGGCCAACCGCGTCGTCACCGTGCGCCTCGTCAAGGGCGCCTACTGGGACTACGAAACCATCCACGCCGAGCAGCAGGGCTGGCCCTGCCCCGTCTGGTCGCAGAAACGCGACACCGACGCCTGCTTCGAGCGCATGAGCGAAATCTTCCTCGATGCGGCGCCGCGCAAAGCTGGCGAGCCTGGCGTCAAGCTCGCGCTCGGCTCGCACAACGTGCGCTCCATCGCCGCGGGCCTGGAGGGTCTCGAACGCCGCGGCCTGCCGCGCGAGGCCATCGAGCTCCAGATGCTCCACGGCATGGCGGAAGAACTGAAATCCGCCGCCGCCGACATGGGCCTGCGCCTGCGCGAATACGTCCCGGTGGGGGAGATGATCCCCGGCATGGCCTACCTGGTGCGCCGCCTGCTGGAAAACACCAGCAACGAAAGCTGGCTCCGCGCCGGCTTCCTCGACGACGCCTCGACCGAGACGCTTCTGGCGAGCCCCTTCGCGCCCACAGTCGCCAAGACGCGCACAGGGTCGCAGCCCCAGGACGCCCCGCCTCCAGATCGACTCGATTCCGCCCCCGAGCGCCACATGCTCAGCCCGGCGATCAAGGGCGTCGGCGACGAGCGCCCCTTCTACACCGATCCGCCGCGCGACTTTGCCCACAAGTCCGTTCGCGACACCTTCGCCAAGGCCATCGCCGGCGCCACCGTGCCGCGCGTCGAGAACAGCGGAACCGTCGAAGACGCGAAGAAGGCCGTCGACATCGCCGACGCGTACGCCGCAACATGGCGCGACACCGACCCCCGCGCCCGCGCCGCCGTCCTCACCAAGGCCGCGGCGATCATGCGCGAGCGCCGCGACGGCCTCTCCGGCGTCATCATCCGCGAGAACGGCAAGCCCTGGCGCGAGGCAGACGCCGACGTCTGCGAGGCCATCGACTTCTGCGAGTACTACGCCCGCATGGCCGTGCCCCTCTTCGAGCGCACGCGCCTCGGCCGCTTCATCGGCGAGCTCGACGAGACCTGGCACCAGCCCCGCGGCGTCACCGCCGTCATCTCGCCGTGGAACTTCCCACTCGCCATCTGCTGCGGCATGACCACCGCCGCCCTCGTCACCGGCAACACCGTCGTTGTCAAACCCGCCGAGCAGACGCCCGCCATCGCCTCGATCATGGCCGACATTCTGTACGAAGCCGGCTGCCCGCGCGAGGCGCTGCAATTTCTCCCTGGCCCCGGCGAGACCGTCGGCGCTGCGCTGGTGCGCGATCCGCGCATCGCCCTCATCGCCTTCACCGGCTCGAAGGCGGTCGGCCTCGACATCATCCAGGCCGCGGGCGTGACGCCGGAGGAGCAGCTTCACGTGAAGAAGGTCGTCTGCGAGATGGGGGGGAAGAACGCCATCATCGTCGACGCCTCCGCCGACCTCGACGAGGCCGTGCTGGGCGTGCGCCAGTCCGCCTTCGGCTTCCAGGGACAGAAGTGCTCGGCGTGCTCGCGCGTGATCGTGCTCGAATCGGCGTACGACCTCTTCCTCGAACGCCTTGTCGAATCGACGCGCTCCCTTGTTATCGGCGATCCCATCGAACCCGGTACCGATGTCGGCCCCGTCATCGACGCAGATGCAGCGGAAAAGATCCGCAGCTACATCGAGCTCGGCAAAAAGGAGAACCGCCTCGCGCTCGGCGTCGACGTCCCCGCCGGTCTCGAAGAGAAAGTCGGCAAGCCCTTCGTCGGGCCGCACATCTTCGCCGATGTGCGCCCGGAAGACCGCATCGCCCGCGACGAGATCTTCGGCCCCGTCCTCGCCGTCATTCGCGCCAAGGACTTCGACGAGGCCCTGCGCATCGCCAACAACTCCCCCTACAAACTCACCGGCGGCGTCTTCAGCCGCAAACCCGCCAACCTCGCCCGCGCACGCACCGAATTCCGCGTCGGCAACCTCTACCTCAACCGCACCATCACCGGCGCCCTGGTCGGACGCCAGCCCTTCGGCGGCTTCGGCATGTCCGGCGTCGGCTCCAAGGCCGGCGGCGCCGACTACCTCCTCCAGTTCGTCGAGCCGCGGGCGTGCAGTGAAAACACCATGCGCCGCGGCTTCGCCCCCGAACTCTGAACAGACCCCGCACGCCCCGACGTCCCGCCCTCCGACCGGCCAATCGGGGCTTCCGGGAGCGTCCGGGGGCCGAGCCGCAAGGCCTGGCGTGTCAATTTTTCACAATCTTCTGGTGCGGATTCCGACCGGAGCGTATTCTCTACCTGGAGAGAAGGGGCTCGGGTCGCGGTGCGGCTCGTGCGGTCGCTCCGGCCAAGGGGGCCGGCCGCCGCAGCTATTTCCACCCCGCAATCTCCAAGCACGTCACGCTCCCCATTGGAGGAAGAACACATGTCGATCCTTTCCCGTTGCGCCATCGGTATGGGCACGCTGCTCGCGGTCTCCGCGGGCGCCGCCGCCACTCCCGGATTCCAGTTCAATCTGCTGCTCCAGCAGGGTGACGCCCTCCCCGACCTCGGCGCCAACCTCACCAGCATCCGCCACGTCTCGCTCAACAACAACGGCGAGTTCATCTTCGGCGGCCTCAGCGACGCCTCCGCCGATCGCGACTTCATCTACAGGGGCAACATCAACACGCTCGATCTCGATCTCCTCGCCCGCCGCGGCGGCATGATCCCCGGCGCCGATCCGGCCCTCACCCACGGCCTCTTCCGCGCCGCCGTCGGCATAAACAATGCGGGCGACACAACCTTCGCCACCCGCCACCTCCCCGGCAACCTCGACACCATCCACCTCAACGGCGCCCGCTTCCTGGGCAACCCCGACACCGTCGACGGCGACCAGATCGGCCTGATCTTCCACTCGCAGGTTGACGGCATGGGCAACCCCTGGGCCGTCATCGGCCTCGGCGCCAACACCGCCACCAACCGCGCCCTCATCCGCGGCAGCGATGTGATCCTCCGCAAGGGCAGCATGGTCGATGGAATCAACATCGTCGACATCTCCACCTCCGAGGCCTCCGCAGGCTCCAAGCTCCGCGTCAACGACGCCGGCGACTACATCGTCGAAATCAACGGCAACACCGGCGCCGCCAACCACCGCAGCCTCATCTTCAACGGTTCCGAGATCCAGCGCCAGGGCGCCTCCTTCCTCGGCGGCGTCGTCGACTTCATCGACCACACCGGCGTCACCGAGAACGGCAACGCCTGGTACACCGTCACGCTCGACGGCTTCAGCGGGCCCCGCTTCCTCGTCTACGACGGAAACGTCCTCGGCGGAACCGGCGACGACCTCGGAAACGGTCTCACCCTCGACCGCATGCAGATCGCGACCGCCAACTCAAACGGCGACTGGATGGCCTCGGCCTCGATCCTCGGCGCCGACGCCGACTCCGACCGCGCCCTGATCTTCAACGGCAAGATCGTCGCCCAGAAGGGCGACGCCGCCTTCCCCGGCTTCCTCTGGAATGATTTCGGCTTCCTGCGCGACCTCCAGCTCAACGACGCCGGCGAGTTCATCTTCTCGGGCTCGCTCATCCCCGAGGGCGGCGGCTCGGCCGTCAACGTCCTTGTCTCCGGCGTCATTCCCACGCCCGGCGCGGTCTCGCTCTTCGCGCTCGCCGGTCTTGCGGCCGTCCGTCGTCGTCGCAACTGAGTTCCAACATTCAACATTCCACGGGCGCCGCGACGGAAACGTCCCGGCGCCCTTTTTCCCGAACGATCCAACGCCCCGTAGGAGACTTCCCGATGCGCAGCACGTTCTACTTCGCCCGCCGCACTACGCTCACCGCAGCACTCACACTCGCTGCGCTCGCGCTCCCCGCCGGCGCCGCGCAAAAACTCGTCGCCACCGTCGCCGACGATGATTTTGATGTTCCTTCCACGCCCGTCATTCGCACCATCAATTTCAACACCACCGAACCCATCACCGGCGTCGGCCTCACCTCACTTTGGACCGCCGTCGTCGCCGACACACAAAACGGACTCTGGCCCTGGCCCATCGACATGTTCATCCAAGTCACGGCGCCGGACAGTCAGCAGTACACATGGGGCCCGCCCATCGGCGGCGATCGCTCCTTCGTCGAATATCCGCTGCAGGATGGCAGCCCGCCCGCCTTCAACGCCGCACCCGGCGACGGCGTCTACTCATTCAATGTTCACTCCGGCGCTCCCGCTCCATACGTCATCGGCCTGCGGAATGTTGAGTGGCATCTCACCACCACCGTCCCCGATGTCACCTTCGAATGGACGGGCTCCACCGCCAACGACGGAACCCGGCCGCTCTGGGACAGGCCTTTCTTCATCGCCGGAATCTCCGGCCTGGGTCCCGTCGCATACGAAGTCCATGAGTTCACCGTCAGCGTCAGCGGGCGCTACAGCCTCCTCAGCGTCGTCCCCACAGGCGATAACTTCACCTTCCTCTACCAGGACGGTTTCGACCCCGAGGACCAGTTGGAGAATCTGCTCGACACCGGCCTCGGCAACGGAAACGCCGTCAACGGCACACCGCGCGGAACCTCACTCATCGAAGCAATGCTCTTCGAAGGCCGCACCTATTATTTCGTTAATTCCCAGTGGTCCGCCACGCAGCCGGGCCAGCCCTACACCAACACCGTCACCGGGCCCGGCCCCCTCAGCATCGGCGACCTCCCTTGCCCCGCTGACTTCACCGGCGACGGACTCGTGGGCGCCGGCGATCTGTCGATCCTGCTCGGCTTCTGGGGCGTCCCTGGCGCCCCGGCGGACCTCACCGGCGACAACACCGTCGGCTCCGCAGATCTGGCGATCCTGCTGGGCACATGGGGACCCTGCCCCTGAGCCGGCGCCGCTTCGCTCGTGCGACATCCAGATCGCAACGGCCCTCACCCTGCGAAGTTCAGCATGAAGCCGAAGCGCTTCGGCGACGCCGCCTATTCGACATTTCGCGTAAATGAACCCAGAATGCCGACTTCTCATCTCCCAAGGAGAATGGTATGTCGGAATACGCACAGCCCGCAGGCGCTCCCCCCGCACGCACTGAGAACGGGCTCGGCATCGCGGGCTTCATCTGCTCACTCCTCGGCGTCGTCTCCTGCGGCCTGCTCTCCCCGGTCGGACTGATCCTCTCCATCGTCGCCATGTTCCGCGAGCCCAAAGGCTTCGCCATCGCGGGGCTGGTTCTCGGTCTCGTGGGCTCGGTCTGGATGTTGATGCTCACACTCGTCGTCGCCTCCATCGGTTTCGCGGTCATCGCCGCCGTCTTCGCCGCCGGCTTCAGCCTCAAACCACTTGAGGCGTGGGTAGATGGAACGCAGATCACCGAAGCCGTCATCCAGCACATCAACCAGCACGGCGACGCCCCGGACGCGCTCACCGAGCTCGCCAACCTCTCATCCGACACGCTCATCGATCCGTGGGGCAACCGCTACCGCTTCGAAGTCATCGACGGCGGCGCCAGGCTCCGCCTCATCAGCGATGGCCCGGACGGTCTGCCCGACACCGACGACGATCTTGAACTTGAGTTCCCCCTGCGCCGCTGATCCGAATCGCAGCGGCCGAGCGGTTCGACGCAGCGCCCGCGCGTTCAGGTAAACACGCGCCCCTCGATCGCATGCGCTCCGGACCCGACACCCGCGTCCTTCAAGGCCCCCTCCCGTATCGCCCTTGCCGCGGCGCCCGCCGCGATGACCGCATCCAGCGCATCGCCACCGGCGTCCTCCAGCACGCGCCGCCGCAACGTGCGTGATGCGATGCGCACCAGCGCGGCCCCCTCCATCGCCTTCAGGATCCTCCGGCGTGACGCCTGGTGTTCATCAGTCGCGCCTTTGTAGATGGCGGGCACACCTTCGCGCTTCAGTGTCGAAGCAGGGCAGATCTCCAGCAGAAGGGGGGCGCCGATGCGCATCGGCTGCATGGGCGACGCAGTAGCGCGACCCTCCAGCACCAGCGGCGCCAGGATGTCGCGCAGCCCGTGGTGCGTCTGCCGGTGCAGCCGCAGGTTGTACGGCGAGAATGGGGTCCTGGTCTCCACATCAGTGAGGCGCTTCAACTCTCGCCCGTCCGATGCCTCACGACACAAGCGTCGGAATGTCGCCGCGTCCGGACAGCGCTGCGCATGAGCGCGAAGAAACGCGAGCCACGTCGATTCCGAGACCAGTGGCGCCGGGAGTCCGAATGGGAAATCCAGCCCCGCGACGCAGTCGCCGCTCTCCGCCAGCAGCGTCCGAACACCCGCCATGGCCATGTCGCGGTCGCGCCCGGAGCCGGGCAGCTCCTCCGCAGGAATGCAGGATCGAATCTCAGCCGGGCCGACTCCGTCCGCAGGAGCCTCCGCGCGCGCAATCCACATCCGACGCCCCGCGTCCGCGGCGGCGCTGAAATCGACGCCGATTACATTCCTGCGACTCTCCAAGTCGTCGCCCACGCTACAGCGCGGCGCCGCCCCGTGCGTCGCGGCTCACGGACACGGGCCCCAGCGGCTCAGCAGCTGGCTCAGATCCTGCGCGTTCACCACACCGGTGCCGGTGATGTCGGCGACACAATCCACCGGCGCCGGTGGGCACGCGCCCCATCGGCTCAGCAACTGACCCAGATCCTGCGCGTTCACAACGCCATCATTGTTGAAATCACCGATGCAACCCGAGATGACAGTCAAGACCGCCGCATCGCTCACGGCGACATCGCAGCCGTTCTCCACCAGTACATCGTATTCCCCGGCGTCGACATCGCCGTCTACCATGCTGATGGTCAGTGTGTCGGTGTCGGCGCCGGTGATGCGTCCGTCGTCAAAGAGTGGCGCCCCGTCGAGACGCCAGCGATAACTCAGAGGCGCTGCGCCGGAAGCCTCGACGCTGAAGACCGCTGTTTCACCCTCCTCGACCTCCTGATCCACCGGTTGCTCCACGATGGCCGGCGCTTCGCCGGCGAACGTGAACACATACGCAGACCCCGAACCCGACCCGTTCACGTTGTCGCCGATGGCGCCGATGATCGCCTGGTCGATGCCGAGCCAGACCGAATACCCGAAGACCCGCCCCGGCGCCGCATCGGAAGCGACCAGCTTCTCCACCTCCTGCCAGTCGCCGAGCATCTCATCGAGCTCGAAGACATACGCCGCCCCCACATCCATCCCGTCGATCTCGGCGCCGATCAGCGCCCGCCCGCCGCGCAAGGAGACCGCGTTTCCGAAGAAGGAGAAGAACGCCGGATCCGATGCGAGCAGCAATTGCTCATCGCCCCATGACTGCGTGTTGTCATCAAACCTGTACGCATACGCTGCGCCGGCGCGGTTGGCGCCAGGCGCATTTCTCCCGAAAGCGCCGATGATCGCCCGATCCCCGTCCATGGTCACACTGATTCCGTACAGATCGGACACCGAGCCGTCCGAGGCGATCAGCTTCTGATCCTGGCTCCACACGCCCGTCGTCGCATTGCGGCTGAACACGTACGCAGCCCCGGAGAAAATGTCGGTCTGACTGTCGCCCCAGGCGCCGACCAGCGCCTTGTTCCCGGAGAGCGACACCGAGATGCCGAACTCGTCCTCAGTCTGCCCGCCCATCGGCGTCAGCTTGGCCGCCTGACTCCACACCCCCCCGGCCCGTTCGAACACATACGCCGCGCCCACCGTGTCGTTGTGCCCCCACGCCCCGACGATGACCCGATCTCCCAGCACTGCGACCGAAGCGCCGAATGCGTCGCCGCTCGATCCATCGCCGGGCGTCAGCGTGCCCTCATGCGACCACACGCCCGCATCGTGCCTGTAGACGAACGCGCTCCCGGCGCCGAGGCCCCTCGCGCCCACCACCAGCGTGTCGCCGTCCAGCGCGATCGCGCCGCCGAACCGCGCGCCCGCCGCCACCGGCGCGGCCTGGATCGTCGGCCCCGGCGTCCACATCCCATCGCTCTCAACGAAAGTGAACACCGCGCCGGCGTTCTCGCCGCCGGCGTCGTGATTCGGGGCGCCGACGAACGCCCAGCCGGAGCCGATCGCGACCGCCGAACCTGCGTTGTCATTGACGCCGCCGACAATCGGCGTGACCTTCGCGACTTCGAAAGGAGGACAGGTTGCGCTCACACCGGCGCAGAAACACATCGCGCCGACAATACCGATTGTCATGCGATGGCGCATGGGGGAAAGCCCCCGACCAACAACTCGCTTCAACAACATTCTCAAACTCCTCGAGGTAGCCACTGTGCAAGCGCAACATCTACGCCGACGCACGCGCATTGTACGGATCGGCGCCCGATCGTCATCAGAAAAAACACCAGCGCCCGTGTATTCCCGGTCCACCAGTAGAAAAGCCGCCGATCCCCACAAAAACCCTCAGGTTATAGGCCCTTACCCCGACGAGCCGATTCACCCGAAGGCGTCCGCCCCCCTGCGTGCATACATGGCTGTTCCAGCCGGATCGGCGCGGACCAGTGGCGGAACCCGCTCACTCTCGCGCGGCGGTCGGGAACGACACCTGACTGCGGAACCCCCGCCCGTTGTACGCCCGCACCCCGAACAGCCAGTTGTCCTTCGACAATGGCAGCGTCGCCTCCGTCGCGTCGCCGACATCCTGCGAATGCGTCCACATCGCGCTCGTCGTCTCGCGCCACACGACCTCGTACCCCGCCACATCCGGCTCCGGACACGCCTCCCAGCGCAGCGTGGTGTCGTTCGTCAGCTCCGCAGTGATGATCCGTGCGCTCCCCGGCGCCCGCGGCGCCGAGGCCAGGTGCGCCAGCGCCGCCCCGTTCAGCCGCGTCACATCCGCCAGGTACGCCGCCTCCACAAACTCCGCCCTGTCCCCGAACTTGGTCATCTCCCCCGACGCATCCCGCTTCTCCTCCACGAACTGGTGCTGACGGTTGTAGTCCTCGTGCATGACCGTGAACCGCACCGCTGCGGGAAACCCCGCCTCAAGAAACCCCGTGTGATCCCCGCCGCGCAGGAAACGATCGTTGCGGAAAATCAGCGTGGGCCGGATCGCCAGCTCATGCCGCTCCGCGACCTCCGCGACGTATCGCGCCAACTGCCGCGCCGGCGAGTCGTTCTCGGCGCCCATCAGAAAAATCCGCCCGATCTCCTGCGCCGGCGCCTGCCGCGGCACACCCTCGGAGAAAACCCGGATCGTCCCCCGCGAACGCTTCGCCTCATCGCTCTCAGGATCAAACGGCCCCGCCGGATCGCCCACCGTGTCGTTGTTCAGAACCGCGCGAATGTCCAGCCCCGCCTCCCGCGCCGCCCGCGCGTACAGCCGCGCCCCGAAGAGGCCCTGTTCCTCGCCCGCAGTGGCCATGAAGACGATCGTGGCGTCGAACCGCCGCTTCGACATCACCCGCGCCAGCTCCAGCAGCGCCGCCGTCCCGGACGCGTTGTCGTTCGCCCCCGGCGCATCGTCCGTCCGGTTCATGAAGTCCGCGTTGATCGTGTCGTAGTGCGCGATGATGTAATACCGCCGCTCCCGCGCCTCCGCCGTCGCTCCGGGGAGCTCGGCCATCACGTTCACCACGTCCACCGCCCGATCGATCCGCCGCCCGTCCGGCTCCACGCGGTGCGTGTCGAACCAAACCTTCATCGCCTCATCGCCTGAGCGCCCCGATTCCGCCGCGGCCTTCTCGAACTCACCCCGGATCCACCGCCGCGCCGCCCCGATGCCCCGGTCACCCGACTCGGTGTCCGACAGCGTGTGCCGCGTGCCGAAGCCGCACAGGGCATCGATGTCCGCCCGAACACGCTCCGGCGAGATCTCGGACAGCATCGGCCCGACCTCATCCGGGCCGAGCGTGCGAGACTCGGCCGCAGCCTGGCGCGCAGCGCAGAGCGGACCCGCGGCCAGCGCCATCGCCGCCGCCACGATCAGGTGCAGTGTTTCAAACATCCCATGAGTGTACCACACCGCCTCACAGGTTCAGCAGCAGCACCGCGATCGCGAAGTAAATGATCAGCCCCACCGCATCGATGATGGTCATGATCAGCGGGCTGCTCGCCACCGCCGGGTCCAGCTTCATCTTCGTCAGCAGGAAGGGCAGCATCATCCCGATCAGGTTCGCCACAACCACCAGGATCAGCATCGTCAGCCCCACGACCATGCCCACCCCCATCCCGCCGTAGATCGTGCCCAGAATGAAGCACAGCGTCGCCATCGTCAGCCCCAGCGCCACGCCGACCGAAACCTCCTTCACCAGCGCCGGCAGCCATTCGGTGAGCTGCAGATCGCCGGTGCTCAGCGAGCGGATCATCAGCGTTGCAGACTGCGCCCCGGTGTTGCCCGCGCTCCCCATCAAGAGCGGAATGAAGAAGGCAAGCACAACCATCGCCTCGAGTGTGTCCTCAAATCCCTTCATAACCGCGATCGTGATCAGGTTCGCCATCACCAGAATGAGCAGCCACCCGATCCGCTTGCGATACAGCAGCCTCAGCCCCGTGCTCTTGTAGCTGAATTCGAGCGGCGCCATGGCCGACAACTTCTGCAGGTCCTCCGTGAACTCTTCCTCCGCAACGTCGAGCACGTCGTCCACCGTCACGATGCCGATCAGACTGCCGTCAACGCTCACCACCGGCGCCGCCTCCAGGTCGTACCGCTGGATCGTCCGCACCGCTTCCTCGCGGTCGTCCGTCGCCGAAACGCTGATGAACGAGTGATCCATCAGGCTTTCGACCGTCTGCTCCGGGCTCGCAAGGATCAGCCGGCGCAGCTCCAGCGCATCGAGGAGCTTCCAGTTGTCATCCACCACGTAGATCGTGTTCACCGTCTCGCTGTCGCGCCCCTTGCGCCGGATGTGCTCCACGGCCTCCGCAATTGTCCACTCCGGACGCACCGCCACGAAGTCCGGCGTCATCAGACGCCCGACGCTCTCCTCCGGATACCCCAGCAGCTCCCGCGCCTCTTTGCGATCTTCAGGCGTCAGCAGGTTCAGAAGCCGCCGCGTCACCTCATCGGGCAGCGCCTCCAGCAGCGTGGTGCGGTCGTCCGGTGGCATCTGCGCCAGCAGCACCCGCGTCTCCTCATCGCGCAGCGCCGTCAGCAGCGAGTTCTGATCCTCAGGCTCGAGGTGCGAGAAGATCTCCGTGGAAAGCCGCCGCGGCAGCGCCCGAAACAGCAGCACGCGCTCAGGCGCATCCAGCTCCGGCAGCAGCTCCGCCACCTCCGGCGCCGGCGCATCCGCCAGGCCCTCGCGCAGACCCGCCCAGTCGCGGTTCTCGATGAGCGACTTGATCTCGGGCAGCAACAGGTCTTTCAGCATGGCGCACCGATTCCCGCAAGGCGCCGGCGGAGCGGCTCTCCAAGCCGTATCCCCCGGAGTACTGTCTCTGATCCGGGCGCGCTGCGACAACGCGCCATCGACCACAGAGCCTACCGCCCGGGCCATCCCCGCGCAGACCGGCCCGCGCCCCCCGCAAGCTACACTCTCGCCATGCCCGTCACGGATGACTTCAATGGCAAACGCATCACCGTCATGGGCCTCGGCCGCTTCGGCGGCGGCGCCGGCGCGATCCGCTTCCTCGCCGCCCGCGCCGCCCGCGTCCTCGTCACCGACGCCGCTCCCTCCGAATCCCTTGAAGACGCCCTCGAACCCATCCGCGACCTGGTCGACTCCGGCGCCGTCGAGCTCCGCCTCGGCGCACACCAGGAGCGCGACTTCACAGAAACCGACCTCGTTGTCGCCAACCCCGCCGTGCCGCGCCCGTGGAGCAACCGTTACCTGCAAGCCGCGCGCAGCGCGAACGTGCCCATCACCACGGAAATCGGCCTCCTGCTCGGGCGACTGCCCAGCCGCACCCGCGTGATCGCCCTCACCGGAACCGCAGGGAAATCCACCACCGCCGCCATGACCGCCCACGCCCTGCGCCGCCTCGCCCGCCCGGGGGAATCCGTCCACCTCGGCGGCAACATCGGCGGCTCGCTCCTCAACGAACTCGACCGCATCACCCCGCAGGACTGGATCGTCCTCGAGCTCTCCAGCTTCATGCTCCACTGGCAGGCCGAAGCGCCCAGCGCAGGCGCCTGGCCGGTTCACATCGCCGCGCTCACCAACTTCGCCCCCAACCACCTCGACTGGCACGAGAGCGAAAACCACTACCTGCGCAGCAAGGCCGCCCTCTTCCGCGCCCAGCGCCCCGGCGACATCGCCATCTTCCCCGACGAGGCGACCGCAACGAAGTTCACCGAAGGCCCGGCCGACCGCCTGCTCGTCGACACCGCGCCATCCGCGCCGCCCATCCTCCTGCCCGGCGCGCACAACGAACGCAATGCGCGGCTCGCGCTCCGCATCGTCGCCGCCGCGACAGGCGCTGCGCCCGACGATCCAACCCTCCACTCTGCGCTCGCCGATTTCCCCGGCCTTCCCCACAGGCTTCAGCTCGTCGCCGAGCGCCGCATCCACCCCGGCGCCGCCCCCATTCGCTTCTTCAACGACTCCAAGTGCACCACCCCCGAGGCCGCCCTTCTCGCCATCGAAGCCTTCGAGCCGCCCCACGGCCCCGGCGCCGATCGCGTCCACCTCATCGCCGGCGGCTACGACAAGGGCGCCGACCTCCGACCGATCAGCGCCCTCGCCCCGCGCCTGGCCGGTCTCTACACAATCGGCGCCACCGGCCCCGCCCTCGCCCAAGCCGCCCCGCGCGCTCACCGCGCCGCCGTCCACCACTGCGAAACGCTCGAACGCGCCGTCACAACCGCCTGGAGCGCCGCCCGCCCCGGCGACACCATCCTCCTCAGCCCCGCCTGCGCCTCCTGGGACCAGTTCACCAACTTCGAGCAGCGAGGCGAAGCCTTCACCACCCTCACCCGCACCACCATCCCGATCTCACCCCAACCTGACGCCAAGGCTGAGCCCCCGAAGCCTCGGGAACAACCGAAACCGACTCAAAAAATAGACGCCGAGGCTGAGCCCTCGAAGCCTCGGAAACAACCGAAACCGACTCAAAAAACAGACGCCGAGGCTGAGTCCTCGAAGCCTCGGAAACAACCGAAACCGACTCAAAAAACAGACGCCGAGGCTGAGTCCTCGAAGCCTCGGAAACAACCGAAACCGACTCAAAAAACAGACGCCGAGGCTGAGTCCTCGAAGCCTCGGAAACAACCGAAACCGACTCAAAAAACAGACGCCGAGGCTGAGTCCTCGAAGCCTCGGAAACAACCGAAACCGACTCAAAAAACAGACGCCGAGGCTGAGTCCTCGAAGCCTCGGAAACAACCGAAACCGACTCAAAAAACAGACGCCGAGGCTGAGCCCCCGAAGCCTCGGTCCCCGCCACCCTGACCGCCCGCCCCCCTCGCGCATCCAACCTCACCCCTCACCGCTCATCCCTCACCCTCCCCCTCATTCCCTCTCCAGCGAACACCGAACAAAAAACTTCCGACCATCGACCAAACAGACTTGACACGCCCCCTCCGCCTTGGCATCCTATCGCCTACCGAACATTGACGACGAAAGGAGCCGGCGATATGGTCGCGACAGCATCAAAGAACGGATCGAGCAACGGACGCAAACTCAGAGCCGCGAGCGCCAGCGACCGGTGTCCCCCCGACACCAAGGCCGGCCCCGATTCGACAAAAAAGGATCCCTCCATGGCCGTCACCATCGAAGACAAGGGCCGCACCCAGGCCCTCGACCGCGCCGTCTCCCAGATCGAGCGCACCTTCGGCAAGGGCGCCATCATGCGCCTCGACGAAGAGGCCCACCTCGCCATCCCCGGCATCTCCACCGGCGCCCTCTCCCTCGATCTCGCCCTCGGAGGCCGCGGCATCCCCCGCGGCCGCGTCGTCGAGATCTTCGGCCCCGAGTCCTCCGGCAAGACCACACTCGCACTCACCGTCGTCGCCGAGGCCCAGAAGGCCGGCGGCGTCGCCGCCTTCATCGACGCCGAGCACGCCCTCGACCCCTCCTGGGCCCGTCGCATCGGCGTCAACATCGATGACATGCTCGTCTCCCAGCCCGATTCCGGCGAGCAGGCGCTGGAGATCTGCGAGCTGCTCGTCCGCTCCAACGCCGTCGATGTGATCGTCGTCGACTCCGTCGCCGCCCTCATTCCCCGTGCGGAAATCGAGGGCGAAATGGGCGACACCCATGTCGGCCTCCAGGCCCGCCTCATGAGCCAGGCCCTCCGCAAGCTCACCGGCGCCATCAGCAAGAGCAGTTGCACCGTCATCTTCATCAACCAGATCCGCGAGAAGATCGGCGTGATGTTCGGCTCCCCCGAAACCACGCCCGGCGGCCGCGCCCTCAAGTTCTACGCCTCCGTCCGCATCGATATCCGCCGCACCGGCGCCATCAAGGAAGGCGACTCCAACGTCGGCAACCACGTCCGCGCCCGCGTCGTCAAGAACAAGGTCGCCCCGCCCTTCCGCGATGCCGAGTTCGACATCATGTTCGACGAGGGCATCTCCCTCACCGGCGACCTGCTCGACCTCGCCGTCGCCGACAACGTCGTCGACAAGTCCGGCGCCTGGTTCAGCTACGGCGATGTCCGCCTCGGCCAGGGACGCGAGAACTCCAAGCGCTTCCTCAAAGAGAACCCCGAGCTCATCTCCGAGATCCGCCGCAAAATCCTCGAGGCCCGCGGCGTCGCCAAAAAGCCCGCCGAAAAGCAGCCCCCCGAGATCGAAGTCGTAAAGCCGTCCGAAAAGTCAACCACCAAGGCCTGAAAACACTCAAGCCCCGTGGCTATAAAAAGACGCCGTCGGGCGCCGTAGTAGAGCCGTCCCCGGCTCTGCCACGGATCATGGCAGAAGGCGCCATGGCAACGCCGTCCCCGCCTCTCCCACGAGTCACGGGAAAACCCCACCCCCGCTTGTGAAGATTCCTTCTCCCGCCCCCATCAAGCGTGGAACCGGGGGAGTCCAGCCTGCGAACCGTAGGGGTGATGATCCGGCTTCCCGGCACAACCCCACCCCCCAGCCGCGGCCGCACGATGTGCGGAAATTCGCTTCCCCAGCTTGTCAAGCGGTTCGGGGTCTGTATCCTGCCGCGTCCACGCTTCGCGGCTGTGGCGGAATTGGCAGACGCGCTAGGTTCAGGTCCTAGTGGGGGTAACACCCCGTGGAGGTTCGACTCCTCTCAGCCGCACTTTGTCCGATTTCTTCGCCAGGGACCGCTCTCCGCCCGCCTGTCCCTGCAATTCATTCGCAGGCGCCGGCGCCTCCGGACGAGGGCAGGCCGACCGGGCGGCTCTTTCCAGAAGCAGGTCGAAATTGTCAGCATCGTGTTTCCGGCATATTTGTGGCCGGTCAGCGCTTAAGCGTATAAACTGAACCATGGCGTCGGCAAGAGGCCCGCGCCGCCCCGACAGATTCCGGCCACTGTGCATGAATCCCAGCCCCGCCGGAACGGCCGCGGCAGCAATCCATCAGGAGATCACGCAGATGTTCAACCAACGCAGAGCATTCACACTCATCGAGTTGCTGATCGTCATCAGCATCATCGCCCTGCTCATCGGGATTCTTCTCCCGGCGCTCGGCGAAGCCCGGCGTCAGGCCCGCCTTCTCGGCGACACGACGAACCTGAGAGAGCATGGCATTATGGCGCAGAACTACATCAGCGCCGAGCGCGGCCGCATGCCCAATGCACCGCGAGGCATCTCACCTCAAGGCGCCACCAACATAGAAGGCAACTACGGTTCGCCAGCACGTCCTGCTATCGTTTATGCTGACAGCCGAGGCACGAACGGATATCGTTGGAACGGATTCGGCGGCACAGCAACGTCTGGATTCTCGAACAATCAGCGGCTCATTCAGGGCGGCATCAGCCACGGATACACCTCGGCGCTCTACCACATCGCATTCGGACATTACATGCTTGATGGCAGTGGAGTTGAGTTGCTTCACGAGGTCTTCACTTCGAACGGTGTGAGCGGCTTCCCTGTCCGAGACAATTGGCGGGCGCTGCGCGGAAACTTTGAGACTCACGACTGGGGCACGGAGGCATTTTCCTTCCAGCAGGGCACCGACCATCGTCAGGTGCTTCCCGGCCGGTCTGATAATAATCCGAGCCGCGTGGCTTGGGCGCTTGTGCCCAGTTTTCGATACACCATCGTCGGAATGTATGGGGATGATGGCGAAGGTGGTAACTTTTACCGCCCAAATCAGAGCGGAAGCGGCCCCGGTGTAGGCATCCCCACCGCTGGTGGCAGCATCGGCTTCTCGGAAAATTCATGGAACGCCTATCGCACCTGGGTTCAGGCCTCAGAACTCCGGTTCCCCTCGTCCAAGGTGCTCTTCTGGGATCTCTGGGCGTCAAACAATCGCGGCATCGGCGGCTACACCACGATTGGAGCGCAGATTCCCGCGGTCATGGCCGACGGCAGCGCACGCATCACTCGTCCGTTCGAAGAGTGCAACGACCCGACGTCGCTCGAGTACACACAGGCGCTTCAAGATGGCGACCTGACTTGGGGCACCTCTCAGGATTATCAGTGGGCTCAGGCCGGACGTCTGGGAACGACAGGCCGGGCATGGGCCCCTTGGGCCTGGTTCCTCGCAGGCCCCGGAGGCACCCAGATGCGTGATTTCAAATAAAGAAACAGAGCTCCTGAGGAATCACTACCAAAGAAGACGTCTTCCCGGTGAGAATGTACAATTTGCGATCAGAGAGTGACATCTCCCGGTCAATGACGTCCTATGCATGGAGGCGAGCATGGAAAAAACGAAGCTCATCAAAATCATCATCGCATGCGCCCTGCTGCTCACCGCAGTCATACTGATATTTCTTTCAGTCCGTGGCGGTGATCCCGCTCCTGTTGTTGATGAAGAAACTGGAGAAGTCTACGAGATGCCGCGACTGTGACAGCGCCAGGAAAACCGCAATACTGAATCGTCACGCGTGTAGAGCCTGTGGCTGATCGTCACATGATCAGCCACAGGCCGTGCGTTGAGTTTCGGTTTGAAATGGGAAAATGTAGTACCACGGCGTGTCAGATGGCGACAAATCTCATCTTATCTACGCCGGCGTCGACGAGGCCGGCTACGGTCCACGCCTGGGCCCGCTCTGCGTCGCGAACTCTGTACTCCGCATCGACAGCTGGACCGACGGCGCTCCCGCGCCCGATATCTGGGAACTACTGAGCGGCGTCGTTGGCAGGACCCCAGTCGACGCCGCTCGCGGACTCGTCGCCGTCAACGACTCCAAACGCCTCAAGCTCGCCAACAACTGCAAAATCCGCCATCCGCTCACGCACCTCGAGCGCGGTGTCCTCTCCTGCCTCAGCGCGCTCGATCGGCCCGCACACACCGACCTCGCGCTCTTCGACGCCCTCGACGCAGCGCTTGAGTCCCACCCCTGGTACGCCGGCGAGCCATTGCCCTGCCCGCTTTCGACCACCCCGGACCACCTCCGCGTCACCGCCAACGCGCTCGCCGCAGGCCTGCAATCACGGGGCGTGACCGTGCTGGATCTGCAGTGTGAGACGATCTGCGAAACCGCCTTCAACAGCGGCGTGCGTGAATCGGGCTCCAAGGCCGCCGTCAGCTTCGGCGCCGCCCGGCGGGCCCTGCGGCGGATCTGGCAGCGATGGGGTGAAGAGGCGCCGCGGGTTGTGATCGACCGCCAGGGCGGGCGGCGCTCCTACGGCCCGTTGCTCCAGCACACCTTCCCCGGCTGCGAAGTCCGCACCACCCACGAAGCGATCAACATCAGCCGCTACGAGATTCACGAAACCGCTGCGCCCGCCGATGGGCGCCGGCCCAGGCGGATGGTCGTGCAGTTTCAGGTCGAGGCCGATTCCGCCCATTTTCCCACCGCCCTCGCCTCCATGGCCGCCAAGCTGGTGCGCGAGCGCGCCATGCTTCGCTTCAATCGCTACTGGAGCGATCGCATCCCGGAGCTCAAACCGACCGCGGGCTACGGCCTCGACGCCCGGCGCTGGCTGGAGGAAATCGGCCCCGTGGTCAGCCGCAACGAGCGCGATCTGCTCGTGCGCCGGGCCTGAATGGTGGCACAGCTCTCTGAGCTGTGCGCATCAATTTCCATCCCCCACGGCTCGGAGCGCGTGCCCCCGACGCATCAACGCAACTTACAGTCTTCTCCCGTATGCCATCAGACACCAGCGCCCATGATCGCGCCATGCTCGACAGCGCCGCCCGCCTCGGCGCCCGCGCCGCCGGTGATGTCGAGCCCAACCCCCTCGTCGGCTGCATCATCGGCCGCGTGGTGGGAAGTTCAGTCGAGGCGCTCGGGGCCGGGCATCACCGGCGCTTCGGCGGCCCCCACGCCGAGGCGGAGGCGCTGCAGGACTGTCACGATCGCGGCCGCGACCCGCGCGGCGCCACGGCGTGGATCACCCTCGAACCCTGCAACCACACCGGCAAGACACCCCCCTGCGCCGAGGCACTCATCCGCGCGGGGGTCGCCCGCGTCGTCATCGCCCGCGCCGATGGGAACGCCCTCGCCTCCGGCGGCGCCGAGACGCTCCGCCGCGCCGGGGTCGAGGTCGCGTTCACCGACGTCAGTCCCGCCGCCACACGATTGAGCGATCCCTTCCACAAGCGAATCCGCACCGGTCTGCCGTGGGTGATCGCCAAGTGGGCCCAGACGATCGACGGGCGCATCGCCACGCGCACCGGCGAATCGCAGTGGATCTCCTGCGCCGCATCGCGCAGGCGCGTTCACCGGCTCCGCGCCCGCGTCGATGCCATCCTCACCGGCATCGGCACGGTGAAGCACGATGACCCGCAGCTCACCGCGCGCGATGTCCGGCGCGTGCGCCGCGAGGCCCGACGAATCATCATTGATCCCCGCCTCGAACTGAGCCCGGAGTCCAACCTCGCCCGCACCGCGCGCGATCGGGCGACGATCGTCGTCTGCAGCGCGCAACACGCTGACAGCGATCGCAGCGCTGCGCTTGAGCGCCTCGGCGTCGTCATCCGCGATGCGCCTTCGCACGATGGCGTCATCGATCTGGCCCAGGCGCTCCGGTCCTTCACCGACGATTTTGATATGACGAACGTGCTGGTCGAATCCGGACCGGGACTGCTCGGACGACTGATCGCGCAGGATCTGGTGGATGAAGCGTCGATCTTCATCGCGCCGCTGCTTCTCGCCGATTCGCAAGCCCTGCCCGTGGCGCACGGAGTCGCAGCCCCCTCGCTCCTCGATGGAGCGCGGTTCGAGTTCGATCATGTCCGCATGTCAGGAAAGGACGCCTGGATTCGCGCCCGCAGAACATCCGACACGCGCTGAAGCAGAGGCCGAATTCAGCGCCGCTCGCCCCAGTGACTGAGCAGTATTCCCAGATCGCTGCTGTTCACCACGCCGTCGCGATTGAAATCGGCGCGTCGATCATCCGTGCCCCACAGGCCGAGCAGCATGGAAAGGTCGTAGGAGTTGACGACGCCGTCGCAGTTCACATCGCCGGGAATGGGCTGGATGCCGAAGAGAAGAATCGCGCCTCCGGACTCCACGCCTCCCGGCCCGTGAACACCGGGAGTGCCTGCGAGAACGTCCGCGACGCCGTCGCCGTTGAAATCGCCGACGGCGGCCATGCCGCGCGAAAAGACCGCAGCATTGGCCGGCCCGTGGATGATCGCCCTGTCGGATGGATTGAAGTCCGCCAGCTCGATCACGCCCTCCGAGCCCAGCCCCGATCTGCCGAAGAGCACATGCACTGCGCCCGCGCCGAATCGGAAGCCGCTCGCGCTCGGCGCCGCGATGATCAGGTCCTCGATCCCGTCGCCATCTATATCCGCCGCGACGATGTTGAACCCCGCCGTGTCGCCTGGCTCGTCGGGCGTGTCCCCCCGCGCCCCGTTGACGATGAATCCGTTCACGCCGTCGAGCTGACCGAGCATCACCTCGCCGCTCGCGAGGTCCGCCGTTGCAGTACGCACCACGAAAACGCGTCCCGATCGCTCGCCCTCCGGCGTCGCCGTCGGCGCCCCGATGAGCAAATCGGGGCTCCCATCGTTTGTGACGTCCCCGGCGCCGAGGCCCCAGCCGGTGAGGTCGCCGAAATCGGCCCCGCGCAGAATCACGCCCTGCGACGGCTGCAGATCGCCGAGGTCCAGCGCCCCGGAGGCGCCCACGTCCGCGCCGCCATAGAGCAGGTAGACATCGCCGATGCGGTTCAGCGGCAGGCCGCGCGCCTCCGGCGCGGAGATCATGAAATCGTTCACGCCGTCGCCGTTCACATCGCCCGCGCCGGCGACCGCGACTCCGGTGTTATCCCCGAACGCGATGCCGCGCACCATGTACCCGTTCTCACCCGTCAGTTCGGACGCGACGAATCCGTGCCGGCCGTCGAGCGTCTCTTCAATACTGTCACCCCCGAAGACAACGTAGGCCGCGCCCGCCACCGGTAATCCATTCACACTCACAGACGGCGCGCCGATGAGCATGTCGTCCACACCGTCGCCGTTCACATCGCCCACACCCGCCACGCTGAATCCGAACCCGTCGCCGATCGTCTCGCCGATCATCACAAAACCGTTCTTGCCATCAAGCTGCGAGAGTAAGATCTCGCCGCCGGCGCCCACATCGGGACCGCCGTAGATCACATGCACGACACCGGACGTGGTGGGGTTCTGCCGCGGATCGGGCGACCCGATCATGATGTCCATGTAGCCGTCACCGTTGATATCGCCGGCGCCCGCGACCGACAAACCCAGCCGCACAGGCGTCAACGTCGAGCCCACGATCCGAAATCCGTTCGTCCCGTCGAGCTGCGCCACGTCGATCACCGGCGGCAGATCCCCATCCGGCGAGCCGAATACCACATAGCACACACCCACCCCGAAGACGCCTTCCACGGTGGTGAATGGCGCCGAGATGATGATGTCGTCCGCGCCGTTGCCGTTGACATCGCCCAGCGATGCGACACGGGTCCCAGCACGCGCCCCGACGCCCAGACCGAGAAAACGAATGCCGCGATCCTCATCAAGGAACGCAGTGTCCGTCACAGGTGGGACCGCGACCGCAGTGGGGGGGCACAACATCACAAGCGACGCCGCGGCCACCGCCGTCACCACCATGAAGATTCCCGATCCCTCGACGCCGACGGGCCTTCGCATCACTTCACGCCTCCTTACCAGCGGCCGCAACAGCGCGCCGGCCCAGTCGCCCGTTGCGACCGGCGGCGGGCGAAGGGTTGATGGAGGCCGGCGATGCACGACGCACTGTACGCGCCGAGCCCGGGAAGAATGAACCCCGGCCTCACATTCGATCCCGCAATGCGCCCGGGAGGACTCGAACCTCCGACCTGCGGTTTAGGAAACCGCCGCTCTATCCGGCTGAGCTACGAGCGCTCGAGACGCCGCGGGAAGGGGGGGACGCCCCGATTCCCGGACGCGTGGCGGCATTCTAGCTCAATCGCCGCGTCCTCAGCGACTCCGGGCGCCCGTGGATTCCGCGCCCTTCACATGCATGTCGAACCAGTCGATCATCTCCGCCAGCGCGTGCAGCACCGATTCCCGCGCCGCGTAGCCGTGGCTCTCGTAGGGGAGCATGACCAGCCGGGCCGTTCCGCCGTGGCCCTTGATCGCGTGGTACATGCGTTCGGACTGCATCGGGTAGGTGCCCGAGTTGTTGTCGATCTCGCCATGGATCAGCAGGACGGGCTCATTGATCTTGTCCGCGTGCATGAAGGGTGAGACCTGGAAATAGATCTCCGGCGCTTCCCACAGCGTGCGCCGTTCGCTCTGGAAGCCGAAGGGCGTCAGCGTGCGGTTGTAGGCGCCGCTGCGGGCGATGCCCGCGCGGAAGTGATCTGAATGGGCCAGCAGCGTGCCGGTCATGAAGGCGCCGTAGCTGTGGCCCCCGACGCCGACGCGCTCGGGATCGGCGACGCCCATCTCCACGGCCTTGTCAATCGCGGCCTTGCCGCTGCTCACCACCTGCTCAATAAATGTGTCGTTGGCAGTCTCGGCGTCGCCGATGACCGGCATCGCCGCGCCGTCCATGATGGCGTAGCCCTGCGTCAGGAAGAACATGTGCGAGCTGCCGCCGATGCGGGTGAAGCGGTGGGGGGATCCGGACACCTGGCCCGCGGTCGAGGCGTCGATGAACTCGCGCGGATAGGCCCAGACCACCAGCGGCAGACGCTCGCCTTCGCGGTAGTCCGCGGGCAGGTAGAGCGTCGCCGAGAGCTGCACGCCGTCTTCACGCTCATAGGTCACCAGCTCGCGATGAATATTGCGCAGCTCCGGCTGCGGATCTTCGAAATCGGTGAGGGCCCGGTCGCGTCCGCCAGCCAGCGACCGCGCGTAGTAATTGGGCGGGTCCTGCGTCGTCTCGAAACGCGTCAGGACCATGCTGGCGTCCGGCGACAGCAGGCTCACCACATACTCATAGGTCTCCTCAGCGCAGCGCCACAGACGCTCCGTCTCGAAGCTCTCCAGGCTCATGCGGTCCATGAATGGGCGATCGCCCTCCGGACCCGCGCCGGCGCCCGTGAGATACACCGAGCCCTCGTGCGTCAGCACCACCGAGCGGCCGAAGCGGTTCGTCGTCGTCACCGGCGAGCCGGGGGCGTTGTAGCGGTCCTGCACGCTGAGATCCCACACCAGCCGCGGCTCGCGCTGCGGCCGATCAAAATCAAAGAGCCACGTCCGCGACCAGCGACGATCGCGGTCAAACTCGCGCAGCATCGCGAGCCCGCCCTCATCAAGCCACGACACGCCCCACGAGCGGTGCTCCAGGCGCGTCACCTCGGAGGCCTGCCTGCTGAACGGCGCCTGCAGCGTCATGATCCGATCACGATGCTCGACCTCGTTCCGCGGATCGCCCTCGTCCAGCGCTTCCAGCCACACAAGCGTGTGCGGCGCCGTGTCGCGCCACTGAATGCTCCGCGGCCCGGTCTGCACGCCCTGGATCGGAATCACATCACGCAACGGGACCCGCACCAGCTCAGTCACCACCTCGCCGTCCAGCGTCCACACTTCGAAAACCTCGGGGAAGCGACTCGCGGGCACGAGATGCGAGAATGGCCGCTCAAGGCGCGACACCAGCAGATATGACGCATCCGGAGAAGGATCCAGCGTCCGGTAGATCGCCGGCGATCCGATGTTGGTGCGCGAGCCGCTCACGACATCAATGACCGCGAGCTGCTGGGTGAAGTAATGCTCGTAGAGCGCCTCATCGTGGGCGTTTTCCAGCAGATCCTGGTAGGTGCGCACGGGCGCGACACGCCCGCTCGTCTCACGGATCGTCGGCCCGCTGGGGACGCTCGGCGCCTCGGGCGCATCGCCGCGGCCATCAGGCACGAAGCTGCACACCAGCCTGCGTCCGTCCGACAGCCAGCGATAGGTCGGCCCGCCCAGCGGATTCACGACGGGGCCGGTGAGCGCCCGGGCCGATCCGGTTCTCGTCTCACCGGTCCACAGCTCGATGCCGTTTTCCCTTGTAAGAGTGAACGCGAAGCGGGCGCCGTCGGGCGACCATGAGAAGCCGCTGATGTCAGCCTCCGCGGGCAACTCCACCTCGATCGTCCGACCGTCCTCGATGCGCATCAGCGAGATGCCCACGATCGAGCGCGTGCGGAAGGGGCCGTTGGTCTCCGGGTTGATGCGCGATCCCGCCAGCCGCAGCATCGGGCGCGCCAGATCACTGATCGGCGGCAGACTCTCCCGCTCCATCAACGCCATCACCCGCCGGGAGGGATCGACGCTCACGAAGGGCGCCGGCGGCGCATCCAGCATCCGCACGATTTCCTCCGGAGGAGTGCGATATCCCTCCTGCGCGGCGCCCTGCGGCGATCCCGCGATGCACACAGTGATCGCGCATGCGATGAGATTGATTCGCCCCCACGAACGGCGCGCGTCGAGACCTGCAAGCTTCATCAGCGATGTCCTCCTCGGTGTTCGGATATTGTCACACGATGGTAGGGGATTCCCCCGGGCCATGGGAAGCAGGGGCAGCGCCGGACCACGCAGTTGCAGCGGCGCCAGGCCTCGCACGCCGGCTCACGTCCCGGTCAATACCGCTCCGCCGACGGATCCACCGCGATCGACCACAGGTCCACACCCCCGGCCATCGACATGGCCTTGGGAAAACCCGCCCGCCTGAGAATCATCGTCGCCTCGAGCGACCGGCGCCCATGGTGGCAGTACACCACCACCGGCTTGTCCTTGTGGTCGCGCAGCTCCTCCACACGATCAGGCAACTCCGCCAGCGGCACGAACTCGCTCGGTTCGATCGCAACGATCTCCCGCTCACGCTCCGTGCGGCAGTCAAGCAGGATCATTCCATCAGGATCCGCATCCAGCATGGCGCGCACATCGCGCGGGGCGACTTCCCATTCCGGATCGAATGGAGCGCCTTCGGGCAGCCCCTGGTCGTCAAGCTCTGGCGTATGCATCGATCAGGAATCCTCCAAGCCATGCGATGTCTCGTGCGGCGTTCGGCGTCGCCAGTCCAGCGGACGCCCCTGGTCATCCTCAGCGCGGTAGCCCGCCGCACGCACCGGGAGGGAGAGGAAATCGAGGGCCGCCCAGAACGGCGCCGCGATCGCTTCAGAGATCAACCGTCTCGGATATTCGGTGTCCAGCTCGATGGCGCTGTGCGCATCCGGGTGCTCGCCGGTCAGTCGAATCGGCGTCTGCGCGTAGCGCGCCCGCAGGGCCGGCCCCTGCCCACGATCGACGCTGTCAATGGGGACGAGGTAGACAATCTCATCCCAGTCGTCGCGGGCGAGTGTGGTCGTAGAAGGTTGATTCGACAGCCCCTCCGGAAGGAGCATCCATTCCGGCGACACCGCCTCCAACGCGACTTCGCCACCGAGACGCAGGTCGTAATCACGCTCGACTGCGCATCCGGCGCCGGCGAAAGCGACAGAGACAATCGCGAGTGTTCGAATCATAGAGGTCGTGCCCATGTGCTTGTGTCCGTGGCGTTGTGTGCGGCGGTGTGTCACAGGATCTTCCGCATCTCGCCGCCGAGGCGGATCGCGTCGATGTCGTTGAGCACCTTGGCGAGAACGAGGTTCAGGATGATGATCGCGATGAAGCTGGTCACGAACGACGCCGTCGTCGCCGCGCCGACGCCCGTCGCGCCGGGGCGGCAGGTGAATCCCTTGTAACACGCGATGAGCCCGATCGCGAGCCCGAAGAAGACCGACTTGATCAGCCCGTTCGCGACGTCAAACCAGGAGAGGAACGACTGCGTGAACTCCCAGTACTGGGCCGGGTTGGCGTCGTACACCCGCGTGCTGACAAACCAGCCCCCCAGGATGCCGAAGGCGTTCGACACCACCACAAGGATCGGAATCATGACCACGCACGCGAGCACCCGCGGCACCACCAGCACCCGCACCGGGTCCGCCGCCATCACCCGCATCGCGTCGAGCTGCTCCGTCACCCGCATCGAGCCCAGCTCCGCCGTCAGCGAGCATCCCACACGCCCCGCCAGCATCACCGCGGCCAGCACCGGACCGATCTGCTTCACGATCGAAAGGTTGATCACGCCCCCCAGCCGGTTCTGCTGGCCGATCGCCGCAAATCCGAAATAACTCTCCAGACTCAGCACCGCCCCGATGAACGCGCCCGTCAGGATCAGCACCGGCACCGAGGTCGAGCCGACCCGGTAGAACTGCGGCCCGATGCGCCACCAGCGGTTCCAGGTGCGACCGCCAAAGATGAACGCGACCAGCGTCTCCCATGTGAACAGCCAGAACCCGCCGAAATCGGCCACGCCGCGACCGAGGCTTCTGTGGAGCCTGTACAGGATGGAGCCTTCGACGGTCTCTGTCATGTCTCTCAGATCGTCCGTTGGCGCCTTTGCGCTCAATCCCGTTCGCCGACGCACGCCATGGCGATGATCGCGCGGCAGAAAGCCGGCAGATCGTCAGGGCGCCTCGATGTGATGTGATTCCTGTCCACCACCACCTCGCGATCCACCCATTCGGCGCCGGCGTTCACCAGGTCGTCCCTGATTCCCGGCGTGCTGGTGACGGTCAGCCCGCGCACCACGCCCGCGCTGATGGGAATCCACCCGCCGTGGCAGATATGCGCCACCGGCCTGCCCGCCTCGTGCATCGCGCGGGTGATCCGCAGCACATCCGCATCGCGCCGGAGCTTGTCCGGCATGAAACCGCCGGGAATCACCAGGATGTCGAAATGCGATGGGTCAATCTCCGACACCCGCGCATCCGATGCGATGGGGTAGCCGTATTTCCCCTTGTACACCCGCCCGGCAGACTCCTGCCCCGCGAGTGTCACCTGGGCGCCCTCTTCCAGAAGCCGCAAACGCGGATACAGAAGCTCCAGGTCCTCGTAGATGTCGCCGACGAAGGCAAGGGCGCGCTTGCCGCTGAGTCTGCCGTGAGATGCCTGCTCGCTCATGCGGCACAGGATAGTCCCGTCAATGAAAAAACGCCCGCGCCAAAGCGCGGACGTTTGTATTTCACAATCCGATGTGCGGAAACGGGGTCCGGCGACCGCCCCGGCGATCACTTCATCGGATCTTCGCGAACCTGCGTCTGCTGCCGGGTGCGCGTGGGCTCCGGCTCGGCGTTGCGCGTGTAAACAGAGCCGCCCGTCGAGGGTACGAGGTAGATCTCGACGCGCCGGTTCTCACGGGCGCCGCCGCGTGTCGGGTTCTGGACGATGGGCCTGAATTCGCCCCAGCCCGCAACCTCGACCCGCTCCGGCTCGACGCCGAGTTTGCGCAGCTCGCTCTGCACCGAAATCGCGCGGTGCACGGACAGGTGGCGGTTGGTTGGGTGACGCTGCCGCGTCTCAGGGCGGCCGATGGGCACGTTGTCCGTGTGGCCCACGATGCGCAGGTCGTACTCGCCCGCCTCGGAGGTTGCGAGAATGTCGGCGAGCGCCTTCAGGCCCTCAATCGCTTCGGGCTGCACATCGACGGAGCCGGATGCGAAGGTGAGATCGCTGGCGAACTGGATCATGCCGCGCGAGGCGTCGTAGGTCACGATGTTGGGATGGCGCTGCGCCATGCGGCGCAGGGCGTTGTCAACCTTCGGATCCAGGACCCCCAGCGAGGCGCTGTCGAGCCTTTCGCCGAGATTGCGATAATTCTCACGCAGGCGCACCAGTTCGGCGTTCAAGGATGCGTTGCGCTCCTGGACCGTCGAGACCGTGCGGTCGCCCTCGCGGATTCGGTCGCGAAGGATCGCCAGCTGGTTCTCCTTCGCCTCGAGGTCCTGCTGAAGGCGAACGTTACGATCCTCCAGCGCCCGGTTGGCGTCGTAGAGCTGGTCATACTGCTGCTGGTTCACGCAGCCCGTGAGGCCCGACATGAACATGGCCGCCGCGCCTGCGACGGCGATGGATCTGGCGAGAATGGAACGAGAAAGACGCGGCATGGGAAACTCCTTTTTCTTCGAATGCTTATCGGGCGTCCGGTTGCTCAGCATACCCGGGGGGACGCCGATGCACACCCCCGCGACGCCCCAGAATATCGACTCCGGTGGGGGGGTGTCATGAGATCAAAGACCGCGCGCATCGACTGCGCCGGGATTTGCGACGGCGCCGGGCTCGACGCCGCCCCCGCATCCATCCTGCTCGCTCACACCGATCGAGCGAACGCCCCCTTCGGCTTTCGCATCCTCGCCGCCGGTCCGCCCGACCAGGTCTCGCGCCACCCGGAGGCCGCCGGAGCCCGCCGTGTGGACATGGCCGACGTCGTCCTCATCCCCGGCCTCGTCAACGCCCACGCCCACCTCGATCTCACCCACCTCGGGCCGCGGCCTCACGATCCCACGCTCGGGTTCGCCCCATGGGCCCGTATGATCCGCGACGGACGCCAGACTGACCCGAACGCCCTCGAAGCGTCCGTGCGGCAGGGGGTTGAGCGCTCGCTCGCCGGCGCCGTGGTCGCAGTGGGGGACATCGCCGGCGTCGGCGCCCTCCTCCCGCTGGATTTCCTGCGCAATTCACCACTTCAGGGCGTCTCCTTCATCGAGTTCTTCGGAATCGCCGAGGCCCGCGCCGACGCCGACCGTCGCCTCTCAAAACTGGCGGCCTCGCGCCCCATCGCCGCCGCCGCTGTGCGCATGGGACTCCAGCCCCACGCGCCCTACTCCGCCGGGCTGCCCCTCTACCAGGCCGCCGCGGAACTCAGCCGGCGCCGGCGGCTGCCACTGGCCACGCATCTGGCGGAAACCCCGGAAGAATTCGAGTTTGTCGCTGAAGCGGGCGGACCGTTACGCGAAATGCTCAGTCAACTCGGCGTCTGGAGCGAAGACGCGGCGACCCACATCGGGCGAGGCCGCACGCCCGTCGGCCACCTCCAATCGATCCTCACCACACCAATCGCCCTCGCCCACGTCAACAGCGTGACTGAAGCGGATATCGAGCTCCTCGCCCGCTCCCGCGCGGTCGTGGTCTACTGCCCGCGGGCCCACGCATACTTCGGACACGAGACCCGCCTCGGACCCCATCCGTGGCGGCGACTGCTGGATGCGGGCGTCACCGTCGCCCTCGGCACCGACTCCATCGTCAGCCTCGCGCCGACTCCCGGCGATCCCGAGGCCTCTCGTCGTCTGAGCGTCTTCGACGAGATGCGACTTCTTCGCCGGCGCGACAACGCCAACCCCGCCACACTCCTTCGCATGGGCACGACAGCAGGCGCCGCCGCCCTGCGGCTGCGGCCGTCGCATTTCACATTCAGCCCCGGCCCCATCGCGGGCATGGCGGCGGTCGCACTCGCCATCCCGCCCGCGGAGTCGGCCGGCGCCGCCGCTCTGGACGCCACAGCGCCGCCCCGGCTCCTCGACCCGGCCACCATCTTCTACTACCGCGACAGCCCCTGAAATCCCGATGCGCTATACTTTACAGACCGCGTCCAGCGAGGCTATTGTACGGCTGTACAGCAACAATTCCCGTAGGACAACATCGACCGACGCCACCTCCGCCACGGAGGGCGGAGATTGACGGAGCCAGAATGAGCGCCAAGTGGCGAAGAAGCAAAGCGTGGGATGACCGGTTCTTTCCCACATGGGCCTGGCCCGCAAAGTTCATGCTGCGCGCCTTCAGTTCGATCTGGCTCGCCGTCATCTTCCTCTCGATAGTGGCGCTGTACGGCATACTCGCCAGTGTGCCCATCGGTCTGCTGGCCCTCGCCCCGACCTACATGATCTACGCCCTCTCGCTCGCAGCCTTCGCGCTTGCGCCGGCGATGGGGGGGAGCTGGCTGCTCCGACGTCTGCTCGCGAAACAATCGCGCGCAATTCGTTTCAGCGCGACGTTCCTCCTCGGCCTCGCGCTTGCGCTCGGCGGCATCGTGCTCTGGCGCGAGCTCGCATGGCCTCACCTGCACTGGGATCCTGTTCACGGATCCGGCCTGCGGCTGTTTCCGGAGTTCGTAAGCGCGTATGACGCGGTCACCATCCGACGCCTGCCCATCTTCGAGATGAGCGAGCTCGAGTTCTATTCATGGTGGCCGCTGCGCGTGGTGCTGCTGCTCTTCGTGGCCAACATGATCATCGCGACGGTGCGTCGGATCGAGTTCATCTTTCCCAATCTCGGCGTCCTGATGGTTCACACGGGCATCGTCGTGCTCGCGCTCGGCAGCATGCACTACAACCTGCTCAAGGAAGAGGGCGATGCGCTGCTCATCGCCTCATTCGACGATGTCAACCAGCCCGGGCCGATGACCACGGTCTTCTACGACAACACCCGGATCGCGCTCTTCATCAGCCAGGATGTGATGTCCTGGGAGCAGCGCCCGCTCCGCAACGTGCCCCGGTACAACGACTACGGCGTCCCCTGGTCCGAACGCACCCTCGATCTGCCCGTGCCGCCGTCGACCATCGGGTACTCCTCGCCCGACATCCAGATGCGCCTCGTCGGCTACGCCCACTACACGAAGCTCGAGAACGACTGGATTCGCGCCGAACCGCCGACGCTCCGGAGCCGCCGCAATCCGCTGATCGAAATCGAACTCCTCAGCTCCCTGCCAGATGAGGACGGAGACGAAACAGAGCGTGCGGTGCTTCGCACGCGTCTTCCCGCCGCCTCGCCGCAGGATCGCATCGCGCTGGTGGAGGACGCCTTCGCGATCGAGCATGTTCCGGCGTCCGATGACGCCCGCTGGCGCGCCCTCACAGCGCCCTTTCCCGAGCCGGGTCGCCATGCCCTCATGATCAGCGCGACGGAGGAGGGGGACCCGGAGGCCCGGACTGTCAAAGTCGTGCGCCCCGGTGACAGTTTCGAGCACGCGGGGCATCGCATCGAGGTGCAGTCGCTGCTTCCCAGCGCGCCCTTCCCCATCATCACCCCCGGCTACGAGGGCGCGGACAGCTCCGTCGCCATTCTCTCCATCACTCCTCCCGATGGTGAACCCTACGAGCGCTACGTCTACCACCGCTTCCCCGCGCTCGACCAGGACGTCACCGGGTTCCAGGAAGATGGACGCCCGAACCGACGTCCCGCCGACGACGCCCTGCGCATCCACTACATCGACGCCTCCATCCTGCAGGTCTACCTTCGCGCTGACGGCCGCGGCGCGGTGCGTCGGTCCGGCGGCGACCTCTACACCTTCGACCAGACCCCCGTCGGTGAAAGCCTCGCCATCCTGCCCCACATCGGACTGCGCGTCGCCGAGCGCTGGGAGCACGCCGAGCAGATCGAGCGCCCCACCCTCGTCCCCGAGCGCGACCGGGACCGCGAGCGCATCGGAACCCACGCCGAAGCCGCGGCGGCCGTTGAGATTTCCCTCCCCGACGGCTGGTCGAAAACCATCTGGCTGCCCTTCGCCCAATACCTCGATGTCGCCTTCGAGATGGAGCGCTCGGTCACGCTGCCGGACGGACGCGAGATCGCGCTCGTCTTCGGTCGCCTGCGCCGGCCGCTCCCCGGCATCGGGCTGGAGCTGGTCGATTTCGAGATGATCCCGTACGCGCACAGCGATATACCCCGCGACTACGTTTCGCTGGTCCGCGTCACCGACTTCGAATCCGGCGAGATCTACACGCAAAGAACCCGCCTCAATGCGCCCCTTATCCATCGTGTGCCGTTCACGTGGACCCGGGAGCGACCCTTCCTCGCCAACCTCGCCGGCAGTCTGGTCACCACCGTCGCGCCGAACCAGTTCAAGTTCAGCCAGGCAGGGTGGGATATCGACGGCTGGCGCGAAACGGAGGCGATGACCCGGGCCGGCCAGGCCGACAGGCCTCGAGCCTCGTTCACGGTGCTGGGCGTGGGCAACAACCCGGGGATCTACATCGTCGCCGCAGGGGCTGTGATGGCGTGCGTCGGTGTGCCGTGGGCGTTCTACATCAAACCGCTGATCGTGAAGCGCCGAAAGTTGAGAATCCAGCGAATGGCGATTGCGGCCGGAGGCGCATCCACGAAGGCTTCGGGCGATCAGAGCAGGGCGGCGATCGCGCAGCAGCGCGCACATGCGGAGGCCTCGTCATGAAGCGTCACACGTTGCAACTCATCCTCGCCATCGCGATCTTCGCCTGCCTCCATACCGGCGTCGCTCGCGGCCAGCAGGCGCCGGCTGGAAACCAGCACCCCGACTCCCAATGGCATTTCGACGAATCCATCTCCAACCCCTTCGACACACCGCCGCGCCAGGCGACGGCCAGCGCCGCCGAGAAGCGCGAGTTCGCGCGAAGCGTCGACCTCGAGCCGCTGCGCGATCTGGCCGTTTCTCACAACGGCCGCGTCAAAATCCTCGACACGCTGGCGCGGGAGGTCATCGAGGGCGTCACCGGCCGCAACGCGTACATGGATCTCGGCGACGATGCGGAGGATGGACAGGGACGAACGCGGTACGACCCGCTCTTCACCTACCTCGACCTGCTCATCGATCCGGCCCACTACATCGACCGGTCGCTCATTCACGTGCGCTACCTGCCGCTGCGCCGCGCCCTGATCGGCGAGGTGATTGATGACGAATCCGAGCGCGAGCTTTGGCTCCGCCGGGGCCGGCTCAGCCCGCGCATGATCATGGGCGGCTTCGGCCCTGTCGCCGAACGGCACGGCACGGATCCGGAAATGGCGGCCGGTCTGCAGGACATTCGCGCTGTCTTCGAACTCCTCGAACACGGCTACGGGCAGCTCTACATGATCGCGCCGGCGTCCAGCCGCGACTCGTGGCTGCATGTCTCCACCATGTCGCCCGCATCTCCGGTGCGGCAGGCGTTCCGCGATCTCGCCGAGTCATGGCGCGCCCTCGACGGTGAGGGCGTCGAAGCCGCCGCCAATTCAATGGCGAAGCTCCTTCCCGCCATCAACCCGGATCAGTATCCGGGCGCCCAGCGCCGCATCGAATCCTTCTACAACGCGTCCAGCCCCTTTGAATACGGCTACTGGGCCTATTGCATCTCCTTCGTCGCCCTGCTCCTCGCCTTCGGCACGGGGCGTCGGTGGCTCATCTCCATCGGAGTCGCCACCCTGGCCTTCGCCATCATCCTGCACACACTCGGCTTCGGCGCCCGCTGGTTCATCGCCGAGCGCTATCCGATTCAGAACCAGTTTGAGTCCATGATCGGTGTCGCCCTCGGCGGGGCCGGCGTCGGCTTCGCATTGATGCTGGTGAGGCGCCAGTGGCTCTACGGCGCCGCCGCGGCGGGCGCCGGCTTCCTCGTTCTCCTCACCGCCACCGAGACCGGCGTCCCCGGCGCCTCCATCGGGCGCGAAGCTGCAATCCTCAACACCTCCGCCCTCCTCAAGTACCACGTCACCACCGTTCTCATCAGCTACGGCCTGATCACGCTCGGTTTCTTCATCAGTTCGCTGTACCTCCTGACGCACTACACCGCCCGCGGCAAGGCGGCCCGCGACGCCGCCGCCCTGGCGGCCAAAGGGCTCGGCATTGAAGACGAATCCGTCGCCGGCCCGCAACGCGTCCTCGCCGACCTCGACCGCGCCCAGCTCACCGTCCTCCAGCTCGCCTTCTGGACGCTCGGCGTCGGCGTCCTCCTCGGCGCCTGGTGGGCCGACCACTCGTGGGGACGCTGGTGGGCCTTCGATCCCAAGGAAACCTGGGCCCTCATCACCTGGATCGTCTACCTGATCGTCATCCACGCGCGCATCGGCCTGACGAGGAACCGGGGACTCGTCACCGCCTGGCTCAGCGTGCTCGGCTTCTTCGTCATGCTCTGGACCTACTTCGGCGTGAACCTGCTCCTCCCCGGCCTGCACGCCTACGCATGAGCCCCGCGGCCCGCACCAGGCAGGCGTGGACAGCGCCCGACATTGACAACCAACGCTGGCCGCGCGAAATGTTCCGCATCGATGCAGCCGAGCTGTCGCAGCGCCTCCTCGGACGCCGACTCGTGCGCATCCTCGACGGCGGCGAGCGCCTCTCAGGCCGCATCGTCGAGACCGAGGCCTATCTCGGCGCGCAGGACCTGGCGGCCCACTGCGCTGGCAACCGGCGCACGCCGCGCAACGAATCCATGTACGGCCCACCCGGCATCGCGTATGTCTACTTCACCTACGGCATGCACCACTGTGTGAACGTGGTCTGCGCTGAGGAGGGAAGCCCCGCCGCCGCCCTCATCCGCGCCCTGGCGCCCGAGGAGGGTCTGGACCGGATGCGCCACAACCGCACGGGTCCACGCCGCGCATCGCCCCTCCGCGACCACGACCTGTGCTCAGGCCCCGCCAAGCTCTGCCAGGCGCTCGCCATCGACCGAGCCCTCGACAGCGCCGACCTGGTCAACGGGGACAGGCTCTTCATCGAAGGGGCGGACGCCGGATCCCTGTTTGAACAGGCGGAGATCGCCAACGCGGCCCGGATCGGGGTGGACTCGGCCGGATCATGGGCGAAGGCCCCGCTTCGCTGGTATGTCAAGCATTGTCCCCATGTCAGCCGAGATTGAATTCTGGCTATCCCCCGCAGCCACGTCTACGATATCCCGGAGAAGATGGCCCCACGCCGAATCAGTGTCCCCGGCCCGGCCAAGTCAGTGCGAACGACGACAGAGGAGTGCGAACGTGCCCGAGCAGGTTCAGATCGACTGGAGCGCCATCCGTGAAAAGGCGGGACCATTCCCGCCCGAGGCGTTCATCTTTGTGCAGCAGGGCCTTCGCCACACCATCGAGCGCATCCGCCGCAACGAGGTGGATATGGCCGAAGAGGGACGCCACGTCACCGGTCAGGAGCTCTGCATCGGCCTGCGCGACTTCGCTCTCGACCAGTACGGCTTCCTCGCCCGCACCGTCCTCGACCGCTGGCAGGTCCGCCGCACCGAGGACTTCGGACGCATCGTCTTCGCCCTGGTCGACGCCGGACTGATGCGGAAGACGGATGAGGACAGCCTCGCCGACTTCCAGGGCGTCTTCGAGTTCGACGAAGCCTTCTCTGAAGTGCAGGTCGGCTGAAGTGCAAGTCGGCTGAACCCGACAACGCCGGAGCAAATCAACAACCGACGCGGCGCATTCGCAACCGGTACGGCGCATCAACAACCGGCGCCAGCCTGGTCGGCCTGCGATACCCGATGAAAAGTCCTCGGCCCTGAACCACAGATTTGAAATCCCATGTCCCAAATTTCAAATCTGAAATCTCAAATCCCAAATTTCAAATCTCAAATTTCAAATCTCAAATTTCAAATCTCAAATTTCAAACCCGACTCCCCAAAACCAACCTCCCCCAACCACACCACTCCCATCCCTCGAACCCCAGCAACCACACACAGTCAATGTCGCAATTGACGCCGCCCCGGCGACGCCCCCAACCCCGCGCCCACTCACACCGGCGCAAGGGCCTCCCGACCCCCGCATCCACCGGTCCCCATGTCCGTCAGAACGGACATGCAACCTCCGCGGCGCCTCGATACCCTGTCGCGCATGGCGGAATCCAATCGCGATCGCTCCAACCGCAGCTCCGACTGGACCAATCGTCACATCTGGCACATCCAGCCGGTGCGCGACCTGCTTGTCATTGCGATCATCGTCGGGCTGATCTACCTCGGCTACCTGCTCCGCATCGTCACCGCGCCGCTGCTGCTCGCAATGGCCCTGGCCTACCTCTTCGAGCCGATTGTCCGGCGCATGGTGTCCACCCGCTTTTTCAACCGCGCCGGGGCGGCGATCACCATCATCCTCGCCGTCGCGGTCTTCATCGTCATCCCGGCCGTCATCGGTCTCGGCTACGCCGCCTTCCAGGGCGGGGCCTACGCCAACCGCTTCGCCAACAACGTCATCCAGCTCAACCGCTCCGTGATGCACCCGGACGACGAGGAGCGCCGCGACGCCCTGCCCGGAGAATCCTGGCGCTTCGTGCGCGACCAGCTCGTCGAGTCCCGAAGGCGCGCCGAGGAGGAGGCGCCCGAGGCGGACGAACAATCCGAACCCGATTCGGAAAACGATGAGAGCGCAGAAGACGGCGAAAGCCCTGACGCTCCCGAAAACACAGACTCACCCGAAGAGACGGACGACCGCGAAGAGGCAGACTCTTTCGAAGACACAGACGAATTCAACGAATACGCCCAATACGAATACGACGATCGACCCGCAGATTTCATATCACAGCTCTTTGAACAGGCGGCGGCGTGGGTCGAGGACAATCGCGCGACCATCGGCCGGCGCGCCTACGAAACCGGCACGATCGCGGCGGGAGTCATCTTCCGCGGGGCGCGAGATTTCGGCATACTGCTCTTCGGCGGCTTCCTCACCGCCTTCTTCTTCTTCTTCATGTGCAAAAGCTACGGGAAAGTCCTCGAATTCTGGGAAGACCTCATCCCGGAGCGCAAACGCGGCAAGGCCATCGAACTGGCGAAAAAGATGGACCGGGCTGTCGCCGCCTTCGTCCGCGGACGCATCACCATCGCCATCATCCAGATCGTGTACTTCACGCTCGCTTACTGGCTCATCGGTGTGCCGGCGCCCATCCTGGTCGGGATCATCGTCGGCCTGCTGTGCCTCATCCCGTACATTTCGATGGTCGGCGTGCCCCTCACCATGCTCCTCATGTGGCTCGAGCCCAGCGGGGTGTCCTGGCAGGCAACGTGGTGGTGGATCGTCCTGGCGCCCATCGGCGCGTACCTCATCGGACAGGCGATGGATGAATATTTCCTCACGCCCGTCATCCAGGGCAAGGGCACCGGCATGGACATCCCCACCATCCTCTTCGCCTCCATCGCGGGCGGCGCGCTGGCGGGCATGTACGGCCTGCTGATCGCCATCCCCGTGGCTGCCTGCATCAAAATCCTTCTGACCGATGTTGTCTGGCCGAAATTCAAGCGGTGGACGCAAGGAGTGGAGAAGGATCCGCTGCCGATTGAGTCAGAGTCAGAGTCAGAGGGGGATTCCTGAACAGGGACTGCGGCGCCTGCCGCCTGGCGCGCAAAACGCCATTCCATATTCCAATTCTGCTTTTCGCACGCAGACTCACGCAGACTACTTCCGCCGCTTCTTCTGCTTGTACCCGGCCTTCGGACTCCGCGACTTCGTCCCGCCCTTCGCCTTGAACCCCGCCATCCCGCCTCCATCCGTGCCCGCGGCCTGCAACTGCCGCGCCGCCTTCATCTTCCCCATCGCGCCCATCCCCGCCATCTGCTTCGACAGCTTCGAAACCGTCTCGAACTGCTTCACCAGGCGGCCGACTTCTTCGGGGCGGGCGGCGCTGCCGCCGGCGATGCGCTTGCGGCGGCTGTGGTTCAGCTTGCTCGCATCGCGCCGCTCCGCCGGCGTCATCGAGTTGATCATGCCCTCGAGACGGTTGAACTGCTTGTCATCAATATTCACATCCTTCAAAGCAGACCCCACCCCCGGCAGCAGACCGAGAAGCTGCTTCATCGGCCCCATCTTGCGGAGTGAGCGAAGCTGCTTCAGGAAATCGTCCATCGTCATCTCGCCCCGCGCCATCTTCTCCTGCAGCTCCAGCGCCTCCTCCTCGCTGACCTGCTCCTGCGCCTTCTCGACCAGCGAGACGACATCGCCCATCCCGAGGATGCGCCCCGCGATGCGCTCCGCGTGAAACTCCTCCAGCGCATCCAGCTTCTCACCCACGCCGATGAAGCGTATCGGCGCGCCGGTGACCTGACGCACGCTCAGCGCCGCCCCGCCGCGCGTGTCGCTGTCGAACTTCGTCAGGATCACCCCGTCCACCTTCAGCCGCTCGTGAAACGCCCGCGCCGACGCCACCGCATCCTGCCCCGTCATCGCGTCCACAACCAGAAAGATCTCGTGCGGCTGCGTCGACGCGTTCACCTTCTGCAGTTCGCCCATCAGCTCGTCGTTCACGTGCAGCCGGCCCGCCGTGTCCAGGATCACCGTGTCGATCCCTTCCTCGCGCGCCTTCTTCACAGCCCGCTGGCACACCTGCACCGCCACGCCCACGGCCTTGCCATACTCCGCAACCTTGTCGATCTCCCCATAAAACTCGACGCGCGCCCCGCCCGGCATCTCGCTCTGCACCTGCTCGGCCACCGTGCGGAGCTGCTCAACCGCCGCCGGCCGCTGCAGGTCCGCCGCCACCAACATCACCGACCGCCCGCGCTTCTTCAGGTGCGCTGCCAGCTTGCCGCACGTCGTCGTCTTCCCGCTGCCCTGCAGCCCGCACATCATGACGACGGTCGGGCCCGGACTGACCCGCGCCACACCACGACCGGGAGCGGGGGGGGCGCCATCCTCGGTGACGGGCCGGTCCGGATCCATCAGCGCCACCAGGCGCTTCTGAACAATCCCGATGAACTCCTGCCCCGGCTTGAGACTCTTGCTCACCTCGCGCCCCAGGGCGTCCTGAACCACCTCATCGCAGAATTTCTGCACCACCTCGTAGTTGACGTCCGCCTCAAGCAGCGCGGTGCGCACCTCCTCGACGGCCTCTCGGATATTGGATTCGGTGATGGCGCCGCGCCCGGAGAGCCGGCGCATGGCGCTGGAAAAGCCGTCGGAAAGTCTCTCAAACATGTGGGGTCCGTGTTATGTAAAGCTCACTCGCAGAGCTGACCGCAGCGAGGAGGGGAATATAGCGACGACGACGCTGCGGGACGGCGCCGGCCACACACCCTCGCAGCCCGCATCGACCGACTTCGCCTGCCCCCCGCCAGCCCCGCATCTGGATCCGGGGCCAATACCCCGAAACACCCCGCGCAGCTCCTGCGCATCCTGTTGACACCCACCCGCCTCAGTTGGATACTGGAGCCATCCCCGGAACTGTGGTCGCCAGCCCACGGAGACTGACCGCAAGGGTCAGAGATGCCGGCAGGAGAGAGCCTGCTGGAAGAGAGAGATTCGGAGGAGGAGAGGGGCTGGCCGCCGGAGGAGCAGGAGCCGGGGAGAGAGAGATTGTGATGCCTCCGGGGAAGCGGCAACCAGGCCGCTGGCATCACACTCTGCGCCGGGATCGCCCCCCTGCCGGCCTCCAACCACCGCCGATAATGCATCTTATGTAAAGTTGAATCGTGATTTTTCTGCCCCTGAGGGCCGAATTGTCGTGTAGGCTGTCAACTGTCAAGAAGAAGCCGGTCCGCGTCCGACCGACCACATCCGCACGCGCCAGGAGAAGAGCAAAAGTATGCATCCGAAAATGAAACGTGTCGTCACCCTCGGCCTGATCGCCGCGGCCGGGTGCGGAATCATCGCCGCCTCGTTCAACGGCGTCGCCACCACCGGCGCCAGCGCCCCCGCGCCCAAGGAGGACCCGCGAATCACGGAGCTACAGGCCGTCCTTGTCGACAATCCCCGTGACAGCCTCACCGCCATCCGCCTCGCCACAGTCCTGGCCGACAACAACCGCTACGAGGAAGCCGCCCAGTGGCTCGACCTCGCCTCGAAGCTGGATCCCTCGCGCCACGAAGAGTTCGTCCGCGCCGTCGCAGGCTCGGCCGACGCCAGCCTTGATGAGATCGTCGCCGCCTCGCCGCGCGGCTCCGGCGGCGCCGATGTCGTCCTCAGCAACATTCTCTCCGTCTCGAACTACAGCCCCGTCGGCAGTGTGCACGCCTACGCGCTCGGCAGCCACACCTGCAATATCGGAGACCAGCCGCTCGCCTGGGACAACAACGGCACGCCCGCCTTCGGCATGAACGCCTATCGCCTCCACGATGGCCGCCTCATGCAGGTCGGCATGTCCTTCGCCAAGACCGCGTGCTGCGTCTTCAATCAGAACGGTTGCGGCCTGGCGTGCTCCGGAACCGGCTTCGGACTTCGTGCCGGCTGCCTCGACATCTACTCCGCAACCTGGAACGGCAACCAGGCCCGCCTCGGCCCGCGCAGCGTCATCAACGCGTTCACCGGCGAGTTCCAGCCACTTCCCAGCGGCTCTGGCGACTCCACATTCCGGCGCCTGCAGATCGACGCTGCTGACCTCGACACATCCACCTACCCCGGCGCTCTCTACTTCGTGGAAGGCGTCTACGTCTGCACCGACAGCTCGCTCGCAGGCAACACTGCAAACAACGCCACCTACAAGCGCGTCACCTTCAACGCATCCAACAACATGGCCCTCGCGCCTGAAATGTCCGCCGGCCGCGGCGCCATCTGGGCCTGGGCCGATCACGGCGAGGGCCTCAACGCGCTCGACCGCGACATCGACATCCGCAACGTCGACGTCCCCGACGAGGGCCGCTTCGTCTTCGCCTCCAAGGTCATCGACAACGGCGACGGCTCCTGGCGCTACGAGTACGCCGTCTTCAACCTCAACTCCGATCGCAGCGGCGGCTCCTTCTCCGTCCCCGTCCCCGACAGCGTCACCGTCACGAACGTGGGCTTCCACTCGCCCCCGTACCACTCCGGTGAAATCTACGACAACACCTTCTGGACCTCCAGCGTCGGCTCCGGCGCCGTCACCTGGTCCAGCCCCGAGACCTACGCCCAGAACCCCAACACCAACGCCCTCCGCTGGGGCACGATGTACAACTTCTGGTTCGAAGCCGACACCGCCCCCGAGAGCGCCAACGTCACCCTCGGCCTCTTCAAGCCCGGCGCACCCGGCTCCATCAACGCCGGCTCCATCGCACCCTCCGCAATCGACTGCCCCTGGGACCTCAGCGGCGATGGCCAGGTCGGCTCCGCCGATCTCGGCGTCCTGCTCGGCCAGTGGGGCACAACCTACGGCGCCTCCGACCTCGCCGAACTCCTCGGCAGCTGGGGCCCGTGCAACTGACCACCGACAGACCCTGAATCTACAGAACCAGAACCGACAAAACCTGCCCTGAACATTCACACGGGCGGCGTCGAAAGACGCCGCCCGTTTTCATTGCGCCCACACCGCCAATCACGTCAGGACGACCTCCGTTGGCAGGGCGAGAGTAGGGGTTTAGAATATCGGTACGTGACGCCCGTTCAACTTCTCGATGAACTAGCCATCGCTCCTTCGTCTGCCGTGAAAGACCTTGGAGTAATGCTTGCGAACACCTTTGGCGATAAGGTTGGAGCTATCGTCGAATACGAGTACTTTCGGCGCAACAACCGTCCAGAACTTCCTGCTCTGTTCGAGCATACTGACTCACCAATCGTAGAGCAGATTACTCGACTCTTGGACGGCACCTTCGCCTACTCAAACTTGAGTCTGCAGCCAGTTGGCGCAGATGCGATTACTATCCCTCAAGAACTCGGAAGAAATGCCTCGTGGACGGCATTCCTGAAGCGCGCTGAAGTGAGCGCGCGTGCGGGAGGCTTTGCGGACTCCGTAGCTGCCGGTCTCGCCGGCGCAATTATGGAATTGGCCGACAACATCATTCTGCACAGCCGGGCGCCACATTCTGGAATAGCTGCTTTCTCAAGGACCGCCGACCGTTTCGAATACACGGTCGCAGACGCTGGAATTGGGATGTTGGCTAGCCTGCGCATGGCCTCAGAATTTCGATCGCTCCGCGATGACTTGGAGGCTTTACCGCTTGCCGTCACCCCGGGGGTTTCACGGCATGGTCGAGGAATCGGCTTCGGCTATGGATACCGCGCGGTCTTCCTGCCGCTCAAGGCGGCAAGTGGCTCAGTCCGCCTTCGTTCAGGCGAGGCCGTCCTCCATGTCGCCGGTGCGGGGCCAACCCCTGACCAAGGCAGGTGCTCCCAACGCCCCACCCACCAAGGGGTTGTGGTGGCGGTGGAGATTTCTACCAGATCCATTGGCCTGGGTTGACAGCCTAGCTTGGACCGGGTATTATTCACATCTTCAGATGAACATCTGCTCAACAATCTCGGTAGTGGAACTCGCAGGCTCGACCGAGTTGGCCGGCGCCGCTGCCGGAGCTGAATGGCTACAGGCTGCTCGATTCAAAATTGACCGCCTAGAGCCAGGCCTCTGCGTTGTCGACTTTGACGGAATTCGACTGGCAACGGTCAGTTGGCTTCGAGAGGCGCTAGTGGCACTCCTCAGGTACACAGCCGCAATGCGACCGGGAATTGTGCTGCTCGCTGCTAACTTGACGGAACTTGTGCGAGAAGAGGTCAGGGTAGCTCTGGAGGCAACTGGCAACGTCATGCTCGCTGCTGATCTATCCGGCGGTGATATTCACAGCCCAGTCATAATGGGACGCCTCGATCCCGCTCTAAGTGAGACGCTCTTCGCCATCAGTGGGGAACGGGAGTTCGATGCCTCTAACGTAACGAGGGCGATCTCCCATGTAGGGCCATCCGCCGCAAGCAACCGCCTTGCGGCACTTGAGTCGAAAGGGATGCTGAAGTCCGAACGCCGTGGTCGCACACGGGTCTACCGGCTCGTGCTGGAGGGTCTTAGATATGGGCACTGAAATGATCGCAAAAGCCACTGATTCGTTTACACGGAAGCAGAGGAGGTGCCTTTTTGAGTTTGACGGACCAAGTTTATTCAGCGCCTCTCCCCGGCTCTCAGTTGCTGTGGTGGCGATGCCGACCAACGGACACGCATTCTCACCGGATGAGGAGTATAGGGTTGCAATGGATGGCGATTGTTTGAACGTTATTCGAGGCGTGTCCATCGTAGGAAAGATCGAGAACCCGCCGATGAGCGTTCGTGACAAGATGCGCGGGCCGTGCCCAAGCGCGCTAGGCCGTGTCGTGAAGCTGTATACGCTTACCAAGAAGGCCGAGATAATGCTGGAGTGATGATGACAAATTCAGCCAAACGCACTGCTCTTACAGTTCGCGGCAAGGTTGCCGACCCAGAACTATGGCACCAACATGGCCAAGAAATTAGTATCGGATGCTCGATGTGCCCTGAGTTAGCGTTGTGTGGCGGTCTCAGTATTAGAGCACCGATCTACAACTGCCTGGACCTTTGCTGCGGCACTCCTGAGCTCTGCAATCGCTACGCCTGTCCCAATCAACGGCGATACAGCACTTTGGTTAATGAAGCTAATGGTCTTGAGTTGACGCCATACCGCCGTCGGGTTTCACCCATGATTACATCGCAGGATTACGTACCCTGCATCCTCGACGTCGGCAATCTCGTTGGCCCACTGTCGATTCCAACAGTTGCGATCTCGCTCTACTCGATCATTGATTACCGTACTGGACTATCACGCTACTCCAGCCGTGAGCAATTGCTCAAGAAATTCAAGATCAATCCCACCGCCCACGTTATCATTGCTGCCACAGGCGAGGATCGCCTTGTCGAGAGATTCTGGGAGGTGCTGCGGCCCAAGAAAACCGCCGAGTCACTTCACAGATTGCGCCCAACGCTCATCGCGACACCGAATTTCTCGATGCATGCAAATACTGTGCGTCACGACAATCTGGTCAGTATGGCTCGCATAGCTGCATGTTTTAATGAATTTGCTTCAGTGGGCCTGCCTGTAGCACTTCACATAAACGGACGCACGCCCCACGACTTCCGTCGATGGGTCGATTACTTGCGCTCCTCATCTGGAATTTACGCGGTGTCCTACGAGATGGGCACTGTAGGCAAGTCGGCTACGCGCCGAGCTTGGCACGCCGAGCAACTCATTGCACTTGCGCAGGCAGTCGATAGACCATTAACGCTACTCCTTCGCGGTGGATCAGCGCACCTACGAAACTTTGCAACTGCCTTCGATCGTGTGATCACACTGGACACGTCAGCACTGATGAAATCAAAGATGCGAAAAAGTGCAACCCGTGCTGGTGGCCAACTCACTTGGCGCTCTGCGCCTACGAGCCCGGGCGAGGCGATTGACGAGTTGTTCCTGCATAATGTTCGCATCCTTCGTCGGGAGACGAACGCAGCGGTCTCTGTTGTAGGCAACCATGCTTCGGCCTTTACCGACAACCATTGGATAGCTCACACACATCCTTCAACAAATTGACCGAGTTGGTCATAATGTTGCATCTTCCACCGTTCTACTCCTCCCACCCCGCCATCCGCAACCGCTCACACACCACGTCAACCCGCGCCTCCACCATCTCCCGATCCGCCCCGCACACCGTCACATGCCCGACCTTCCGCATCGGCGCCGGCTTCTTCCCATAGTCATGCAGCGTCACCCCCGGCGCCCCCGGCATCCCCTCAAAAACCCCCCGCTCCGGAACCCACCCGAGCAAGTTTAACATAACGCAGGCGCCCTCCGTCGACGTCGCACCCAGCTCCATCCCCAGGATCGCCCGCAGGTGGTTCTCGAACTGGCTCGTCGCCGCCCCCTCGATCGTCCAGTGCCCCGAGTTGTGTACCCGCGGCGCCATCTCGTTCGCCAGCAACGCACCCCCCCGCTCAAACAACTCCAGCGTCAGCACGCCCACATGCCCGAGCTCCTCGCACAGCCGCCGCGCGTGCCCCTCCGCATCCTTCTGCAGCCCCTCAACCACATCCGGCGCCGGCGCATGCGATCGGCGCAGCACGCCATCACGATGTACGTTTTCGATCAGCGGATAGAACGCCATCTCGCCCCGCCGCCCGCGCACCGCGATGACCGACAGCTCGCGGTCGAACCGGACGAACCCCTCCAGAATCGCCGGGCGCTCGCCGATCGTGCGCCACGCGGCGTCCAGATCCGACATCTCGCGCACCACCCTCTGTCCCTTGCCGTCATAGCCCAGCCGGCGCGTCTTCAGCACCGCGGGCAGCCCGACCCGCTCCGCAGCGGAACGCAACGACACCTCGTCGTAGACCGCTTCGAACGGCGCCGTCGGCACGCCGAGCGATGTGAAGAGCCGTTTCTCCTCCAGCCTGTCCTGGGCCGCGGCCAGCGAGGCCGGGGGCGGCAGCACGCGGACCATCTCCGCCAGCCGCCGCGCCGACGCCACCGGAACATTCTCGAACTCGTAGGTGACGACATCCACGCCATCGGAGAAACGATCGAGCGCCTGCGGATCATCAAAAGCGCCGACGACCATCTCCCCGAACTCCGCCGCTGGCGCATCGGGCGAAGCGTCGAGAAAACGGAATTGCAGATCCAGCTTCCGGCCGGCGATAGCGAGCATCCTGCCAAGCTGACCGGCGCCTAGCACGCCGACGAGCGTCATGCCCCCGCTCCCCCGGAACTCCCGGAACCCCCGCCCCCCCCTGAGCCCCCGAAGGTTCCCCCGGACGGCGACCGCGATGCATCATCCAGTGAAGGATCCGGCTCGCTCATCACGCGTTTGGTCTGCTCGGAGCGGTAGCGATCCAGCGCCCCGCGGTGCTGCGTGTGCGCCCGCACGAGGATCCGCGCCGCCAGCAACGCCGCGTTGATCGCCCCCGCCCTGCCGATCGCCGTCGTCGCCACCGGCACACCCGCCGGCATCTGCACGATCGAAAGCAGCGAATCCACCCCCTGCAGCGCCTTCGACTCCACCGGCACCCCGATCACCGGCAGCGGCGTCTTCGATGCGGTCATCCCCGGCAGGTGCGCCGCCCCCCCCGCCCCCGCGATGATCACCTCGATGCCCCGCCCCTCCGCGCCGGACGCGTATTCAAAGAGCAGGTCCGGGGTGCGGTGCGCCGAGACGACGCGCGTCTCGTAGGGAATTCCGAGCTCTTTGAGCGTCGCGGCGGCGTGGGACATCGTCTCCCAGTCCGAGCGCGAGCCCATGATGACGCCGACGAGTGGTTGCGACATGGCCCGATGATACCGAGGTCGGCGCAATTCGGGCCCTCGCCCTACACTCGTGCATCATGACCGAGCTGATCCCCGTCAACACTGAAGAGGACATCCTGCCCGCCTACCGCACGGGCCCCATCGGCGACCTGATCCGCTGGCACAACCTCAACGCCCCCCTGCGCGAATGCGCTGCCCCCGAGCTCCTCATCGGCATGTGCATGGACCACCGCAACCTCCTGCGCATGCCGCGCAACTTCGCCTACATCCTTCGCGCCGGCGGCGCCAACTTTCGGCGCGTCGAGTTCAAGGTGTCCTTCGCCATCGCCATCGGCGGCGTGCGCACCATGGTCCTCATCGGCCACAGCCGCTGCGGCATGGTCCACCTGCGCGAACGACGCGAGGCCTTCATCACCGGACTCGTCGAAGGCGCCGGCTGGAAGCCCGACGCCGCGGCGGAACACTTCGACGAAAACGCCCCTCTCTTCGAGATCGACGACGCCGCCGATTTCGTCGCCGAGGAAGCGCAGCGTCTGGGCGCTCGCTACCCGCAGATCGGCATCGGAGCGCTGTACTACGATGTGGATGACAGCCTTCTCAGCCAGGTCCTGCTGCGAAGTTGAATGCTCGCCGCGCGTGCGCTGGGTGTATATCCTGATGGCATGAGCACACGACAGATCCTCATCGCGCTCCTCGCCGCCGCTGCCCTGGCGGCCTTCACAGACATCACGGATGCTCGCCAGGCCGATCGACCCGGCGTCGACAACCGCGCCGAACGCGCTGTCGAAACCATCCGCGAACACGCCGCGCCGCTGAACGACGAAGCCGACCTCGACCCCCTGCTCAATCGCATCGGCGACGCCCGCCTCGTCCTCCTCGGCGAGGCCACGCACGGAACCAGCGAGTTCTACACCTGGCGCGCCAAGATCAGCCGGCGTCTCATCGAGGAAAAGGGATTCGCCTTCATCGTCGTCGAGGGCGATTGGACACCCTGTTACCGCCTCAACCTCTACGTCAAGGGACTGCTCGACGAAGCAACCACTGCCCGGGAGATCATGGCCGGCTTCGACCGCTGGCCCGAGTGGATGTGGGCCAACGAGGAAGTGCTCGAGTTGATCGAATGGCTGCATGAGCACAACAAGTCGCTTCCCGCCGATGAGCGTGTCGGCTTCTACGGGCTCGACATCTACGGCGCGCCTGAATCCAAGCGGCAGGTGCTGGAGTATCTGGAAGAAGCCGACGAAGAGGCGGCGGAGATTGCGATGCATTCGTATTCCTGCATGAGCGCCTACGCCCCTGATTTCTCCGTCTACTCCCGGGCCATGGCGTCCGGCGCCGCGTCGTGCGAGGCGGGCGTGGTGCGCGTCGTCGAAACCCTCCGCGAACGCGCGGACGATCTGGCCCGCCAGGATTCCAAGGCCTTCTTCAATGCAAAGCAGAACGCCTACACCGTCAAGAGCGCCGAACGCCACCACCGCAACGCCGTCCGTGGCGGCGCCATGTCCTGGAACGACCGCGCCCGCCACTTCCACGCCACCGCCGTGCGCCTGCTCGAACACCACGAGAACCGTGGCGGCGGCGTCGTCTGGGCCCACAACACCCACATCGGCGACGCCCGGGCCACCTCGATGAGCGCCCAGGGCATGCTCAACATCGGCCACCTCGCCCGCGACAGCCACGGCGACGATGTCGTCAGCGTCGGCTTCGGCATGGGCGGCGGCGAACTGCTCGCCGGCCGCGGCTGGGGCGACCAGGTCCGCACCATGACCTCAGCGCCCCCCATCCCCAACAGCGCTGAAGACCTCTTCCGGCGCGCCGGCGTCGAGCGGGGGCTGATCGTCTTCGACGACGCGATGCGCGACGGGCCGCTCTCCGACATCCGCGGCCACCGCGCCATCGGCGTCACCTTCGACCCGCGCCACGAAAGCCAGCGCAACTATGTCCCGACCAACCTGACGCGCCGCTACGACGCCTTCATCTACTTCGACGAAACAACGCCGCTCAGGCCCGTCCGCTAAGCGGACGAAGTCGGAGCGGGCGTTGGTCGCGTTCACTTCGTGCGCCGGTACTCCGCGCGCATGATCTCGCTCCACTCGCCGTCGTCGAGCAGCATCTCGGAGCGCATGAGGCGCAGGTCGTCGCTCTTGAACTCGATGATGTCGCGGAAGCGGCGCATCTTTCCCGGCGTTGTGAAGTCGGGGCCTTCGGTGTTGAGGGTGAGCTTCTGGCCGGAGGCGTCGAGCTCGCCGCTGTCGTATTTCCACAAGTGCGTCATGACCGAGACGATGCAGGCGCCGGTGAAGCTGCTTTTCGCAGGGTCGAAGCCCAGCGTGATGATCGTTGTCACCGGCTGCTTGGTCATCGGGCACTCGCCGCTGGTTTCCTGGACGATCCACAGGCCGCCGACCGAACGAGTCGTCTCCGTGCCCGACATCGTCGATTTCGGCTGGTCCGGGCCCATGCAGCACTCCCCCTGGAAGCTCCACTCGCCCACAGCGCGCTGGAGCCACTGGTGCTCCTTGCCGGGCTCGACCTTCATCATATGCATCATGTCCTGTGTCGATTCGGTGCTCATCGCATTCGTCCTTTGTTCCGTATGTGTCTTGATGCTTCGGGCAAACCATTTGCCCGTTGATGTTCCGTTGTTCTGTCGTTGATTATCGCCGGGACTGCGACTCCGCGATCCTGCGGATCGCCTCCAGTTCGTGGTCCCAGCCCGTCGTCACGCCTTCGCGGTGCTCGTCTGAGATCAGCCCCATGGCGCGGTGCGTGAGCTTAAGGTGCGTGCCGCCCCCCTGCTCGGTCAGCCGGTACTGCACGTGCGACTGGGCGGGGTATGACATGAAGAGCGGGCCGCAGATTTCGAGCAGTTTCGGAGGCTTGATGACCTGCACCGTGCCCCACCAGTGGCCGACGTTGTCGCCGAGATCGCGGAACCAGCGCCCGCCGGGCCACGGCTCGAACTTCATGGGGAAGTGATCTTCTCCGGGGACCGAGCCGCCCGGGCCGAGCTGCTCCAGGATCGCCTCGAACGAGACATCCAGCGGCGCCGCGATCTCGATCTCGCGCGTGACGCTCAGTGTCTGCACCATCTCGCTGTTCACTGTGCCGGGCATGGTGTGTGTCTCCTTTGTGTCCGTCTCACTTCTTTCGTTGCGATGCATCGCGCTTCGCCCGCGACTCCGCCTTCTCGCGGATCGAATCGAGCTGGTTCGTCCAGTAGGCCTCGAAGGTCTTTGTCCAGTCGTACACGGTTTTCAGCTCCGCGGCGTCTATGCGATAGACGCGGCTGCGCCCGCGCTGGGTGGCGACCACCGCCCCCACACGCCGCAGGACCGCCAGGTGCTTCGAGACCGCCGGCTGGGGCAGGCGGAGCTTCTCCACCAGCTCCCCCACCGCCATGGCGCCGCTGACCCCGAGGATCTCGAGGATCTGCCGACGCCGGGGATCGGCGATGGCGGAGAAGACGTCGTCGATGGCCGGGGCTCTGGGCATGGGGGCATCATATTCCATTTCTGGAATATGTCAAGGGGGAAGGGTGGCGGCCCGGAAGAAATTGCTCCGGTCACCGATCCAGCCCGTTTCGATACGCGCCCGCCCGGCCCGGCGCCGTCGGGCCGCTCACTTTCCGGGCGTATACAGCGCGAAGACCGCCCCCGCCGGATCGCGGACCACGCACATGCGTCCGCCGCCCATGTTGCGTGGCTCGACCACGATCTCGCCCCCCTGCCGCTTCGCCTCCGCCGCCGCGGCGTCGGCGTCGGGGACGGTGATGTAGATGAGCCACTGCGCCGGCAGATCGGCGTTGACGCCGCGGGCGTGGCAGACGCCGGAGACGGGTTCGCTTGCGCCCGGAGGAATCATGCAGAAGTCGCTGTAGCCGCCCATGTCGACGGGTTCGGCCCGCCAGCCGGCGACGGCGGTGTAGAAATCGCGCACGCGCTCGGCGTCGGGGACGGTGAGATCGCACCAGAGGATGGCGCCCGGCTGCGGTGTGGATGGCGTGGTCATGTTCCGGATGGTACTTCCGTCTTGCGCCCGCGTGTTCCTTTCATCGACCCAGATACCCCGTTTCCACCCTGCCCGTGGTATTCACACTGATTGAATCTCCCTGAAAGCTGAATAGGGGTGGCACGCCCAGCGAGGTCCTCCGAGTCGGGCGTGGTTCGCGCGGGATGTGAAGGAATTCTCGGCGATTTCGGTCGCACTAGACACTGGATGGCAGCGTCCTGTCTCGCCGCAGGATCATTTGGATACGGACATGAGACCTCCGTCTCGCCACGCCCGACTGCGCTGGGCGTGGCACCCGGCGGGCCTCTTTGGGTGTTTTTGTGAAGGGTTGTGGTGTTCAGCGAGTCGAGATGGTGGATGCGGCATGCATCGGCGCGAGTGGCGGCGGGTTGTGCATGGGCGGCGGTGGTGTGCAGGGCGTGATTGAAGATCGGCAGCGCCGGGGTTGGGATGCGGAGAGGCATCGGGGACCGGGCATCGGGCATCAGTGTGGGACTGACGAGCGGCGGGCGGCGGCGCGGGGGTTTGGTTTCCGGGGGTTGGGGCGGGGTGGAGAGTGCGCGGTGGGCGCGGAGGATTCCGGCGGCGGCTTTGCGGCGGGTTTCGTCGCTCTCGGCGGAGGCCGCGACTGTTTCGAGGGATTGCAGCGCGGTCGGGAGGGACATCGCGGCGATGACTTCGGCGCGGCGGCGCGATGCGGACTCGATGGCGGCGAGGATGCGGCGGGTGTCGGGATTGTCGAGCCAGGCGAGGAGCTGATCGAGCGTGAGATCGTGGCGGCGGGCGAGGCCGATGAGCGGGAGATCGCCGGCGAGGTAGTCGGCGAGGAGCTGCTCGGGGCCGTGGATGGATTGGGGGCGGGATGTCGTGAGGTATGTCATGACCGCTCAGAAGATAGAGCGGGGCTGTGAGCGGGCAAGATGTTTTTGGGGGAGGGGCGCGATGTTGCGCACGGGGGATGGTGGTGCGCGGGGATGGGCGGGGGATTGCGCACGGGGGGTGATGTCGTGATGCCGCAGAGGGCATGCCGTGCCACCGACCATCGTCTTCGATGGTCGGTGCGTTTTGGTCGAGCGCACCGACCGCCCGGGGCGGCGGTCGGTGGCACGGTTCACATCTCAGTGCCACCTGACACCCTGCACTCAATCAATTAAGCAAGCAGACAGGAATTATCGGCTGCACAGCGGTTTAATAATCCCAGATCAACTTGAACCCCGAGCTCCCCGATGAGTACTTTTTACTACAGAGGGGATACAAATGAAGACACATTCGGTATTCGCATTGGTCATCGCTGCGGCGTGCGCCATCTTGTTCGCCACTATCACGCTTGGGCAAAGCAACCGCGTGCATGTGATGTGGGAGTACGGCGAACTCATAGTTCGTGGAGAGCAGGCATACTTTGCGACACAGGAAGAGTTTCATGAACTCCACCCTCCATCACAAAAAAACCATGGTGGACGCTCACATGCTACCAACTGGGGGCGCGTGCATCACCAGACATCGATCAAACTGCTTCATCTGAACAGGCTGGGGAGCGAAGGCTGGGAACTTGTTTCCACTGCAGCAATCGAGGATGGCATTGCTTATACCGTAAGACGCAATCGAAGATAATGCTATGGAAATTTTGGGTCTCATTGCCATTTGGATCATTGGGTCGTTGGTATGGCCATGGCTGTTTCCTGGGAAATGCCGCCACAGCCATCGTTTCGAACGCAACGGACTAAACAATTGCCCGCAATGCGAACAAGAGCGAACTGAAAGAGAGAAGGAAAGGGCGCGCCTTGAACATGAAAGAAAGCAGCAGGAACAACTCAGAGCACAAGAAATTGAACGCCGGCGTCGAATTGAATCTGAAAGATTACGACAATTATCATATTTGCAACAACTCACGCCCATTGCATTCGAGCAATTCGTCCTGGAAATTTATCGGCAACTAGGCTGGAGTGTGACGCAGACGCCGGTGACAGGCGACAATGGAATAGATGGGCTCCTCGAAAAAGATAGCGATCGGCATGTCCTGCAATGCAAGAGATTCAAATCAACAAGAGTTGGAGCGCCAATTCTTCGAGATCTTCTTGGGGCCACCATTGCGGCGAAAGCATCGCGCGGAATATTGGTGACTACGTCATCATTCACTGCTCAGGCTAGAGAATGGGCGCGTGATCAGCCGCTCACGCTAGTAGACGGACTCTCGCTAATCAATATGATGCAGGAGGCACTCCCCCCAAATTGGATTGTGCCTAGAGAATGGGTACTGAGAGAGTTAGCGGAGGAAGCACTTCCAACAGCCTGCCCCATATGTAGTAATATTGTACGGAGGCGCCATGGTCGATATGGTCCATTTTTGGGATGCACCTTGTACCCACGCTGCACTTGGACTATGAATTTACCACATAATCTGTTTCCTCAGAATGCGCAGCCTCGTAGGCAGCGGCATCGGTACCGAAGGCGATACTATCATTGAGGCCGCCTTTGGGCGGACATCTTCCCATGCATTTCTCGTGGCATAGGCGGACATAGCCACATACATAATGTGGAGCCAATCATGGTCTGGGGCGTGTATCTAGTGTATTTTTAGATTACTCTCACTGCTTCCTCCACCTTCACCATCTCCCCCTTCCCCCCCTCACTCCGCTTCTTCACCTCGACGCACCCCTGCTCCAGCGCCTTGTCGCCGATGGTGATGCGCAGGGGGCAGCCGATGAGGTCGGCGTCTTTGAACTTCACGCCCGGGCGTTCGTCGCGGTCGTCGATGAGGACGTCGAGGCCGTTTTCCGACAGCTCTTTCGCGAGCTTTTCAGCGGTGCGCATGTGTTCGGAGTCGGGTTCGAGCTTCATGGGGATGATGTGGACGTGGTACGGGGCGATGGCGTGTGGCCAGACGATGCCGTCGTCGTCGTGGCTCATCTCGACGCAGGCCTGCATGGTGCGGCTGACGCCGACGCCGTAGCAGCCCATGATGACGGGGTTGCGCTGCTGGGACTGGTCGAGGACGGTGAAGCCCATCGCCTCGCTGTATTTCGTGCCGAGCTTGAAGATGTGGCCGACCTCGATGCCGCGGGCGGCTTCGAGGGTTGCGCCCTCGGCGCGGGGGGAGGGGTCGCCGGCCATGGCGTTGCGGATGTCGGCGACTTTCACGCGGCTGGGATCGTCGAGGATGGCGCCGAGTTCGCGGCGCCAGTTGAAGTGCTTGACGTGGTGGTCGGGCTCGTCGGCGCCGGTGGCCCAGAACATGGGCTTGCCCTTTGTTTCGTCGATGGCGCGGGCGGCGTCGGGGTCGATGATGAGGATGGCGCCGGTGCGCTCGAGGATGGCGCGGGGGCTGACGTAGCCGATGGCGAAGCCGGCTTGTTTGGCTTGCTTTTCGTCGGCGATCTGGACGGGAGCGCCGGCGGCGTCTTTGACTTTGCTTTCGTTGACTTCGTGGTCGCCGCGGACGACGGTGAGGATCCAGGTTGGGGAGGATGCGGTAGAGGAGGAGCCCTTGCCCTGCCCGCTGCTGGGGGGAGAGGAAGATGGGGAGGAGGTTGGGGAGGAGGAAGAGATTAAGGAGCCCTCACCCTGCCCTCTCCCAGGGGGAGAGGGTTGGGGAGTGGTCGCTGTCTGGAAGACGATTGTCTTCAGCATGTTCGGTGGTTTGACCTTCATGAACTTTCCGACTTCTTCGATGCCGGGGAGGTTGGGGGTGTGGACCTTGTCGAGGTCGCCTGTGGGGTCGCCTTCGAAGGACCATTTCCGCTCGCCGGTTTCGCACTTCTCGACGTTGGCGGCGTAGCCGGACTGCGGGCAGCGGAGGATGGTGTCTTCGCCGCTCTCGCAGTTGACCATGAACTCGTGCGACGCCGAGCCGCCGATGGGGCCGCTCTCGGCTTCGACGACGGTGAAGTCGAGGCCGCAGCGGGTGAAGATGTTGACGTAGGCGCGGTGCATGGCGTCGTAGGCTTCGTTGAGGCCGCCGGGGCCTTCGATGGTGGTGTGGAAGGAGTAGGCGTCCTTCATGATGAACTCGCGGCCGCGGAGGAGGGCGGAGCGGGGGCGGAACTCGTCGCGGAACTTGGTCTGGATCTGGTAGAGGTTGATGGGGAGCTGCTTGTAGGAGCTGACGGCGCCCTTCATCATGTCGGTGATGATCTCTTCGTGGGTGGGCGCGAGGGCGATGGTGCGGCCGTGGCGGTCGGTGAGGCGGAAGAGGTTGTCGCCGTAGGCCTCGTCGCGTCCGGTCTGCTTCATCAGCTCGATGGGCTCGAGGGCGGGCATGAGCATCTCGGCGGCGCCGGCGCTGTTCATCTCCTCGCGGATGATCTGCGAGACCTTGCGGAGGACGCGCCAGGCGAGGGGGAGGTAGTTGTACATGCCGGCGCCGACGCGGCGGATGTAGCCGGCGCGGACGAGGAGCTGGTGGCCGGCGGACTCGGCGTCGGAGGGGGCCTCGCGGGTGGTGGGGATGAGTGTGCGGGACCAGCGGTGGACGTCGCCGCGGGGGGCGGATTGGGTGTTCGAGTCGGTCATGGGGAGAGTGTAATGGTGAGGGGGTGAGGGGAGTGATCGGGCGCCGTGGAAAAGCCATCTTTGGCTTTGCCACGATGCGCGGAGGCTCTGCGTGAAATGTTGGAATGGCGCGGCGGACATTGGGGACCGCGAGGCCGGGCTTGGTTGATGGGAGTTGTTCTTCCATGCGGCGTGGCAAGCAAACACAAGCTTGCCACGGCACCCACACCGACTGTTGGGGACAGCAGTCGGCGGCACGAGGATCTGTTCTGGTTTGATCAGACGCTCGCGGCTTGGGCTCGTTCGGAGCGCTCGGCGCGGCGGCGGGCGGATTCATCGAGGATGCGCTTGCGGAGGCGGATCGATTTGGGGGTCAGCTCGACCAGCTCGTCGCGTTCGATGTATTCGAGGGCGGCTTCGAGGGACATCTTTCGCGGCGCCTTGAGGGTGACGGTGGCGTCCTTGCTGGCGGCGCGCATGTTGGTGAGCTTCTTCTCGCGGACGATGTTGACGGGCAGGTCGCTGTCGCGGTTGTGTTCGCCGACGATCTGTCCGGCGTAGACGCGGTCGCGGGGCTCGACGAACATCACGCCGCGGTCGGAAAAGTTTTCGATGGCGTACGCGGTGACCTGGCCGGGCTCGGTGGCGGTCATGACTCCGTTCTGGCGTCCGGCCATCTCGCCTGTGGAGGGGACGTAGCGGTCGAAGGTGTGGTGCATGATGGCCTCGCCCTGGGTGGCGGTGAGCAGGCGGCTGCGGAGGCCGATGAGGCCGCGGGCGGGGGCTTCGAATTCGAGTCGGGCGGTGCTGGAGCGCTGCTCCATGTGCTTGAGCTCGCCGCGGCGGGCGCCGACGTGCTCCATGACGGCGCCGACGGACCAGTCGGGGCAGGTGACGGTGAGGCGCTCGAGGGGCTCGTGGGGGGCGCCGTCGATCATCTTGATGATGACCTCGGGCTTGCCGACGCTCAGCTCGAAGCCTTCGCGGCGCATGGTTTCGAGAAGGATGCCGAGGTGCAGCAGGCCGCGGCCGGAGACGACGAACTCGTCGGCGGTGACGCCGGTCTCGACGCGGAGGGCGACGTTGCGCTCCAACTCCTTTTCGAGGCGGGCGCGGATCTGGCGGCTGGTGACCAGGTCGCCCTCCTGCCCGACGAAGGGGGAGTCGTTGATGCGGAAGAGCATGGTGAGGGTGGGCTCATCGACGCTCACGGTGGCGAGGGCGACGGGATTGGTCGTGTCGGCGAGCGTGTCGCCGATGTCGACGCCTTCGACGCCGACCACGGCGCAGAGATCGCCGGCGGCGACTTCTTCGGCGTCGATGCGGCCGAGGCCGGCGAAGCGCTGCAGGCCGACGACCTTCGCCTGGGTGCGGCCGCCGGTGCGCTTCATGACGGCGATGGACTGGCCCTTGCGGATGCGGCCGGCGAAGACGCGGCCGATGCCGATGCGCCCGACGTAGTCGCTGGAGTCCAGCGAGGTGATGAGCATCTGGAGGGGGGCGTCGGGGTCGCCGGCGGCGGGCGGGACGTGCTCGATGATGGTCTCGAAGAGGTCGCGCAGGTCGGATGTCTCTTGCGCCAGATTGTGCGTGGCCCAGCCAGCGCGGGCGGAGGCGAAGATGACGGGGAAGTCGAGGGCCTTGTCGTCGGCGCCGAGTTCGACGAGAAGGTCGAAGACTTCGTTGACGACCTCATCGGGGCGGCCGTCCTCGCGGTCGCACTTGTTGACGACGACGATGGGGCGCAGGCCGGATTCGAGGGCCTTGGTGAGGACGAAGCGGGTCTGGGGCATGGGGCCGTCGAAGGAATCGACGAGGAGGAGGCAGCCGTCGGCCATGCGCATGACGCGCTCGACCTCGCCGCCGAAATCGGCGTGGCCCGGGGTGTCGATGATGTTGATGCGGAAGAGGCCTGCGGGGCCGGCGCCGGGGCGGGCGTAGGTGACAGCGCAGTTCTTGGAGAGGATGGTGATGCCGCGTTCGCGTTCGAGGGGGTTGGAGTCGAAGATGAGGCCGTGCTGGCCGCCGGCGAGCTTGTCGAGCTCGGCGTCGCGGAACAGGCCGGACTGGCGGAGCATCTGGTCGACCAGGGTGGTCTTGCCGTGGTCGACGTGGGCGATGATGGCGACGTTGCGGAGGTCGGAGACGGACATCGTGCTCTCTCGGATGAGGGGGGCGGCGGGGGGCAAGTTAAAGGGATTCCCTCTTCCATCGGGCGGAGGGAGTGCGGATCATAGCCGGGTCAGCGCTGCCAGAATCGTTCCCGGGATGGAATCGGGGATTTTTCCATCCGTTCCCGGACGCATTGGGGTCGGTGGATCTGATGGTTTTGATGCCCCCGCGGCGTCAATCCGACGTGTTTGTGAGTCGGAATCTGACGAACCCTTTGATGTGGCGATCGTCAGCGCCTGGAGCGGCCTTCTTCTCATCCTGCACGACCTCCGCCTGCCACCCCATATAGGAAATCCACCGCAGGGCCTCAGCCGGCGCTGGAATGGGCAGGCCGGTTTCGCGGATCGCCTCCAGAATTTCAGCGGGCTTGACCATTCCAAGGCTGAGCCAGCTTCCGGTGCGCTCCATGTCAGGGCGTTGCGGCTCGACGGCGACGGCGTCAGCGGTTCGAGCCACGACGTTTCGGTCCACACCACCGAACATCCAGCCGCGCTTGCCGTCGCCGGCGCGATCTGCGCGATACGTCCACGCCAGTTCGAGTCGCTCGCCGCCGATCACGGGCAGATCGACAGCCTCGCCGTCTGAGATGGACACAACGCGCATCGCTTCCGGAAAGAGTCCGTCAAAGTCAAAGGCCCATGCCCCCTGACCCAGCATCTGGCTGAGTCCGATGACAAGAGAGCGCATCATTGCATCGCCGAAGGGCGCGCCGGCGTTGATGTCACGCATCTCGACACCCGCAGTGATGGCAAGCCCGCCGAGCTTTGAGCGATGCGCGATCACCGCGTGACGCTCGCCGAGCGTGGCAAGCAACTGCGGGTCGGGCATGAGCCAGGGAAGCCCGGAGAAGACAGCAGGGTCGACGCCCTTGGCCTCCTCCTGCAGATTCGGGCGGCGCTCGAGCACGCACAGCAGCGCATCCTGACTCATCGCCCGCCAGTCGTGAATGCGCCACGGCTCAATCGAGGGCGGCAGGTTTTTCTGTCGGGCAATCAGGCTGGCGTTGACGCCGAGCCCGTCGCGCCAGAGCAGGCCGCCGAACCAGCCCTTTTCGTCTTCGGGAAGTCGCATGTAAATGAGCACATCGCTGCGCCTGCGTCTGTCGTCCACTCGCTGAGCCCGGAGCTCGCGAAAGGCTTCCGTGTCGGAGAGCGGACGTCGCTGGCCTCGGTCGAGCGTGGGAGCGATGTCGTCGAAGAGCGAGGCGCCGTCTGCAGGGGCAACGAGGATGACGTTGCAATCACCAGCGCGTTCGACGATCAGCTCATAGCGGCCCTTCTCAACGGAATGCACGGTGCGTCCGGCGACGATCTGCCGCGGCGCCACCGGCAGGCGCCGGCGCAGACGCCGCTCGGTCGTCCGGTCCACTTCGCTGAGCAGGGCCCATCGCGGTTCGTCCGTCCACATGCCTCGGACAGCGACAGCGACGCGACGGCCGAGCAGAGAATCGAAGGCTTCCTCTTCGCTGACGCCGAGTTGGGCGGCGAGCGTGCTCCACATTTTGAATGTGTCGCCTTCGGAGAAGATCGCCTGCATCAGAGCGGCGAGGGCCGGCCCCGCCTCGCTGGTGCGATGGCTCCCCGCGTTCTGCACGATCACGAACAGATCGACATCGTCCGGAAGCCGTTGGGCTGCGTCGAGCAGATCGCCGCCGCAGGCGCCGGCCTTCGAAGACGGTGCGCAGAGGATCAGCGCAGCGAACAGAATGACGCCTATCAGACGGGACACAGCTCTCATTCTCGCTCGATGTGGCCTGCCGGAGCCTGCTTCCCGGCGGCCGGCCTGGCGAACCGCGCCCAAGCGGGGGCCTCACCGGCGCTTTGAATGCCCACGGTGATAAATCGGGCTTCGTTTCCCAACGACTCCTGCTGTTTCGACTCGAAACGAATGGTGTAATCGGGGTTCATGTGCATTCTGAACACGACGGCTCGAGGACTGTCCTCACCGGTGGAGCATGCGTGGGCGATGAACTGCATGCGCCTGGGGGATGCGGATCGCTCGCGTGGAAGCACGACGGCGCTGTCCCATGCTCGCTGGGGACGATCGGCGTCGCACGCGGCTCGGCGCGTCAGCACTGTTTCAGGTTCGCGCAGCGTGTCGAAGACACCGGCGAAGTTCTGGATTCCTGCGGCGGCCTCGGCCCGGCCCGTTGAGACAAGGTTTGTGATCGGCTCGGGGCCGGTCGGGAAAGGCGTGGAATCAGGGGCGATGCGATCGACCACGAAGAGCCCGCCGAGGAGCAGCAGGAAACACGCCGCGGCGCTGAGACGCCCGAAGGTGACGGCGCGACGCATCGGCTCAGGGAGCCAGCCGCGGCGACGGCCGACCTCGGAGAGAATCGAGGCGGTGAGATCGGGCGCTTCAACGGGGCGGCGCAGATCATCGACCAACTTCTGCATGGAGTCGAAGCGATCGGCGGCCTGGCGGTTGGAGCGCAGCGTCTTGAAGAGTTCGGCGGAGCGCTCGGGCGGCAACTCGCGATCGAGGTATGCGTCAATGAGGGCGTCGGCGTTCTGATCGGCGCTGTCGAGCTTGTCGAGGATGGCGCCGGCCCGGTCACGATTGCGGCGTGCGAGCAACTTCGCGGGAAGGTTGCGCATCATGCCCACACCTCCGCAACTGTGCTGCGATGTCCTTCGGTGGCTTCGAGCAGGCGGCGCATCTTCTGGCGGCCGCGATGCAGGTGGCTCTTCACGGTGCCGTCCGGCATATCCATGTGGCGGGCGATCTGCGCGATGGGCCAGTCCTGCTGGTGGAAGAGCAGAATGATCTCACGCTGTTCGGCGCTGAGTTCGCCGAGGGCGATCTGGAGGGCGTCGCGGGCGTTGCCGCGGACTTCGGTGTCGATGGTGGGCGATGAGGGCGCTGAATCGACGCCGCGCCAGCCGTCGACGATCTCGCTGTCGTAACGGGGCTTGTGCTTCTGGCAGGCGTTGACGTAGAGCCGCTTGGCGATGGTGAAGAGCCAGGTGGAGAAGCGGTAGCGGGGGTCGAAGCGGTCGAGGTGGGTGAGAACGCGCACGAAGGCGTCCTGCACGATGTCCTCGGCCACATCGGGGCGTCCCGAGATGCGGAGCATGTAGGCGTACAGGGAGGCCTGATGCGCCTTGATGAGACGTTCCGCTGCGGCCTTGTCGCCCTTGACCGCGCGCTCGATGATTTTCTGCTCGGTGGAGCGTGTCATACGCACCATGGTACGGCCCCCGGGCCCTCCAGTTGCAGAAAAACTGCCCCGGAGTGGGCTAGGCTTGCGGATCATGCAACGTCCGGATCCCCCCCGCTTCACCCCCGACCAGACCCTTGACACCGCCCCGGTGGCCTGGGCGGCCTTGCTGTCCCGCTGGACCGACTTCGCCCGGGCGGGGGTCGCCTTCCCCGCGGAGGGCGAGGGCGGGCGCTGGAGGGCGTCCATCGCCCCTGTGATCGGTCTGCAGGCGGTGACGTTCGCGCTGGGGGATATCGGACGGGTGGCGGAGGCGGATCGGCCCGCGGCCCTCGACATCGCGGAGGTGCTGATCCGGCGGGACATCTCCCGGCTGCACGAGATCTGGCGGGGCGAGGAGTTGCACCCGGAACTGGTGTCGCTGGTGGATGACGCCCGGATGGCGCTGGCGGCGGCGCGGGGGATGGGGGTCGAGTGGGTTGTGGATGTGGAGCGGTTTCTTGCGCCGGATCCGGTGGCGCGGGCGCGGGAGCTGGTTCGAGCGGGGTTCGGGGGTGATTTTTACGCCGCGGCGCCGGGGACGATTCTGTTTCGAGGCGCGCCGGCGGCGTGGCTGGCGCCGGGTGTGGAGGCGGCGCCGTGGGAAGGGTGCGTCGCGGCGCCGGGGCCGGGGATGCGGCAGGTGTACCGGCAGTTGAACGAATCGGGCGATGCGGTGGCGCGAGACCTGGTGCGCCGTATGGACGACACACTGCCGGCGGGAAGACCGTTGCTCGTGCCGGTTGTCGAAGAGGGGAAGCTGGTGGCTGCGTTTGATGCGGGGGAGGCGGAGCGATGGATGCGAGCGCAGGAGCGATTGGTTGGGGATGGGGTTGTGCGGGTGGAGGTGGAGTGATGTGGGGAGATTTGGATTTGAGATTTCAGATTTCGGATCTGAAATTTGGGGTCTGAGATTTGAGATTTGAAATCTGATATTTGAAATTTGAAATTTCAGATTTGAAATTCGAGATTTCAGACCGTGCACTTTGGCGCGGGCCGTCATTGAGCATGAACGAGCGCCGGGCGCTTCCTGGTCTGTTGTTGTGTCCGTGGTTCTGAAGACTTCGCCGTACTCCGCCTTGAGGACACGGCTCAGGCGTCTGTGTTGACAGGAGCGTTGGCTGTCAACTTGCGATTGATGGCGGCGCTGTGGCGGCGTCTTTTGCGACGTGGATCCACGGTGTTGGTTTGTCCTGGCGCGAGATGGTGAGTTTGTAGGGGGCGCTGGTGTGGGCCTGGCGGGCGCGGTCGGGTTGGTTGCAGTCCTGGGAGAGGTGCAGGAGGACGACGTGTTGCGCGGGGGCGATGGCTTTTACAGCTTCGCGGCACTCTGCGTTGCTGAGGTGGCCGGCGCCGCCCATGATGCGTTGTTTGAGGAATGCGGGGCGGCGCGAGGCGATCTGCATTTGCGGGCAGTAGTTTGACTCGATGGCGAGCGTGTCGACGCCTTTTAGATGGCGCACCAGGCCGGGGGTGACGCGGCCGACATCGGTGGCGAAGCCGAGGGCGCCGGCGCCGGTTTCGAAGCGGAAGGCGGCGACGCCGGCGCTGTCATGGCTGAGGAGGATCGGGCGGGTTGTCACGCCGGATTGCAGTGTGAACGCGTCGTCGAAGGGGACGAGCTGGTCGGATGGAAGGCCGGCGCGGCGGGCGCGGCCGACATGGTCGGCGTGGAGGCGGACGGTGATGTGGGATGGCAGGCCGCGGGCCCAGCCTGCGGAGCAATGGTCGCTGTCGAGGTGGGTGAGGAGGATTTCGTCAATGTCGTCGAGCGTGAGCTTCATGGCGCCGAGGAGGCGGCGCGTGCGCAGCGGGGAGAGGCCGGCGTCGATGAGGGCGAAGCGGCGACGGGCGGCTGTGCGCACGCCGAGGATCGAGCAGTTACCGCGCGAGCCGGAGGCGAGGACGCGCAGGGCCGCCGAGGCGACACCGGGGCCCGATTCCGTCCGCGGCCCGACCGAGGCCTCCCTGCCATGGTCGAAGAGCATCATGCAGGGCACGATATCGACTCGCTCGCCCCCCCACCACCGCGCGGCGGCGTCGAGGTGCGTGCGCATGAAAACGGGGACCGACGTTTCCATCGGCCCCCGTTGTTGCACTGTCGTGTGTGGGGTTTGGGTCGGTTGTGTTCTGGTTTCTGGCTGGTTTGGGGTAAAGGGCGCAGTGATTTGTTCGGTGCGCTGTTTCTCCGAGCGGCGTGGCAAGCCGGAGGACCGGCATGCCACGGCACCCGCGATGCGGATCAGGCAGCAGCGCGCTTGCGCTTGTGGCGTCCGACGGTGCGCTGGTCGGCGCCGGCGCGGCGGTCGGGGTTTTCGTTCATGGTCTGGAGCAGTTCCGGGGGCGATGTGGCCCAGAGGTCGGCGCCGATTTCTTCGGCGAGTCCTTCGGCGCGGTTGAAGACCCCGCCGCCGACGACGACCTGGATGCCGGCGCAGGCGCCGATCTCCTGCATGGTGTCGATGAGGCGGCGGATCTCGGGAAGGTCGGTGGGAGCGGAGGCGAAGAGGAGCAGGACGTCGGGGCGCTGCTCCTGGACCTGGGCGAGGATTTCATCGATGGCGATGCCGCCGCCGGCGAAGGAGATGGCGTAGCCGTCGCCCTCGAGCAGATCGACGGCCATCTGGGCGGCGAGCTCGTCGGCGTCCGTCGGGCCGCAGACGGCGAAGATGGAGCGTCCTCGGTCGAGCTGGCGTGAGAAGCGATGGGATGCCTGATCGACGAGGACGCGGAGGAGGCGCGTCGCCATGTGGTGGCTCAGCGTCGTCATTTGATCGTCGCGGAAGAGCCGCTGGATCTTCTCGTAGACGGGCCAGAAGAGGTCGGTCACCAGCGTTTCCGCCGGCGCCCCCTGGCGAATGGTTTCCTCGATGATTTCTCGCGACGCCTGCCGGTCGCCGCTGACCAGCGTTTCGAACAGACGCTCCTGCAAAATGTCCTGGCTCACTCTTTCACCCCGCCTTTCTTTGGCAATGTCTGGGTCTGTGATGCTTCCGCTTGTCTCCGGGCGGTTCGCCCGTGGGACGCGCCGTTGCGTCCCGCGGTGTTGATCGGGAGCCCGGGGGGTGGGGAGTGAAGTTTGCGGGGGCGCGCACGAAGTCGCGAAAAAGGCCCGGATAACTGTGCGGGGGCCGATAACGCGGTTTGGGTGGGGAAGGAATATGGTCTTTCCATGCGGCGTGGCAGTGCCGAGGACGGCTCTGCCACGGCGCCCGGACACGGCGCCCGGCCGATAACGCGTCGCTATCGCAGAACCAGGCCCCGATAACACACGCAGACCCCGAATGTGAGCGGTTTCTGCGTGATGGCGCCGAAGCCGGCGGCGTCGAGTGATCGGACCATCTCCTCGCGATCGAGGAAAGTTTCGATCGAGCGGGGCAGGTAGCGGTAGGCGCCGGAGGTGTCGCGGCTGATCCAGGTGGCGGTGCGGGGCATGACGGTGGAGCACCAGAACCGGTTCATGCGGGCGATGAGGGGGCTGCGCGGCTCGCTGAACTCGAGGACCACCAGCCTGCCGCCGGGGCGAAGCACGCGGCGGAACTCGGCGAGGGCGCGGGCGGGGTCGGTGACGTTCCTGATGCCGAAGGCGATGGTGACGATGTCGACGGACGCGTCTTCCTGTGGAAGGGCCATCGCATCGCCCTCGATCCATTCGACGCGGCGGGTGTCGGCGGCCCGTTCGGCGCGGTGGCGGGCGACATCGAGCATCTGCGGCGTGAAATCGAGGCCGATGACGCGGTCGGCGCCGGCGCGGGCGAAGGCGAGGGCGAGGTCGCCCGTGCCGCAGGCGACGTCGAGGACTGTGTCGCCTGGGCGCAGCGCGGCCTCCTCGATGGCGACGCGGCGCCAGGCGCGGTCGCGCCCGAAGGAGTGGAGGCGGTTGTTCAGGTCGTAGCGGTGGGCGATGGCGCCAAACATGCGCCGGACCTTGTCCGCTTTTTCCTCGTTGCGATGCGGATCGGAGGCGAGGTCGGACTCGGACCAGGCGGCGGGCGCCTCCCCGATCCCCTTCACTTCCTGCGCTGGTCGTGCGGTTCGCGGCATGTCCACCATGGTAGCCCGCTCCACAGGGATCGGGACGAGCCGGCGCCGCGGACATACCATGATGTGATTCATCGCACCTTGAGCAGGAGGCACAGCCATGGGCGCACCCATTCGACAGATTCCGAAGCACATCCGGCTGCTCACCATCTCCCTGCTGGGCGTCGCGCTCGCCGGGTGCTCGGTCAACCCGGCGACTGGGCAGCGGCAGTTCAACCTTCTCAGCCGCTCGCATGAGATCTCCATCGGCGAGGACGCCAAGACAGAGCTCACGGAGACCTATGGCGGCGCGGTGCAGGATCAGCGGCTGCAGGAGTATGTGACTCAGGTGGGTATGTCGATGGTCCCCCACACCGAGGCGGACTATGCCTCTCTGCCCTGGGAGTTCACGCTGCTCGACTCCGAGGTGATCAACGCCTTCGCGCTGCCGGGCGGCAAGGTCTTCATCACGCGCGGGCTGGCGGAGCGGTTCACCAGCGAGGCGCAGCTCGCGGGCGTGCTGGGGCATGAGATCGGGCACGTGACGGCGCGGCATGCGAACAACCGCATCACCAACCAGCTCATCGTGACGGGCGTGATCGTCGGCGCCAACGTGGCCGCGGGGCAATCGGATGACGACCTGGTGCGTGTGGGTGTGCCGGTCCTGACGGGCGCGGTGGGCACGGGTTTCGTGCTTAAGTTCAACCGCGATGAGGAGCTGGAGGCGGATGCGCTGGGGATGCGCTACATGGCGCGGGCGGGCTACGACCCGCGCGGGCAGCTTGAAGTGATGCAAATTCTCGGGGATGCGTCGGGGGGCGCGCGGGGATGGGAGATTATGGCGACGCACCCGCATCCGGAGACGCGCATCGACCGCATCCAGCGTGCGCTGCAGCGCGAATACGCCAACACGCAGGGGAACCCGGAGTACCAGACGCACGAGGCCCGGTACCAGCGGGAGTTTCTGTCGCGATTGTCACGCCTTCCGCGGGGCGCCGACGAGGATGCGGGCTGGGAGGCGTTCGCGCGCTCCGCAGGCATGCATGCCGGGTGCACGTGCCATGCTGTCTTCGGCGGTCCTGTTCCGTGATGTGGTTCGGGTTGATCGACGAGGGAAGGAACGCAGAGTGAGACGGAGTTTTTGAGTGAGACGGAGTGAAGAATTGTGTGGCTGCGCGATGGGCGCCGCCATTCAAACCGGCCCTGTCCATCGCGATGAGCAATTCTTCTCTTCTTCTTTTCCGACTCCGTCTTCCTCAAAAACTCCGTCTCACTCCGCGTTCTTCCCCAAGAACCAGAGTCAGTCCTTCTGGATCGCGCCGGCGCGATGGGCGCCGAGCTCGGCGCTGAAGAACTTCGCCCAGTTGCCGAAGCGGAAGCCATCGACGTCCTGTCGTCGCCAGCCGCGTCCTTCGAGGGCGTCGTCGAGCATGTCGAGTTCGGCGGGGCCGTCGATGCCGGAGGGGAGTTTGAGGGCTGAGAAGCCGCCGTCCATGTCGCTGCCCAGGCCGACGCCGTCGCGCCGCCCCATCACCTCGCAGACGTGCTCGATGTTGCGGATCACATCGTCGACGGTCGCGCGGCGGTCGGAGTCGAAGTCGATCGTATCGTCGAGGAATTTGGAGACGAGGTTGACGCCGACCACGCCGCCGCGGCGGCCGATCTCGGCGATGGTCTCGTCGGTGATGTGCCGCTCGTTCTTCCCGCCCAGCAGGGCGCGGCAGTTTGAGTGTGATGCGATGACGGGACGGTCGGTGATCGCGAGCAGCTCTTCCGTCGCCTTCTGGCTCAGGTGGGAGAGATCGTGGATGAGGCCAAGTTCGTCCATGGCGGCGATCATGTCGCGTCCGGCGCTGGTGAGGCCGCGGCCGGGCGAGCCGTTGCCGCCGGCGAAGCGCGAGGGCTTCGCCCATGTGAGGCCGATGGCGACGACGCCTCGTTCTATCCACCAGGGGAGTTCGTCGGGCGATGCGATCGGGTCGGCGCCTTCGACCAGGATGCCGAGGTGCAGCGCTTCGCGCGGCGTGGCGCGGGAGAGTTTGCGGGCGAGCGTGTGGGGCGCATGTTCGGAGACGCCCATCCCGCCTCGGACTTCGCCGACGCCGGGATCGTCTTGGAGCAGCGAGCGGAGATCGAGGACGACGGCGCCGCGGTCGCGGGCGGTGAGATAGAACTCGATCTGGGCGCGGCCCTTGCGGGCGGCGGCTTCGAAATCACCCTCGGGGTATCCCTCGGGGCCTTCGCCTCCGGGCTCGGTGAAGATGGTTCCGAGCGCGAGGCGCACGCCTCCCTGCGCAAGCGAAGGGAACGTGACCGAGCCCGGCGGCCATGGTCCGCCCGCCACTTCTGGGGTGACGAACATGTCGCGGCCGTTGACGGCCAGGCAGGCGAGATCGAGATGGGCGTCGAACCAGATGGGGGGCATTGGCGCTCCTCAGGGTGAGAGTGTGAGCACCATACAGACCTCACTGCGAGCCTGACAGAATTCATTGCGAGCCGGGGCGTCTCGCCCCGAATGAACGCGTGTGTAGGTGTGCTACTCGGGGCGGGACGCCCCGGCTCGCTTTTGATTGTCCTATGGCCTATTCACGCCGATCGGGAACCCGATGACCGGGGTGTTGCGCGCTGCTCCGTGATGTAGCGGATCGCGGTTTGAAGGTAGTGCGGGTGCTTCACGGCCTTGGTCGAACCGCCCTGAACCCACCAGCCCATGCCGTCCGGGCGTCGTGGCTGGCGCCAACGCTCTTCGAGGTTTTGTGTCAACCAGCGTTTCAGAAGCGGTCTGATGCGTCGGCCGTGGATTCTGGAATCTGCTTCCAGCAGTGTGTGGACGTGGTCGGGGCCGGCGGCGCATGCGATGAGTCGCCAGCCTCCTTTTTCACAAATCTTTGGAAGGTTGGCTTCGATGAATCGGCGCTGCTCGTGCGTCAGGATGACGGGGTCATGGCGCATGATGTTGCTTTCCTGCTCTGCGCGCCAGGGGTCGAGGATGATGTACGGATCGCCACGTTTGTTGTTGGGCCGGGCGACGGTTCCGCGTCCGTCGCCATGCAGTCGGGATCCGTACGTTCCGAAGGTGATGTGCCAGACGGTTGTTTTTCCTGTTTGTGCAGGAGTGTCTTGCATCGTCAGATCCGGCATCAAGCGAGCCGGGGCGTCTCGCCCCGGCTCGCTGGGTGTGCGCTTCTTGTGATTTTTCAGGCTTCCACTGTTTTCGGGGCGCCCTCGATGATGATCTCCGCCTCGGTCTTCTCGCGCACTTCTTCGACGCTTACATCCGGCGCCAGCTCGGTGAGGCGGAAGCGTCGTTTCTCTTCATCCATCTCCAGCACGCAGAGATCGGTGATGATCATGTCGATGCACTGTGTGCCAGTGAGCGGGAGGTTGCATTCCTTGAGGATCTTGGGCGAGCCGTCCTTGGCGCAGTGCTCCATCGTCACCACGACCTTCTTGACGCCGGCGACCAGGTCCATGGCGCCGCCCATGCCTTTGACCATTTTTCCAGGGATCATCCAGTTGGCGATGTCGCCTTCCTGGCTGACCTGCATGGCGCCGAGGATGGCGAGCTGGATGTGCCCGCCGCGGATCATCTCGAAGCTTTCGCTCGACGAGAAATAGGCGGCGCCGGGGACGGCGGTGATCGTCTGCTTGCCGGCGTTGATGAGGTCGGCGTCCACCTCGTCCTCGTATGGAAAGGGCCCGATGCCGAGCAGCCCGTTCTCCGACTGCAGCCACACCTGCATCCCCTCGGGGATGTGGTTGGCGACGAGGGTGGGCATGCCGATGCCGAGGTTGACGATGAAGCCGTCGCGGAGCTCGCGGGCGGCGCGCTTGGTGATCTGGTCTCGTGTCAGGGGCATGTGGCCAGTGTACCCTCCTGAGTCCGGCCCCGGCGCAGCCAACACCTGGGAGGAGACCCCCGCCATGCAGACCGAAAGAGTGCGATTCCCCGGCGGCGCCGGCCATGAAATCGCAGCGCTGCTGGACCTGCCTGAGGGAGATCCCCGCGCCTTCGCCATCTTCGCCCACTGCTTCACCTGCTCGAAGAATCTGAAGGTCGTCGGGCATGTGGCTTCGCAACTGGCGGCGGAGGGGATCGGCGTGCTGCGATTCGACTTCACCGGTTTGGGCCAGAGCGAGGGGGAGTTCGCGGAGACGACGTTCACGACGAATATCAAGGATCTCGTCGCCGCGGCGGAGTATCTGGAGCGAGAGCGCGAGGCGCCACGGGTCCTGATCGGCCACAGCCTCGGCGGCGCCGCGGTCATTCATGCGGCCCACAAGATCGAGTCCGTCCGGTGCGTGGCTACGATCGGGGCGCCGAGCGATCCGACCAACGTCCGCCAGCATCTGATCGGCGCCGACTTCGATGAGCTTGGCGTCGCCGAGGTCTCCATCGGGGGCCGGCCCTTCCGGATCGGGAAGGATTTTGTCGAGGATCTTGAGCGCCACGACACTGCCGATCGAATCGCGAATCTCGGGCGACCGATCATGATCTTTCATTCGCCGGTGGACCGGATCGTGGGGATCGAGCACGCGGAGCGCATCTTCAAGGCGGCGCGGCATCCGCGGAGCTTTGTTTCACTGGGCGAGGCGGATCACCTGGTGGGCGATGAGCGCGATGCTCGATTTCTCGGCCACGTGCTTTCCGCATGGGCGGGTCGGTACGTTGATGCCTGACGTGCCGCAGCGAGGCGCTATCGCCCTCGGGTTTTTTGGCGGATGCCGACCACGAGGGCCGCGATGTACAACGCCGCGCCGGCGAGCGAGAACGCCCCGCTGAGATACAGATAGCGCAAGGGAACAGTGCGCTCATCAAACTCCGGGGCCTCTGCATCCACGACGCCCGTGTACGCAGGGGCGATCACGAAGATCACGCACATGGCGATGCCGGCGATCAGGATGAAGGCCCCGAACGTCTGGAGCTTTCCGGCCGCGGTGCTCAGGGCGCCGACGAGCATTATTTCGACACTTTCTCACCGGCGCGGCGGCGGCCGAGCATGGCGAGCGTCGTCACCACCCCCACCGCGAAGCCGACGATGTCGTGGATGATATTGCGTTTGAGCGCAGCGCTGTTCTTTCCGGTCTGTTCGCTCATGGCGGCGCCCCTGCTGTTGTTCGTCTCTCTCTGTCGCTTCACGCGGCGGGTTCGCGCTTTGTGACGGTGCGCTGTTCGATCCGCTTTTCGCTCTTCGTGACGACGATGGCGTCGATGTAGGCGCCGGGGGTGTGGACCATCTCGGGATCGATGTCGCCGATCTCGACGAGGGTGTCGACCTCGGCGATGGTGACTGTTCCGGCCTGGGCCATCATGGGGTTGAAGTTGCGGGCGGTTTTTCGGTATACGAGGTTGCCGGCCTTGTCGGCGGTGTCGGCCTTGACGAGGGAGAGGTCGGCGCGGAGCCAGCTCTCGAGGACGTAGTGGCGGCCTTCGATCTCGCGGGTCTCCTTGCCCTCGGCGACCATGGTGCCGTAGCCGGTGGGCGTGAAGAAGGCGGGGATGCCGGCGCCTCCCGCGCGAATGCGTTCGGCGAGTGTGCCCTGTGGGTTGAACTCGATCTCGAGCTCGTTCGCGAGGAATTGGCGGGCGAATTCGGCGTTCTCGCCCACGTAGCTGCTGACCATTTTGCGGATCTGGCGGGTTTCGAGGAGGAGACCGAGGCCCCAGTCGTCGACGCCGGCGTTGTTGGAGATGACGGTGAGGTCCTTCACGCCGGTGTCGCGAAGGGCGATGATGAGCTGCTCGGGGATGCCGCAGAGGCCGAAGCCTCCGGCCATGACGGTCATGCCGTCGCGGACGACGCCTTTGGCGCGGAGGTCTTCGAGGATGTGCTTCGGGGATTGTGCAACCTTGTTGGCCATGGGGTCACTGTACCAGACGGGGGATGAGGGTTGCGCGGGCGTGGAGGGTGTTCGCTGTGGGCGATGACTTCGCTCGGTCGCGTTCCCGAGGCTTCGAGGACTCAGCCTCGGCGTCTATTTTGGGTGTCGACTTCGGTTGTTCCCGAGGCTTCGGGGGCTCAGCCTCGGCGTCTGTTTGTGCGTTGGTTTTGTTTGCTCCCGAGGCTTCGTCGAAGACTCCTCAGCCTCGGCGTCTTTCGGATGCGTTGAGTCGGGAGGATGATGGGGCGTGGTTGGGTCAAAAAAGAACAACGCCCGCCTCCGAGGAGACGGGCGTTGCGTATGTATCAAGAAACAGTTGGGAGACAGCATTGTCCGCGTCGCCGCGGACATGCCCGCCGTGAGGCGGACGAGATTGCGCTGACGATCCGACTTGCAGATCGCTCTGCGTATCGGTCTAAGGAAATCCCTTAGAAAGGAGGTGATCCAGCCGCAGGTTCTCCTACGGCTACCTTGTTACGACTTAGTCCCAGTCACCGAACTCGCCGTTGGCGCCGCTGAAACACGACGACTTCGGGCGCTCCCGGCTTCCATGACTTGACGGGCGGTGTGTACAAGGCTCAGGAACGTATTCACCGGAGCGTAGCTGATCTCCGATTACTAGCGATTCCGACTTCATGCAGGCGAGTTGCAGCCTGCAATCCGAACTGGGGCGTACTTTTTGCGATTTGCTCCGCCTTGCGACCTCGCATCGCTCTGTATACGCCATTGTAGCACGTTTGCAGCCCAGGGCATAAAGGCCATGAGGACTTGACGTCATCCCCACCTTCCTCCGGTTTGACACCGGCAGTCTCGCTAGAGT
>RECQ01000068.1 GCA_007693965.1 Phycisphaeraceae bacterium | reverse complement strand
CCACCGGGGAGTATCCCGGCGATGCCCTGTGTCCGCCATTCGTGGGCCACCTCACATCATCACATCATCACATCTTCACACCATCACAACGCGTCTTTTTTCTCAGTGTCTCTGGGCCTCTGTGTTCATATGTGCGCAATTGGGGGGCGGGCGCCTTTTCCGAGGCTTCGAGGACTCAGCCTCGGCGTCTTCTTGTTGCAGTTGCTCTGTTGAAGTGTGTTCGGAGTCGAGGTTGTGTCGGCGTGGTTTGACTTTCGGATGTTTGGTTGGCATCAGATTTCGTGTGGGCAGCGCTTCCTTCGTCTTCTCTAACTTCCTCCGTGTTCTTCCGTGTTTCAGTGTCTCTGTGGTGAATCCCTTTACTCAGTCTTTCTCACGCAGCCTCGACGCGACGCTTCGCGCTCTTGACTTCGACATTCTCGTATGTCTCGGCCGCGCCCGCCAGCGACGCGGCGCCGAGGAGGTGGGCCATGACGGCGTTCTGGACGTGCATGCGGTTTTCGGCCTGGTCGTAGACGACGGACTGGGGGGAGTCGATGACGGCGTCGGTCACCTCGGCGCCGCGGTGGGCGGGGAGGCAGTGCATGAAGACGGCGTCGGGGGCGGCCATGGCCATGACGACCTCGTTGACCTGGTGCTCGGCGAAGGCAGCGCGGCGGGGGCCGGCCTCGCGCTCGTCGCCCATCGAGACCCAGGTGTCGGTGTAGACGGCGCGGCGGCCGTGGACGGCCTCGATCTCGTCGGTGATGGTCAGCTCGGCGCCGGTGGCCCGTGCCAGGCGGAGCGAGTGGCTGACGATTTCGGGCGCCGGCTCGTACCCCTCGGGGGCGATGATCATCAGGTCCATGCCGAGCTTGGCGGCGCCGAGCATGAGGGAGTGGCAGACGTTGTTGCCGTCGCCGATGTAGGCGATCTTCATTCCCTTCAGCTCGCCGAAGACCTCGGAGAGTGTGAAGAAGTCGGCGAGGGCCTGACAGGGATGCTCGAGATCGCTGAGGCCGTTGATGACGGGGATGTCGGTGTGGCGGGCCAGCTCTTCGATGGTGGTGTGGGAGAAGGTGCGGGCGACGATGAGGTCGCACCAGCGCTCGAGGTTGCGGGCGTAGTCCTTGACTGCTTCGCGCTCGCCGATGCGGGATGAACCGTGGTCCATGTAGACGACGGAGGCGCCGAGTTTGGCGCCGCCCACCTCGAAGCTGACACGCGTGCGCAGCGAGGGCTTCTCGAAGAGGAGCATGACGGCTTTCCCGTCGAGGGCGGCGCGGTGGTCCTTCGGCGACTTTTTCATGTGCGCGGCGGTGTGGAAGATCGAGGCGATGTCGTCGGTGGAGAGCTGGGTCATACCGAGGAGGTTGTTGGAGGTGAGGGTGTTGGAGGGGTAGATCATTCGTGGGGGCCTTTCTGGAAGGGCGGGCGTGTGTGCTAGGGGCGCTGGTGGGAATGCGAATGAGGACGTTCGGCGTGGCAAGCAAAAAGAAGCTTGCCACGGCACCCGCGTCCGAATTTCAGTTGTGATGGGGGGCGCTGTCGCGCGGTTCAGGGCGCGCGATGCGCCGTTGGTCTCGCTCGGCTGGTGGAGCGCTGTGTGGTGGCGACGGCGTTCATGGCGTCGCCTCCGCGAGACTGGCGTGCGCTTTGGCGAGGATCCGTGTGCCCACGGACTCGCCGTTGGCGATGCGGAGCAGGTCTTCGGGGCGCTTCCACGAGGCGATGACGGCGGGGGCGCCGGAGATGCGCGCGGCGTCGACGGCGCCGCGGGCCTTGGGGATCATGCCGCCGTGGATGGCGCCGGATGCGATGAGCTGTTCGACGTCATCGGGCGTGAGTTCGTTCAGGAGGGCGCCGCCTGAGTCGAGGATGCCGGGGACGTCGGTGAGGAGGACGAGGCCGCCGGCGGTGAGCAGGGCCGCGGCCGATGCGGCGGCTTCATCGGCGTTGATGTTGAGGGCGCGGCCGTCGGCGTCGGCGCCGATGGATGAGATGACGGGGAGGAAGCCGGCGCCGAGGAGCGTGCGGACGAGTTTGGGATCGCCGCCGATCACCTCGCCGACGCGTCCGGGATCGAAGGTGTAGCGCCGCGTTTTGACGCACTTCGCGAAGCCGCCGTCGGCGAGGCAGAGGCCGACGGCAGGCACGCCCGCGGCGTTCAGGCTTGCGACGATCTGCTTGTTGACGGTTCCGGCGAGGGCGCCGACGACTTCATCGATCTGGTCATCGGGCGTGAGTCGGATGCCCTCGCGGCGCTGCGTGGTCATGCCGAGGCGGGCGAGGCGACGGTCGACGGCGCCGCCGCCGCCGTGGACGAGGACGACGCCGGTGGGTGATTGTTGATCACGGCTTGGAGAGCCGCGCCACCGGGAGTGCAGTTCGGCGATGGCGCTCCAGAGCGGGGCGCACGCATCCGGCTGATCCAGCGCAGCGCCGCCGAGCTTGACGACGAGCGGCGACATCACCTTGAGCGAGTTGTCGAGCTTGTCGGTCATTCGTTGCTCGCTCCGGCGCCGGGGAGGAGGCCGGTTGTTTCCGGAAGGTTCATGCGGAGGTTCATGCACTGCACCGCCTGGCCCGCAGCGCCCTTCACGAGGTTGTCGATGGCGCTGAAGAGCACGGCGTGGCGATGCTCTTCATCGACCTTGAAGGCGATGTCGATCCAGTTGGAAGCGCGAACGGCGGCGACGGAGGGCCAGGCGCCTTGGAGGAGCAGGCGGACGAAGGGGTCATCGGCGTAGGCGGTGTGCAGCGTGTCGCTGATGCGCTGGGCGCTCCAGCCCTCGGCGAGATCGATGTGGATGGTGGCGAGGATGCCGCGGTCGTAGGCGCCGAGGTGGGGGGTGAAGAGGACGGGGGCGCCTGCGTATGCATCGATCTCGGGGTTGTGGCGATGGGCCATCACGTTGTAGGGCTGGAGGCTGACTTCGCAGAAGTGTGTCTTGCGCGAGGGGGTGCGTCCGGCGCCGCTGACGCCGCTGGTTGCGTCGATGATGGGCCGGCGGCCTCGTTCGACAGCGCCGGCGCGGAGCAGGGGCGCGAGGGGGATGATGGATGCGGTGGGGTAGCAGCCGGGGGCGGCGATGAGTTCGGCGGCGCTGATCTGGCGCCGGAAGAGCTCGGGCATGCCGTAGACGGCGGTTTCGAGGTGGTTTTCGTGGGTGTGTTCGAAGCCGTAGTGGATGGGGTAGAGCGAGGCGTCTTTCAGGCGGTAGGCGCCGGAGAGATCGATGGTGACGGCGCCGAGTTCGCGGCACCTGGGCGCAAGGTCGAGGCTCGCTTCGTGCGGCGTGGCGAGGAAGATCACATCGGGCTTCAGGGCCGCGATGGCGCTGAGGTCCAGCGGGGCGACGGGCATGTCGACCAGGCCGCGGAGATGGGGGTGGAGGTCGGCGATGGAGGGGGCTTCGGCGGCGTCGTCGCCAGCGCGCCGGGGAGAGCCGAAGAGTCCAGCGAGGCGCGCACCGGGATGGCCGCGCAGGATGGAGACAAGCTCCGCTCCGCTGTATCCGGCGGCTCCGATGACGACGGTGTGAATCATTGGGAGGGCAATGGGCAATGGGGAGTGGGCAATGGGTTGGGGACTCAGTACTCAGAACTCAGAACTCAGCTCTCAATCCCAGCCATTGTGCGGAATCGTTTGATGAGTTGTTCGGCGCGTCTGGGGTCTCGGGCGGCGATGAAGATGGTGTCGTCGCCGGCGATTGTGCCGACGATCTCGGGTTCGTTCCAGCGGTCGAGCTGCCAGGCGAGGGCCTGGGCGTGGCCGGGGCCGGTGCGGAGGACGGCGAGGTTGCCGGCCTGACGGGCGTCGGTCAGATGCTCGGCGATGGCCCGCTCGACGGTCTTCTCGCTGGCGGGCGGGGCGGCGACGTGGTTGTTGTTGATGGTGTAGCCATCGGGGCCTTTCGAGACGGCGAGGTCGTGCAGGTCGCGGGAGATGGTGGCCTGGGTCGCGTCGATGCCCTCGGAGAGGAGCAGCTCGCGGAGCTGGAGCTGGCTGCGGACGCCGCCGCTCTGGATCAGCTCCGCGATCTTCTTCCTTCGTCGGCTCTTCCCGGCCATGACATTATTATTAGCTCTGCTGTATATTTATGTCAAGCCCGATGCCGGGGATTCGTGGAGATTTCTGGGACAGGTCAGGACGGGCTGCGGAGGTTGGCGGCGAGCCGGTGGGCGGGGAGGCCTTCCAGGGCGGCCATCGCCGCGACGTCGGAGAGGAGGGCCTCGTCGGGCTCGGTCACTTCGAGTTCGGCCCGCTGGCGCAGGAACGCCATCGGCGAGAGGCCCTGCTGGAAGCGGGCGGTGGCGCCGGTGGGGAGGGTGTGGTTGGGGCCGGCGCCGTAGTCGCCCAGCGCTTCGGCCGCGGCTTCGCCGATGAAGATGGCGCCGGCGTGGCGCACATGGGCGGCGAGTTCGCGGGCGCGTTCGATGGGGAGGTGGAGGGCGAGGTGCTCGGGGGCGAGGCGGTCGATGAGGGCGGGGAGATCGGCTTCCCTGGTGAAGCGGATGATGGCGCCGCGGGCGCGGAGTGATTCGGCGGCGACCTGCGCTGTATCGAGGGTTTCGAGTTGGTGGGTGATGGCGTCGAGGATCGGCTGGGCATCGACGCCGGTGGGAAGGAGGAGGATGGCTTCGGCCTGTGGATCGTGCTCGGCTTGTGCGAGCAGGTCGGCGGCGACGAGTTCGGGGTTGGAGTCGGCGTCGGAGACGACGCAGACTTCGGAGGGGCCGGCGATGCCTTCGACACCGATTGTTCCATAGAGCTGGCGCTTGGCCTCGGCGACGTAGGCGTTGCCGGGTCCGACGAAGACATCGGCGCGCTCCATCGGCTCCACGCCGAAGGCGGCGGCGGCGACGGCCTGGGCGCCGCCGAGGAGGGCGTATGCGTCGGCGCCGGCGGTGAGGGCGGCGGCGATCATGAGTGGTGAGCGTGATGGCGAGACGACGATTGTGCGCTCCACGCCGGCGACCTTGGCGGGGACGACCGTCATGATGACGGAGCTGACAAGCGGGAAACGCCCGGCGGGGGCGTAGCAGGCGGCGCGTTCGACGGGGAGGGTGCGGAGGGTGGTGCGGGCGCCGGACTGGGTGATGGAAGTCGTGCGCTGCGCGGGGGTCTGGAGTTCGGCGACGGCGCGGACGCGATGGGCGGTGCGCTCGAAAAGAGCGATGACTTCGGGCGGCGCTTCGGAGGCGATGCGCTGCATGGCGGCCCGGTCGAGAAGCTCGGGCTCGGGATCGCCGAGCGAAGCGGCGATGGCGCGCAGGCCCTCCGGGCCCTCTCGCCGCACGCGCTCGATAATCATGCGCACACGCTCATACACAATCGGGTCCGTCGATACGCGGGCTCGGCGGGCGACGGCGTCTTCGATCGACAGTTCGGCGATGTGCACTGTGTTCCGCGGCGATGTCACGGGCGCCTCCTTCCGGCGAGTTCGGCTTCGATGTCACGGATGGAGATGTCGTTCGTTTTCAGCATGACGAGGGCGTGGAAGAAGAGATCGGCGGCTTCGTGGATGATGGATTCGCGCTCACTGGCGCCGGCGGCGTCGACGAGCTCGAAGGCCTCCTCCATCACCTTGCGCGAGAGCAGGCGCTGGTCGCCGGCGAGTTTCGATGTGTAGCCCTCGCGCGTGATGCGGTCTTCGATGTGCGACTCCAGCGCGGCGAGATCGAACCGGCCGTCTCCGAAGCAGGTGGCGGCGCCGGTGTGGCAGGCGGGGCCGGTTTGCTCGACGGTGAAGCGGAGGGCGTCGGCGTCGCAGTCGACTTGGGCGCGGATGAGGCGCTGGGTGTGGCCGCTTGTTGCGCCTTTGCGCCAGAGCTGGTTGCGCGAGCGGCTGTGGTAGGCGCCGATGCGCTCGCGGAGGGCGGTCTTCAGGCTTTCTTCGCTGGACCAGGCGAGCATGAGCGTGCGGCCTCGTTCATCGGTGACGAAGGTTGGGATGAGTGTGTCGGCGCCGCGGGTGAAGTCGAGGCAGGCGACGAAGGCTTCGGCGGAGTCGAGGGCGCCGGTGTAGACGGCCATGCCGACCTGGGCGTCGAGGGTGCGGTTGTGGAGGGCGGCGATGTCTTCGACATTGCGGACGCCGCCGGCGGCGGTGGTGGGGAGTTTGAATTCTTCGGCGATGGTTGCGGCGACATCGGCGTCGGGGCCGCGCATCGAGCCTTCGACGTTGACATTCGTCACGAGGAAGCCGCCGACATAGGGGACGAGGCGCCGGGCGCGGTCGATGGCGCGTTCGCCGGTGTCGTGACGCCAGCCGCGGTCGGTGACAACGCCGTCGCGGTGATCGAGGCAGGCGATCCAGACATCGCGCGGGAGCTTCTGGAGCAGTTCGGGCTCTGCGGCGGTGCCGACCATGAGGCGGCGGGCGCCGGCTTTGAGGAGGGCGCGGGCGCGGGCTTCATCGCGCACGCCGCCGCCGACACGGCAGGTGAAGCGGCGGCAGAGGGCGCGCACCAGCTCGAAGTTGTCGCCGGTTCCTTTGGCGGCGTCGAGGTCGACGACGGCGAGCTCGCCGTAGACGGAGAGCTTCTCCGCCCAGCCGAAGACATCGTCGCTGGTGAATTTTTCATCCTCGCCGCCGACGAGCTGCACGACCTTGCCGTTCTGGATGTCGAGACTGGGGATCAGCATGGGCGCACCTCGATTCCGGCGCTCGCGAGCGCGGCTTTGACATCGGCGATGGTCGTCTCGGCGCGGTGGAGGCAGCCGGCGAGGAGGACGGCGTCGGCGCCGGCGTTGATGGCCCGGACGGCGTGTTCATCGCGGCCGTAGCCGCCGGAGGCGATGACCGGGGCGACGACGGCTTCGCTGACTGAGCGGATGAGTTTTTCGTCGTAGCCCTGCCGCGAGCCATCGCGATCCATGCTGGTGAGCATGATTTCGCCGGCGCCGTGGGCGACTGCGGCGCGGGCCCAGGCGGGGGCGTCGAGGCCGGTGGGGCGGCGCCCGCCGCGGGTGTAGACGATGTGCGTTTCACCGTGGCGCTTTGCATCGATGGCGCAGACGACGGCTTGTGAGCCGTAGCGATCGGCGATGCGAGTGATGAGTCCGGGATCGGCGACGGCGGCGGAGTTGAGGGTGATTCGGTCGGCGCCGGCGTCGAAGAGGGCGTCGGCGTCTTCGAGGGTGCGCACGCCGCCGCCGGCGGTGAGGGGGATGGCGAGGCGGTCGGCGACGGCGGTGATGGTGTCGAGCATGACAGCGCGATTTTCGTGGGTGGCTCCGATGTCGAGGATGACGATCTCGTCGGCGCCCTGGCGCTGGTAGCGCTCGGCGGCCTCGGCGGGATCGCCGTGGGAGACGAGATCGACGAACTGCTCGCCCTTGACGAGGGCGCCGGCGTTGACATCGAGGCAGGCGATGATGCGGGAGGTGAGGCGTGAGTTCCGAGTTTTGAGTTCCGAGTACCGAGTGGTTGTTGTTTGTGTGAGCCAGGCTTTGAGGAGGGCGGCGCCGAAGTTGGCGCTTTTTTCGGGGTGGAACTGGGTGGCGAGGATGGGGCCGTTTCGCCAGGCGGCGAGGAAGGTTGTGGCGCCGTCGTGGGATGCGGTGCAGGTGGTGTGTTGGGATTGGATGAACGCAGAGGGGCGCAGAGCGGCGCGGAGGGGTTTGGATTCGGAGATTTCTGGAGCGAGTGTTGTGGTGGTTGATTCAGATGACATCGCGCGCGATTGAAGCGCGGCTTTCATCTCTTGCTCTCTCTCTGTGTTTCTCTGTGACCCTCCGCGTTCAAATTCCTGATCGAGCATCGCTGCGTATGCGTGGACGAAGTAGGCGTAGTCGTTGATGTCGGCGCCGGTGACGCGTGTCCAGCCGAAGGCGGCGCGGCCCTGGGGGGTGATGCGCTCGCAGCGGACGGGGAGGACGCCGAGGCCGGGGACGTCGGGGGCTTCGTCGCTGCCTTCGGTGAGGGCCTGCATGCCGGCGCAGATGGCGAGTGTGGGTTTGTTCTGCGCGATGCGGTCGAGGATGGCGGCCTCGAGGTTGTTCTCGCGCAGGCGACGCATGTAGGCGCCGAAGTGGCCGACGCCGGGGACGACAAGGTGTGGGCAGGAGCGTGTGGCTTCGGGGTCGAGCGTGGTTCGCACCGTTGCGCCGAGGCGCTCGAAGGCGCGGCGGAGGCTGCCGGTGTTGCCGAAGGGGAGGATGAGGACTTCCATCACAGGCTTCCCTTCGAGCTGATGGGGCCGGGGGTGTCGACGGGTTCGAGGGCCATGCGCAGGGCGCGGCCAAAGGCTTTGAAGATCGCTTCGACGGCGTGGTGGTCGTTGCGCGAGCGGATGAGGTCGAGGTGGAGGGCGCAGGCGGCTTCGCGTGTGAAGCCGAGGAAGAATTCGCGCAGGGCTTCGGAGTCGAGGTCGCCGACGAAGCGGTCTTTGAGGGGGAGGTTGAGTTCGAGGGTTGAGCGGCCGCAGAGGTCGATGGCGGCGTCGGCGAGTGATTCGTCCATGGGCATGCGCCAGAAGCCGGCGCGCTGGATGCCGGCGCCGTCGGCGACGAGCGTGCGCACGGCCTTGCCGAGGGCGATGCCGAGGTCCTCGACGAGGTGGTGCTGGTCGACATCGGTGTCGCCGGCAGCGCGGAGGGTGAGGCCGAAGCGGCCATGGGTGGCGAAGGCGTCGAGCATGTGGCCGAGGAAGCGGGCCGGGATGTCGATGGCGCGGTCGGGGCTGGTGGTGGTGAGCGAGAGCTCGATGCTGGTCTCGCGTGTCGCGCGGTTGATGTCGGCTTTCATTGTGCAGGGCTCTTTTCGGTGGCGGTCGAACGGTTCAGGGCGCGGGCGGCGACGGGCTGAAGGATGTCGAGGGCGGCGCGGAGTGTGTCGGGCTCGGCGAGTGTGATGCGCACGGCGCCGGGGAAGACGGGGCAGGCGGAGAGATCGCGCAGGAGGAGGCCCTGCTGGGCGCAGTTGCGCACGATGTCGGCGGCGGCGACGCCGAAGCGGGCGAGGACGAAGTTGGTGGGGCCGGCGAGGGCGGGGACGCCGAGATTGCGCAGGGCGTCGAGGAGAATCGGGCGGGCGGCATCGGCGGCGTCAACGCAGCGGCGCCGGGCTTCGGTGTCGCGCAGGGCTTCGACGCCGAGGGCGACGGCGGCGCTGTTGACGGAGAAGATGAGGCGCGACTCCCAGGCGGGGGCGATGGTTTCGGAATCGCCGATGAGGGCGCCGATGCGCAGACCGGCGACGCCGGGCGACTTGCTGAGGGAGCGGATGATCACCAGGCGATCGTCCGCGGCGAGAAGTTCGGCGTCGTTGTCGAGGCGGGCGAAGTCGGCGTAGGCGCGGTCGAGGATGATGAGCGTCTTCGGCGCGGCGGCGCGGATGAGGCGCGGGAGGCCGCTCGGGACGGGGGTTCCGGTGGGATTGTTGGGGTCGATGAGGACGACGGCTTCGGGCTGTTCTTGGGCGCAGAGATCGAGCAGGTGTTTTTCGGGGAAGGCGCCGTCCTGTGCGCAGGGGATGCGCAGGAGCGTGCGGGGGAGGCGATCGCAGACAACTTCGAAGGTGCTGAAGGTGGGGACGGGGATGGCGATGCGGCCGCCGTCGGGGACGAGGTGTTCGAGTGCGAGGGCGATGGCCTCGTCGCCTCCGTTGGTGGGGAGGATGAAGTCGGGGTGGAGGTTGAGGTCTTCGGCGAAGGCGCGGGCGAGGGGCGCATCGTCGGGGTAGCGGCGGATGGTTTCGGGGTCGAGGCGCAGGTATTCGAGGCGCTCCCACGGGATGGGAGATTCGTTGCGGTCGAGTCGGATGGGTGGGCGCGCGGTGGTCACGGGCAGATCCTCTCGAGCTGGTAGACGACGATGTCGGTGGCGCCGATGCGGCGCAGGTCGGGGATGAGGGCGGGGAGGTCGTCGCGGGGGACGGCGGATTTGACGGCGTGGGCGGCGGCGCCCCAGAGCTGCGAGACGGTGGGGGCGCGCATGCTGGGGAGGCGGTCGATGACGGCGTCGAGAAGGTCGTCGGAGACGTTGAGTTCGAGCATGACCCGGCCGCGGGCGGCGAGGGAGGCGCGGAGGAGAACGACGAGGTCGTCAACGAGGCGCATGAATTCTGGGTTTTCGCGCAGGCCGGGGCGGGCGAAGAGGCGCGTGGAGGAGCGCATCAGCTCGTCGATGATGACGAGGCCGTTGGCGCGGAGCGTGCTGCCGGAGGCGGTGTTGTCGATGATGAGGTCGGCGTCTTCGGGGGGGAAGACTTCTGTCGCGCCGTGGGTGCGGATGATGCGGGCATCGAGTTTGCGCGCGGCGGCCCACTGCTCGGCGAGGCGGACGTATTCGGTGGCGATTACGAGTTCGCGGGGGGTGTCGAGCGACTCGGCGATGTTGCGCGGCGCGGCGGCGACGATGCGGACGGGATCGGTTTCGAGGTCGAGGATCTCGTCGACATCGGCGCCGGTTTCGCGCACCCAGTCGGCGCCGGCGAAGCCGATGTCGTGGCGTCCGGCTTCGAGGAGCTGGGGGATGTTCTGTGATTTCAGGCGCTTGATGATGACGCCGGGGGCGGCGCAGGTGGGGCGGTAGTCGCGCTCGTCGCCTCGGACCGCCCAGCCGGCGTCGGCGAGGAGGCGTTCGACCTGGGACGACTGGCGCCCCTTGGGGATGGCGAGGGAGATGGGGGGCGCGGCGGTGGCGGGGGCGGAGGCCGGCGTCGGCGGGGGCGGGGCGGCGGCGGTGGATGGTGATGCGTCGTTCATGCGTCGTCCTTCGTGTCGGGGGTGGTTCGGATGCCTGGTGGAGGGGGCGATGGCCCTCTCGGAGGTCCGAAGACGCCGGAAGTACGCGCGTGACGACGCTCGCCCGGGGTCTCCGGACGGGCCGATGGTCAATCAGTTTCAGGTTGCTGGGGGGGAGGACGCTTCCTCAGCCGGCCATGCAGCCATCAACCGACCATGGCCCGTGGTGGGCATGGCCATGATGATGATGGTGATGGCGGAACTGGGACGTCATTGCAAGTGGAGCTTAGGAAATGGAGGGGGCGGGGTCAAGGGGAAATGAGCGGGGGAGGGGGTGAGAGGGTGAGCGGGTGAGGGGGTGAGGGAATCTGATTTCTGGTGGGGTTGTGCGCTCTTGGTCCGAGGCTTCGGGGACTCAGCCTCGGCGTCTCTTTGTGTGGGTGATTGTTTGGGGATGTACGTCTCGACGAGAGAGTTCCCAGGCGCCTGTCGTTCGCGGTTCGTGTGTGAGTCCGCAGCTTTGAAATCCACATTGGCGCCAGCTCTGGAACTCACAACTTCCCCTCTGTTTTCCTCCGTCTTCCTCCGTGTCACTCCGCGTTCTCTGCGTTCAATCTTCATCCGCATGCGCTGCGTCAGTACGACACGCCCGGGATGAACGGCAGCACAATCGACACGGCGATGAGGATGATGATGATCCACTCGAGGATTTCGAGTCTGCGCGAGGTCTGGAAGTCGTTGAGTTTTCCGAAAAGGCTTTCGAGGACTTCGAGTTTGCGGAGGATGCTGGTGTCCCAGTCGGGGAGGTGGAGTCGCTGTGCGGCGAGGCGGTAGACGCGGGCGAGGTACTGGTCGCCGACGAGCTTCAGCGCGTTGTTGACGCCTTCGAAGAGGATGGCGCTGTCGGTCTGGAGGAGGGCGATGCGGCGCATGTCGCTGTCGCCGGCGCTGCGGAAGACGCTGGGGCTCTCGATGCGGCGGGAGAGGCGGATGTAGGACTCGTCGAGGGCCTTGTCGAGCTGTTCGTCGATCCAGCGCATTTCGAGCAGCTCGACGTTGGCGTGTTCGAGGACGGCGCGGACGTCCTCGCCGTCGGGGTCGATGACGAGGGCGGCGTTCCAGTCGATGACGACGATGTCGTCGGGCGTGTAGGAGGCGCGGCAGGAGATGGATTCGCGAATTTCCTGCTCGGAGAGCGTCGCCAGCTCGGAGCAGAGCACGCCGGCGATGAGGGGCGCGTGGTTGTCGATGAACGCCGCGGGAGAGACGCCGGCGCCGAGGCGGTCGAGGAAGTAGATGGTGTAGTCCTCGACGAGCTCGGAGAGTCCGGGGCGGGAGATGGCGGGGCGGAGATTTTCGAGAAGCTCTTCGACGGCGGCGCGGGAGTGGGCCAGTAGCTGTTCGTTCTCGTGGAGGGCTTCGGAGAGGGTGAGGAGGCGGGCGGCGTCGCCTTCGAGCGGGATGCTGTAGGAGACGGAGACGGCGCCGAAGTCGTAGACCACGAGGTCCATGGAGGGGGAGAGGGTGTGGCCGGCGAGTTGGAGGGGTTCGCACGGCCGCGTGATGCGCAGCGGGGCGGGCTGGTGGGTGATGTGCCGGGGCGTGCGGCGGCGATGGCGGATGCGCTCGCGCTGGATGAGGGCGGCGAGACGGCGCTCGGCCTCGTCGAGATCGACGGCCAGGCCGATGTCGTACGCGAACAGCGCGATGCAGCGGCCGGACTCGATGACGACGCCGGCCGGGCTCTGCGCGGCGGCCTGGGAGGGTGGTTGTGGGTCGGGCATTGCGGGCTCCATGGAAGATCATCGGATGGATGAGGGACTGGAGCGCAGAAAGGATCGGGCCCGGCGGGGGCCCGGCGGGGGCGCGGGTGGGGCGCGCTGTGTAGGCTGGCGCGAATGGAAGAGCGGCCTGATGATGGGTGGCGTCCCTTTGACGAGGTGGAGCACCAGCGGCAGCTCGGCGCGGTGCTGGAGCTGGTGACGGCGGCGCCGGCGCATCGACGAATGGCGCTGGATCTGGGCTGCGGCGATGGACGGATCGCGAAGCCCGCGGCGGCGGCGGGGGTGCGCGTGCTGGCGATTGATCGCGACCCCGCGGCCCTGCGGGCTTGCGGGGGCGTTGAGGGCGTGGTGACAAGGCAGGGTGAACTGCTGGACGCCGCGACCGTCTTCACACTCGAGGGGGCGCCGGCCCACTTCGGATGGTGCCTGGGGCACACGTTCATGCAGTTTCATGATGTGGCGCGGGCGGCGACATTGATGCGGCGGCTGCGCGAGTCGATGGCCGATGGCTCGTGGCTGGCGATTGATAATTTCTGTGATGCGCTGTGGGCGGATGTGGCGGATGGCTCGTGGCAGACGGGGATCAGCGAGGATGGCGCCTGGCAGTTCATCTGGAGCAGGGGCGACAACACGATGGCGCTGCGATCGGGAGATCGCGTGGATCCCTCGAACTGGTCGATCGGTGCGGATGATGAGCTGCTGCGGCTCTGGTCGCGCGGGGAGCTGGCGCTGCTGGCGGAGGCGAGCGGCTGGCGCGGGCCGCGGCCGGATGCGACTGGGGCGCTGCTGCTTTTTGAGAAGGATTGAATGGGAAGGACTCCGGTCCCTACAACTTTTGCTGCGCCTCTCGACGATCTCTGCGTTCGATCCGACCTCATACGCAGAGGCGGTTCGGGACGGGTCGTATCGGGCGCATCATTGAAACAGGGGGTGTCGGGCGACTGTTTCAGGGTGACGCGATCAGGCTTCCGGGTCCGAGAATGTCTTGATGGGGCGCGGATTGGGAAAAGCGGGCGCAGCTGGGTCAAGCGCGGGGTGGCGCGGGTCGATGTTTTCCCGGCGTACGGTTGGAGGAGAGCAACGAGGAATCCCGTGCCAGCGAGTCGTTCAAGAACTGAGCATTGGCGTCGCAGCCTTGAGCAGATCAAGGAGCGCAACGGCGCTCTTGAGATCACGCTGCCGCGTTACTTCGCGGATGGCAAGCCCGAGGGCTCCGAGGACGATTCGATCGGCCAGAACCTGATCTGGCGGGTGCGGATCATCGGTCTCAGCGAGACTGAAATCCACGTCGAGCAGCCCTCCACACTGGGGCAGACGATTGCGCTGGAGGAGGGGATTGATCTGATCGGGGTGCTGGCGATCGGCCAGAACCGGTGGATGTTCGAGACACGAAACCTGGGCAGGGCCCGGGCGCGGCTGAACGCTGAGAAGGACATCGTGGTGCTGCGGCTGCAGATGCCGACGCATGTCGAGCGGTGTCAGCGTCGGTCGTTCTATCGCATTTCGACGGTGGGGCTGGTGCTGCCGAAGGTCGAGTGCTGGTCGGTGCTGGACCAGAACTCGCTCGGAGCTGCGGAGGCGAGCAACCAGACGCGCATCACCATGCTGGAAGATGAGCAGGTGGTCGGGCGCATCAACAACGGCCATGCCGAGGGGATGCTGGCGCCGGAGGTGGGGCCGGGGTTCATGGCGAGGCTGGTGAACATCGGCGGCGGCGGACTCGGCCTGGTCGTCGATCCAAGCAACGCCAAGGGGCTGGAAGCGCGCAAGCTCTACTGGCTGGCGGTCGATCTGCGGCCGCAGATCCCGGCGCCGCTGGGCGTGGCGGCGCGGCTGGCCCACACGCACATCGACAGCGAGCAGCGCGTGTATGCGGGCTTCGCCTTCGAGTTCAGCCACAACCCGGGGCACAAGCGCTTCGTGGTGGATCGCATCTGCAAGTACGTCACGCTGCTGCAGCGGGAGCAGTTGCGGCGTCGGGCGGAAGCGGAACGGTGAGGACGTGCCGTGCGCGAGTTGATCGCGTGTAGCGCGGGGGAAGCGGGTGAAGAACACGGAGTGAGACGGAGGGGGATGTTGTGTCGTGTCCGACTGACGCCGCCGCCGGGCCGGGCGTGCTGAGGGGTCTGGTGTGTCAGTCCTGCGGGGTGAGTCGTTCTTCGATCATGGACATGATCTCGCGGCTGCGGGTTTCATCGCCGAGTGCGCCGACGGAGATGGAGACGCTGGTGACGGTGTCTCCCTCGCGGCGCAGATCGATGGCGTGGCGCAGGTTGCGGACGCCGCGGGCGATGATGCGGGCCTCGAAGGCGTCCTTGCTCGAGGATTCGATTTCGAGTTCAAGGTTGTTCATGGTGCGCTCGGTGGCGCGGTAGACATCGTCCAGGTGGTGGGGCAGGTGGGCCTTGAGCGTGGCGAACTCGTACGAGTAGGACGTGCCCCTGGCGGTGGCGCCGGACGAGCATGCGGAAAGCATGAAGGCGCTGACGGCGAGGACTGCGAGGGCGGCGAAGGTGGAGGTGATTCTGCTCATGAGGATCTCTCTCGTGTCTGAAGGGTGATTGTTGCGCTACGAATCTGCCTGTGCGGCGGCGGGTCGCTGGTGTGTTCGCTCTGCAAAGAATAGGAGCCCCACGCAGCCGGCTCCAGATGCGAAAACGTGCAAATTCTTTAAACTGGTGGTTTTTTGAGCAGCTTTGTCAGGGCGTCGCCGGGGTTCTCCTCGCGCATCAATGACTCGCCCACGAGCGCGATGCGCACGCCGGCCTTGCGCAGGCGGGCGAGATCCTCCGGCGTGTTGATGCCGGACTCGCTGACGAGCGTTGAGCGGTCTTCGACCATGTCGACGAGGCGGAGTGTGTGGTTGAGGTCGACGGTCATGGTGTCGAGGTCGCGGTTGTTGATGCCAAGCAGCATGTAGCTGCGCGCGGGGAAGCCGACGTGCGGGCGCACGCGCAGCAGGTTCTCCATGTCATGGGTTTCGACCAGCGTGGTGAGCTGGAGCTGGCGGGCCAGGATCATCAGGTCGATCAGCTCGCCTTCGGTGAGGCACTCGGCGATGAGGAGGATGGCGTCGGCGCCGGCGGCGCGGGACTCCCACACCTGCCACGTGTCGATGATGAAATCCTTGCGCAGAACGGGCAGGGGAACCGCGTCGCGGATGGCGTGGATGGAATCGAGGCTGCCGCCGAAGTAGGTCTCGTCGGTGAGGCACGAGATCGCGGCGGCGCCGGCGTGGTGATACTGTTGAGCGATGGCGACCGGGTCAAAACCATCACCGTCATACTCGGGCCGGATGAGGCCGGCGGAGGGGCTGCGCCGCTTGATCTCGGCGATGATGGCCATCTCGTCGGGCCTCGGCTTCTTGTCGAGGAAGGTGACGGCGCCGAAGAAGTTTCGGGGGCGTCCCAGTTCGCTGATGCGCTCCTGGAGCTCTTCGAGGCTGGTCTGCCGCTTTCGTTCGGCGACTTCCTCGCGCTTGTGGGCCACGATTTCGTCGAGCTTGTTGCGGAATGCGCCGGGCTGGGCGGGGTCCTCTGGCATGCGGGCGGTGGTCCTTCTCCTGGTGGCCGCGGCGGCAGTGGCGGTGTGGTCCGAAGCGGCGGTGGGGGGTGTTCTAGCAGCGCCCGGGGCGTCGGGCGAACCGGCGCCGACGGACGCCGCGGACGGGGCGGGTTCGGACGCGATGGCGGCGCGGATCCTAATGGTCTTCATGGCGATCGCGGCCCTGGGGGCGGTGACGGCGCTGCGGGGGCGGGGGATGTTCCGGAAGGACGCCTTCTCGCCTGCGCGGCGGCACGTGGGGGGTGTGTCGGCGCTGGCGTGGGGGCTGATGGCCCTCGGCATGCTGGCGGGCGCCAGCGTCGGCGGCATGATCGGGCGGCGGATCGCCGTCGGCTTCGTGGGAGATGACGCCCTGCGGGATGCGACGATCATGGGGCTCATGTCGGCGGTCGTCGGGCTGGGAGTCGCATGCCTGGCGCCGCTGCTGGCCCGGGGTGTGAAGCGGGGTGGATTCCGGATGGCGCCTGCTGATCTTGTGATCGGGGTGGGGGCGTTGCTGGTGGCGATCCCCATCATCTGGACGCTGAACGTGGTGAGCGGGTGGATCGCCGGCGCCCACGCGCGGTGGCGGGGAACGGAGCCGCCGACGGAGCTGGCCCACGAAACACTGCGGCAGCTCTCGGAGCGGCCGGGGGAGGTGTGGTGGTGGGCGATGGCTTTCGTTGTGGTGGTTGCTTCGCCGCTGCTGGAGGAGGTGTTGTATCGGGGGTTTTTGCAGTCGGCGGTGTTGCGGCTGACGCGGTCGGCGTGGCCTGCGATTCTGATCACGAGCGTGTTGTTCACGCTGGCGCATCTCGGCGCTGCGGATGTGCATGCGCTGCCGGGGCTGTTTGCGCTGTCGGTGGGGATGGGGATGGTTTTTGAGAAGACGGGGCGGATCGGGGCGCCGGTGGTGATGCACGCTGCGTTCAACGCGCTGAACCTGGCGGTGGCGAGCGTGGTTTGAGGGGTGAGCGGGCGATTGTGTCAATCAGCGAGCCGGTGCGTCCCGCCCCGATTGTCTGCGTGTGCATGCGTCTCACTGAATCCGACATGGGCGCCCCATTTCGCAGACGTCGATACAACGACCTGAGGCTTCGATGACTCAGCCTCGGCGTCTCTTCAGAAGCCAAGGGTTCGAGTGCGGATTCAGATTTCTATCTGAGCGTCTGGAGTCTGTGCGACTGGAGTTGTCTGACTCGGGGCGGGACGCCCCGGCTCGCTTTTTCTCACCTCGGCGCTTAACGGGGGCGCACCATGATCGCGCGACACAGCTCTGGAGAGCTGTGCCACCTGGAGTTGCACCATCGGGAGCTGCGCCACCGGTTGGGAAAGTCGGTACCGTGTCGCCGCGATGAGCAAGAACACCGGAGAGAAGCGTGCCGAGCGTCCCCGCGTCCTGACAGGCGATACGCCCACGGGGCGGCTGCACCTGGGGCACTGGGTGGGGAGCCTGGAGAACCGCGTGCGGCTGCAGGAGGAGTATGAGTGCTATTTCCTGCTGGCGAACATGCACGCGTTCACGACGCGGGCCGAGCAGCCGCAGGAGATCCGGCGGGACACGATCGAGATCGTGAAGGACTGGCTGGCGGCGGGGATCGACCCGGAGCGGTCGTGCGTGGTGCTGCAGACGGAGACGCCCGCGATCGCGGAGATGACGTGGTACTTCGCGATGCTGCTGGGGTACGGGCGGCTGATGCGGAACCCGACGATCAAGACCGAGATCGATGTGAAGGGGCTGGGTGATCAGTACAGCTTCGGGTTCCTGATGTACGCGGTGGGGCAGATCGCGGACATTCTGGCGTTCCGGCCGGCGTATGTGCCGGTGGGTGAGGACCAGATCCCGCACATCGAGATGACGCGCGAGATCGCGCGGCGGTTCAACCAGCTCTACTGCGGCGTGGACCCGCACGCCGAGGATGCGGACGCTGTGAAGGCGGGCGGCGTCTTCCCGATTCCGGAGGGGATGGTGGGGCGCATCGCGCGGCTGATCGGGACCGACGGCAAGAACAAGATGAGCAAGTCGCTGAACAACACGATCATGCTGTCGGACGATGAGAAGACGGTGCAGAAGAAGGTGAACAAGATTTTTACGGGGCGGCAGTCGCCGACGGAGCCGGGGGACACGGGGAACGCGCTGTTCCAGTATGTTGAGGCGTTCATTCGCGATGACGAAATGGCGGCGGAGCTGAAGCGCCGCTATGCGGCGGGCGACAACATCGGCGACGGCGAGGTGAAGCAGGAGGTGGGGCGGGCGATCAACGAATTGCTGGCGCCGATGCGCGAGAAGCGGAAGCAGTTCGAGGGGCCGGGCGGGGACGACGTGATCATCGATGTGATCCGCGAGGGCACGAAGCGTGCGAACACGGTGGCGGAGGAGACGCTGCGCTTGGCGAAGGAGGCGATGGGGCTGGGGTTCTTTGAGAGGGAGCTGGGGATCGGGTAGGGGGCGCGGGGCTCAGCCGGTGGTGTCAGGCATTCGATGAGTCATCAGGATCGCCCAGCATTCTCCGCACATTCCGGATCAGCTGTGGAAGCTCATCGCTCACAATTTTCCACAGGACATCAAAGTCCACCTGGTCGTAGCCGTGGACGAGGCGATCCCGAGTTCCAACAATTTCTTTCCAGGGAATCTGCGGATTCGCGCTTCGTTTCTCAGGGTCTACTCGACGCGCGGCTTCACCAATGATCTCGATCAATCGTGTGAGCGAGAGATTCAGCTGGCGATCTGAATCCAGATCGGATTGGCTGCGGCCCTTAATCATCTCCACTGCTTCTACAGCGTGGTCCAGCATGTGCCGGAGGGCCACGGTGTCATCACGCCGCGTCATACAGCACCTTTGCTTCGCGCATAACCTCGTCGCGGAAATACTTGCTGAGAAAACCGGGCGTGTTCAGGTCGACGGTTCGTCCCAAGAGTTCTGACAACTCATCCTGCAGCCCGAAGAAGCCGAATCCGGGCGTTGCGCCCGGCTCGAACTCGACCAGCACATCGACATCACTGTCAGGCCCGAAGTCGTCGCGCAGCGCCGAACCGAAGAGCGACAGTCGCCGGATCCGGTTCCTGCGGCAGAACTCTTCTATCTTCTCCATGGGCAGGTGCATCGTGCGATGAGGCATAGAGAACATTCTACTCCTCTGAGGCATGAGGCGGCCCCACTCCTCACTCCACTCCCAGCCCCGCTCCCGCCGCCAGCGATCGCAGCGAGTCTTCCCGCTCGCTCGGGCACAGGGCCATGTTCCGATCGTTCATGGAGGATTCGAACGCCGAGCGGGTCAGGCGGACGGGGTCCATCGCGTAGGCGGCGTCGTCGTACCTGGCGCAGACTTCGCGAACCGCATCGGCGACATCGTCGGTGAGCACTTCCAGGAAGACGAGCGGGCGGTGGGTTTCGAGGATGGTCTGCATCCCGGCCAGGACTGTCCGTTCGTAGGACTCGACATCGATTTTCACGGTCTTCACGTTCTCGACGCCGCGGCTGCTGATGTAGCCGTCCAGCGAGATGACCTCGACTCCGATGGCCTCGTCGTGGCTTTCGCGGAAGCCGGCGTTGAGGGAGGCGGAGGATTCGAGCAGGTCGAAGCCGAGGCCGTCTCCGACGGCCAGCGGCTCGGCGATGATCGTCTTCTCCAGGCCGCAGGCGCCGATGTTGGCCTTGAGGAGGGACATGGCGGCGGCGAGGGGACGGCGTGGCCGACGGGATGAAGTGGCCGGGGCGTCAAGTCTGCGGCGGGCGCGTTAGCATCTTCTCCATGCCTGAATTCGTGATCCCCGTACTGATCGTGATTGGTGTGGCGGCTGTCATACTCGCTGTCTGGTGGCACTACAAGCAGGAGAAGGAGCGCCGCGAGGCGCTCTTCGCCCTGGCGCAGAAGCTGGGGTGGCGGTTCGATCCTTCGAGAGACACCTCGCACGATAATGAATACTCCCATTTCGAGATCTTCCGGCGTGGGCACAGCCGGGCTGCACACAACACGCTGACCGGAGAGACCGAGATCGCTGGACGCCGCTACACCGCCAAGATGGGCGACTTTACGTACAAGGTGACCACGAACTCCGGCAAGAACAGCTCGACGACGACGTACAGATTCAGTTACCTGATCGTGCATATGCCCTACGTGGATGTCCCCAACCTGCTCATCAGACGCGAGGGGCTGTTCGACAAACTGGCGGGGGTTTTCGGCAGGGGGTCCATCAGTTTCGAGTCGGAGGAGTTCAGCCGCCGGTTCTTTGTGAACAGCCCGGACCGAAAATTCGCCTTCGACGTGGTCACGCCGCGGATGATGGAGTTTCTCATGCAGGGCAAGCCCGCGGCGATCGACATCGAGCTGGGACGCTGCTGTCTGAGCGATGGGAGCAAGCGCTGGAAGCCGGAGGAGTTTGAGGCGAATCTGGCGTGGCTGAAGGAGTTCTTCGCCTTGTGGCCGGAGCATCTAAAGGTGTCACTGGAGCAGCGGGCAAGCGCGGGCCGAAGCTGATGGAGCGCCGAATGGAGTTTGAACGCTGATGGAGCCGTTTCTCTTCGTGCTGATCGTGGTCGGGGTGGCGCTGCTGGTCCTCGGGCTGTGGGTGATCCTGAACTACAACCGATTCATTCGCCTGCGCCAGCACATCAAGGAGAGCTGGTCGGGGATCGATGTCGAGCTCAAGCGGCGCTACGAGCTGATTCCGAATCTGGTGGAGACGGTGAAGGGGTACGCATCGCATGAGCGGGGTGTCTTCGAAGAAGTGACGAAGCTCCGCAACCAGGCGATGGCCAATCATGGCGACGCCGATTCGCAGGCGCTGGATGAGTCGAAGATGCTCATGGGGCTGAAGAAGCTTTTCGCGGTGGCGGAGGCGTATCCGCAGCTCAAGAGTGACACGAACTTTCTGGCCCTGCAGCGCGAGATCGCCCTGACCGAGGACCGCATCGCCGCGGCGAGACGGTTCTACAACGGCAACATCCGGGCCATGAACCAGATGTGCCGCTCCTTCCCCACGAACATCCTGGCGCGGCTCTTCGGGTTCCAGACGGGGACTTTCTTCGAGCTGGAGAGCGCCGCCGAGCGTGTGGCGCCGCGGGTGGAGCTGTGAGCTTCGATCTCCTGGCGCACCGGGCCTCGTGGCCGAGGTCCGGACACGCTGAAGGCGGCGCCGCGGGCGTTGACGGGTTCGCCCGAAGGGTTTAGGCTTCCCGGCCCGGGATCTGCTCCGGGGCGGTCCCGGCGACGCCGGGACTTGTGTACGGGCTTGTAGCTCAGTTGGTTAGAGCGCACCCCTGATAAGGGTGAGGTCGGAGGTTCGAATCCTCCCAGGCCCATTCTGGGGTTTTGTCAGGGCTGGACAGGGATGGACAGCCGGTGTCCAAACCCGCATCCCGCAAGGGCTTGCGCGATTCACCCGGTGAATCTGTCCCGACCTGTCCAGACCTGTCCGGCGCTGTCTGCTGCGCTTTCTGCTGCGCCTCGCCGGCGTCTCCCTCGACCGCCCGGCGGAAGTCCGCCCCCAGGTCAGCGCTCATCGCATAATGCTGGGCGGCGACCGCCGGCGTGTTCCCGATCCACCGGCATACCGTCGCCAGGTCGTAGCTCCGCAGCAGTTCCGTCTCCCGGCTCGCCCTGAGATTTTGCCACAACCGGGGCCAATCCTCGACCCCGGCGCGGCCGATGATCCTCCGGAGCTGCGTCCGCAAGTTCACCGCCGAGTCCCGACATCGCCCGATCACATATTCCGCCCCCTCCGGCGCCTGCTCGAATGCGTCCAGGAGCAGGGGGCGCAGTTCGGCGAACAGCGGAACGATCCTCACACCGCCCCCGCGGTGTTGCTCGGTCTTGGAGGAACGGACGCGGATCGTTCCCCGATGGAAGTCCACGTCATCCCACCGGAGCGCCAGCGGCTCGCTCGGCGTCCTCAGCCCGCCGAAGCGCGCCAGCCCCACCAGCAATCGCCACTCAGCGTCCGGGCATTCATCCAGCACGCGATGGATTATCTCGACGGAGATGAAGCGCTGGCGCTTGGCGTTCTGCTGCGAGCCCGTCGCGACTCTCTCAAATGGGTTGGATCGCGCCATGCGCCATCGGATCGCCTGTCTCCAGATTGTCCGACACGCGACGATCCGCCGCGCAACGGTCGCCGTCGCCAACCCCTGATCCCCCACCAGCCAGGCGCGGAATGAGTCTGCCTCGGCCTCGTCGATCGTCGCCATGGCGCGATCCTCGCCGAAGTAGTCGCGCAGGTTCCGGCGGGTGTGGCCGTAGAAAACAGCCGTGGATTCCTTCACCGCGCTGGCGGTCTCCACGCGCTCGAGGAACGCCCCCAGCGTCGTCCGTGCAAGGCCCACCCCTTCCGCCAGCCCCAGCGTCCGCAGACGCGCCAGCATCCGCTCGTCCAGGCCGGCGAGCCACCGGGATGTCTCGTCACTGTGCGGCGCCCCGGTCATCCGATCGGCGATGAGCGCTTCGACGTGCGCCATGATCCGCTCGGCGCTGCGCTTCGTCACCCGTCCGAGTCTGATCGACCGACGCGGCCCGTTCGGCTCCGTCAGGAAGTCGATCCGCCGGAGCCCGTTTCCGTAGGTCACAACGCTTGCCATCGTTCAGCCCTTCCGCTTGCGCCTCAAAACCAGTTCCAACCCCAGCGCGTCCGCCAGCCGCTCCGCGACCCCGATGGAGATTCCGCGCTCGCGATGAATCAGCCGTGTGACGATGGAGCGATCAAAGCCCGCCCGTCTGGCGATCTCCGCGGGTGAGTGCTCGCTCCGAGCCACCGCGTCCCGGAGTCCCTCGACGATTTCCGATTCCAGCATGGTCGGCTTCCTTTCTTGTTGGCGACGGCCAACGCTCCCGGATACTCTCGCCCTTCTGGTGGCGCCTGTCAACCGGCGGGGTCCGTCGTTGGGGCGGGCCATCGGGCCGGCTCAGCGGTCGGAGCGTGATTTGAGAATGGACCCCGTGGACCCGGAATCACCTATCGCCGATTCCGGCTCCCCACGGGGGATAGTCGGGTCCACGCTTGGCGGATTCGTCGGCTCAGTTGGAATAGCCGGGGCCGTCGAGTCCACGGCCATCAGGCGGGGGGCCTTGGGCATCCCCGCCCCCTCCTGCGACGGGTACTCCCACCGGAAACCGCCGGCTGAGGACAGGGCGTCGAGAGCAGCTTGAGCAGCGCCCCGGTCGCCCCGGAAGCGACGCGGCCCCGACTTGGACAGCTCGCGGGTCGTGGCCGATCCGCCCCGCTTCGTGATCCACGCCTTGAGCTTTCGGAGCTCCGGAGAGAGTCCGACGCCTGCGGCGTCCGCGGCGTCCGGATCGCCGGCGGCGACCGCTTCCCGCTCGGCTCTGTCACGCTGTGCGATCAGCCACGGCGCCCACGCCATCGCCGCGGCCACCGTCTCGGATCTGACGATCGCCGGCGGCGTCGATCGACCTTCCACCGCGGCGGCGAAACACTCGAACACCAGGGCCAGGCGGGCCACGGCGCCGGGGAGCTTCGAGGCCCATCCCCGGACATGATCGCGGGCGCCCAGGTCGCCGGTTTGGGGACAGAGCCGGGGCTCCAGCTCTGCGCGGAAGGCGTCGAACATGCGTTGACCATCAGCGTCGAAGCTCGCGACGACCGGCTCGCCGTCTTCACCCGGCATCGCCCAATCGAGCATCACCCGCATGGGCGCCGACCACGCGGGATCGCGCAGCCAACCCGGGACAGGCTTCGGCGTGATCTCGCGCGATCCGATCTGCGAGGCCGGCGAGCACGCGAGGAAACGCGACAGGAATCCACGGCCACGCGCGGCCCGCGATTCATAGCAATCAGCCATCGCCTCGGGCTGAACGATCAGCGCCAGCGACAGCGCGGGACGCTCCATGCACACGCTCTCCCGCCCGATTCTGAGGGCGTTCAATGCGTCGCCGGCGTGCCCACTCAGGAACACGCCAAGATTCGCCCGATCGGAGTATCGACCGAGCACCACGTCTACCGCGTCGCCTTCAGCTGACACCACGATCGCACGTTCGCCGTTGCGCTGCATCGAAACCGCCAGGGCCTCGGGCGTCGCCTCGACGACGCGCAGCCGTGGCGGAGACACCTCCTTGATCTTCGTGAGTTCCGCCGCGGCGTCGCCGGCCTCTGCAAGATGGGCGAGCAATCCGCTCTTGGCGGCGCGATCTTCCAGTCTCTTGAGTCCCGCGGCGGCGATCTTCTTCTCGGTGGCCGAGCGTGCGATCTCAGGGGCCAGCCGTTCCGCCTCATCGCGTTCCCACTTCGCAATCGCGGCCGTCAGTTCCTTGAGCAGAGCAGTCTTGCGCTCACCGGTCGGCATCAGCACAAGCGCCCAGAGCGGCGCGGGCTCGCGCCACAAGCCGCAATCAATTTCGATCTTGCGGAGTGATCCCGTTGTGGCGATCGCCACGCCGAGCATGGCCACGGCCTCGAACGGGATCTGCATTGCATGCGCGACGGCGCCGTAGTAGTCGCGGAGCGGCGCCAGGGCCGGCGGGAAACCATCCTCAATCGGGAACGCCTCCGGCTCGTCTTCGTCGCCGTCGTCACGACTCACAACCGGCGCCGCCGCGATTTCATTGAGCACGACCGCGCCACACTTCCGACGCCCCTCGGCGTCGCCCAGGTCCAGGCCCTCGGCGCGCATCCTGCCGAGCAGATCGCGCAGGTCCAATGCGTCCCCGGGCGTCGGCGCCAGGTGCACAGGCGCCTTGATCCGCCCGGCCAGGTGATGCGCG
>RECQ01000074.1 GCA_007693965.1 Phycisphaeraceae bacterium | reverse complement strand
GGGCGGGGGGGGGGGTGGGGGGGTGTGGGGGCTGGGGGGGTGGGGGGGTTGTGGGGTTGTCCGTTCGATGAGATGGCGGCCGGATCGTGGGGCGGGTCCGTTGAGCGCTCGACGCGAGATCTGGACCTACGACGTGATCCCGCAGTGGATCCTTGAGCAGTTGGGCTTCGGGTTGAGCGGTTTGGCGGCGATGTCGCACCAGGTGGCGTGGACGCGTGTGACAACGCTTTCAATCGGCTCGGGCACATGCGCCTTCATGTTCATCGTGGGCGCGCGACAGCCGCGAAGCGATGAGGGCGATGAGTCGAAGTATCCGAACCGGTTCAGCCCTGGATATCGATGTGGGGCTTGTGATCGTCGTCGCGGGGCTCTGCGGCTGTGTAGTGCCCCTGCTCCTGGCGATCCTCGTGGGACTCTTCCTGATCGTTGCCCTTGGGATCGCGGAGCGCCTCGGAGCCTTCGATGGGGGAGATGGCGACCTCATCCAGCTCGTGGAGCCGCCGGAAGCGGGCGGCGGGCTTCTGGTCGGATCGCTTGGCCTCCTTGGACGCGTTGCGCTCGGCGGCGTGCGTGCCTGCGACGGAGGATGCGATGGGAGGTCCGACGGGGTCCATGACTGTCCCCTTAATCGGCAGGGTCCGAGGTGGTTCTAAAAAGAAGCGCTGCGTTTCTGAGGTTACCGGACGTTGTTCGCCGGGGCAGACGGCAGGGGCAACGCAGCTTCCGGCCCCGAGCGTCGAGTTCTGAGTTCTGAGTTCTGAGTTCTGAGTTCTGATCGACGGTATCCGTACTCGGTACTCAGAACTCGGCACTCGGTGCGTCCTCAGGCGGCTTTGTGCTTCGTTTCGGGCTTCTCAATGAACTTGAGGCCGGAAAGCCATGAATCGCCGGAGCCGCCGCGCACGCGAACCACCATGGCGAAGCGTTCGATGACGCGGTCGCCCTTCTGCTTCATGCGCAGCCGCAGCACATCGCCCTGCGAGAGCGGCCACTGCGTGTTGAGCTGCAGACCGCCCTGGCTGACATCGACCGTGCGGCAATCGAAAGGCTCACCGGGCTTGACGGGGCAATCCTTGCCCTGACGGATGAACTCCGCCTCGACGTTCAGCGCCGCCGCGAAGCGCTGGTGCTCGCGCCGGCCATCCTCGTCTCTGGCGCCGACGTTCTGCACGATGGTGAGCACATCTTCCTCGGGCGCCTTGTCGGTCTGGATGGCGCTGGCGAGGCAGCCAAACTCCTTGTCGGGATTCGGCGCCGGGGCCCGTGATGGGTCCACCTCCAGCGAGCGTTCGATGATGCGCGTCCACGCGGCGAGAATGTCCGGATCGAAGTGCAGCCCGGCGCCGCTGGCCATGAGCTTGAGGACGTCCTGGGGCGGGTTGGGGCCCCGGTAAGGTCGCGCCGCGGTGATGGCGTCGAAGACATCGACGACAGCGCAGATTCGCGCGGCGAATCCGATCTGTTCGTTCTTGAGGCCGCGGGGATAGCCCTTGCCGTCGAGGCGCTCGTGGTGATCGCGCGTCATCTCCAGCACAACGGGCGAGACGGCGGGCATGGTCTTGAGTTCGCGGTGGCCTTCGAGGGGATGCTTCTGGATCATGGCCCATTCATCCGGATCGAGCTTGCCCTCCTTGTTGAGGACGCCCTCCGGGATGCCGCGTTTGCCGATGTCGTGGAGCATGCCGCCTTCGATGATGCGCGTGATCAGATCCTTGTCGTTCGGGCGAAGCTCGGCGGCGAGCAGGCCGCAGCCGATGCTGACATTGAGCATGTGCGTTGCGGTGTAGAAATCGTGCTCGGACATATCGAGCAGGGATGAGAAGCGAGTCGGATCCTGACCGATCCACTGAGCGAACTGCTCGCTCAGGCCTCCGATGCAGGAGAGGGCGGCGGCGCTGGCGGGCGACGCGAGGACATCCTCGATGAGCTGGCCGCAGGAGGTCCGGATCATGCGGGCGCGTTCGCGCTCCTTGATGCTGTCATCGCCGTAGAGGTTGTCGAGCCGCTTGGTGAGGGCCTTGCGAAACTCGCCATGCTGGCTCTCGGGAATGTAGACGAAGCGGACGCCCTTCTTGATCAGGCGCTCCCGATCCTGTTCGGCGAAGGCGACGCCCTTGGCGCGGTAGAGGGTGGGCGGCCCGTCGCCCTTGTGTTTCAGGTAGACGTCCATCATGAGATCGGCGTCGTCGAGCGAGTCGATCGCCGCGGGAAAGAAGCGCGTCGGCTGCTCGGCTACCGGAGCGGCGGGCGCCTGGCTTGCCTGCGCCTCGTCAACCGCCGCTGCACTGGATGGACTGTCTGTCGACATGCGTGATTCCCCCTACCCACCCGGATGCCCCAATGCCTGGAGGCTGATCGCAATTTGAAATCGGCGCCTCAATGCCGGCGCTTGACGAGCCCGTGCAACTGGCGGTCTTCGTCATGACGACGGGACCGGCGCAGACAGACCGTCCGGAAATGAGCGCGCCGGCGCTTCGAGAGGCGTGTTTTTGAATGGCGCCGCGTCGGGCTGGATGCGCGGCTCAGCCCTCGATGCTGAGGGGCATGCGCGTGGGCGCCTCGTCGGGCCGGGCGCCGGGCGCCGGGATGGCGTCGTTTGCGGACGTCGGTTCGATCGGGCGTCCGGGGGTGGACGCCTGCTCTCTGGCGAGTTTCTGCATGAGCAGCACCCAGGTCTCGCGGTCGTATTCGAGCAGCGAGACGACCTCGTCGACGATCTCGGGCTTCTTCTCCATCATCGCGTCGAGCAGGCGCCGGTACATGAAGGTGTAGAGCGAGCTGAGCTGCGAGCACAGTTCGGGATCGATTTCGGGGCGGAGGCTGCTCATGAGCTCGAGGAGAATGCTCTTGGCCTGGCTCAGGCCGTTGTAGCAGGCCTCGTAGTCCTTTTCGGCGAGGCCGTCGCGACCCTGGCGCGAGAACTTGATCGCCCCCTCGATGAGGAGCAGCCGCAGCTCGGCCGGGCTGGCGGTCATCACCTTGGTGCGCAGGTACGCGTTGGCTTTGTCGGCGCTCATGTCCACCTGTGATCGGACGTCGGGTCCGTTGACTTGCGTGAAAAGGGGATGAACTCGGAGAACTCAGAGAACTCGAAGTGAGACGGAGTTTTTGAGTGAGACGGAGTGAGGAATTTGGGGCAGTGAAGCAGATGTGGCTGATGCGAACATGAATCCACAGTGAGAATTCGTCCCCTGGTGTATTTCGACGACCCCAATCTCTCCTTATCCGACTCCGTCTTCCTCAAAAACTCCGTCTCACTCCGCGTTCCTTCCCCCCGATCATCCGAGGAACGAGGAGAGCGAGCCGAGGGCCTGTTGCTGGCTCTGCATCGAGGCCAGGGCCCGCTCCATGGCGAGGAACTGGGACTCGAGGCGCCGGCGTTTGGCGTCGAGCTGCCCGTCGAACCGCACAATCCGTCGCTCCTGCAGCTCGATCTGGGTGTCGAGCGTGCTCCGGCGCTGCGTGATGACGCCGTCGATGGATGTGGTCATGCGATCGGCGAGATCCTTGATCACCTCGGCCAGGCCCTGCCGCACCGCGGTGGAGCCGGGGTTGGGGGTGGTGATGAGCGGGTTGCCGCTTTCGTCGGACTCGATGACGGTGGGCTGGTTGGGCTCCAGATCCAGAGCGGCGATCAGATTGCGCACACCGTCGGGATCCTCCTCGAACGCCGCCCGGAAACGATCGCGATCAAACTCCAGCCGCGCCCCGGAGCCGATGCGGACGCCGACCTGGAAGAGCCGGGTGAACTGACCCTCAACGTTCTTGGGCGGCCCCTGGATCGCGTTGAGAAGGCTTCGGCGGATGTTGGAGAGCGTTGAATCGCCCAGCAACGTGCCGCGCTCTTCGGTCTCGGCGTTGAAGCGATCGTGATGATCAAGCCGATCAAGCGCGCCGTTGAATGAATCAATGAATTCGTTGATCGTCGATTCGATCGTGCCCGTGTCGCGGGCGACGTTGATCTCGACCGGCTCGGTGGTGGTCTGCTTGAGATCGATGGTGACGCCGGCGACGACGTTGTCGAGCGAGTTGGTGGAGCTGCTGAGCAGCACCGAATCGGCGGGGTCGCCGGAGCCGAAGAAGGCGATGGCGTTCTGCCCCTTCGTGAGCGTGTTGAGGCCGAGATCCAGGTCGCCGGTGTCGGCGACGAAGCGGCCGATGGCGCCGCTGGACTGCGATGTGAAGACGATGCGGAAGGGGCTGCCTCCAGAGCCGGTGTTCACGATCGAGGCCCGCACGCCGACGCCTGCGGCGTTGATCTTGTCGACCACCTGCTGCAGCGTGTCCGTCGCTTCAAAGTTCACTTCACGCTCGAAGGAGCCGTCGATGATGTTCTCGCCCGGATCCGTGCCCGAGGCCTCTCCCTTGATGTTCAGCCGGGCGGCGACGGTTCCGTTGACCTCCTCGACGCGCATGGCCTGCGATCCGCCGGAGTTGTCCTCCAGCAGGATGCCGTCGCCATTGTCGTTGATTCTCGCCGTCACATCGATCTGAGAGCGCGAGTTAATGAAGACGATCAGATCGTCCACCGTCTTCATGCTGCTGTTGACTGGGATGTTGGCGATGCCGCCGGCCGAGTCGATGATGCGGAATTCGCCCGTGCCGACGCCGTCGCCGGCGTTCAGCCGCGAAAGCGCCGTGGCGCCGCTGATCGAGCGCGGCTGCAGGTTGCCGGAGTTGACCTTGCCGTCGGAGGCGCCGGTGGTGGCGATCATCAGATCCGCGGCGGCCTCTCCGGTGAGATCTTCGATGATGAGATCGGCGCCGGTGCTTGTATCGGTGATGGAGATGCCGTTGCCGGCGCTGTTGATGGTCGCTGTGACGACGCCGGCGCCGCCGTCGTTGATGGCCCGGATGATGTCGGCGATGGAGTCATCGGCGCCGACATTCACGTTGAAACTGGCGCCATCACGCTGGGTGATGCGGAATTCGCCTTCTGAGATTCCTGATCCGCCGTTGAGATTCGCGGCCAGTCGGGTGTTGATTCCCGCGAGGACGCGTCGACCCTCGAGCTCCTGGGCGCCCGGAGCGCCGGAGACATCTCCTGCGAGCAGGCCGAGATCCTGGGCGGCGCTGCGCCGAAGACCCTCGATCACCTTGAGCTCGCGATCGGGCTCGCCGCTCTCATCCCTGAGGACAAGTCGAGTGCCGTCGGCGCTGATGGAGGCGGTGATATTCCCCTCCGTCTGCATCTCGATGCGCTGCAGCACATCACCGATCGTTGAAACGGCGCCGTGGGTCACTTCGCCTTCGGCGTTGACCAGTTCGCCGAGGACGATGTCATACGTCGTGGTCTGGGAGGGGTCTGAGTCATTCTCAAGCCGGAGGCGGAAGCTGGCCGTAGCCGCGGCGCCGCCGGGGCCGAATGAGACGCCCGAGCCGTCGTTGAGGCGAGAGAGCGCCGTGCTCTCGCTGAGTCTGAGAAGCTGGCCGCTGCTGATGGTGTCGCCGGCGCCAACGGTCTGCTTGATGCCGAGGCTGGTCGCGGTGGACGAACCGAACACATCCTCGACGCGAAATGCGCCGGCGCCGCCGGCGTTATCGCGCAGTCGGACGCCGTAGCCGTCGTCCTCAGCGGTGACATTGACGCCTCCGGCGCCGTTGATGGCGTCGAGAACATCGCGCACGGTCACAGCGCTGGAAAGATCGATCTCAGCGGAAGCGCCCGAGCTGTCGGTGATGCGGATCTTGCCTCTGTCGATCCCTTCACCCCCGTTGAGGGTGTCGAGCGCGGTTTCAGAGTCAAGACGACCACCGCCGACTTCAAAGGTGAACGCCTCGGCGCCGACGCCGCTGAGGTCGCGATCGGTGAACCCGCGGGAGATTGCCGAATGTGTCGAGACGAGCCTGCTGACCGAGATGCCGAAGCTGCCGGGCGACGCCTGGTTGCTGGCGGTGGCGGTGACGGCGTCCTTGTTGGAGCTGGTCGCAGTGGCGGCCCGGAAGATGTTCTGTGAATTAAACTTCGCTGACGCCGTGCGCAGACTGAGCAGGGAAGAATTGATATCGAGAAATGCAGCCTGCTGCGCCTGCAACTGCACCAGCCGCCGCTGGGCGAGCTGTTTCGGCCGTGCCTCGATCTGAAGAAGCTGGTTGATCAGCGATCGCGTGTCGATGCCGCTGAAGATGCCCACACCGGAAGAAATACCACTCATGACGAAGCCTCCCTGCTCCGGTTCCCGGTTCGATCGGCAGAGCCATCGAACGCGAACGCCGTCTGAGCGGATCGACCCTTCATGCCGCTTTGCGCATTGGCGCTGCCGGACGTTGTGACACACCCGGTGATCGAACGCTGGGTCGATCCAGGCCGCGCTGGCGGAGAGAAAGCGAGTCCATCGCCCATCCCATCAGCGTGCGCTGGAAGATGCGTCGTGCTTCCCGCGTCGATCGTTCCCATTCCGCGCAAGAGTCGGTCATGGACAGGCTCCTTCCTGTCTGGCCTCCCGCTCTGAACACTACAGATCGGCTCAATCGCCGACCGGGCTGAAGCGCTGCGGCCAGGTCCGTCACACACGACCATCGACCCGCCACGCGGACGACTTTGCCTCCAGTCGTCCAGAACCTGGACAATTTCGGACCTTCTCGCCGCCGGCGCCTGAACAGGTGGCCCCGGTGCGCACAACATGCTTGCAGCGACGGGGTCGGGGACGCCGCCGCGCCGCTGAAGTGCAGCAGAGCAATCCGGGCGCCGCCCACAGCCCCACACCCACGGACTTCCGGGGGAGGATTCACCCCAGGGCACTGGCGAGGGTCCCCCGCCTCTCCCCTTGGGAGAGGCTGTCCGCGCAGCGGACTGGTGAGGGCTCCTTCTTCTAGATCTGCTCCGCCGCTCGATCATCCACCGACATTCGCGCTCCACCCGAACCGTTGAATCGTGAACATCCGGTGTTCGAGCGTGGAGAGGAAGGTAGAAGAAAGAGCCCTCTCCCTGCCCTCTCCCAGGGGGAGAGGGTTGAGTGCGCCGCCCCGGCCGCGAGCCGGCAGCGCCGGTGAGGCAACAGAATCACTACTGAGCGCCTGTATTTCGAGTTTTCTCTCTGCGCCTGCGAGCCAGTGTGGTCCTGCTGCGCAGAAATCGGGCGCAAAGACTGCGCCATCCCCGGATCACGCCGGGGCGCCGGTCCGGGCGAGTTCGAGCGTCTTGCTGACCATGGCGCCGATGCCGTCGTACACCTCGTGGACCTTGGCGTCGCACATGTAGGCGGGGGTGGTGACCAGCAGGTTCTTCTCATCGACCACCGCCTCGCCGACCGGCTTCTCGACGTGGGCGGCGCCCATCTTCTCGACGGCGGCGCTGGCGTCCGTGCGTCCTCCGACGGTGAGCGAGCAGCCGTCGCCGCCCGCGGCCTTGCCGAAGAGCTTCGCCGCGATGACCGGGGCGATGCAACACATGCCGATGGGCTTCTCCGCCTTGCGGAAGGCGCGGACCGCCTTCTCGACATCCGGGTTCACTGAGCAGTCGGCGCCCTTGCTCGCAAAGTCGCACAGGTTCTTGGCGGCTCCGAAGCCGCCGGGGAAGAAGAGGGCGTCGTAGGCGTCCGCGTTCAGTTCACTGAGAGGCGCGATCTTGCCCCGCGCAATGCGGGCGGACTCGGTGAGGACGTTGCGCTGTTCACCGGGCGCCGGCTTGCCGCGACGGTGGTCGATCACATCGGTCTGATCGATGTCCGGCGCGAAGAATTCGCACATCGCGCCGGCGCGGCTGAGGTGGAGCAGCATGCTCACCGCCTCGTGAATTTCGGAGCCGTCGTTCACGCCGCAACCAGACAGAACCATCGCAACCTTGGCCATCGCATCATCTCCTTCATTCAGCGTTGTTCTCGATGAATTTTCTCAATCGCGACACATTGTAGACCCGGCCCCCTCGGAAATGGACCGGGTCGGAGTGCGGGGAGCGCCCACCGGGGACGGGGTACCATCGCAGCATGGCCCGCATACTCCTCACAGGCGCCAGCGGCTTCGTCGGTTCGCACATTCTGCGCCGCCTCATGGCGGAAGGGCACGCGGTGGACGCAGCCTACGGAGCACACGCCGCACGGATCCCCGCCGGCGCGCTGCGGGTCAGCCCGGCGGCTCTGGACCTGGCCGACCCCGACTCGGTCGAGACGGTCTTTCGGCGCTCGCATCCCGATGTGGTGGTGCACGCCGGCGCGATGGCGGATGTGGGCGCCTGCCAGCGCGATCCGGAGCGGGCCCGACGCATCAACACGCTCGCGACGCGCGAGCTGGCCCTCTTGTGCCGCATCGCGGGGGCGAGGCTGGTGTTTCTCTCCACCGACCAGGTCTTCCGCGGCGAGCCCGGCCACGCCCCCTACCGCGAATACGATGACACCGACCCGGTCAACATCTACGGGCACAGCAAGCTCGATGCGGAAGCGGCGATCCTCGCTTCCCGCGCCAGCGCCACCATCCTGCGCATCGGCCTGGTGTACGGCTTCAGCCCCTCCGGCGATCGCTCGGCCCTCGAGCAGCTCCTCGGCGCCGCCCGCCGCGGCGAGACCGCGACGATGTTCACCGATGAATTCCGCACGCCTGTGCTCGCCGAAGATGTGGCCCTCGCAGTCAGCGAGCTGCTCTTCGACGAGGCGGCGCCGCTGCTGCACATCGCCGGTCCGAACCGGCTCTCGCGCCACGAGTTCGCGCTCGCCGTCGCCCGCGCGTTCAAACTCGACCCCGGATTCATCCGGGCCGCGCAGGCCGCGGAGCTCGATCTCCCCGCTCCGAGGCCGCGGGATGTCTCGCTGGATACACGCAGCGCCCGCGCCGCACTGAAGAGAGTTCCCCGGTCCGTCCCGGTCGCGCTGCAGCAACTCGCCCGAACCGGCGCCGGAGGGCAGGCCACGACTCGCGAGCCCCCCGGCGATGCGGCATTTTAAAGATATCAGGCACCTGCAAGAAACCGGGACGCCCTGGTGTTTGGCATGTGTTCGAAAGCACCTGGCCGCCCCATAACGCCTTGGAATACAAAGTTCAACGACTTTTTCCTCCCCGCACGGCGGGTGTGGAACTAGAGTCTGGCTCACCGAATCCGCATGGTCCCATTCACGAACATGTGCCTGCGACTTTTCTTCCAACCGACGATTCACGAACCATGGCGAAGCATGTCGGCGCGATCACTGTGCTCCTTTTCCTGCTTGTCGGCGGCCTGCTCGTCGGCACGGCGGCGACGGTGCGCCACGTCCGCGGCGAATCCGACGCATCCAGAACGAGTGACAGGCCCCCCATCGCCGTTGAAGTGGCGGATGTGGAGTCAGGATTGATTCGCGACATCCGTGTGCTCAGCGGCTCCCTCGAAGCGCCCTCGCGCTTCGTGACCGCCGCCAAAGTGGGCGGCCTGATCCAGCGCATGAAGGTGGATCTCGGCGATGCAATCGAGCCCGGACAGGTGATCGCAGAAATGGATGACGCCGAGTTCATCCAGGCCGTCGCCCAGGCCGAGGCTGACCTCGCGGTGCGCCAGGCGGAGCATTCTCGCGCCGCCAGCGCCCACCGACTCGCGGAGCGCGAGTTCGATCGCTCGCAACAGTTGCTCGATCGGGGCATCGCTTCGGCCTCACAGCTCGACGAGATTTCGACGACGCTCGAAACATCGGCGGCGGCGTTGCGCCTGGCAGAAGCGCAGGTGAAACGGGCCGAGGCCGCGCTCGAGTTGGCCCGCATCCAGCTCGGCTACACAAAAGTGCGAGCCCCGCTCTCGGAGATCGAGGGCGTCGGCATCGTGGCCGAGCGTCACCAGGACGCGGGCAACACGGTGCAGGCGGGCGACCCCATCGTCTCGGTGGTGGTGCTGGACCCGCTGACGGCCGTTGTCTCCATCACCGAGCGCGATTACACCAGCCTGCGGATCGGGCAGCGGGCCACGCTGACGACCGACGCCCTCCCCGGGCGGGAGTTCGAGGCCGAGGTGGCGCGTGTGGCTCCGGTCTTCCGCGAATCATCGCGACAGGCCCGTATCGAGCTGCGCGTCGAGAACCGGGACCTCCAGCTCCGTCCCGGCATGTTCGCCCGCGTGCGCATGACGCTGCGAGAGGAAAATGCGCACGCGATTGTCCCGCTCGCCGCGATCACCAGGCGCAACGGCGTGGACGTGGTCTTCATTCTTGATGAAGAGAGCCAGACGGTGAAGCGGCGCGAAGTGCGAATCGGCGTGCGGGAGAATGAGCGCGTGGCCTTGATCGGCGATGACATCGACGGCCAGGTGGTCGTGCTCGGCCACCAGTTGATTGATGACGGCTCACACGTCAACGTCCACGGGAATACAGAGGAGATCGTCAACGCGGAGCAGCCCGGATGAATCTGCCTCGACTGTGCGTCTCCCGGCCAATCACGACGATGATGATCGCCTCCATCGTCGTCATCATCGGCGCCTTCTCGCTCACACGACTCCCCATCGACCTCCTGCCGGACGTCACGCTTCCCTCGCTCACCATCCGAAGCCAGTACGACAACGCCAGCCCCGAGGAGATGGAGCGACTGGTCACCGAGCCGATCGAGGCGGCTGTGTCGCTGGTCTCCGGCATCGAAGAGTTGGTTTCAACGTCAGCGGAGGGCGTGAGCAATGTCCGGGTCCGCTTCGTGTGGGGGACCGACCTCGAAGCCGCCTCGAATGAAATCCGCGACCGGCTCGACCGGATCATGCGCTCGCTCCCCGAGGACATGGACCGGCCCAACCTGCGCAAGTTCGACATCTCCGCATCGCCGATTGTGCTGCTGGGCGTCGCCAGTCCGCTGGATCCAATCGACCTGACGCAGCTGCTGGACACGCAGATTCTGTATCGGCTCGAGCGCCTGCCCGGCGTGGCCGTGGTGGATGTGTGGGGGTCGTTCACGCGTGAGATCCGCGTTGAGTTGGATCTGGAGCGTCTCAAGGCCCTCAATCTCTCCATCGACGCCGTCATCGAAGCCCTGCGCGAGGCGAACATCAGCCTCCCCGGCGGCGAAATCGAGGCCGGACGACAGCGCATCTCCGTGCGAACGCCCGGGGAGTTCGAGAGCATCGACCAGATCGCGAGCACCGTCGTCGCCATGCGCGAACGCGGGCCGGTGCGCCTCTCCGACATCGCCGACATTCTCGACACCCACCAGGACATCAGCCGCATCATCCGCATCGACGGCGAACGGGGCGTGCGGCTGGCCGTGCGTAAGCAGTCCGACGCCAACACCGCCGAAGTCTCCAGCGCCGTATTGCGCGAAGTGGAGAGGATCAACGCAGCGTTTCCCCAGCTCTCCATTACTCCAGTGATTGACCAGGGACAATTCATCGAACGCTCCATCGCCAATGTGGGACGTTCGATTCTGTACGGGGGCGGGCTGGCGGTGCTGGTGCTGCTCTTCTTCCTGCGCAGCGTGCGCAGCACCATCGTCATCGCCGTCTCCATTCCCATCTCAGTCGTCGCCACCTTCGCGCTCATCTACATCGGCGGCTACACGCTCAACCTCATGACCCTCGGCGGCCTGGCCCTCGGCATCGGCATGATGGTCGACAACTCGATCGTCGTGCTGGAGAACATCTACAGAAGAAGGCACGAAGACCGCGAGCAACCCGCCGAGGCTTCTGTTCGCGGCGCCGGTGAAGTCGCCACCGCCATCATCGCCAGCACCACCACAACCCTCGTCATCTTCCTTCCGCTGGTCTTTACGCGGGGCGTCTCCGGCGTGCTGTTTCAGCAGTTCGCCCTCGTGGTCGCGTTTTCGCTGCTGGTGTCGCTGGCGGTGGCGCTGACGGTCGTCCCCATGCTCTCGTCGCGGCTGATCGGCGCTGCGGGCGAACCGGCGTCCAGCGGCGCCGTTCGTTCACTCACGCGGGCCGCCGATGGCTTTTTCGACGGGCTGGAGCGGCTCTATCTGGGACTGTTGCGCGATGCGCTGCGGTTCCGCTTCGTCACCGTGCTGCTGGCGGCGGGGCTGCTCGGCGCCAGCTTCCTGCTCGTCCCCATGCTGGGTTCGGAGTTTCTGCCGCCGAGTGACGAGGGCGAGGTGCGGGTGTCGGGCGAGATGGAGGTGGGTACGCGGCTCGACCTTGTCGACCGTCAGACGAAGTTGCTGGAGAGTCTGGTCTTTCCCGCCGTGCCCGAGATGGTGACCGGCGTCGTCAGCGTCGGCGCTTCCGGCTGGAATCCGGCGGACGCCTCGGAGGGCGAGATACGCATGGCCCTCACGCCCGCCTCTCAGCGGACGCGCTCCAACACTGAAATCGCGGACGACCTGCGCGAGCGACTGGAAGGGCAGATACCGGGAATGCGCATCCGCACCCGGGCGCCGCAGGGACAGCGCATGCTCGAACGCCTGCTCGGGGGCGAAGAGGGGCTCGACATCGAAGTTCGCGGCTACGAGCTCTCCATTCTCGACGCCCTCGTCGCCGAAGCTGGCGCCATCATCGAGCAGACGCCGGGCGTCACCGACATCCGCCTCAGTCGCGAAATCGGCGTGCCGCAGGAGCTGGTGCGCATCGATCGCGACAAGGCTGCGGACCTGGGCGTGTCGGTGCGCAGCATCGCGCAGACGCTGGAGGCGGCCCTCGGAGGCGCGCGGGCGGGTGAATTCCGCGAAGCGGGCGAAGAGCATCGGATACTCGTGCGGCTCAAAGACGCAAGGCGCATCCCGCTCGATGAAATTCTCGACATCACCGTACGCAGCAGCAACGGCGAGGATGTCGCGCTGCGCAATCTCGTCACCGCCAGCGGCGAGCTTGGGCCGCTGGTCATCGATCGCAAGAATCAGCAGCGCATCGCCAGAATTTCAGCCAACATCTCGGGGCGCGACCTGGTCTCCGTCGCTTCCGATGTGCGCGAGCGGCTCCAGAGCATTCCCAGGCCCGTCGGCTACGAGTTCGTGATCGCAGGAAGCTACGAGGAGCAGCAGCGAGCCTTCCGGGAGATGCTCTTCACCTTTGCGCTTGCGATCGCGCTGGTGTACATGGTGCTGGCGAGCCAGTATGAATCGTTCCGTGATCCGCTGGTGGTGATGCTCTCCGTGCCCACGGCGGCGATCGGCGTGATCGTGATCCTCTTCCTCACCGGCACCACGCTGAACATCCAGACCTACATCGGCTGCATCATGCTGGGCGGCATCGTGGTGAACAACGCCATTTTGCTGGTGGACCAGGCAGGACGCCTGCGCCGGGAGCAGGGAATGAACGCCAATGACGCCCTTCTCGAGGCGGGACGTCGGCGTCTGCGGCCGATCCTGATGACCTCGATGACCACCATCCTGGCCCTGATCCCTCTGGCGATGGGCGTGGGCGAGGGCGCCGAGGCTCAGGCGCCGCTGGCCCGGGCCGTCATCGGCGGCCTCACCTTCTCCACGCTGGTGACGCTGGTGCTCGTCCCCGCGGTGTACAGCATGGCCCATCCGGATCGGTCAGAATCGGCGGCATGACACACCGCACCACCGCCCGGCGCTGCGTCCTCTCGCTCTTTCCCGCCGCCGCCCTCGCAGCCGCGGCGGCGATCTCGACCGGATGCTCCACGCCTCACCACTGGTCCGTCTTCGATGTGCGCCCCTACCAGGAGAAGGAAGCCCACCAGACGCCGCCGGCGCTGGCCGGGATGCTGGCCGAGGGCTCGATGATCTATCCACACTTCGAACCGCCGAAGGAAGGCCCCCTCGAACTCACCGTCGAGCAGGCGGTGATGCTGTCGATGGAGCACAACCGCGACCTGGCGGTGCAGCGGCTCACGCCCACGATCGTCGCGACCTTCGAGGACATCGAGCGCGGCGTCTTCGATCCGGAGCTCTTCGCCGGCGTCGACTACTTCGAAGCTGACACGCAGGAGACATCCCGGGCGACGGGCGAGACGTTCACCACCAGTCGCGACGATTTCGGATTCGAAGTCGGTGTGCGGCAGCGGCTTCCAACCGGAACGACGCTCGAGTTCGACGTGTCCTCCGATCGCTCCGCCTCCGACCGCACGCCCACGCGTCACGACGCCCGGCTCGGCGTGACGCTCACGCAGTCGCTGCTCGAAGGATTCGGCCCGGCGGTGAACCTGGCCCGAATCCGCCAGGCGGAGCTGGACACGGTGGCCTCGCTGTATGAGCTGCAGGGCTTCGCCGAAGCACTGCTGGCGGAGACGGAGAGCACCTACTGGCTGTACGCGCTGGCGGCCCGGCGCATCCAGATTTTCGAAGAGTCGCTTCAGGTTGCCCGCCTTCAGCTTGAAGAGGTCGAGCAGCGGATCGATATCGGCGTCACGCCACGAACAGAGTTCGCCTCCGCCGAGGCCGAAGTGGCCCAGCGCGAGCAGGACCTCATCGACGCCCGCGCCCGCCTCAAGACCCTGCGTTTGCGGCTCCTTCGACTGATCAATCCCTTCGACAACGACGCGATGGACCTCGAAATCGTCATCGCAACCGAGCCCGACGCTACGCCCGACGCCATAGAAGACCTCACCGACCGCGTGGCCCTGGCCCTGCACATGCGCCCGGAGTTGAACGAGGCCCGGCTGCGCCTGGACCAGCGACGACTGGAGACCATCGTGACGCGCAACGGCGTTCTGCCGCGGCTGGATTTCTTCGTCGCCTTCGGCAAGACCGGCTTCGCCGACTCCTTCTCAAGGTCGTACCGCGAGCTGGACGGACGAACCTATGACTTCGGCGCCGGAATCGCGTTCTCCTACCCACTGGGCAACCGGGCCGCGGACGCAAGACACGAAGGCGCCATGATCTCGCGTCGCCAGGCGGCCGAAGCGGTGCGCAACCTTGAACAACTTGTGCGCCTCGATGTGCGCATCGCCGCGGAGGAAGTCGAGCGGGCCCGACAGCAGATCGGCGCCTCCATCGCCACCCGCGTACTTCGCGCCGAAGCACTGCGCGTCGAGAACGAACGCTTCCGCGTCGGCCAGTCCACCAGCATCCTCGTGGCCCAGGCCCAGCGCGACCTGCTCGAGAGCCAGATCACGGAGGTCGACGCCGTCATCGCCTACCGACTGGCCCTGATCGATCTCTACCTCGCCGAGGGGACGCTGCTGGATCGCCGCGGCCTGTCCCTGATCGGCGATGTGGAGGATCTGCCCCACGGCCGCTCTACCGATTCCATGCCACTTTGACAGCCCACTCCATGAAAATCCGGGATGTCGCGAAGTGGCGTCCGACCGACGCATGAGGAGGCAGCCCCGGCCGATTCAGCGAATTCAGGCAGAAACATCGCGGCTGGCGTCGCCGAATTCGACTTTGAAGTCCTATCGACCCCGCGGTGGATGACTGCCTGATGTGAGTTTCCCATGAAGAGACAACGGTCGATCGGCTCTGGACACTGCGGCTCGACGAAGGGTCGTCCTGAGCGAGTTCGGCTATAATGTTGTCGACGCCTGCCGGAGCAATGTCGGAATGGAGTTCGGCAAGGCCAGAGTCCGATGAGCATGACCGCGTACGTCATTCACGGACACATCACGACTGACAGGCGCTTCACTCATTATGACTACATCTGAAGCCACAAAGACCGCTGTTCCTGCCATCCTGACAACCCCCGCTGAATCATCGAAGCCTCAAGTGCATGACCAGGCGATCGACGATCACGTCGACGATGTCGAAACCCCGCCGCTCTCACAGCGCATCACCAACCTGCTCGCAATCCTCCTGCCGCTTGCGGGGCTCGTGGTGGGCATGGTGTACGCCTGGGGCTGGGGCCTGACATGGGTCGAGCTCACGCTCATGCTCTCGATGTACATGCTCACGGGCCTCGGCGTGACGGTCGGCTTTCACAGACTCTTCGCGCACAAGTCGTTCAGCACCGGGCCGGTGATGACGAGCATTCTCGGCGTCCTCGGTTCGATGTCGGTCGAGGGCTCAATCCACCAATGGGTGTCGATGCACCGCTGCCACCATCGCCACAGCGACCACGAGGATGATCCGCACTCACCCCACGGCCACGGTTCGGGCGTGAAGGGTGTTCTGAAGGGCTTCTACTACGCCCACATGGGCTGGATGTTCCGGCGCAAGACCGGGGTCATCGAGCAGTATGTGCCCGACCTCCGCCGCAGCAAGCTGGTGAACACGCTCAGCGCCCTGTTCCCGCTGTGGGTGCTGCTCAGCCTCACGCTGCCCGCGGCGATCGGCGGCCTGGTGACGATGTCGTGGACCGGCGCCCTCCTCGGCTTCATCTGGGGCGGCCTGATCCGCATCGCGGTCGTGCACCACGTGACCTGGAGCGTCAACTCGATCTGCCACCTCTGGGGCACGCGCCCCTTCCGCACCAAGGATGAGAGCCGCAACAACCCCATCGTGGGCGTGCTGGCCTTCGGCGAGGGCTGGCACAACAACCACCACGCCTTCCCCGCCTCCGCACGCCACGGACTCCGCTGGTGGGAGTTCGACATGAGCTACATCGTCATCTGGACGCTGGCTCGCCTCGGCCTGGTGTGGAACGTCCGGCTGCCGCCGAAGGAACGCATGGTCTCCAAGCGGCGCTAGGGGGGAGGCACTGGGCAACAGGCAATGGGTAATGGGGAAGATTTCGAGAACCCATCGCCGATTGCCTATTCCTGCCCACTGCCCATTGCCCATTGCCTCTCCCACTCCCCTGCCTCCGGGACGCGGTTCCTGTATCGTGGGCGGCCATGTTCAGGACGAGCATCTCTGACGGGCATTGCCGCCATGGCCTGCAGACGCCTCCAGGTCCGTCCCCTCGCTGCCGCAGGCGGGAGCGAGGGCGGAGAACTGGAGGCCGGCGATGAGCACCCGGAACAACCCCCGGAACAATCTTCAACTGCCGCAGGTCCGCCGGGCCGGCCAGACATCCCGTCGGGACCCCTGGTGGCTCCAGCCATCGGTGGTCTTCGTCGGGCTGTTTCTGTTCATCGTGTATTCGACGTGGGCGGCGCTGCAGAACGAGCACTACCACTTCTCCGGCGGCGGCGCCGGGGCCAAGTCCGAACACCGGGCCGATTACCTTTCACCCTTCTACGCCCCGGTCCTGCTCACCGACGCGTCGAACGTCGAGGAGGCGGACGAACGAGGCAAGGCGCCCCCGGGGATGGCATGGCTGGGCGAGAAGCCGGGCTGGTGGCCGTGGTGGATCCCCTTCTCCCCCGCGTTCCTCATCCTCTGGGCGCCCGGCGGCTTCCGCCTGACCTGCTACTACTACCGCGGCGCCTACTACAAGGCCTTCTGGGGCGACCCGCCGGCGTGCGCGGTCGGTGAACCATCCTTCCGCGGCGGAAACTATCGCGGCGAACACTCGATGCCGCTGATTCTCCAGAACATCCACCGCTACTTCATGTACCTGGCCGTGCTCTTCATCTTCTTCCTCGGCTACGAAGCGTGGCGGGCGATGTGGTTCATCAGCCCGGAAGGACAGAAGAGCTTCGGAATCGGCATGGGCACGCTCGTGCTCACGGTGAACGTCATCCTGCTGGGCGGCTACACCTTCGGCTGCCACTCCCTGCGCCACGTGATCGGAGGCGTGAAGGACAACCTCTCCAAGGCCCCGGCGCGAAAGAAGTGCTACGACTGCGTGAGCTGCCTGAACCGCCAACACATGCTGTGGGCGTGGATGAGCCTCATCTGGGTGGGATTCTCCGATGTCTACATCCGGCTTGTGAGCATGGGCGTGTGGACGGACTTCCGAATTCTGTAGAGGGTGGGAGTACCGAGTACCGAGTACCGAGTACCGAGTACCGAGTACCGAGTTTTGAGTACCGAGTAGAGAGTACCGAGTTCCGAGTTTTGACTTCTTGGCTGTTGGGGTGGTTGATGGCGATAGAACGGTTTGAGGACATCCTGGCCTGGCGAAAAGCGCGAACGCTGACGCGGGAGGTGTACCGGGTGACCCGCATGACGCCTTGCGACCGCGACTTCCGATACTGCAACCAGATTCAGAGCGCTTCCGTGTCGATCATGTCAAATATCGCGGAAGGGTTTGAACGGCGAACGCCGCGACATTTCGCCAACTATCTCAGCATCTCCAAGGCGTCGTGCGCGGAGGTGCGGTCGCTCCTGTATGTCGGCCTGGATGTCGGATACATCGACCGGACGACATTCGACTCACTGATGAATGCGACCGACGAAATCGGACGCATGCTCACCGGATTCCGTCGAACTCTCGACCAGTCCAGGCCTGGCGCCGAACCACGGAACATCGAGAACCCTCCACCGATCTCCGACACAAATCACTCGGAACTCGGTACTCAGAACTCGGAACTCAAAGCTCAGAACTCGGAAATCAACCGCCGCAATACTGGAGTCCTCCGTGGCTGATCCCTCCCACACCATCCACGAACACGATGTCATCGTCATCGGCGCCGGCGGCGCCGGTCTTCGCGCCGCGATTGAGGCCTCCGCCTCCGGCGTCTCCGTCGGGCTGGTGTGCAAGAGCCTGCTGGGCAAGGCGCACACCGTCATGGCCGAGGGCGGCGTCGCCGCGGCGATCGGGAATGTCGACGATCGCGACGGCTGGCAGGTTCACTTCGCCGACACCATGCGCGGCGGGCAATACCTGAACAACTGGGTGATGGCCGAAATTCACGCCAAAGAAGCCCCAGCCCGCGTGCTCGAGCTCGAAGCGTGGGGCGCTGTGTTCGATCGCACCAAGGACGGCCGCGTGCTTCAGCGCAACTTCGGCGGCCACAAATATCCCCGCCTCGCCCACGTCGGCGACTCCACCGGCCTCGAAATGATCCGCACGCTCCAGGACCACGGGATCCATCAGGGCATCGAGGTCTACATGGAGCACACGGTCACCACGCTGCTCAAAGACGGCGACCGCGTCGTCGGCGCCTTCGGGTACGACCGCGAGCGCGGCCGCTTCCGGATCTACAAGGCCGCGGCGGTGGTGCTGGCGACCGGCGGCATCGGCCGGGCCTACAAGATCACCAGCAACTCGTGGGAATACACCGGCGACGGCCACGCCCTCGCCTACAACGCCGGCGCCGATCTTGTCGACATGGAGTTCATCCAGTTCCACCCCACCGGGATGGTCTGGCCCCCCAGCGTCCGCGGCATCCTCGTCACCGAGGGCGTCCGCGGCGAGGGCGGACGCCTGCTCAACAACAAAGGCGAGCGCTTCATGTTCGACGACATCCCCGACCTCTACAAGAATCAGGTCGCGAAGGATGACGAAGAAGGCTGGCGTTACGTGCTGGGCGACAAGGAGGCCCACAGACCCCCCGAGCTGCTGACGCGCGACCACGTCGCACGCTGCATCGTCCGCGAGGTGAAGGAAGGGCGAGGCAGCCCCCACGGCGGCGTCTTCCTCGACATCGCGTGGATCAAGGAGAAGATGAAGAACGCGCCCGAGCACATCAAGAAGAAACTGCCCAGCATGTACGAGCAGTTCAAGGAGCTCGCCAACGTCGACATCACCACCGAGCCGATGGAAGTCGGCCCCACGACGCACTACGTCATGGGCGGCGTGCGCGTGGACGGGCTCACGCAGATGTCCACCGTGCCGGGGCTCTTCGCCGCCGGCGAAGTGGCGGCGGGGCTGCACGGCGCCAACCGGCTCGGCGGCAACTCGCTCTCCGACCTCTTGGTCTTCGGCAAGCTCGCCGGCGAACACGCCGCCAGGTGGGCCAAGGAGCACGGTCAGGGGCACATCGACGCCGAACAGGCCCGCGACGCCGAGCGCGAAGCGCTCGCCCCCTACGAACGCGACGGCGCCGAGAACCCCTACGGCGTGCAGAGCGATCTGCAGGAGATGATGCAGGAGAAGGTCGGCATCGTACGCAACGAGAACGACATGGCCGCGGCCCTGGATGCGATCGCGGCCCTCAAGCGGCGCGCCGACGGCGTCGGCGTCGAGGGGCACCGCGAGTACAACCCGGGCTGGCACACCGCGCTGGATCTGGCCAACCTTCTCACCGTCTCCGAGGCCGTCGCCCGCTCGGCGCTGGACCGGCGCGAAAGCCGCGGCGGGCACTTCCGCGAAGACTGCCCCGACAAGAGCGACGAGTTCGCCAAGCACAACACCGTGGTGCGCAAGGGCCCCGACGGCTCGATGCAGCTCCGGCGCGAAGCCATCCCGCCGCTGCGGGACGATCTGAAGAAAGTGATTGAGGAGCAGAAATAGTGAGAGGCAACGGGGAATGGGCAATGGGCAATGGAGTTGAGACATCGCGGATCCGAAATACCCATTGCCCATTCCCCATTCCCCATTGCCTATCCCACCAGGAGTGATTCATGGCCAACGTGACCTTCCGCATCTGGAAAGGCCGGGGCGAGGAAGCCGGGTACAAGGACTACGACACCGACATCACCGAGGGCATGGTGGTGCTGGACGCGGTGCACCAGATCCAGGCCGAGAGCGACCCCACCCTCGCCTGCCGCTGGAACTGCAAGGCCGGCAAGTGCGGCTCGTGCTCGGCGGAGGTGAACGGCCAGCCCAAGCTCATGTGCATGACCCGCATGGACACGCTGGACACCTCTGAGCCCGTGACCATCGAGCCGATGCGGGCCTTCCCGCACCTGCGCGACCTCGTCACCGATGTGTCGTGGAACTACGAGGTGAAGAAGCGCATCGCCCCCTTCAAGCCGCGCAAGCCCGACGCCCCGGACGGCACATGGCGCATGAGCCAGGACGATGTCGATCGGGTGCAGGAGTTCCGCCGCTGCATCGAGTGCTTCCTGTGCCAGGACGTGTGCCACGTGCTGCGCGAGCATCACAAGCACCCCGAGTTCGCCGGGCCCCGGCATTTCGTGCACACCGCCGCCCTGGAGATGCACCCCCTTGACACCGACAGCCGCATCGGACACATGAAGAACGAGGGCGGCATCGGGTACTGCAACATCACCAAGTGCTGCACCAAGGTGTGCCCGGCCCACATCAAGATCACCGACAACTCGATCATCCCGCTCAAGGAGCGCGTGGTGGACGAGTTCTATGATCCGCTCACGAAGCTGTTCCGTATCTTCCGGCCGAAGTCCAGGTCCTGATCGAGGAGACGCCGATGGCGAAGCAACAGTTTTCACTCAAGCCGATCGCCCGCTCCTCGATCCCGCGGGCCCTGCAGAAGGCCGAGCGGTATCGCCTGCTCAACGAGGCGCGCGAGGCCGAGAGCATCTGCCGCGATATTCTCGCGACGGACCCGGAGAACCAGGAGGCCGCCGTCTGCCTGATCCTGGCCCTGAGCGATCGCTTCCCCTCGACGCAGACCGAAGCGGACGAGGCCCGCTCGCTGGCGGCGGCCCTGCGATCCGAGCATGACCGCGCGTACTACGCCGGCGTCATCGAGGAGCGCTGGGCCAAGGCGATGCTGCGCCTGCACGACTGCATGAGCGCCGCCTACGCCTCCCTGCGCGAGGCCATGACCCTGTTCGAAAAGGCCGAGTCGCTGGCGTCGGATGACAACGACGACGCCACACTGCGCTGGAACACCTGCGTGCGACTGCTGGAAAAAGCCGACTACACACCGCCGGCGGACGAGTCCGAGCACGTCGAGATCATCGACGAGGACATGCCGATGCGGTGAGCGGGTGGACGCCGTCAAGAAGACGGGGCGTAAGCCGGCTTTAACCGGGTTCTTCACACGCTCCGGCGCCGATCGCTCGAAGCGCAGGGCGAAGCAGAATCGCGCAAGTCCCCGAACGGATTTTATGGAGCCTTCTTCGTGACGGGCGGGATGCCAACGAGGTGGGTGCGGAGCTCATCAGAGGTCATGCGGGCTGCGCGGGCGGCGCCATCGAGCGCGGAACTGTAATCGGAGCGGGACGCGTGATCACTGTCGCGAACATCGCGGCATGTTCGCTCGCAGATGCCGAGACGTTCTGCATCGCCGGATTCGCCGGCGGGCCCCGTCTCGCAGAGTCCGCGGACCGCGGCGAAGATGCCCGGGTTACGTATTACAACGACGCCCGAGAGAACGCCGCGGATGATCTCGGCGGCGACATCGACAGGGCGGGTGTCATTGGTGCTGAGGCCGTTGGTGTTCTGTGTCTGCAGTTGACGGCAGCCGGTCTCGACGTTTTCGGGGTGCAAGGCCTTCGACAACCGTACGATCAGATCGTGTGACGCCGCCGCCAGCGGGGAGAGGCCCAGGGGGTTGATCAAGCAGGTACTCTTTCCGTAAACTGTTTGGGACGTAGCGTTTACTGACGTCCTGCGCACCGTATTTAGAACAAGTATCAGCCTGCAATCGGTCCGCAGGCATCAGTGTATACACTTAGGAACGCGTCGGCAAGGACCTGAGAGGTCGATGCTGATCAGCGACCGGCATCCGAAATACTGATCAGCGGTGTGAGTCCCTTGCGGATCGCGTATCTCATCAGTTCTGCGAATCAAGCTTGCTCATGACATTGGTGCGATGCGTCTCCACCGTCTTGATCGCCGCGCCGATGCGCGCACCGATCTCCTTTGCTCGTCATTCCTTCGGCGATGAGTTGAAACACCTCAAGCTCACGGGGCGTGAGCGCGTCCGGCGGGAAGCTCCCTTCCCGGTGGAAACCCGATCCTTGGGTAGGAGCCGATCGATCAGCACGAGCGTCAGATCGATTTGAGGTGGCATCGATCCTGCCCCGGCGAACGGCATCGATGGCGCGGTTCAGCTCTTCGGCGTCACAGCTCTTCAGCAGGCGCCCGCGTCCTCCGGTCGCATCTTGATCCACCAGTTTGTGATATCCAGAGTTCGTCTACTATCCTCAACAGGAATCGGGGGAGCCGGAGATGCCCAAGCGTGGCGGCTGCCCGCGGCGCCCTGCAGGAGAGCATCAGGTGCATCAATCTGTCGGAGTCATCGGCGCCGGCGTCGCCGGAGTGGCGTGCGCCCGGACGCTGCAGAACGCGGGGCGCGGCGTCGCCCTCTTCGATCGCGGCCGCGGACCAGGCGGGCGTCTTTCAACGCGACGGGCGCCGATCGATGATGATCTGACAATTCACTTCGATCACGGGGCGCCGGCCTTCTCTGCTGCCAGCGCCCGCTTCAGCGCCATCGTGGATGATTGGATCGAACTGGGCCTCTGCGCCCGCTGGCGCCCGCGCCGGGCCGTATGGCGGGCCGATGCGCTGCACGCGATCGAGAACGAGCCGGCGCTCATTGTCGGCGTTCCCACCATGGGCGCCATCTGCCGGCGACTGGCGGAAGGCCTCGACATCCGCAGCGGCGCCAACGTGGAATTGCTTGAACGGATTGACGGCGGCTGGCTGGTTCGCATGACCGACTCCGATGGCCAGGCGAGTGCGCACGGCCCGTTCGTCTGCGTCGTGGTCGCAGCTCCCCCGCCGCAGGCGTTGCCGCTCATTGCGCTGCACGCAGGCGAGCTTGCAGAACAGCTCACGAAGATCGAGATGCGAACGACATGGGCGCTGATGCTCCGCATCGAAGACCCGACGCCCGAAGCGCCCGACATGATCGAGATCGAAGGCGACCCCGTGATCGAGCGCATTATCCGCGACGACGCCAAGCCCGGGCGCACGCCGGATCAAGGTCATTCCCGGTGGGTGGTTCACGCGACCCACGCATGGTCCGCCGCCCGGCGTGATCATTCACAGCGGCAGATCGTCGATGAGCTGGCGCCGGCGTCGCTCGCCTTGCTGGGGCGCCTCGCTGGACGCCCGATCGACCCGGCGCAAACGCGCCACGCCGCGGCCCACCGCTGGGGCGCCGCCCGACCGATGAACCCGCTCTCCGCCGACTGTCTCTTTGACCGTGAGCTTGGCCTCGGCGTCTGCGGCGACTGTTTCGAGCCACATGCGGGCGCCTCGGGGGTCGAGGCCGCGCACCTGAGCGGCCTTGCGACGTCGGAGCGCCTGCTCAAATGTCTCGAAGCATGACGGCGTCCGCACCGATCTGGACATCCACCCTGCCCTCCGCTCTCACGCCACCCGCGGCGTGGCTGCTCCCGGGAGCAGCCTGGGTGTGAATCCGGGCGATTTGCGGAAGCTGTACACACCCGCTGCAAACGCTGTGGCGCCGCACTATCCTCGGCACAATCTGTGCGTACACTTCCGCCCCCTCAGGCGCCGGTCCCGCCTTACGTCCGAGGCGTGACGTCGCACGTTTCCTTTCTGAACCCGTACCAGGCCAGCACCCTCGAGCAGGGTCCCGCCGCAGCCCCATCCAGCGAATCGACCCATGAACACCACGGCCCTCGTCGACCCGATCGAAATGCAGCACGAGCTCTTCGCCGAGCTGTCACGGATGTATGCGAAGGAGGCGCCGCTCTACGACCGCTCGCTGCTGGTCAACAGGCTGTGCAACACCGCGGTGTGCGAGCTGCTGGCGCTGCTGCACATCGGGTTCGAGATCGACGGGGACCGCATCGAGCGGACCAGCCGCGAGCGGCACGGGGCCATCCGCATCGGGCGCGAGGATGAGTTCCGCTGGATCACGCGCTACTTCGCGCTCTTCGGGATGGCGCCGCACAATTTCTACGACATGACCAGCGTTGGCGAGAAGAGCCAACCGGTCGTCGCCACCGCGTTCCGATCGGTGGATGAGCCCGAGCATCGGATCTTCGTGTCGCTGCTGCAGCCCGACTGTCTGGACGAAGGCGCTGCGCAGCGCATCGTGGAGCTGCTGTCTCAACGCGAGGTCTTCTCCGCGCGGGCTCGCGAGCTGGTCGAAGCCGCCGAGGCGCAGGGCGGGCTGGCGCGGGCCGATGCTGATGAGTTGATCCGAATCGGTGTCGAGCGCATCTTCAAGTGGACCGGACGCGGGCGCGACCACGCCCTCTACACCGAGCTGTGCGAGAGCGGCCTCAAGTTCGCCGCCGACATCGCCTGCTTCGACACCCACCACCTCAACCACCTCACGCCCAACACCTTCTGCATGGACCTCTACACCGCGG
>RECQ01000059.1 GCA_007693965.1 Phycisphaeraceae bacterium | reverse complement strand
TTTTCTGGCTACCCATGGCTTTTCCCAATCACTTTGCGGGTACGTTAGGCGCATCAACCGACGCTCAGAATGGCTGATACATGAACCGAGGCATGTCAATACACAATCAAGGCGATATTGTGAATGTGGATGGCAGAGAACGCGGCTCCCTTTGCATCGTAATCGTGAACTACCGTATCGCGGCACTCGTCATTGATGCGATTGTTTCACTCGTTGGGGAGATCAAACCGCATTGCGGTGATCATGTCGTTGTCGTCGACAATAATTCAGGCGATGGCTCTGCCGAGATGCTGCGAAAAATGATCGAAGATCGTTCTTGGAGCAAGTGGTGCAGCGTGAAGCAGCTCGGGACCAACGGCGGCTTCGCTTTCGGCAACAACGCCGCCATTCGGGAGGCGCTCGATGGCGACCCCCCGCCCAATTTCATCCTCCTGCTGAACCCGGACACGGTGGTCCGACCCGGCGCGATCGATGCAATTCTTGAAGTGATGCGGTCGAACCCGGACATCGGCGTCGCTGGCGCCAGGCTCGAGCACCCCGATGGTGAAGAGCAGTCCGCGGCCTTCCGTTTTCCCACGATTATGAGTGAAATGGAGGGGAGCGCGAATCTGAGCCCGGTGTCGAAACTGCTGGGGCGCTGGCGGGTGTGGCTTGAGTCGCAGTCGCAGAGCGCGCCTGTGGACTGGGTCTCAGGCGCCGCCATGATGGTCCGGCGCGAGGTGTTCGAAGAAATCGGCCTGCTCGACGAGCGCTATTTTATGTACTACGAGGAGCTGGATTTCTGCCGCCGAGCCCGGCGCGCCGGATTCGAGATCTGGCACGTGCCCGCCAGCCGCATCGTGCATCTGGTCGGGCAGTCTTCGGGCCTCACCGTGGGTCCGGAGCGGCAGAAGCGCCGCCCGGCCTTCTGGTTCCGCTCGCGCCGCTGGTACTGGGTGAAGCACCACGGCTACCTCGGCGCCGCCGCGGCGGACCTGACGCGCATCGCGGGCACCGCGGCGTGCCGGCTCGGGCTCGCGGTGCGAGGCAAGCCCAACTGGATGCCGCCGCGCTACCTGCGCGATCTGGTGCGCCACAGCGTCTTCGTCGAGGGGTTCCGTCCGTGAGCGAGCAGGCCGTCATGCAGCAGAAGGCAGTCAACGCGGTCCGGCTGGGCATCGTCGTCATTGGGCGCAACGAGGCGCCGCGCCTGCGCGCCACCCTGGATGCGGTGCGCAGCGCCGGGGCGACTGTGGTCTACGTCGATTCCAATTCCACCGATGGCAGTCCGGACATCGCGACAGAGATGGGCGTCGACACCCTGCGCATCACCGAGGGCCAGCTCACCGCGGCCCGTGGACGCCGCACTGGGATGGAGCAATTGCTCTCCGATGAGCCGGGGCTCGAATACATCCAGTTCATTGATGGCGACTGCGAGCTGTCGCCGGGATGGATCGAGGACGCCGTCGAGTTTCTCGAGGCTAACCCGCAGGCCGGCGCCGTCGCGGGGCGGCTGCGCGAGCGCCGGGCGGATGAGTCGCTGCTGGTCCGTCTGGTGGATGTCGAGTGGGATCTCCCCGTGGGCCGGATCGATGTAGTGGGAGGAATCTCGATGATGCGGGTCGAGGCCCTGCGAAAAGCCGGCGGCTGGAGCGACGGGCTCATCGCGGGCGAAGAGCTGGATCTCTCCATGCGCATGAAGGAAGCAGGCTTCACACTGCACAGGCTGGAACGCGACATGTGCCTGCACGACATCGGCATCACGCGCCTGAGCGAGTTCTGGCGACGATCCGTGCGCACCGGCTTCGCCTACGCGCAGCTCGCCTGGACGCACGGACGCACCGGGCCGAGACGCTGGACCACCCGCACCATCGGCGCCGCGGTGTACGGCTTCGGACTGCCGATTCTGCTCATCGCGGGCGTCTTCACGCACTGGAGCGTAAGCGCGGTGGGCGCTGTGGGTTATGCGATCCTTATCGCGCGGGTGGCGCTGTGGCGTCGGGGCCGCGGCGATCCATGGCGCGTCGCCATCGCCTATGGCGCGATCATCGCACTGTGCAAGACAGCGCACGCGATCGGAGCCGTGCGGTTCCTGCTGGCCCGAATCGCGGGGCGTCCCGGCGCCATCATCGAATACAAGACACCCGCGGCGACGAGAACGGACTGAATGTCGGGATGGATCACAGTCTGGTCGCTCACGGGCGCCCCGCCGGATGCGGAGCGCTGGGCGGCTTCGGTGCGCCTGGCGCAGCGCCATGGCGAATCGCTCAGCGAGGCGACGGGTCTCGCCGGCGGCGCGGCGGCCATCGCGGCGTGGCGCCGGGAGATGGGCGAGTTTCCGCACGCGGGGAAGATCCATGATCGCCCCGGCGGCGCACGCGTCGCCTGGCTGGGCCAGTGCCTCGAGGACGACGGCGACGCGAGCGAAGAGGCGATGCGCGTGCTGGAGAATCCGGGCCGCCTCGACGAGGACGCGATTGCGAAGCTGAACGGCCCCTTCTCCGCGGTCATCGTCCACGAATCGCCGGCGCGGGCGGCGATCGTCCTCGATCGACACCGGCACCTGCCCGTGTACATCGTGCGCCGCGCCGATGCGGTTGTCGCGAGCACGGACATGCGCGCACTCACGCCGTGGCTGGACAACCCGGCGCTGAGCGCACAAGCGGTGGACCTCTTCCTCCGCTGCGGCGAGCTGATCGACGGGCTCACGCTGCTCGAAGACGTCGAGATGCTCCCGGGCGCTGCGGTGGTGCGCATGGAAGGGGGCGATGTCGCCCGCACGCGCCACTGGACGATGCGGCATGAGCCGGATGAGCGGAAGAGTTTCAATGAGCTGGCCGATGCGCTGGGCGAGCGCCTCCGCGGCGCGGTGCGCCGAGTCGAACGGGCGATGGATCGCGTCGGCATCACCCTCAGCGGCGGGCTCGATTCGCGCTTTCTGCTGGGTATGTGCGAGCGGCCGCAGGATGTGCCGAGTTTTACATGGGGTTTGCCGAGGTGCCGGGACATCACCTGCGCGGCGGATTTCGCGCGGCGCATCGGATCGCCGCACATGGTGAAACACTGGACGCCGGAGGACTTCCCGCCCCTGTGGGAGCGCGGCGTGGAGGCGACGGCCGGATCGATCGGCGTCGACATCATGTACATGCTGCCCTTTGCGAATCTGCTGGGCGAGCATTGCGATGTGATCCTGAACGGCCTGGCCGGCGATGCGCTGCTGGGCGGCAACTTCCTGAAGCGGGCGTGGCTGCGCGAGAGCGACATGAACAGCCTGGCGCAGGCGTCCTGGCGCTGGCGTGTGCGCGGCGTGGATGATGAGGTCGCGGACCTGCTCACGCCGGGCAAGGGCGCGGGACGATCCATGTGGATCGAATCGATCGGGCGCGAGGGGTGCGAGCGGCCAATCCTGCGCCTGAACGACTGGCTGTATGAGAACCGCGTCTTCCGCAACACCAACTGCGGCACGATGCTGCAGCGCCGTCGCGTGGAGTCGCACGCGCCCTTCTTCGATCGCGATTTTCTGGATCTGGTCCTGCGGGCGCCGCTGGAGATGCGCCTGCGACACCGGCTCTACCTGGCGGCGATGAACCGGGCGTGCTCGGAGGCGGGGCGGAGCCCGTGGCAGCGCACCGGGCTGCCGCCGCGGTGGGGGCTTCACGCGAATCTGGCTTCGATGGCTTTTCACCGGGCGTGGCGCAAGGCGATGGGCGCCGCTGGGCGCGAGGCGTTCCCGCGATTGAAGGTGGCGGACGCGGGCGCGTGGATGCGCGGGGCCTGGCGCGAATGCATCGAAGCGGTCATACTGTCTGAACGGGCCCTGGACCGAGGCGCGACAGCGCCGGACGGCGTGCGCGAGGTGTGGCGGCGTCATCTGGTGGGTGAGGAGTTCACGCGCACGATCGGGGCGCTGGTGACGATCGAGCTGCTGGCGCGCACGATGGTGGACACTGTGAAGATGCCGACACTGGTGGAGCAGGCATGAACGAGCGGGGCGCTGCGGCAAAGTTAATCTCGGTGCTCGCGGATGCGCTCGCCGCCGCGATGCGGATCGCCGCGCCGGTGGCGGCGCCGTGTCTGCGGCTGGCGCGGCTGGCGGGGTTGCGTTCGCGTGTGAAGGGGCGCGTTCCGGTGACGACGCAGTTCGACGGTCCGGTGCGCACGGGCGGGCGGATCAGTCTGGAGATGCAGGAGCGATGCCGGCTTGGGCGGGAGGTGTACTTCGACACGCCGGAGCACGGGGTTATCCGCATCGGTGCGCACACGCGCATCAATCAGAGCTGTGTGGTCGTGTCGTACCACGAGGTGCGCATCGGGTCGGACTGCCTGATCGGCGAATGTGTGAGTATTCGCGATGCGAACCACGGGACGGTGACGGGCGAGCCGATGCGCACGCAGGCGCACGACGGGGCGCCGATCGCGATCGGCGACGATGTGTGGATCGCGCGGGGGGCGGTTATTCTCAAGGGCGTCACGATCGGCGACGGGGCGGTGGTGGGGGCGAACAGCGTGGTGACGAAGGATGTGCCGGCGATGGCGATCGTGGCGGGAGCGCCAGCGCGGCTGATTCGGATGCGCGGGGCGGGTGAATCACGCGAGCAGGCGATGCGAGAGGCGGCGGCGACGGCATGAGCGAAAGCAACAGCGCCATCCTGTACATCAGCGGCCGGCTGCCGGCGCGGTCGGAGACGTTCGTCTATCGCGAGGTCTTCGCGCTGCGCGAGCGCGGCACGCAGGTTCTGTGCGCCTCGGTGCACGAGCCGGAGCGCGATCTGGGCGAGCCGCGGCTGGATGCGCTGGCGGGCGAAGTGATCGGCGTCTACGGACCGGGCGCCGGGCGATTGTTGAAGGATGCAGCGCGCGAGTGCGCAGCCCATCCGGTCCGGTCGGCGGGGGCGCTGTGGGGCACCTTGGTGGACGCGGCCCTTGAGCCGGATTGTTCTGTCGCCCGGCGTCCGAAGCTCTTCTGGCAGACGATCGCGGGTCTGGCGCTGGCGCGGCGGCTGCGCGGCAGGGGCGTTGGGCACATCCATGCGCACATGGCGCACGTGCCGACGACCATCGCCATGCGCACAGCGCGGCAGCTCGGGATTGGATTCAGCTTCTCGGGGCACGCCTCCGACATCTTCCCGCAGCGCACGCTGCTGCGGGCGAAGCTGAGGCGGGCCGCGTTCACGGCGTGCATCAGCCTGTGGCATCGCGAGCTGTACATGTCGCTGGCGCGGGATGTGAGCGCTGAGAAACTCCCGGTGGTGCGCTGCGGCGTGGATCTGCCGGAGCAGGTCGAGCGGGCCGAGGCGGGCGGGGCGCCGATCGTGATGGGCGTGGGCCGGCTGATCCCCAAGAAGGGGTTTGATGTTCTGCTGGAAGCGCTCGCGACCTTGAAGGAGCGCGGCGTCGAGGCGCGGTGCGTGATCGTGGGCGACGGGTCGGAGATGGCGCGGCTGCGGGCGCAGGTGGAGCGGCTCGGGCTGGGCGACCGTGTGGAGTTGAAAGGTGCGCTTTCGAACATCGAGACGCGGCGGCTGCTGGGGAAGGCGACGGTGTTTGCTCTGCCGTGCCGCGTGGATGAGAAGGGGGGCGGCGACCGCGACGGGATTCCGGTGGCGCTGATGGAGGCGATGGCGGCGGGGGTGTGCGTCGTCTCCGGGGCGGTGACGCCGATCGACGAGCTGGTGCGCGACGGCGAGACGGGCGTGATGACGAAGCCCGGCGATGGGCCCGGCCTGGCGCGCACGCTGGAAGAACTGCTGACGGACCATGATCGGCGCGAGGAATTGGCTTCACGCGGGCGGGCGTGGGTCCATGAAGAGTTCTCGCAGGAGACAAACATCCAGAGGCTGGAGGCGGCGCTGGCGCGCGTTGGAGCGATTCCTGCGGTGGATTCGCGGCGGGAAACGGCGTGCGGGCTCGATTCGGATGGCGCCGGGAGCCGATCAGAGGGAGCGCCCTCGCCGGTTGGAGGCACGGCGCGCTGAGATGAGGATCTTTCTCGGACGATGGACTCCGCAACGATGAACCGCCGCTACGTGCTCATCTCGCCCTGCCGCGACGAGGCCCGCTTCATGAAGCGGACGCTCGACAGCGTGATTGTGCAGTCGCAGGCGCCGGGGCTGTGGGTGATCGTGGACGACGGCTCATCGGACGAGTCGCCCGCGATCCTGGCGGAGTACGCGGCGAAGCATCCGTGGATCCGCATCGTGCGGCGCGAGGACCGCGGCGGCCGGGCGGTGGGGCCGGGCGTGATCGAGGCGTTCTACGCCGGGCTCGACACGGTTGATCTTTCCGAGTTCGACTACCTGTGCAAGCTTGATCTCGATCTTGATCTGCCGGAGCGCTACTTCGAGGCGCTGATGGATCGCATGGAGGCGGAACCGCGGCTGGGCTCGTGCTCGGGCAAGCCGTATTACCCGCATCCGGAAACGGGCGAACTGATCAGCGAGGGCTGCGGCGACGAGATGTCGATGGGGATGTCGAAGTTTTATCGAGTGTCATGTTTTGAACAGATTGGCGGCTTCGTGCATCAGGTGATGTGGGATGGGATCGACTGCCACCGCTGCCGGATGGCGGGATGGCTGGCGCAGAGCTGGGACGAGGAAGAGCTGAGGTTCATCCACCTGCGGCCGATGGGATCGAGTCAGCAGAGCATCTGGACGGGGCGGATGCGCCACGGCTACGGGCAGTGGTTCATGGGGACAGGTTTTGTGTACATGACTGCAAGCGCACTAACACGGATGATGAAGCGTCCCTTCGTGCTGGGCGGGGCGGCGATGTGGTGGGGGTATGTGCGCAGCATGGCGCTGCGGCTGCCGCGGTACGAGGATCGCGAGTTCCGTCGTTTCCTGAGGCGCTACCAGTGGATGGCGCTCTTGAAGGGCAAGGCTGCGGCAGTGAAGCGGATTAACAGGGAACAGACGTGGGAGTGGAAGCCTCCGACGGCGTGTATCGCCGAGGAATTTATCGATCAGACTTGAGAAAATTTGGTTGAGCAAGTCACAATAAATGTGAGGGAGCTAAAAGAGATGCTGGTGTGTGAGTCAGACATTGAGCTCACTTTCTAGTCACCCATGTTGGTACCGAACGAGCTGATCTTCTCCAAGGTGAAGCAACTGCTTCGATCACTCGGCTGCCGCACCAGAGACGTCATCTGGAACACCATTCAATCGGTCCTCGATCAGGTGACCACAACCGACGCAGCCAACTGCTTTAGGCACTGCGAATACATACTATTGGTTGACTGTGGGTGCTCTAGCGTCGCTATTGCTTGACGCAGGGCGCCCAGGCCTTGCTAACGACGAGTATGTTTGGTCAATATGCCGCGGTCGTATGCGGCAAGCCCCGGTGTCGATGGCCTGTGAATACGCATTGCCCATCCGTGCACGCCTTACGGTCCGCTCCAAGAATTCCAGAAAATGCTACGCCATCCTGGAACAAGGCGCAACACAACCATGCGCCGAATGATATAATAATGAAATGAGGGAGAGCTCAATGAGAGTATTGTTGGTAGCAGAACATGCATCATGTAAATTTGGAGGGGAGGCCATGCTCCCGCTGCAGTATTTCAGAGTTATGCGACGCCTAGGTATTGAGGTATGGATGCTAGTGCACGCCAGAACTCGCGGTGAGCTTCAGGATGTTCTTGCGGGCGAATTCAGTCGAGTGCACTACGTTGAAGATTCACTAATCAATAAAGCGTGCTGGCTAGTAGGGCGTCGATTGCCATCGAGAATACGAACTATAACCACCGGCGCAATAAGCCATATGAACACTCAATGGAGGCAACGCCTTCATGCTAAGAGGCTTGTTCATGAGAATAAAATTGATGTTATTCACGAGGTGGCTCCTGTGTCTCCTCGCATGCCCTCAATGATGTTGGGCCTCGGCGCGCCAGTGGTGATTGGGCCTATGAACGGTGGTATGAAATACCCGGCGGCATTTACGCATATGCAGGCCCCTGGCGAGAAGTCGCTGTATGCGGTAAGCAAGTACATTGCGTGGCTGGCGAATATTGTTATTCCAGGTAAACGCCTCGCTTCGGCGCTTTTGGTTGCAAACGAGCGAACACGAGATGCGCTTGTCGTGCCGAAGAGCGGAAAAACACATTATATAGTCGAGAATGCTGTTGATTTAGCGGTATTGAGAACGAGCCGCGATGTAATCGCTAAGGACAAAGACCCTGATCGCATTGTGTATGTTGGGCGCTTGGTAGAGTGTAAATGCGTACATCTACTTATTCAAGCTGCCGCAATTGCAAGTAGGGACGTTGAATTCACTCTGGAAATAATTGGCGATGGACCAGAACGATTGAGGCTTGAGCAGCTATCGCGGCAGTGCGGGATAGATCATCGGGTCTCTTTTTTAGGATATATCCCGCATTCAGAGTGCATGCAAAGGCTCGATGGCGCTGCTGCATTGGTGCTCCCAAGCGTCATTGAGTGTGGGGGCGCAGTCGTGCTTGAAGCGATGTCACTTCGTATACCTGTGATTGCTTTACGGTGGGGTGGTCCCGCCGACTACCTCGATGAAACATGTGGAATACTAATTGAACCGACGACTCAAGAGGCCATCGTGCGTGGCATAGCGAGTAACATAGTACTGCTCATCTCGGATGAACTGCATAGGCGTCAACTGGGAGAAATGGGACGGCGACGCGTTGAAGAGTGTTATAACTGGGAAAAGAAAGTTGCGCAGGTGCTGGAGGTTTATCGTGATGCTATAAACACTAACAGATCGAAGTGCGAGTAGGTAGAAGCGTTTGAAGCGGCGCTCGGGTGTGAAAGATCGCCAGAACTTGTGGAGCGGATGTTGTTCGAGCCTGATGAGTTGATATCAGAATGTACACAACTATCCTGTGTTCATCAAACTCGAATCGGCGTCGCTTTGTTGTCGGCGCATTATGCACCGGACTCACACTATTGGATTGCGACTTAGACAGGCGGCCCTCTGAATGATGGTTCGTGCGGAGTCCATGCAGGAAACTCGCGAAGCGGCCGGTGAGGCCGCGGGGGCGGCGGTGCGCACGGAGTCTGCAGACGCCGATCGCGTCTTCCTGCTCGGCCTCGGGTTCGACAACACGACGGAGCGCGGGTGCATCGAGCGGATTCTTGGGGCGCTCGATGAAGGCCGCGGCGGCTGGATGGTGACGCCCAACCTCGACATCCTGCGCCGGTGGACGAAGTCGGCGCGCTTCCGCGAGCTGGTGGCGAAGGCGGACGTGGTGGTCGCCGACGGCATGCCGCTGATCTGGGCCAGCCGGATTCAGGGCACGCCGCTGCCGGAGCGCGTGGCGGGGTCGAGCCTGGTCTCGACGCTCTCCGCCGCCGCGGCGGAGCGGGGGAAGTCGATCTTCCTGCTCGGGGGCGACCCCGGCGCCGCGGAGGAGGCGGCCGGCGTTTTGAAAGAGCGCCATCCGGGCGTGCGCATTGTCGGAACACACTGTCCGCCGATGGGTTTCGAGCGCGATGAAGCTGCGATGGAGGCGATCGAGGCCGCATTGCGCGAGGCGAAGCCGGACATCGTCTATGTCGCGCTGGGATCGCCGAAGCAGGAGGAGTTGATCCTGCGGCTGCGGACGTTGCATCCGGGCGCGTGGTGGCTGGGCGTGGGGATCAGTCTGAGTTTTCTCGCCGGGCGCGTGCGCCGGGCGCCGCGGTGGATGCAGCGGCTGGGGCTGGAGTGGATTCACCGGCTGGCGCAGGAGCCGCGGCGATTGGCGAAGCGATACCTCGTGCACGGGCTGCCCTTCGCGGCGAAGTTGCTCGGCGCGGCGGTGTGGATGCGGTTGAGGGGCCGGGGCGCGGCCGAGGAGCACAGATCATGAGCACAGAGCCGATCCCGGTTGTGAAACTGTCGCCGAAGGAGGCGCTGGAGATGGCGGAGGCTGAGAAGCAGCCGGTCTTCGTGCCGACGCCGGTGTACACGGATGATCGCGGCTGGTCGCTGATGAACATGCTGACGGGCGCGCTGCGTCCGGAGGGGCAGGTCAATTTCTCGGTGCAGTATCCGGGGGTGGTGAAGGCGTGGCACCGGCATGCGCTGCAGACGGATTTCTGGATCTGCCTGCAGGGCCACCTGAAGGTGGGCGTGCATCGTGAGGAGGATGGAAGATCGTGGATGGGGGTGATCGGCGAGAAGCGCGCGGGTATGGTTGTGATTCCGCCGCCTTTGTGGCACGGCGCTGCGACGGTGGGGCCGACGAGCGCCGGATTGCTGTATTTCGTGACGAAGGCGTATGATGCGTCCAGCCCGGATGAGGAGCGTCGGGGGCCGGGTGATATACCGGGGTTCTCATGGGGTGTGGAGCACAGATAAGCGTGACGCGCGCGGAAACGAGCAGCGTGGAGAACGGCTCAAAGACGCTGTGCGCGTGCATCCTGCTCGCGGGCGGGCTGCGTCCGTCCGAGCTGACGGCCGCGGTGGGCCGGTCGGTGCTGAATCTGTATCTGACGCAGGACCGGACGACGCTGGGTCTGTGGCTGGACCGGCTGGAGGGGCTGCGGGCGCCGGGGTGCGAGCCGCCTCCGGCGCGGGTGATCTATGACGAGAGCGCGCCGGCCCCGACGCGGGCGGGCGTAGGATCGACGGACCGTGTGAGCATCGAGAAGGAGAAGCGGCAGTATCGAGGACCGGCGGGGGCGCTGCGGGACGCGTGCGAGACGTATGCGGAGGCTGATGTGATCCTGGTGGCGGATGCGGCTCGGTGCCTGCTGGGGGATCTGCGGCCGATGCTGAATGACCACCTGCAGCGCGGCGCTGATGTGACGGTGGCGAGCAATCAGGATGGAACGCCGGCGGGGCTGTACCTGGTCCGGTGCGGAGCTCTGGCGCTGGCGCCGAAGAGCGGGTTCATGGACTTTAAGGAGCAATTTTTGAGCAAGGCGATGCGCGAGGGCATGACGATTCTGGCACACCGGCTGGGGGAGCGGTCGAGCTTGCCGCTTCGGACGCGGGGGCAGTTTCTGGCGGCGTCGGCCCGGCTGGCGGGGGTGGCGGCGCCGGATGCGGGTGGGATCGTGGTGCGCGGGGATGAGGCGTTGGAGATCGGGGAGGGTGGGCTGCGGGTCGTTTCACCCGAGGCGGAGGTGGCGGAGGACGCCGTGGTGGCGGAATCTGTGGTCATGCCCGGGGCGCTGGTCGGAGCGGGGGCGGTGGTGGCGCGGTCGATCGTGTGTCCGGGCGCTCGTGTCGAGGCGGGAGCCCATGTGGTCGATGCAGTGGTCAGTGAATCGGGTGTAAGATTGGACGGCGGGGCGTCGTTCTCGGACCGGAAGGGTCGGAGATGAGTGAAAGACGATCCTGGAAATTTTCTGACGGCGTTCTGCTCGCGGGTCTGACCGCGCTGGCTGTGGCTGCGACCTGGAGCATCTGGTCCGACATCTTCGGCTGGGCGATCCAGGACGAGGAGCAGTCGCACGTGCTGCTGGCGCCGGCGATCGCGGCGTGGCTGGTCTGGGTGCGGCGCGAGCGGCTGCGGTATTGCAAGCCGCGCTGGACGATCTGGGGTCCCTTGCTGGTGGCGGCGGGCTGGCTGTTGGCGTGGCAGGGTTTCTTCGGGGAACGGATGCTGTTCTGGCATTTCGGGGCCCTGCTCATCGTGGCGGGCGCCGCCCTCACGGTGGTGGGGATGAACTTCGTGCGAAACTTCATGCCCGCGGCGTTCGCGCTGCTCTTCCTAATGCCGATCCCGGGCATGATCCGCATGCGGATCGCCTTGCCGCTGCAGGAGGTGACGGCGAAGATCACCCACTTCTGCATGGAGCTCTTCGGGGCGCCGGTGGCGCAGCACGGCAACTTGCTCAGTATCAATGGCGTGGATGTGGCGGTGGCGGAGGCGTGCAACGGGATGCGGATGGTGGCGGCCCTGGCGCTGGTGTCCTACGCCTTTGTCTTCTCGACGCCGATGCGAATGAGCGTGCGGATCTTCATTCTGGCGATCAGTCCGCTGGTGGCGATCGTATGCAATGTCATAAGGCTGGTGCCCACGGTGCTGATGTATGGTTATTCGGACGTTGAAACGGCCGAGGCGTTCCACGACATCAGCGGCTGGGCGATGCTCCCGATCGCGCTGGCGATCGTGTGGGGTGTCTTCGCCCTGCTGCGGTGGATTGAGGTGCCGATCACGCCCTACCAGGCTTCGGAGGAGTGAACGAGATGGCGATGGGTTCTCAGTATCGAAATCAGAAACCGGGGGTCGGCCGCGTGGCGCCTGCGGCGACGTTGCTGCTCCTGCTGGGCGTGCTGACCGTGGGCGGGATCGACGCCCGGGCCCTCCCCGGCGTGGACGGGTACCACGAGCGAGTAAGGAACGCGATTGATGCGATCCCGTATCGGATCGGGCCGTGGGTGGGCGTCGATATGGAGACGCCCCCGGCGGCGGTGCGGCTGCTCAAGCCGAACCGGATCGTGCAGCGCCAGTATCGCGACACCACGACGGGGCGGACATTCCAGCTCCTCGCGGTGCACTGCGCCGACATGCGCGACATGCAGGGACACTATCCGCCTGTGTGCTACCCAGCGCACGGATGGGAGCACGATCGCCCGATGGTCACGACATCCTTTGAGCTGGGTGGGCAGCGCTATCCGGCGCGGTCGTATCAGTTCTACAGAGTGATCCAGGGATCCGAGCAGCAGATGGCGGTCTTCAACTTCTTCGTGCTGCCGGACGGACAGATCGTCGCAGACATGGAAACGCTGCGCCGCGTGGCGACCAGGCGGGCGGCGTCGCAACTCGGCGCTGCCCAGTTCCAGCTCGTTGGCGGAGAGACATTGAGCGAAGCGGAGCGCAGGGAATTGATCGAGGAATTTATTCGCGCCATCCAGCCTGCGATCCGGACGGTGGCGGAAGGGGTCGAGCATGACCAGTGATCGAGGACGAGACGCGGCGGAATTCGGCTACGAGCCGGCCGAGGAGCCGGAAGGCCATGAGATGCGCCAGGAGAATGTCATCTCGCTGGTGCATCGTCGCCTGCGCGGGCGCTATCCGTTGGCGATCGCACTGGCGGCGCTGCTCGCCGCGCCCTTTGCGTGGGTCGGATATCACGCGAAGCAGCCCCAGTTCGTCAGCACCGGCGTCATTCGCGTCAAGCCGGTGCTGGACCGGTTGATCTACCGGATTCCCGAAAACGAGCAGATGCCGTATTTCGTATCGTTCGTGGCGACGCAGGCCAGGCTGATCACGAGCCGGCGCGTGCTGGACATGGCGGTGGACAATCCCAAGATGCGCGAAGCCGGCTGGCCCAGCGGCGCCGAGGGGGTTTCGATTCTGCAGCGATCCATCTCGGTGCGCCACGGGCGAGGAGAAGAGCTGATTGAAGTCAGCGTGGCGCATCCGGAGCGCGTTATGGCCCAGCTCGCGGTGAACTCGGTGCTGGACGCCTACAACGTGAACTTCGGTGAGCAGAGCGGGGTGCAGGTGACGGAGACTGAGCGTCGCCTGCAGCAGCGTGTGCGCGATCTGCAGCAGGAGCTGACGCAGATCACCCGTGAGATCGGGCTCCTGTCTGATGAATACCCACCGGACATGCTGGCGGATGTGCAGGCCAGACAGATGGCGGAGCTGGCCCAGCTCGATCGCGACATCTCGGAGATCAACATCACCTTGAGTCAGCTCCGGGCCCGCAGTGGCGACACGCTGAATGAGCGTGTGGATCCGATGACGGCGATCGATCAATTGACCGCGAACGATCCGACGCTGATTCAGCTGCGTGATATGGAGCGATCGCAACTGGCGCGGATCAGCAGCTCACGCTATGGCCCGAACCACAGATCTGTGCGCCGGATGAAGGATGACCTCGCCGAGATCCAGGCTCGCATCAGCCTGCGCGTTGAGGAACTGAAGGACCTCGCCGAATCCGGCGCGCTCGGCGGCGCCGCCATGGTGCAAACCAAGGGCATGAACATCGAACAGCTCACGCAGCTTCGCGAAAGCTACCAGACGCGGCGCGACGAGCTTCGGGCCGAGGCGTCCCGACTTCAGCAGCGCCGCGAAGAGATCACGATGAAGCGCGATCAGGGCGAGTTTCTCAAGGAGCGACTCTCGACAACTCGCCGGCGCCTCGATGAAATTCGTGTCGAGACCCAGGGCACATCGACATCGCGCGTCATCATCGTCAACCGTGGCGATCTGCCGCTGCAGCCGCAGGACAGACGGAAGATGTACGCCATGGCCGGCGCCGTCTTCGGCGGATCGATGGGCGTGGGGCTGGTCTTTCTGCTCGGCCTGCTGGACCGCGGCTATCGATACATCGACGATCTGGACAAGAAGTCCATGCGGGCGCCGCTGCTTGGCACCCTTCCGGACCTCTCCGGCGCCGATCGGAACGACGAGGGCGATGAGATGGCGGCCCTGAGTGTGCATCACCTGCGCAACATGCTGCAGCTTCAGCGCGGAAGGCGCGAGGATGGCTGCACGATCTACACCATCACCAGCGCTGTGGCCGGCGACGGAAAAACGAGTCTGGCGATTGCGCTGGGCATGTCCTTCGCCGTCTCCGGGCAGCGGACGCTGCTCGTGGATGCAGACCTCGTCGGACGCGGCCTGTCGCGCGAACTCAACATGGATGATTCGCCCGGCCTGTGCCAGGCGATCTCGAGACCCGTGATCAACGGCGAAATTCACAAGTCCACGATCAACAACCTCTGGATGCTCCCCGCCGGTCCTCCTGATATGGAGGCGAAGAATCTCTCGCATGCGGCGATGGCGGGCCTCTTTGAGCGACTGCGCGCCGACTACGACAACATCCTGATCGACACCGGACCGCTGCTCGGGAGTCTGGAGGCGAACCTGGTGGCGTCGCTGAGCGATTCGGTCGTGCTCACGGTCTCGCGCGGGCAGAGCCACCGCTTTGTCGATGCGTGCCTGGACCGGCTGGAGCGGATGCAGGCGTCCTGCGCCGGTCTGGTCTTCAACAGGGCCGAGGTGCGGGATTTCGAGCGCTGCGTCAGTGCGGCGTCGGTCTGTTCGCAGTCCATCCGTTCGGCCGCCCCCGGTGAGAAAGAGTCAGGTTTCAACGTGGATCAATCCGCCCGCGGCGCCCTGGTGCGAGCCGTTCTGGGTCCGGGCGGCAGGAGCAAATCCGGAACCGATGATTCGGCGTGACATGTGTGCATGAGATCAAGTCGCCATCTGCGAACGGCGTCGCCTCCGCGCGCCAGCCTGCAACGGCGCAGGAGCTCCGCCTGTGGGGCCTCACTGTGCGCGAACTGCATGATCGGCGCTGGGCGTCGCGCAGCGTGCAGATCGTGCGTCCCGGCGGCGCGGAGGTGGAGTTGCGCGGCCCGAGGCTCTACATACTGCTCGGCGCCGAGGATTTCGTCCTCTTCCGGATCAACCCGATACTTAAGCGCCTGAACTGGATGAAACCCCGCGCAATGCGGCTGCGCCTTGTCGACAGGCAGGCCACATCCTATATGGAGCGCGTCCTGACGGACAATGAGGACCGCTTCATCGCGATCCGACGTGAGTATTTCGGCAGAACGCGCAGCACGCTGCGCCTGGTCGTCACGGGCGAAGCCAAGCTGGCGCGGATGTGGCGAGATTCTGCCGGGGGGCGCGAGGGCTGGCGCGCGATGCGCGATCGGATCGGGCGCGATCGTTGGATCGCTGAGCAGTGCTCCGGTCGCATTCTCTCAACGGCGTCGCCGTCAACAACAGACGATTGCCTGGAGGCGCTGCTGGAGCAGTGGAGCGAGCCGGGCGCCTCCCTGGACGGCGTCTACGAACCGGCCCCTGGCGCTCTGGTGCATGAGACGGCCAGGCCGCCGCAGGACACAAGGCTGGTCGGCCGGGTCTGGATCGGCGCCGGCGTGCGCCTTCGCCCGGGCTCGGTGGTGATCGGCCCCAGGGTGCTGGCGGATGCGCCGGGGGCGGTGGCGAAGCAGCGTCCTCCATCGTGGGAGGCGGCGCTCTATCCCGGCTGGAAGCTCACGCCGAAACTGCGCGGCACGTGGTTTCGCCACAGCAAGCGGCTCTTCGACATCGCCTTCAGTTCGGCGGTGCTTGTCGCGACGGCGCCGATATACCCGATCGTCATGCTGGCGATTCTGCTGGAGGATGGCTGGCCGCCCTTCTTCGCGCACATGCGTCAGACGCGGCGCGGCCGGGTCTTCCCCTGCTACAAGTTCCGCACGATGCGCAAGGATGCGGAGCAGATCAAGGCCGAGCTTGCGTCGAAGAACCAGGCGGATGGGCCGCAGTTCTTCATCGAGAAAGATCCCCGCTTGCTGCGCATCGGCAAGACCCTGCGCCGGTTCCAGATCGATGAGCTGCCTCAGTTCTGGAACGTGCTGCTCGGCCACATGAGTGTGGTGGGGCCGCGTCCGAGTCCGGACAAGGAAAACCAGTTCAGCCCGGCGTGGCGCGAGGCGCGATTGAGCGTGCGGCCGGGTGTGACGGGATTGTGGCAGGTCAGCCGGACGCGCGAGCCGGAGACGGATTTCCAGGAGTGGATCCGGTACGACCTTGAATACGTGCAGCACGAAAGCTGGCGTCTGGATCTGTGGATCATTTTCAAGACGGTAGAGAAAATCATCAGAGGATAGGTGGCACGAATGACCGCACGTTCCAAAAAGCGAATCGCACTGTTGGCGACGCTGGTATTTCTGCTCGGCGCCGGCGTCATCGTCGGACGCGAGGTTCGCAAGATCCAGCGCGAGAAGACGCTGGAGCAGGCCTACCAGGCGGCGATGGAGGCGAAGGACCAGGGCGACCACACGACTGTGGTGTCGAGGCTCGGGTATTACCTGCTCAGCGGAAAGTCCTCGGGCCTTGAGATCGATCCTGAGCTGTGGCTGATCTGGGCTGACAGCCGGCGGAAAACGCCGGATGACAACGTCCGTCACCTGACCGATGCGATCCAGGCCGCCCGCGAAGCCCGCGACCTGATGCCGGGCGATCCGCGTCCCCTCGAGTTGCTGCTCGAGCTCTACGGACAGGTGGGGCGCCTGACGGAGCGACTGGACACGGCCGAACAACTGCTCGAAGTGGATCCGGAGAATCTTCCCGCGGGGTATGCGCGCACGCTGGCGCTCTGGCAGCTCGGCCGGACGCAGGAGGCGGCGGAGGCGTCGCTGGAGCTGGCGGAGCGGCATCCGAATCTGCTGCGCACACACGAACTGGCGCTGCATTTGATGCTTGAGGATCCGGATCGGCGTGAGGATGCGTGGGCGTATGTGGAAGATGCGATCTTGAAAAACCCCGATGATCTGGGCATTGTGCTCCTTCGGGCTCGCACCGCGGCGGCGCTGGGACGCGTCGATGACGCCCGCGAAGCGGCCAAGCAGGCGGCCGATATGGAGCCGACTCGTTCGGATGATTTCCGCAACCTGCTCACGATCCTTGATGCGCTGGAGATGAGTGAACTGGCTCAGCAGGCCTTGGATCGGGAGACGGAGCGATCCGATGCGGGAAGCGACGTCCTGGTGACGGCGGCGGAGCGCGCCTGGAAGGCGGGCCTGTACAGCCGAGCCCGCGCCTACCTGAACTCCGACAATGAAATACTCGCGGAGCTTTCAGACAACTTTCTCGGCTGGAGCGCGCTGCTGACGCTGCGTCGCGATGAGGAGCCCGGTGAGAATCCGGCGCTGCGAGAGCTACGCGGACGTGTCAGCGAGGATGCGATTTTGTGGGTCGCGGTGCTGGATGGCTTCAGGGCGATTGATCAACGCGAGTGGGGAAAGGCGCGGGAGCGCCTGAGCACCGCGATCGCGGCGGATCCGATGAACGCGCTGGCGAATTTCTATCTTGGTATCGCGGAGTTCAATCTGGGAGAACAGCGGCAGGCGACATTGCGATGGCGCTCGCTGGCGCGTACGGAGCTGCGGTGGGTTGAGCTGCATCGTCAGCTCGCATCGAGCCTTCTGCAGATGGGACGGTTGCAGGACGCATACAGCTACGCGGCGCGCGGCTTCGTCGCTTCGCCGGACCAGTCCATCATGGCGCCGACGCTGGCGCGGACGGCGGCGGCGTATGTCGAGGACGTGGGGCCCGGTGGAGACGCCGTCGAAGGCGCCATGCTCTTCCTGCGTGAGGCTCGTGAGAAACTGCCGGAGTCCGGTGAAGTGCTGGCGCTGCTGGCGCGGGGTCAGGCAGCGGTGGGCGCTGTGGATGAGGCTCGCCGAACGGTCGAAGAGATTCTTGAAAAGCAACTGCTGTTCACGGGTGAATCGCTGCGAGCGTTGATGAGACTCAGCCGGAGTCATGACTGGGGCCTCGAGGCGCAGCTCACCCAGCTCGCGGAGGCGATCGAACTGGATGATCCGAGCATCGACCTGGTTCTGGCGCTTCAGGCGGCGAGCGATGGACGAATCGCCGAGGGGCGAAAGATCCTGACGCAGGCGGTGGAGCAGAGCGAGGGTCCGCGAAGGGTCGAGGGCAAACTGCGACTGGCGCTGTATCTGGACGCCGTGCGCGATCCTGAAGCGCTGTCGGCGCTGACGAAGCTTGCCGAGGAGCACCCTGACGATCCACAGATGCAGTTGTCGCTGCTGCAGTCGGCAGCGGCGTGGTCCGATGAGAAGGCGGTGAATGCGGCCATCGCGCGCCTGAGACGGCTCGCCGGAGAAGCTTCCACCGTCTGGAAGATACACGAGGCGCGCCGCCTGCTGACTTTCGAGCCCAGCGAGCGCAACGCCAGCAAGGCGGATCTGCTGCTGTCGGAGGTGATACGGTCCGATCCGAGCTCGCTGGTCGCGCGCGAACTGGCGGCGGAAGCCCGTCAAACGCTCGGAGACACCGAGGCCGCGATCCGCCACCTCGGCGATGCGATCTTGGCGAGTCCCGATGAGCTACGTCTCTACCCGCGCATGATCTACATGCTGCAGCAGGTCGGCGATGTCGAACGGGCTGAGTCCATGTTGCGCAGGTTCGCCGCAGAGCGAGATATCAGCTCTGAACTTCGTCGCCAGCGTGCGGCGCTGCTCAGTGCGCAAGGGCTCTGGGATCTTGCGATCGAGGATGTGCGTCTTCTCGCCGAGGGCGGACAGACGCGCGACAAGCTCGCCCTTGCCGATCTGCACGTGCGGCTCGGCCGCCCCGGAGAAGCCGCGCGGTTGTATGAGCAGCTCCTGGAAGCCGCCGAGGCAGAGCCGGTCGTCTTCATTCGCGCTGCGGAGTTCTATGCAGGGCAGGGACGGATCAATCGCGGACGCGAGGTGTTGTCGCGCCTGCCGGACGAGCCCGCCGGCCGCCGCACGAGCGCTGTGGCCGCGTACCTGGCCAGACACGGGGAATGGAGCGAGGCGGAAGCGATGTACACCCAGGCCGCGGAGCGGCGCGACACGCCGGAGGCGTGGAACGAGCTGGCGCGGTTCTACATGCAGGCGCGTCGGCTCGACGATGCCGAGCAGGCCGTGGCCCGTGGACGGCGGAAAGCCTCCGACGACGACCAGCTCGCGCTGACGTCACGGGCGATCACGGCGATGCGCGGCGAGGGCGACCAGGCGACCGCCATCGGCGAGATGCTCTCCGGCATCGGTTTCGAAGCCGACAGCCAGCCGGTGCGAGCGCTCCGTGATGCGATCAAAGATCATGAGCGTCGCCCGGACAATCGCGAGGCGTTCGTGAACGAATTGCGGCGCATCGCCGAACAGCACAACACGTTCTATCCGGTGTGGCAGTTGCTCGCGATCGAGCTGATGAAGGATGGCCGGCGAGAACAGGCCCTCGACGCCGCCCAGCGTGTGATGCGCCTGCGTCCGGCCGATCCGAGTCCGGCTCGGCTCGCCACCGAGATCATGGTGATTGATGATCGGATCGATCAGGCGATCGTGATGGCGCGGCAGTGGCGCCAGCGTTCGATCGAAAATCCGATCGAGGCCGATCTGATGATTGCGCATCTCGAATCCCTCCAGCAGCGCCATGCGGAGGGCCTGCGATGGCTCGATCCGCATCAGGAGCGCATCATCGCGCAGGGGGATGCATATCCGGCCCGTCTGGAGTTGCTGGCCGGACTTCTGGCCAACACAGGACGCGCCGACGAAGCCCACCGAATGCTGTGGGAGCGGGCGCAGCAGAATCGGGACTGGGCGCTTCGCTATCTCGGCGTCGGAGCGAAGCTGGTCGATGAGCCCGCCACAGCGCGTGAGTGGATCGGGCGTGTAACGCCGCTGCTGGCGGAGGACGCCCGGGGCGCGGTGGCGATCGGTCAGGCCTGGTTCGATCTCGGCGTGGCGACCAGATCGCACGATGACTTCCGACGCGCGATCGGGGAGCTCGAGAAAGCGCTTGACAGCGATCCCGATGCGGCGTTCGCCGCCAGCCTCATCGCCGCCAGTTATGAGCAGATGGACGACCATGAACAGGCCGAGGCAATGTACCGCCTGGCGCTCCGTGAGAACCCGGACATCGCGCCGGTGCTGAACAATCTGTCCTACCTGCTCACGACACAGGGCGGATCGCTTGATGAGGCGCTCACCCTCGCCGAGCGCGCTGTCGCGCTCTCTCCTGAGACGCCGGTCTTTCTCGATACGCAGGGAGCTGCGCTGCTGCGGCTGGGACGGGTCGAAGAGGCGGAGCGCGTTTTCCGTCGCGGCCTCTCGTTCGACCCGGCTGATCTGATGCTCACGCTTGGTCTGGCGGAGTCATTGCTGGAGCAGGATCGCGACTCGGAGGCGGAGCGGCTGTTGAATCGCGTGGAGCTGCTGATGGGATCCGAGCGCGAGGTCGATCCGCAGGTTCGACGCCGCATGGAGCGTGTGCGGGCAATGGCTGAGTGAAAGTTGTGAATGGATGCATGGCGCCGAGGCGCATGATCGATGTGAATTGCAGTTGAAGCAGACAGAAGGAGCGACAGCATGAAGGGCGTCATACTCGCAGGCGGACTGGGCACACGACTTCGGCCGCTCACTTCGGTGACCAACAAGCATCTGCTCGCCGTGTACGACAAGCCGATGATCTATTACCCGATCCAGTGCCTGCTCAACGCCGGCGTCAACGAGATCCTGATCGTGACGGGAGGTGAGCACGCCGGCGACTTCCTGAAGCTGCTGGGCAACGGAAAATCGCTCGGAATCAAGGAGCTGCACTACACCTACCAGGAGGGCGAAGGAGGCATCGCTGATGCGCTGAAGCTGGCCGAGGACTTCGCCGACGGTGAAAAGATCATCGTGGTGCTCGGCGACAACATTATCGAGAAGGACATCAAACGCGCAGTGGGGGACTTCTTCACCCAGTCCTCCGGAGCCAAGATCCTTCTCAAGGAAGTCGATGACCCGCAGCGCTTCGGCGTGGTGCGATTTGAGAACGACCGTGTGGTCGAGATCCTGGAAAAGCCCGAGAACCCGCCCAGCAACTTCGCCGTCACCGGCATCTACATGTACGACAACGACGTCTTCGAGATCGCCCGCACGCTCAAGCCCAGCGCCCGAGGCGAGCTGGAGATCACCGATGTCAACAACGCATACATCGCCCGCGGCGACCTCACCTACGAAACCCTCGACGGCTGGTGGACCGACGCGGGAACCTTCGAGAGCCTCTACCGGGCCGCGAAGCTGGTGGTGGAGGGCGGCGCGAACCGCTGCTCCGGAGTGAACCCCCGACGCGAGGTGGGCGCCGGCGCCGGGTCGTGAATCCGCAATCGCATGACCGAACGGAACCGAAGTCGGTTTCGTGCGTCTGAACTCGGTTGTTTGCGGACGCTGACCCCAAGATCATGGGGATTGTTCGAAACGGACGCATTTCGAAGAAGAATCGCTGGACTGTCCCGAAACCTGTCGTATATAGATAACGTGAATCTTGCGGAGCAGACAGTCGTCTGAACCGCTCACCAGTTCCGGCGGGTTTCGGCCTCGATCAGCAGCCTGCGATGAACCACGCGGCGCTGCTGCGAGAGCTTGTTTTTCATAGACCGCACAGTCCAGCCTCACGGTTTGGACACACACAGCGCCGAGTCTTTCGGAAACGAAAGGTTCGGCGCTTTCTTTTTGCGCAAATCAAATCGCGCCCCTCCGGCCAACGTCCGACCTTCAGGGCGTCGCCAATGGGAGGACCCGCTCCAGCACGTCCAGAGCCGAGGCGAGGCGGCGCGGGTGCCCCTCGCGATGCAGGAAGACCGGCATGCACGAGGCGCTGAGCACACGTCGCACATTGGCGAGTGTGGCGTAGTCATCCTCGTTGCACAACCCGAGGTTCTTCCTCGCCTTCGCGATCAGCTTCACCGGCTTGACGTCCTTGAGCACATCGTCGGCCCCCCAGTACAGGCGTTCGATGTGGACCGCGTCCTCCACCCAGTGGCCGGGGTGGGTCTCCGCGAGATCAATCAACACGCAGGCGGCGGCGCCCCACGGCGAGCCCTCGGGGCGCATCATGGCATTGCCGGGGTGCAGATCGCCGTGGCACCACGTGGCGATGGAACGGGAATCCCAGCGATTGACCAGAGTCGGCAGCGCCTTCTGTGTCTTCTTCACAGCCTCATTCCAGCGTTGTTTCTCCGGCAGCTCGTTGTCGCGCACCGACGCCCGGGCCTTCTCCAGCATCTCGCCCCAGTCGATCTGCAGCTTCGGCGCCCCTGGCGGGCCGAGGGTTTCGCAATGCAGGTAGAACGCCGCGGCGGCGTCGGCGAGGGCCATGAAGGTCTTCTTCGGGTTGTCCAGTGAGATGGGGTCGCCGGGGATGCGCTCCATCACCATCCACGCCAGGTCGTAGCCGCCGAGCTCGACGCCGTGGGCCACCACCCGGGGCGTGGGGGCGTCTGTCTGGCTGAGTTTCGTGGTGAAGCGGTATTCAACAGGGCCGACGGGGAGCTTGATGACGACCTGCCGCGGCTCGTCCTCGCCGTCCAGGCGGTAGTTGGCGTATCCGGTCGCGGCGCCGCCGACCTGCCAGTCGGATCGGAACCAGCGCAGGTCTTCCAATTTGCCGGCGCACGCCTCCTGCAGGGCCGGGGCGAGCTGCGGCGCCAGCTCGTGGCCGTGGGACAGCGAATCGGAGGTGCTTCCCTCGGTCATCAGGCAGATTGTAGGGAAGCGCCCGGCGTGTGCTTGACCCCGCCAGCGCCTGTGAAGTCGAAATCCCGGATGGCGCCGATGGCGGCGTCCAGCATGCGTTCCAGCGTGTCCTGATCCATGCCCGGGGCGGGCATCAGGATCACGACATCGCCGAGCGGGCGGATGATCAGCCCCTGCGGACGGGCGGCCCCGCAGACGGCGGCGCCGACGAGGCTGGCGGGGTTGAAGGGGGTCCAGGGATCGCGGCGCTGCACCAGCTCGATCCCGCACATCACGCCGCGGAGGCGCACATCGCCGACGTTGGGGTGATCGGCGAGGGCGTCGCGCAGGCGCGTGCGCATGATCTCGGAGAGTCGGCGCACGTTGGCGAGGACGCCGCGCTTCTCGAAGAGGTCGAGCGACGCGAGTGCGGCGGCGCAGGCGAGGGGGTTGCCGGTGTAGGTGTGGCCGTGGTACAGCGTGCGGCCTTCGCCCGGCTCGCCCTCGAAGGCCTCGGCGATCTCGTCGGTGCAGAGCGTGGCGGCGAGGGGGAGGTAGCCGCCGGTGATGCCCTTGGCCAGGCACAGGATGTCGGGGCGCACGCCTTCTTCCTCGCAGGCGAACATCGTGCCGGTGCGCCCGAAGCCGACGGCGACGGCGTCGGCGATGAGCAGCAGGCCGCGGCTGCGCACACGCTCGGCGACGCCGGCGAGGAAGCCCTCGGGCTGCTCGATCATGCCCGCAGCGCCCTGCATGATGGGCTCGATGATCACGCCGGCGCAGCGGTCGCCGACTTCATCGAGTGTTCTGTCGAGGGCGGCGAGGGCGTAGTCGCGCGTGAACTCGCGGCGGGGATTGTCCCAGGAAGGCCAGTCGGCGGACACAGCTCGGAGAGCTGTGCCACCGGTGGCACGGCTCTCCGAGCCGTGAGAGCCACCCATTCGGCACACATCCGGCGCAGGGAACTCGACGGTGGGGAAGGTGAGGCCGCGGTAGGGGGCGTGGAAGGTTTCGGTGAAGCCGACACTGATGGCGCCGAAGGTGTCGCCGTGGTAGGCGCCGAAGAGGCTGACGAAGGTGGTGCGCTCGCGCTCGCCGCGGTGGTAGTGGCGCCCCGCGGCCATCTTCAGTGCGACCTCGACGGCGGTGGCGCCGGCGTCGGAGTAGAAGACTTTGGTGAGCGGCGGGCCGAGGCGGAGTGAGGCGCTGGGGTTATCTTGCGCTTCGCTCATGGGACCGGTGGGACTCATGGGACCTATTGGTCCCATCGATTCTGCGGGCATGTTGGCAGTCTCTACAAGCCGCGCGCCCAGCTCAATCGCGGGCACACTCGCGAAGCCCAGCATCGTCGAGTGGGCGACGCGCCCGAGCTGCTCACGAATGGCGGCGTCAATCTCCGGCACGCGGTGGCCGTGAACGTTGCACCAGAGCGATGAAAATCCGTCGATGTAGCGCCGGCCCTGTGTGTCGATCAATTCAAACCCCTCGGCCCGCTCGATGATGCAGGGCTCGCGCTCGCGCCACTGGCGCATGGGCGTGAAGGGGTGCCAGAGGTGGGCGTGGTCGAGTTCGGTGAGGCGGCGTGTATTAGTGGCGTCTGTCATGCGGGGCATGTTGACGCGTGCAGGCCGATTTCGCCAGAGCGGGGGTCAGGCCCGGCGGACCGATTCAGGGGCACACTCCCCAGGAGCCGAGGAGCGCGCCGAGGTCCTGGGCGTTCACGGTGCCGTCGTTGTTCAGGTCGGACGATTCGCACACGCTCTCCGGAGTGACCGCGCCCCAGCAGGAGAGCAGATTGCCAAGGTCGGCGGCGTTGACCACGCCGTCGTCGTTGGTGTCGCCGAGACATGGCGTCCCGGCCGACGTGAAACGGAGGACGACGCGGTCCGCGAAGTAGTCGACCTCGAAACCGTCGGGCAGGTCCAGCGTGTCGAATTCGCCGCTGATCGTGGACGCGGTCAGGATCTCGAACTCGTCGTTGTTCGCTGGCGTGAAGCCGCCGCTGATCGAAGCCGAGAGATGGCCTCCGAGCGTCGCGGCGGCGCCGACAGACAGTCG
>RECQ01000033.1 GCA_007693965.1 Phycisphaeraceae bacterium | reverse complement strand
CCGTCATCTCCCCCAAGAAGCTCATCGAGGTCGCCCTCCCGCTCGACGCGATCAATACCGCGTGCGCCCGCGAGAAGTCCATCCGGCATGGGCACCCATCTACGCTGCACCTCTGGTGGGCCCGCCGCCCGCTCGCCGCGGCCCGGGCGGTCATCTTCGCCCAGCTCGTCCACGACCCCGAGGATCTCTAGCGCACCCAGAACCCAGGCATCGAGCCGAACAAGCAGAACAAGGGGCACTGGACCCGTGAGCGTGCCCGCCTCTTCAAGATCATCGAGGATCTTGTCCTTTGGGTGAACACCACCAACGAGGTCGTGCTCGAAGCGGCCCGCGCCGAGATCCGCAAGTCATGGCGGATCACCTGCGAGCTCAACAAGGACCACCCGCAGGCCGCCGAACTCTTCAACCACGACAAGATGCCCGGACTGCACGACCCGTTCGCCGGGGGCGGGGCGATCCCGCTCGAGGCCCAGCGGCTTGGGCTGGAGGCCTACGCCAGTGACCTCAACCCTGTCGCCGTGCTGATCAACAAGGCAATGATCGAGATCCCGCCGAAGTTCGCTGGTCGTACGCCGGTACACCCCGACACGAGATCCGTTGGGCCACTCAAGACCTGGAAGGGAGCGTCGGGGCTGGCTGAAGATGTCCGTCGCTACGGGCAGTGGATGCGCGATGAGGCCGAGAAACGGATTGGGCACCTGTACCCCAAAGTCACGGTCACGAAGGAGATGGCCAAGGATCGCCCGGACCTTAAGGGTTATGTCGGACAGGAACTGACCGTCATCGCATGGCTATGGGCGCGAACGGTGAAGAGTCCGAACCCCGCTTTCAGTCACGTGACTGTTCCGCTAGTGAGCAACTTTATTCTTGCTGAGAGCAAAGGCGGCACTGTCTACTTACGCCCTGTGGTTGAGCTCGACACGTACCGGTTCGACGTGTGCACTGGTCCGCTGCCAGCACGGATTCGAGATGGAACTTCGTCTGGAAAGCGATCAGGATTCCGATGTCTCTTGAGTGGTAGCCCGATCGGTTACGACTACATTCGAGCAGCTGCTGCGAACGGGGGACTTGGCCAGTCACTCATGGCAATTGTGGCTGAAGGCACATCGGGCCGTGTATATCTGCCCCCGGATCCCTGCCACACGACTGTTGCTGGCCAAGCTGAACCGAACTGGCGTCCCGATATTAGATTTTTTCAAGACGCACTCGGATTCCGAGTTGGCAACTACGGCATGGCCTCATGGGCTGATCTGTTCACACAACGCCAGCTCCTCGCACTCAATACACTTAGCGATCTGATCCAAGAAGGTCGAAAGCTGGTCTTGCGAGACATTGCCGATGTCGCAATAGGCAAAGAGCTTGGCGGCACATGGAGTTCTAGCGACGCAGAGTCCTATGCTGATGCTCTGGTGACGTACCTAGCGCTTGCCGTGGATAAGGCTGCTGACTATTGGTCTACGATTTGTACTTGGCATTCAAGCAAGCAGCTGATTCGGAATACTTTTGGTCGACCCACATTGTCGATGACGTGGGACTTTGCAGAGACAAATGTCTTCTCTTCTTCAACAGGAAATATTTCCAGCGGTTTCGACTGGGCAGTCAAGGTGCTTGACAAGCTTCCCATTACATCAACGCCAGGCATCTGCAAGCAGGCAGACGCGCAATCACAATCTATTTCCTTAGGACGTTTCGTGTCGACCGACCCACCGTATTACGATAATATAGGCTACGCCGACTTGTCCGATTTTTTTTACATGTGGCTCCGGCGCTCGCTGAGGGATTCGTATCCGCAACTCCTCTCAACAATGGCAGTGCCGAAAGAACAAGAGCTTGTCGCCACACCCGCTCGCCATGGTGGAAAAGCGAACGCAGAACAGTATTTTCTGCGTGGAATGACGTCTGCAATGCAAAGGCTATCTCAGCTAGCACACCCATCAGCCCCCGTCACAATTTATTATGCCTTCAAGCAGGCGGATTCCTCAGCAGGCGGGACAACGAGCACCGGATGGCAAACATTTCTCTCGGCCGTGATTGAGGCGGGGTTCTCAATCAATGGCACGTGGCCCATGCGAACCGAGCTTGGCAATCGTATGCGAAGCATGCAGTCGAATGCATTGGCATCGTCTGTGGTTCTTGTGTGTCGTAAGCGTGGGAAGGCTACCGGGACAATCTCCCGCCGCCAGTTCGTCCGCATGCTCAACGAGACACTTCCGCTCGCTCTTGACGCGATGACCCGCGAGAGCGAGGGCCTGCACTCGCCCGTCGCGCCTGTGGACCTGTCCCAAGCGATCATAGGGCCGGGCATGGCGATCTTCAGCCGCTACGAGGCCGTGCTCGAGGCCGACGGCACACCCATGAGCGTGAAGACCGCCCTCCAGCTCATCAACCGCTTCCTCGCCGAGGACGACTTCGACGCCGACACGCAGTTCTGTCTGCACTGGTTCGAGCAGCACGGCTGGGACGCGGGCAAGTTCGGCGAGGCCGACACCCTCGCCCGCGCCAAGGGCACCAGCGTCGAGGGCGTGAAGCAGGCCGGCGTGGTCGTATCCGGCGGCGGCAGCGTCCGCCTGCTCCGCTGGAAGGAGTACCCCACCGACTGGGACCCGCGGACCGACACCCGCCTGCCCGTGTGGGAGGCGCTGCACCACATGATCCGCATCTACCAGAGCGAGGGTGAGACCGGAGCCGCGAAGGTGCTGGCGGTGGTCGCCACCAAGGCCGAGGCCGCCCGCCAGCTCGCCTACCGGCTCTACACGCTGTGCGAGCGCAAGGGCTGGGCCGAGGATGCTCGGGCGTACAACGCCGTGGTCGCCGGCTGGAGCGCGATCGAGATCTCGGCCGTGAAGATTGCGCCGCCCGAGCAGCGGGGCCTGTTTGAACCCGTGGAGGTCGAGTCATGAAGCCGTGGAGAGAAATCGCCATCCCCCACAAGGATGTGCGCGAGAGCAACTTTCAGCAGGCCGAGTTCGCCGCCGATATCACCGCGGTGCATTCCGGCAAGGCCCCGGCGGAGTATCAGGATGCGGTCGCGTTCTTCGAGCGCACCTACATCACCGAGGGCATGCGCCTGCTGCTGACGCAGGTGATCCAGCGACTGAGCGGCAGGAACGGCGAGCCGGTGATCCAGCTCCAGACCGCCTTCGGCGGCGGCAAGACGCACACGATGCTTGCGGTGCTTCACCTCGCCAGGCGCGAATGCTCGCTGGACGATCTGCCGGGCATCCCCACGCTTGTGGAGCAGGCCGGGCTGATGGATGTGCCGAAGGCGAAGGTGGCTGTGATCGATGGCACCGCGGTCTCGCCGGGCCAGCCGTGGAAGCACGGGCGGACGACCATCAACACGCTGTGGGGCGAGCTGGCTTGGCAACTTGGCGGGTCCGAAGGGCTGTCCATGGTGAAGGAAGCCGACGCGAACGGGACTTCGCCGGGCAAGCAGGTGCTCCGTGATCTGCTCGAAAAGTATGCGCCCTGCGTGATCCTCATGGACGAGCTGGTGGCGTACATCCGCCAGTTCAAGGAGGGCCAGACGCTGACCGGCGGCACCTACGGGAGCAATGTGAGCTTCCTGCAGTCACTGACCGAGGCGGTGAAGCAGGTGCCGAACGCCGTAGTGCTGGCGAGCTTGCCCGAGTCGGAGGTCGAGGCGGGCGGCGAACGAGGCGAGGCGGCGCTCAAGGCGCTTGAGAAGACCTTCGGGCGCGTCCAAGCGCTGTGGAAACCCGTCGCGACCGAGGAAGCATTCGAGATCGTCCGCCGGCGGCTGTTCGAGCAGATCAACGATGGGAATGCCCGTGACGCCGTGTGCCGGGCCTTCGCGGATGCGTATGTCGCGGAGGGCGCGAAACTGCCCAGCGAGACGCAGGAGGGGCGCTACTTCGACCGGCTGTGTCAGGCGTACCCAATCCACCCCGAGGTGTTCGATCGGCTCTACGAGGACTGGTCCACCATCGACGGCTTCCAGCGCACCCGCGGCGTCCTCAAGCTGATGGCGAAAGTGATCAGCAAGCTGTGGCAGGACAACAACCAGGACCTGCTCATCATGCCGGGCAGCCTGCCGCTCTTCCACGGCGATGTGCGCAACGAGATGACCTACCTGCTTTCGCCGGGCTGGGACGCAGTGATCGAGCGCGACATCGATGGCCCCCGCGCAGAATCGACAGACCTAGAGAGCCGTGAGCCGAGATTTGGACAGACGAACGCCGCCCGGCGGGTCACGCGAACCCTGTTCCTCGGCACGGCTCCGCCCGCGAATATGAAGAACAAGCAGGCAACCCGCGGCCTCACACGGGACCGTGTGCTGCTGGGCTGTCTCCAGCCGGGGCAGACGAGCGCCGTCTACTCCGATGCGCTGAATCGCCTGCTCGACCGACTGCACTACCTGAACAGCTCGGGCGAGAAGACGAGCGACTCAACGACCTTCTGGTTCGACACGCGGGCCAACCTCCGCCGCGAGATGGAAGATCGCAAACGTCGATTTGATGACAAGACCGATGTCCACAAGCGCATCGAGGAAGTTACGAAGCGCCTGTTCAACAGCGTGCAGATGGTGGATGGGGTCCATGTGTTTGTCCCGCATGGCGATACTCCCGACGACTCGTCGCTGAGGCTGGTCGTGCTGTCTCCTGATCACGCCTACGTAAAGGACGATCCGCGGCAGGCGGAGCGGGCTGTTCTCGACTACGTCCGGAACCATGGAAGCCAGCCGCGGCACCGTTCGAACCGACTGCTGTTCATCGCGGCTGACCAGAGCACGTTGGGTCGCCTGCGAGATTCGACCCGCGTCGCCCTCGCGTGGCGGAGCATCGTCGAAGACGTGACGGACGGGCGGCTGAACATCGATCTCGCCCAGAAGCGACAAGCCGAGAAGGAGGCGAAGGCCGCCGAAGAACTCCTTCCACGGATTGTTCGAGAGTGCTTCCGCTGGCTGCTGTGCCCATCGCAGGACGAGCCGACCGCGGCGACTCCGCGCGTCGAAGCGTTTCCGCTGAACACGAGCGGCGGCGGGGTCGGACCGGAGATCGAACGCGTCTGCAGCGAGAATGAGCTCGTGATCGACATATGGGCTCCGATCCACCTCCGTTCACAGTTGAAGTCGTACTACTGGAAGAGCGATAGACCAGCTGTGGCGGCGAAGACTTTCTGGGAGGATTCTCTGAAGTACCTCTACCTGCCTCGCCTGCGCTCGCACGATGTACTCAAGCAGGCGATCAGCACCGGGGTATCGTCCGCCGATTTCTTCGGCACGGCATACGGGATCGAAGGCGACAAGTACGAGGGCTTCCAACTCGGCTCAGGTGATGTGTCCGTCGACGACAGTCTGCTTCTCATTGAGCCAGCGGTTGCCGCCGAGTATCACGCAAAGCTCACAGCGAACGCCGCTGCTGCTGTGAACGGCGGCGCGACGGGCATGAATCCACCGTTCGGGACAGCATCACCCGGTCCTCCCACCGTCCAAGAAGCCACCGGACCGTGGGCAGGGCCTCAGCCCGGGGCTTTGTCTGGAGCGGGGCCCCATGGTTCGACTGCGAAGTCGTTCCGCGGAGCGGTGGATGTCGATGCGGCGCTGGCCAAGTCCAAACTCAACACCATCGCAGATGAGATCATCGCGATTTTGACGTCCGATCCAACAGCGACAGTGCGAGTGACACTCGAGATTGACGCCCAGTTCCCCGAAGGGACATCCGACAATACCAAGCGGGCGGTGAGCGAGAACGCGAGCAGCCTCGGCTTTAAGCTCAAGGACTGGGAATGACTAGATTATTGTGCTTTAGGAGCTCGCGAAATCGGGCTCTTTGGTGTTCCCATTGCGGCATCGCCACGATCCCCCGCACATCCCGCTCCGTCACCCGATCCCGCCCCTCCACCACCTCCGGCAGGAACAGGATCTCCTCCTGAATATCCGGCGCCAGATGCAGCAGGTTCATGATCTGCGTCATCCGCGGCTGGGTGACGTGCGCAAGGCGGGCCAGCTCGGTCTGGTTGGCGACCACGCCCTCGTCCAGCAGCCGCTCGAAGCGGATCGCCAGCGCCATCAGCCTGGCGATGCGGGGAACGCGGCCTGCGGGTTTGGCGGCATCCGGGGCCGGGCCGGCGATCGCCCGCTTGCGGTGGCCCTTGACGGCGAAGTGGATCTTCCGCGTCACCGTCGTCATGCCGCCACCTCGAGCGATCGCTTCATGAAAGCACGGATGCTCGTCGGCCGGAAAGTCACCGACATGCTCCCATCCTCGGCGTCGTAGTTCACCTCGGAGAGCAGCAGGTTCAGCAGCCGCGCCTGCTCGCGCGGGATGAGGGCGCTCCAGAGTGTGTCGAAGTCGGCGAAGGCGGCCTCGGCCTCGGCTCGGGTGATGGTCTGGTCCGTCAGCTCCGCGATCCGGCTCTCGAGCTCGGGGAGGCGCGCCTCCGCGCCCGCGATCCGCTCGTGGAGATCGGCCAGGCGGGGGGCGACGCCCTTCGTCGTAGCGCCCTCACCCGCCAGGCGGCGGAGCTCCCGGTGGTTCCGGCCAGTCTCCCGCCGCAGCTCGTCCCGCTCGCGTTCGAGCGCCGCCAGTTCGTCCGCGATCGCGGCCTGCGCTTCGGTCAGCGTCTGGTCGAGCAGCGCCCGGTCGGCGGCCAGACCCCGCACCTCGTCGACCACCAGCCGCTCGATCTCCGCCGCGGGCAGTGTGCTCGCGGTGCAGACCCCGGCGCCGTTCTTGATGGCGGCCGTGCAGCGGTAGTAGCGGTAGAACGCCCCGTTGCGGCCCTTGGTGAAGGTGTGCGTCATGGCGCGGTCGCAGGCCCTGCAGCGCAGCAGGCCGCGGAGCAGCGCGCCGTACTTGTTCCGCACCTCGACGCCGCCGGTGCGCCCGTTGAGCCGAAGCAGCGCCTGCACCTGGTCGAAGAGCTCCTGCTCGATGATCGCCTCATGCTCACCGTGGAAGAGCTCGCCCTTGTGGGTGAGCTTCCCGGTGTAGATGGGGTTGGTGAGCAGGCGGTGGAGCGTGGCCTTGTTGAACGGCTGGCCGCCCAGTCGCCGGCCCTTGCCGGAGATGCGGCGCTTGTTCACCCAGGTCTTGCGGGCGAGCTCGCTGACAACCGGAAGGAGCGATCCCTTCTCGAGGTAGAGCCGGAAGATCTCGCGGACGCGCGCGGCCTCTCTGGCATTGATCACAAGCCGCGGCGATCCCTGCGAGCGTTCGACGTCGTAGCCCAGCACCGGCGCGCCCCCGGCCCACTTCCCCTTGCGCTTCTGGGCGGCGATCTTGTCCCGGATCCGCTCGCCGATGATCTCGCGCTCGAACTGCGCAAAGGAGAGCAGGATGTTGAGCGTGAGCCGCCCCATCGAGTGGGTGGTGTTGAACTGCTGGGTGACGGAGACGAAGGAGACGCCCCGCTTCTCGAAGGTCTCCATGATCCGCGAGAAGTCCATGAGGGAGCGGCTGAGCCGATCGACCTTGTAGACCACCACGCAGTCGATCCTGCCCGCGTCGATGTCGCGGATCAGGCGCGCCAGCGCCGGCCGCTCCATGCTGCCGCCGGAGAAGCCGCCATCGTCGTAGCGCTCGGGCTGGCAGATCCACCCCTCCGCCTTCTGGCTGGCGATGAACGCCTCGGCGGATTCCCGCTGGGCGTCGAGGGAGTTGAACTCCTGGTCGAGGCCCTCCTCGCTCGACTTGCGTGTGTAGATGGCGCAGCGGATGCGGGGCTTGCCCGGCGGAGCGCCCTCGCCGCCCGACCGACACCTTCGAGGCGCGCTCATCGCTTGCTCCCCAGCCGGAAGAAGCGGAAGCCGTTGATGTGGCTGCCCGTGACCTTCTTCGCGATGGCCGAGAGCGTGCGGTAGCGCTCGCCGTCGCACTCGAATCCCTCCCCGTCCGCGAGCACGACCACGCGGATGGTGCGGCCCTTGTACTGGCGGACGATCGCCGAGCCGGGCGACGGCAGGCGAGGATCGTTGTGCTCGCCGTTGGGGAGGCGCCGGGTGACGACGACCTCGCCATCCGGCTGAGGCGGACAGATCAGCGTCTTCGGCGCCATCACCCGCACCTCGGCGTCATCGGCCAGCTCCGCGGCCCGCCGCCGGGCCCGCTCCGTGAGGTCGCCCTCGGCGTTGGCCTGGATGCGCCATGCGATCTTGCGGATGAGGTACGCCCGATGCCGCGTCCGCGCCGGGCGTCCGTGCAGGGCCTCGAATCGCTCCGCCAGCTCGCCCGTGGTCATGCGCTGTAGGGCGTCGATCTCGCGTTGAATGCTGGTCGCTTTGCTCGCCATGCGGCTCCTTTCCGTTCAGAGACCCGGCCCCCCTCCTCAGGTTTGGCCGGCGGGCCGGGGAGCCACACTGAGGGGTAAGTCGGCGCAGAGATCAAGGCCGCTGTCGGAGGATTCCGCAGGAGATTTGAGGGCGGAAGATGCGTCCGAACGGGTCTGGCGGACGGCCCGAACCATGCCTCGCGCGAGGATGCTGGCGATCTCATCGCGGCGCTCTGTCGCCGTCATGCTTTCGGGATTGCGCGTCGTGTCCACATCGGTCTCCCGGCCGCGGCGGGCATCATGCGCGCCGCCTTCCCGGGTTCCCTATGCCGCGGACGTGAACAGTGCGCGCTTCATTCACCGAAGCGCGCACAAACTGCAAGACCATCGCGCGCGCTCCGCCCTCGCGACCACCCTCGTTGCGCGCGCTATGCAGAAACAACCACCTCATAACCCCGGCGGGCGTCTCGGCGTGAGACGCAGAGACTTTGGCCGCAAACCGCCCCAAGAGGCCGCCCGGTCGCCGCGGCCGGGTTATGACCCACGCGCATCAAGAGACACAATGCCCCGGGAGCCATGTCGCTAAACCCTTGCAGCAACTCCGCTTAAAAAAGAAAACGCCCCCGAGGTCTCTCGGCGGCGTTCATCGTGAACCGTGGGGCCGGCTCCATTTGGAAACGGCGGTGCAATAGCGGGGGTGGGATTCGAACCCACGACCTCCGGGTTATGAGCCCGACGAGCTACCAGGCTGCTCTACCCCGCAATCAGGACGAACAGCCTAGGCCTCCCACGCCTGATGTCAAGCCCGGTCGACTTGGCGCCCCCGCGAACGCCCCGGCTCCGCGCCGTCTGTCGACCGCGCGGTCGAGCACTCCTCGCACGCGCCCCAGAACGTCAGCTCGTGGCCTGCCAGCACGAAGCCGGTGGGCAGCAGTTGCTGCAGGCGGCTGACGCACCCCCGCACATCGAACACCCGATCGCACGATTCACAGTGGAAATGATGGTGGTGTGTCGCGGCGACATCGGCGGATTCGTAACGATTCGGTTTTCCAGGCAGCGTGACGGGCGCGATCTCACGGTCCTCCTCCAGACGGCGCACGACGCGATACACGGTGCGCAGGCCGATCGTCGGCGCCGATGCTCGCGCCTCTTCATGGATCTCCTCGATAGAAAGTGGACGGCCGGCCTCCAGGATCGCGCTCCGCACGGCTCGTTGCTGGCGAGTTGTTCGTCTCTCAACGCTCATCGCTCGACCGAATCTGGCGGTCACGCCCGGAGAAAGAGCGCGCCAATTTCTGAAGCCGCTTCGGATCATGTCCGCCAGGAGACACGGTAGACCCCTTCTCTTTTGTCAATCGGCTTCTCATCCCAGTCAATCTCGTACGATCTGGCGCCGGGACGGAAGTGCGTGAAGAAGTCGGTCAGGGCGCATCCGTCTGGCCCCGCCTCAATGTGATGGATGTTATCGCGATCGCGCGTCAGCGTCGAAGATCGCTCCCGCTTCAGAATATCGTCGCGTGTCTGCCTGATGAAAAAGTCCTCGTCCTGCGCCGGAACCTCGCCCGCCGCGATGTCGAGCTGCTTTCCATCCTTCTGAACGATGTCAAAGTTCCGACATCGCGTCTCGCCTTCCGTGCAGAGCAGCACGCCGTTGTAATGCCGATGATCGTGCAGATGAATCCTGGATCCGGGGCGCATCCTGATGTCGAACAAAACGATGGGGGGGAAGTACGCGGCGGTGTTCATCGACCACCCCGTCTCGCCGACCTCGCGCATCTGCCACGGCTGATCCGGCTCGAGGCGGGACAGCAGACGCGCCGCCGCGGCGACGTACGACTCCTCATCCGGATGGTCGGCGCCGATCAGCTCGCGGGCCCTCGGACGAAGCGCCGCGATCAACTCCATCGTTCGCATTCGTTCGCCCGCCGCGCCGACGCCGGCCTGCTTCGCCCCGGACGTCGACCGGCCGGACACGCACCCCGTCAGAAGAGCAGCCGGCGCGGCCACTGCAGCCGCGGCGGCGACCAGCCCAACGCGAAGAATCGTCCGCCGCTCGATCGTCACCCCCGGCGCGATCTCCTCCCCCGCGCAGTGATCCGCCATTGCGTCCGACTCGATCTCCTCGACCGTCCAGAACTGCATCGTCGGGATCCTTTCCGCCGCCGGCCGGGCAGTGCTCGCGGCCCGTGGCTATATGCCTACGAGTTGCTGTTGACAAAGTGTTGTCAGTATAGCTATCGTCGATTCTTTGTCAATAGTCCGGGTCGGACGCCGCGCCGCCCCTTCTCGCCCACTGGAGGCGCGCCATGTCCGATCGCGATGTCCATCCTGCCGCCCATCTCCCCGCCGACGGGCGGCTTCCCGTCACCGTCCTCTCCGGCTTCCTCGGCGCCGGCAAGACGACGCTGCTCAATCACGTCCTGCGCAACCGCGACGGCCTCAGGGTGGCGGTGATCGTCAATGACATGAGCGAGATCAACATCGACGCCGATCTGGTCCGCCAGGGAGACGCGCGCCTGGATCGCGTTGAGGAAGAGTTGGTCGAGATGACGAATGGGTGCATCTGCTGCACGCTGCGAGACGATCTGCTTCGCGCCGTCTCGCAGCTCGCGCGAGAGCGCAAGTTCGACTATCTGCTCATCGAATCCACCGGAATCTCCGAGCCCCTTCCGGTCGCCCAGACCTTCACCTTCGAGGACGAGGATGGGCGCTCGCTCTCGAGCCTGTCGCGCCTCGACACCATGGTCACGGTCGTTGACGCCGTCGGATTCCGCATCGATTTCGAGAGCCACGACGATCTGCTCGATCGCGCCATGGGCGCCACGAATCAGGATGAACGCTCCATCTCCGACCTGCTCACCGATCAGGTCGAGTTCGCCGATGTCATTCTTCTCAACAAGTGCGACCTCGTCAGTGAATCCGAGCTGCGACACGTCGAAGCCATGCTCCGCGCTCTCAACGCGGATGCGAAGATCATCCACACCGTGAACGCCGATGTCGATCTCAAAGAAATCATCGGCGCCGGGCGCTTCGACATGGAGAAGGCTCTGTCCTCTCCCAAGTGGCTGAAGGAGCTGAATGAGGAGCACACGCCGGAGACCGAGGAGTATGGAATATCCAGTTTCGTCTACCGCGCACGCAAACCATTTCATCCCCGCCGCCTCTACGAGCTGATCGACAGCGGGTTGCTGCGCACCATCCGCTCGAAGGGGTTCTGCTGGATCGCCACCAAGCATGACTTCGCCGCGATGTGGTCGCAGGCGGGAGGGACGTTCCGGCTCGAGCCCGCCAGCCGCTGGTGGGCCGCGGCGCCCCGGAGTCGCTGGCCCGAAGACGAGGAGTCTCTCAGCTGGATCCGATCGAAATGGAACGATCCCTACGGTGACAGACGCCAGGAAGTCGTCATGATCGGCGTCAACCTCGATGAGAACAGTGTCCGTCTGCTGCTTGATTCATGCCTGCTCACAGAAGAGGAGTTCATCGCCGGACCTGAATCATGGAATCAATTGACCGATCCATTCCCGGAGTGGGTCTTCACCGGTCAGGAAGTCGGGGGTTGACGCCCGGTCGCGCCCTTATCACTTCCCCCGCGGCTGGAACAGAAAGTGCGACACCATCCACTCCTTCCCGCCCCGGAATCCCCACAGCTCCGCGCACGCCATGAAGAACACCCGCCACCGGTGCGTCCACGCCTCCGCCTCCGACTCGCCGTAATGCTCGCGGAAGATCAGCCGCACCTCCTCGCGCCGCTGGTCCATGCGCGCCAGCCAGGCGTTGGCCGTCTTCTCGTAGTGGCGCCCGTCCACCAGCCACTGGTCCAGCAGCTCGACATCCTTCTGGAACCGCAGCAGCAGGTCGTTTGACGGCATCAGGCCGCCGGTGAAGAACCATTTGCCGATCCAGTCGTCCTCCTCGTTGAAGGGGTAGGCGCATGTGTGATGCGTGAAGATGTGGACGAAGAGCAGTCCCTCCGGCCGCAGCCAGCCCGCGATGCGCTCCAGCAGCGACTGAAAATTGCGCACATGCTCGAACATCTCGATCGACACCACGCGGTCGAACTTTCGATCCAGTGTCAGCTGGTTGGCGTCGCGCGTGAGGATCTCGATGTTCTTGAGCCCCAGCTCGCGCCGGCGCTCCTCGATGAACGCCCGCTGCGTCGCCGAGTTCGACACGCCCAGCACACGGCAGCGTGGATATTTCTCCGCGATCCACAGCCCCATCGACCCCCAGCCGCAGCCCAGATCCAGCACCTCCATCCCGTCCTCGATCCGGGCCCGCTCGCAGCACAGGGTCAGCATCGACTCCTCCGCGGCGTCGAGCGTGCGCACGCCCTCCGGCCAGTGCGCACAGCTGTACTTCATGCGCGCCCCCAGCGCCATGCGGAAGAACGCCGTCGGCGCCTCGTAGTGCTGCTCGTTGGCCTTGTCCGTCGCCAGCGCGATGGGGCTGCGGCGGAGCTCTTCGACCAGCGCCCGTGTGCGCTCCTGACGGGCCTCGACGCCGCCGGCCATCTCACGCTCGATGCGGTCCGCCAGGCGGCGCCGGATTCCCTGGCGCACCAGCGCATCCGGAAGCACGCCCTTTTCGACCAGTGTGTGCGCAAGCGTCATGTCGATCGGTCCTCCGGTTTCTCTGCGTCATTTTTCGGCGGCCAGGGAAAGAACGCGCTGGTTGATTTCTGATAGCGCCGGTAGTCATCGCCGCGGCTGCGCACCGCCTGCGCCTCCGATGGCGGGATGCCCGTCACCTTCGTGATCAGCAGCAGCATCAGCAGCGGCGCCGACAGACCGAGCCACCCCATCGGCGCCGGCAGCGCCAGCAACGCGAATGCGCACCACATCAGCCACTCGAAGAAATAATTCGGATGCCGCGAGTAGCGCCACAAGCCCGCGCGGCAGGTCTTCCCCTTGTTCTCAGGATTCGACCGCCACGCCGCGAGCTGCTTGTCCGCGATCGTTTCGCCCGCCATGCCCACGATCCACAGCGCCGCCGCGAGAATGTCCGTCAACTGCAAACCCGAGCGCCCATCCTCGCTGGCCAGCAGAAACGGGATCGACAGAATCACCACCAGCAGCCCCTGGGCATGGAAGAACCAGAACATGCGCCCATCGAAGCGGTCGCCCCACTCTTCGCGCAGCGCCTTGTAGCGCCCGTCCTCGACGCCCTTGAGCACACGATCGAACAGGATGTGCCGCGCCAGCCGCGCCGACCACCCGCCCACAAGCGCCGCCAGCAGCACGCGTCGCCCGATGTCCCCCTCGCCCACCACCGCGTAGAAAATCGCCGCGGCGCCGATGCCGACGGTCCAGCCCAGATCCACGATCGTCGCATCGCGCGTCCGCCGCTGAAACACCCACAGCCCCGTCATCGCGATCGCGACCACAACGCCGACGATCAGCGGCCTGATCCACATGTTCTCGATCATCATCCCGCCCTCCCGCGCTCGCCTGAAACCGGCCCGGAGCCGATACAGAATATGCTGGCTGCAGGGCCTCGCCGGTCCGCGTCGCAACATCGAACGGAGGCTGTCATGCCGAAACCAGTCCGCATCCTCGCGACCATGAGCATGCTCATATTGATTGTCTTCATCGCGCTGATCGTGCGCGCCTCGATGGAGAAGAACATCGGCGCCGCCGTGGCCGAACTGGTCGCCGACGGCTGGGGCCTGGTGACACTGGTCGATCTGTACGCAGGCCTCTTCATCATCGCGGTGTGGGTTACCTTCGTCGAAGGCTCATTGCGCCGGTCGTTCTGGTGGATCGTCGCCCTGATCTTCCTCGGCAATCTGGCGACGCTGGCGTACATCATCCGTCGCGCGCTGCGTGCGGAAACGATTGAAGAAGTCTTCATGCCACGTCGCCTTCTGGTGAAGCGGGAGGCGAACCGGTCAACTTCGCCGGCCGCCACCCCGTGAGCCGCGCCGCCGCCCACAGCGCCAGCGGCATCGCGATCGTCCATTCGATCCCCAGCGCCAACCACGTCCAGTGCTGTGATTCGTGGAACCCGATCGCTCCCAGCTTCATCCCCGCGTAATACGTCGTCGGCCCGCCGACGAGCCCGAACGCCGCCGCCAGGGCCCAGCGGCCGCGCAGCCAGCGGTACGATGTGTTCAGCGTGGCGCCGAAGTTCGCCCACATGGCGCCGATCCACAGCGCGAAGAGCGGCGTGACCGTCGAGCTCTCCTGGAAGCTCAGCAGTCCGAACCCGAGCAGGATCGAATCCATGGCCGCGCCCGACGCGAAGATGGCGCCGATCGCCAGAGCTTCGCGCCGATCCCACGAGCGCATCCACAGATGCGCTGCGATCACCGCCGCCACGATCGCGATGCCGACCAGCGGCATATCCCACCGCGCCGAAAGGATGCAGCCGAACCATCCGATCTGGAACCCCGCGATGTTGATCAGCAAGCGCTTCATGACGAAAGCGCCGGCGCATCGCGATGCGAACGCGTGACAGCCGATGCGGCATGCGCGCCTCCTTCCGTGTCCGGGCCCGCCGGCGCGGCCTGGCCGGAGTGAGCCCGCAGCGGCCACTCCAGCCCGCACCGCGGCTTGAGCAGCAGCATCTGCACATCGCTCGCCCGCCGCTCCGCGAACGTGCCCTCGCAGTAGCAGAAATACCACATCCACATGCGGATGAACGGCTCGTCCAGCCCCAGCGCCCGCGCCTCATCGAGCCGGGCGCCGAAGTTCTCGCGCCATTGGCGCAGCGTCGCGGCGTAATGCAGGCCGATGTCCTCGAGATGGCCGACCCGCAGATCGCTCTCGCGCGCCAGCGCCGTAGAAATCGCGCTCACCGACGGCAGGAAGCTGCCGGGGAAGATGTACTTCTTCAGAAAATCAACACGCGACTTGGCCCGCTCGTAGTGCCGGTCGTCGATCGTGATCGACTGAAGCAGCATGGCGCCATCGGGTTTGAGAAGTTCGCCGCACTTCCGCACGTACGTCCCCAGCAGCGGCGCCCCGACCGCCTCGATCATCTCGATCGACACCAGCTTGTCGTACACACCCTCCAGATCGCGGAAATCGCGCTCCAACACGGTGATGCGATCGCCCAGCCCTTCTTCCTCGATGCGCTGATGCGCAAACGCCGCCTGGCGCTTCGAGATCGTCGTCGTTGTCACGCGGCATCCATATTCCCGTGCGGCGTGGATCGCCATCGAGCCCCACCCCGTGCCGATCTCCAGCAGGTGATCGCCGGGCCGCAGATCCAGCTTGGCGCACGCCCGATCAATCTTGGCGATCGACGCCTCCTCCAGCGTCATGCCGGGCCGGTCGAAGATGGCGCAGGAATAGGTCATGCTCGGATCGAGGAAGAGCGCGAAGAACTCATTCCCAAGGTCGTAGTGGGCGTGGATGTCGCGCCGCGCCGCCCCGCGCCCCCGCGGCCGCAGGCGATCGAGCGCAAGGCGCAGCGGCTTCAACGCGAAGCTCCAGCGATGGTCCATCGCCTCCAGCGCCGCCTGGTTGCGCACCAGGATGCGCACCAGCGCCGTGAGATCATCGCACTCCCACAGCCCGGCGATGTACGTCTCCGCGGCGCCGAGCGCCCCGCGCATCGCCACCACCGCCAGCACCGCATCGTCACGCAGGCGGACTTGCGCGCACAATCCATCACGCGCCGGCTCGCCGAAGACCCTCCGGCCCGCCTGTGTCTCCAGCGTGAGCTCGCCTTCCTCCAGCCGCCCCAGCAGCGCATGGGCGAAGCGCGTTGCGAATCGCTGTGTGAGAGGCAGCCGCGCCAGCCGTCCGGGCCCGAGCCGTCCGGGATGCAGCATGTTCTGTTGATCGCTCATGCCCGTCCCTCCGCTCGGCGCAGGCGCTTGTCAGGATGCGAGTGCACCGGAACCCGCTTCAGCCACAGCCGCAGCGCCTCGAGGTGAATCCGCCCTGCCACACCCAGCGTCATCGCCGGGTGCTTCACCAGCATCCGCGCCAGCATGGCGCCGCTGGCTTCGCGCCGGCGCATCACCAGCGTGGCGTCGAACTCGCGGCGGCCTTCGCGGCGGTTGTTCATGTGCACGAAGAGCCGGTCGCGCGGATCGGGCAGCGTCCAGTCGTATTTCATGTCCATCGGCATGAATGGGGAGATATGAAACTCCTTCTCGAAGCGCCGCCGCAGGGCGCCCTCGCCGGCTGCGCTGCGGGAGAGCACATACGTGTGCCGCTCCTTCCACGGCGTGTTCGTAATCTCCGCTGCGACCGCCTCCACGCGCTCGCCCGCCTCGTCAAAGCAGTAATAGAACGTCACCGGGTTGAAGCAATATCCCCACTGGCGCGCGTGCGTCAGCATGCGCACGGGTCCGGTCGGTCGGCGCCCCGTCCGCTCCGCCACGATGGTGCGCACACATTCGTCGATCGAGCGTGCAGGGGTTTCGCGCCCGCCCAGGTAGTCCGCCCGCCGCAACCAGGCAGGGGCGAAGCGCCGCGTCGACCACAGGGGCGAGCCGCGGAACAGCTCGGGCAACTCGGCCAGGTCGATGTAGAGCATGAAGAGCGGCATGGTGAATGCGTGGCTCTTCGGCGCATACCGCCGGTGCCGCACCCAGCCGTCATAAATGCAGCTCGCGAGCGTCATGACGCGGCTCCGGCGCCGACGCCCAGCTCCTGCGCCACGCGCACGGCGCTGCGGGCGCCATCCTCGTGGAAGCCATAGCCACACCAGGCGCCGCAGTAGTGCGTGCGGTTCTCGCCGCTGATCTCGCCGATGCGGCGCTGGGCCTCAAACGACTCGCGGCTGTAGACCGGATGGTCGTAGCGTATGGTCGCGATGATGGTTCGTGGGTCGATCCGCTCGGTGCGGTTCAGCGTCACGCACACCGGCTCCGGCGACCTGACACCCTGAAGTTTGTTCATGCAGTACGTCACCCCGACGCGCCCGCCCGGCGCATCGTCAAGGTGATGGTTCCATGCGCACCACGCCAGCTTCCGCCGCGGCAACAATGATGCATCGGTGTGCAGAACCGCCTCGTTGGACTGGTAGGGGATCGCGCCAAGGATCATGCGCTCGAACTCCGTCGGGTCCGCCAGCAGCCGCAATGCCTGGTCGCTGTGAACGGCGAGAACAACCTCGTCGAACCGTTCGGCGTCGCCGCCGGCCGGCTTGATCGTCACGCCGCCGGCGTCGCGCTCGATCCGTTTCACCGCGGCGCCGGTGCGGATTCGATCCTTCCACGGCGCCGCCAGCTTCTCAACGTACCGCTGCGAGCCGCCCTCGATCGTCAGCCACTGCGGCCGGTCGCCGGGCAGCAGCATCCCGTGGTTCTCGAAGAAGTGCACGAACGCCCTGAACGGGAAATCGCGGATGCGCTCGCGCGAGGCCGACCAGATGGCGCCGCCCATGGGCAGGATGTAGCGCTCGATGAACCAGTCCGAGTAGCGTGAGGCGTCGAGGAAGTCGCCCAGCGTCACCGAATCGTCGCACGCCGCGGCGGCTTCGGGCGCCTCGCGCCCGAATTTCAGGATGTTCCGAACCATGCGCCAGAACCGCGGCGATGCGATCCGACGCCTCTGGGCGAAGAGCGCGTTCAGCGACGAGCCGCCGTACTCGAAGCCGGTGCGATCGCAGCGCACGCTGAAGCTCATGGTGGTGGGGCGGGTCTGCACGCCCAGCTCATCGAGCAGGCCGGTGAAGATCGGGTAGTTCCGCCGGTTGCACACGATGAACCCCGTGTCCACCGCGAGGCGCCGCCCCCAGCGCTCGAATTCGATGGTGTTCGTATGCCCTCCGAGGCGGTCCTCTTTCTCGAAGAGCGTGATGTCATGGCGCGCGTGCAGCAGATGCGCGGCGAGCAGGCCTGAGATCCCCGAGCCCACGATGGCGATCCGCCGTCGCTCTGGCGCAGGGGGCACCCTGATCGGCGCCGGCCCCGCATCCTGCATCGCCGCCCGCCCGATCACGCCCGCACCTCTTCAACCTCAGCGACCTCTTCAATTCGAGCGGATTGTCGATACACCCGCTCCGGCGCCGGGTTCAGATCCCACACCAGCCCCAGCCTTCGCATCAGCGCCAGCACGTAGTACGAGATATCGATCTCCCACCAGTAGAACCCCTGCCTCGCAGCGCCGGGCGCGTAGTGGTGGTTGTTGTGCCACCCCTCGCCCAGCGTGATGATCGCCAGCAGCAAATTGTTGCGGCTGTCGTCGTTCGTCGGATAGCGCTTGCGCCCGAACATGTGCGCCAGCGAGTTGATGGTGAATGTCGCGTGGTGCAGCAGCACCGTCGAGATCGCAAAGCCCCACACGAACATCTGCGCCCCGCTCGTCCCCAGCCCCGGCGCCCACTTCGCCAGTCCGGCCCCGAGCAGCCACGTGAATGCCGCCAGCGCCAGCACCGGCGCCACATGCCAGCGGTTGATCCACACCAGCTCGGGGAATTTCACAAGGTCCGGCGTGGCCTTGTAGTTGGTCGGGATGTTCGGCTCGGCGAGGAACCAGCCGAAGTGGCTCCACAGCACGCCCTGAAGCCCCGGCGAGTGCACATCGCCTTCGCGGTCGGAGCGCCGGTGGTGCTCGCGGTGGTGGGCCGCCCACCACAGGGGGCCGCGCTGCGCCGAAGAGGCGCCGATCGCTGCGAAGATGAACTGCGTTGCGCGGTGCGTGCGGAAGGTGCGGTGCGAGAAGTAGCGGTGGTAGAACGCGGTGATCGCGAACATGCGCACCAGGTAGAGGGCCAGGGCCGCGATCACCGCCGCCCAGCTCCACCCCACCCAGATCACCCCGAGGCACAGCAGGTGGATCGACAGCGTGGGCAGGATTCGCCGCCAGTGGATCAGGTTCCACTGGGGGTCGTGGTCGCTGACATGCGGATTTGTTTCATGGGCGGCGTCGGAGCGACGGGTCGACGCCAGAGTCTCGGGCTGCATGGGGGTCCTTTGCGATCCGTGCCGCCGATCCGGCCGTCGGGCGTCGGGGCCCGGCGTGCGGCCGGCGTTGCGATCATCAGGCCCGTATTCGCCGACATCCTCGACTGGATTCTACACAGTCCGGAGGAAGTCACCCCGAACAAAATCCTGTCTCTCTCCAGCTCAGGCGGGTCGCGCCGGGTCAGCCTCCGCCAGGCAGTGTGTCGAGGTACCCCTCGATCTCGCCCTCGGCCTTGGAATCGCCGGCGGTCCGGGCCTTTTCGAGCCCTTCTTTCAGCGTCGCCCGCGCCGCCGCCAGATCGCCCAGCGCTTCGAGCGACCGGGCCTTGTGGAAGTAGGCGTAGCAGTGCTCTGGCGCCCGGGCGAGGCAGCGGTCATACCACTCCGCCGCGGCGAGATGATCGCCCTCCTTCGCGTGCTCCTGCGCGAGCATGTAGTGCAGCTCGGCGTCGTCGGGCGTGGTTTCGAGCAGTGACTTGAGTTTCTCGATGCGGCTCATGTGAACAGGGTTGGGCGCATTGGCGCCCGGGTCAAGCGGCGGCGCGGCTTACGACCCCGGCGTGAAATACGTCTCCGCCCCCGGGCCGACGGGCAATCCCCACCAGAAGACCCAGCAGTAGAACAGGATGATCCAGCCGACCAGGAAGCAGATCGAGTAGGGGATCATCGCGCTGATGAGCGTGCCGATTCCCAGTTTGTGGTCGTAGCGGCAGGCGAAGGCGTAGATGATCCCGAAGTAGCTCATCATCGGCGTGATGATGTTGGTCGTCGAATCGCCGATGCGGTACGCCGCCTGGATCACCTCCGGGCTGTAGCCCACCTGCATGAGCATGGGCACGAAGATGGGCGCTGTCACCGCCCACTGGGCGCTGGCGCTGCCCAGCATCAGATTGACGAAGCAGCACATGAGGATGAACGGGATGAAGACCAGCGGGTTATCGAGGCGCATCGCGACGATCGCGTCCGACCCGACCACGGCGAGGATCGTTCCGAAGTTGGTCCAGTTGAAGTACGCCACGAACTGGGCCGCGAAGAAGACCAGCACGATGTACAGCCCCATCGTGCTCATCGCCCCCGCCATGGCCTCGATGATGTCGCGATCGCTGCGCATGGAGCCCGTCACGCGCCCGTACACGAACCCCGGCGCGATGAAGAACATGAAGATCATTGCGACAATGCCGCGCGTGAACGACGATCTGAGCAGCTCGCCGGTCTCCTGATTCCGCAATACACCCCAGCCGGGGATCGATCTGACGACGCCGTTCACGCGTCCGCGCAGGCCCTCCGTCACCGGGACGATCAGGTCGCGCATGGCCGGCCGCTCGCCCGCCGCGATCGCCGCGGCCTTCTGGCGCTGCGCCTCCGCTGCGGCCTCGTCCAGCTCCGCCTGGCTCCAAGACATCGCCGTCTTCAGATCCACGGACGCGGGCAGCTCGACCTCCTGCGCAAACTGTGGTCCTGCGAAGTAGGCGAAGAGCATCGCCATCCCCGCCGCGGCGACCGCCGCCCACTTCAGCCCGCGCTTCTCAGTCGGCGACAGCTTCTCGACGACGATGATCTTCTCGACGCCCTCCTCGGCGCGGCTCTCGTCGAACTTGCCCAGCTTCGGCTCGACGATCCGCGTCGTCACCAGCGTGCCCACGATGGTGATGAAGAAGGTGCTGACGATCATGAAGTACCAGTTCACCGCCGGGTGCACCTCGTACCCCGGCGCCAGCATCTGCGCCGCCTCCTCGGTGATGCCCGACAGCAGCGGATCGACCGTTCCGATGAGCAGGTTCGCGCTGTATCCCCCCGAAACGCCCGCGAACGCCGCCGCCAGACCCGCCAGCGGATGCCGGCCGAGCGAATAAAAGATCGCGGCGCCCATCGGCACGATCACCACGTACCCCATCTCCGAAGCCGTGTTGCTCACCACGCCCGCGAAGACCAGCGCCGCGGTCACCATCGTCTTCGGCGCGCCCAGCACGATCGATCGGATCGCCGCCGACAGCAGCCCGCTCTTCTCCGCCACGCCCACGCCCAGCAGCGCCACCAGCACCGTCCCCAGCGGCACGAAACCCACGAAGTTCGACACCAGGTTCTCGACAATCCGCCTGAAGCCCTCGCCGCTCAGCAGACTCACCACCTCGATCATCCCGTCCGGCGCGCGGCCGGCGGCGCTCTCGGGCCGCGGATCCTCCACGCGCACGCCGATCGCCCCAAGCAACCCGCTCAGCAGCACAACGACGAACGCAAGCAGCGCAAAGAGCGACACTGGATGGGGCAGCAGGTTCCCCAGCCACTCCACGAAATCCAGAAAACGGGTGATGAAGCTCCGCCGCTTCTTCGGCGTTGACGCTGCGTTCCGTTCGCTCATGGGCTCAACCTCGCCGAAGTGCACACATCGTCGTCCCGCCGCGATCCGCGTCGCACGCGGCATCAACCCCACCGCTCGGCGGGTTGTACCACGGATCGACCCGCACGACCGAAAACACCCCGTTCGCCCCGCGAGCCTCATGCTCATATGGTTCCAGCCGCGGCCTGACGCATTTCCCCTACGTCCCACCGAGGAGCCATGGTGCAGCTCGACGCCCCCGTCGCATTCGATTTCACGCTCCGCCTCCGCTGCACCCGCGATGCGCTCACGCCCCGCTCGCCGCTCCTCGCCGCAGCGCTCGCCCCCGACGGCGACACGCCCCCGAAAACGATCGCCTTCATCGACGACGGCGTCCACCGCGCCCATCCCGGCCTGCCCGACCGCCTCGCCGCCGCCCTGCCGGAAGACATCACGCTCTCGCGCCCGCCCATCATCACCCCCGGCGGTGAGCAGGCCAAGAACGATCCCGCCATACTCGACGTCGCGCTGCGCCACATTCATGACGCCGGACTCTGCCGCCGCTCCTGCGTCCTCGCCATCGGCGGCGGCGCCGCGCTCGATGTCGTCGGCTTCGCCGCCGCCACCGCCCACCGCGGCGTGCGCCTCGTCCGCATGCCCACCACCACGCTCGCGCAGGCCGACTCCGGCGTCGGCGTCAAGAACGGCGTCAACCGCTTCAACAAGAAGAACTACCTCGGCGTCTTCGCGCCGCCCACCGCCGTCATCAACGATGAGTCATTCCTCACCACGCTCACCGATGCAGACTGGACGAGCGGCTTCAGCGAGGCGGTGAAAGTCGCGCTCGTCAAGGACAGCGCCTTCTTCAACGAGATCAATGAAAACGCCGACGCCATCCGCGCCCGCGACCTCGACGCCGCAACCCCCGTCATCCGCCGCTCCGCCCAGCTCCACTTCGAGCACATCGCCCTCGGCGGCGACCCCTTCGAACTCTCCGCCGCCCGCCCGCTCGACTTCGGCCACTGGTCCGCCCACAAACTCGAACAGATGACCGGCTACGAACTCTCCCACGGCCACGCAGTCGCCATCGGCGTCGCCATCGACGCGATCTATTCTGAAAAAACAGGCGCCCTCGAATCCGCCGAACCGATCCTCGACTGCCTGCGCCGACTCGGCTTCACGCTCACCCACCCCGCCCTCGCCGACGCCGACACCATCCTCGAAGGCCTGGAAGAATTCCGCGAACACCTCGGCGGCCGCCTGACGGTCTCCATGCTCAGAGCGATCGGCGAAGGCTTCGACATCCACGAGATCGACGAAAACGCCATGCGCGAAGCCATCACAGCACTGATGCCCGATGCCTGATGCCCGATGCCTCTCTTCTCCGCCCACCCGGAGGCGCCCATGCCCGACACGCAACCATCCTGTCCGCTCACGCAACAAGAAACCATCGATCTTTATTTCATGGAGCACCGCGCCAAGCTCCTCGACATCGCCGCCTTCCTGGACCGCGTTGATCGGTCGAACCCCGACAACTCGAAGGGCGCCGATGATTTCCGCATGAAAGCCTTCCGCGCCGCCGTCGCCCACCTCACCGACAACGCCCCCGACCGCGCCAGGCGCATCCAGGAAATCTTCAGCGACCCCACCACCGATCCCATACCCGCGGCGCCCATGAAAGGCGCCCTCGGCGCCTGGGATCCCGCAACCGGACAGCAGGGGGGCAAGCCGTGAAATACATCGACCCCCACATCCACATGGTCTCGCGCACCACCGACGACTACCAGCGCATGGCCCTCGCCGGCTGCATCGCCGTCACCGAGCCCGCCTTCTGGGCCGGCTTCGACCGCTCCTCGCCTCAAGGCTTTTTTGACTACTTCACCTTGCTCACCGACTCTGAACCCAAACGCGCTGCCCAGTTCGGCATCGACCACTACTGCTGGATCTGCATCAACCCCAAGGAATCCGAAGACCCCGGCTTTGCCCGCGAAGTCATCGCCCTCATCCCCGAGTTCCTGAAGAAGCCCACCGTCCTCGGCGTGGGCGAGATCGGCCTGAACAAGAACAGCCGCAACGAGCTGACCATCCTCGAAGAGCAGATCGCCCTCGCCGCGGCCCACGACCAGCTCATCCTCGTCCACACGCCCCACCTCGAAGACAAGCTCAAGGGCACGAAGCTCATCATCGATGCGATCAAACGCAACGGCGACATCGACCCCGGCCGCGTCCTGATCGACCACGTGGAAGAGCACACCGTGAAGCACGTCCTCGACCACGGCTTCTGGGCCGGCATGACGCTGTATCCTGACACCAAGTGCACGCCGCAGCGGGCCGCCGACATCATCGAGACCTATGGCGCAGAGCGTCTGTGGATCAACTCCGCCGGCGACTGGGGCGTGAGCGATCCGCTGGCGGTGCCCAAGTGCCGCTTGGAAATGAAACGCCGCGGCCACGGGGAGGACATCATCAAAAAAATCTCCTTCGACAACCCGCGAACCTTCCTCGGCCAGTCGCAGAGATTCACCGTCGATGCCTGAGCCCGCGCCGAAACCCCAACTCGCCTACTGCACGAACGTCCACGCCGGCGCCTCGTGGGGCCAAACCCGCGCCAACCTTGAACGCCACGCACTGGCCGTAAAAAGAATCGTCAGCCCCGACCAACCCCTCGGCGTCGGCCTCTGGCTCTCCGCCCGCTCGGCGCGCGAAGTGATCGAAGGGCAACGCATCGAAGAGCTGCGCGACTTCCTCCACACCAGCGGCCTCGACGTCTTCACCTTCAACGGCTTCCCCCACGGCGACTTCCACCAGCCGGTCGTCAAGAAAGCCGTCTACACCCCCAACTGGACCGATCCCGCCCGCGCCGATTACACCCGCGACCTCATCGCCATCCTCGCGCGACTCATTCCCGAAGGCGCCGAAGGCAGCATCTCGACACTGCCTATCGCTTGGGGAAACTCGACACACGTGGCCAGAGCCCAGACCACGGGGGCGCAACTATCTTCACCGGCATCTGAAATTTCAAATCTCAAATCTGTGATTTCAAATCTCAAATCTCAAATTTCAAATCTGAAATCTGAAATCTCAATTCTCAATTCTCAAATCCCAACCCCCCCCCTCACCGCCGCAGCAAAAAACCTCACCTCCCTCGCCCGCGAGCTCCACGTACTCGAACAGGAAACCGGCCGCCTCATCCACCTCGACCTCGAGCCAGAACCCGGCTGCATCCTCGACACCAGCGCCGATGTCGTCCGCTTCTTCGAAGACCACCTGCTGCGCCAAGTGAAAACCGAGGAAGAGTCACTCATCCGCCGCCATCTCCGCGTCTGCCACGACATCTGTCACGCGGCGGTCATGTTCGAAGATCAGGACGACGCCCTGCGCACATACGAATCTGCCGGAATCGAAGTCGGCAAGGTGCAGATCTCCTCCGCCCTCCGCATCGACTTCGATGCGCTCGAGGACGATGCACACAAACAAAAAGCCCTCGAAGCCCTCCGCTCCTTCGCCGAAGACCGCTACCTCCACCAGACCTGCGTGCGCAGCAGCCCCGAAGCACAACCGGTGTTCCACGAGGATCTCTCAGACGCTCTGGACGCCTTGAAAAACACCGCCGCCCCGCCCACCGGTGAGTGGCGCACCCACTTCCACATCCCCATCCACATCGAAACGCTCGATCCCCTCGCCACCACCCAACCCGAAATCGCGGCGTGCCTCAACTCCATCCACCGTCGCCACCCGCATGCCCGCCACTTCGAGATCGAAACCTACGCCTGGCCCGTTCTGCCTCCCGAGCACCGCGCTGCCGACCTCGCCGAGGGCGTCGCCCGCGAGTGGATATGGCTCCAGCGACAATTCGACGCCTTCCGCTGACGATCGAACACAACCCGACATGCACACTGTTCATCTCAGCCATCCGTAAACCTCAACTCATCCTGAACGAGCCGAACCCCCTCACAACTGCGACCCGACACAGACGCCGAGGCTGAGTCCTCGAAGCCTCGGAGCGCGCGCAGCGACCTCCCCGCGCTCCCCACACGCCCGTGCAGGAAGTCCGCCCGTTTTCCAATATCCTGATTGACACCATGCACCCCCCGCGCCCGATCATCCACGACTGGCTCCGCCTCGCGCGTCTCTCCAACCTGCCCACCGTCGTTACCAACGTCCTCACCGGCGCCGCCATCGGCGTGTATGTGCTCACCGCCCGCGCCGACGCCGCGCCCCCGACATCCGGCGCTCTTCTCGCCGCGCTGGCGCTCCTCATCCCCGCCGTCGCCTGCCTCTACACCGCGGGCATGATTCTGAACGACGTCGCCGACGCGAAGTTCGACGCCCGCGAGCGCCCCGAGCGGCCGATCCCCTCCGGGCGCATCCCGCGCCGGACCGCGCTCATCGCGGCCGTCGCGCTCTTCATCATCGCCCTCGCGCTCCTCGCCCCCCTCGGCGCCCCCGCGCTCATCCCCGGCGCACTGCTCATCGCGACCATCGTCGCCTACAACCTGCTGCACAAGCTCTTCGCCGGCTTCGCGGTGCTGATGGGCGTCTGCCGCGCCCTGGTCTACGCCCTCTCCGCCGCGGCGGTCACGAACTCGCTCGAAATCGCCCACGCGCCGCTCACGCTCGCGCTCGCCATCTCGCTCGCCCTCTACATCACCGCCGTCACGCTGATCGCCAGCGTCGAGCACACGCCGCGCGCCGGAGCCGGCCCGCTCACGCGCCTCCTCGCCGCCCTCCCCGCCGCCGTGACGCTGCCCATGTTTCTCCTCCGCCCGCCGCAGCAATGGGTCTGGACCGCCCTCGCCGGCGCCGCGCTCCTCGTCGCTTACACCGGCGCCGCCCGCCACCTCTTCGCAACGCCGGTGCGCACCAAACGCTCCGTCCTCGCCTGGCTCGCCGCCATCTGCCTCGTCGACGCGTGGTTCCTCACGTTACTCGATCAGCCCATCTGGGCCGCCCTCGCCGCGGCGTGCTACGTTCTCACCATCCTTCTCCACCAGCGCATCGCCGGGACCTGAAAGGCGCAACCGCGCATGGCGCACTCCACCGCCTTCATCATCGTCGTCGGCCTGACCGAGTCGCTGCTCGCCCACGCCCCACGCCTGCGCGCTTTCGCGAGCGCAGGAACACTGCGCACACTCCGCCCGCCTCTCCCCGCCGTCACCTGCACGGTGCAGGCGAGCATGTTCACCGGTCTGCCCCCCTCCGGCCACGGCGTCGTCGCCAACGGCTGGTTCAACCGCGAGCTTCAGGAGATCCACTTCTGGAAGCAGTCCAACCGACTGGTGCAGGGGGAGAAGGTGTGGGAGACCGCGAAGAAGCGCGATCCATCGTTCACCTGCGCCAACATGTTCTGCTGGTTCAACATGTATTCCAGCGTGGACTGGTCCGTCACACCGCGCCCGATCTACAAGGCCGACGGCCGCAAGATTCCTGATTGCTACGCCGAGCCCCCCGAGCTGCGCGACACGCTCCAGGCCGAGCTCGGCCGCTTCCCCCTTTTCAACTTCTGGGGTCCGGGCTCGTCGATTGCATCAAGCCGCTGGATCGCCGAAGCCACGAAGCGCGTGGTCGAGCGTCACGACCCCACGCTCACGCTCGTCTACCTGCCGCACCTCGACTACGACCTCCAGAAGCTCGGCCCGGGCCACCCCGACATCCCGAAGGCAGTGGGGGAGATCGACGAAGTCGCCGGCGGCCTCATCGACCACCTCGCTGTCCGCAACCGGCGCATCATCATCGCAAGCGAATACGCCATCGAGCCGGTCTCAGAGGCCGTCTTCCCCAACCGCGCCCTGCGCGAGGCCGGCGCCCTGCGCGTGCGCACGGAGGACGGCCACGAACTCCTCGACCCCGGCGCCAGCCGCGCCTTCGCCGTGGCCGACCACCAGGTCGCGCACGTCTACATCCGCGATCCCGCCGACATCCCGGAGTTTCAAAGACTCTTCGCATCCCTCCCCGGTGTCGAACAGATCCTCACACGCGCCGAGCAGGAAGAGATCGACATCGCCCACGAGCGCTCCGGCGAGCTGCTCCTCGTCGCCGAGCCCGGCCGCTTGTTCGCCTACGACTATTGGCGCGCAGGCGAAGATTCAATGGCCCCCGACTTCGCCCGCACCGTCGACATCCACCGCAAACCCGGCTACGACCCCCGCGAGCTCTTCATCGATCCGCGTTTCCGATTCCCGAAGCTCGCCATCGCGCACAGACTTCTCCGGCGAAAGCTCGGCATGCGCACACTGCTCGATGTCATCCCCCTCGACGCATCGCTGGTGAAAGGCTCGCACGGGCGAAGAGACTCTGCGCCGAGCGAAAAACCGATCCTCATCACACCCGCCGGCGCCGACACATCCACCGATTTCCCCGCCGAAGGCGTTCGCGATGTCCTGCTCGAGTCACTGTTTCAGGAGTGAGTGTGCAGTTGTGAGAAGCGCGCGATGGGGATCGGGCGATTCTCCCGAGGCTTCGAAGACTCAGCCTCGGCGTCTCGTTCACGTCCACCTGCGCACGTGCGCGCTCAAATCACGCCTGCAAAGTACGCGCAGCCAAGTAGGTGCAGCCAAGTAGACATACCCAAGCACGTTTACCCAAGCACGTTTACCCAAGCACGTTTACCCAAGCACGTTTACACAAGTGCGTTTCCCCGATTCCGCGCGCATGCATCTCTCACGCGTGACGCAGTTTCTCACAGACGCCGAGGCTGAGGAGTCTTCGACGAAGCCTCGGAAACAGCGCCCGCGCTCCCTGAAACGCCCCGAGCCGAGCTCGACGCCCGATCCATGATCTCCAATCCCCATCTCCCATCTCCCATCTACCGACTACCTCGCATACTCCGGCTCATTCCCGCTCTTCCACTTGATGTTGCACCCGATGCTCGGCTTCTGATCCTCCGGCGCCGCCGTCCCCGCCACCAGCGCCTCCACCGCCGCCCGCAGGTCCGCTCCCGTCACCGGCATCCCATTGTTCGGCCGACTCTCATCGAACTGCCCGCGGTAATACAGCTTCCCCTTCCCGTCGAACAGAAAGAAATCCGGCGTGCACGCCGCGCTGAACGACTTCGCCACCTCCTGTGACTCGTCGTACAGATATGGAAACGTGTACCCCGCCTGCTTCGCCTCCGCCTTCATCTTCTCCGGGCTGTCGTCCGGGTGCGTCTCGATGTTGTTCGAGCTGATCGCCACCATCTTGACGCCCTTCTCATCACACCAGCGCCCGAACTCCGCCAGCCCCTCGCGCAGATGCTTCACGAACGGGCAGTGGTTGCAGATGAACGCCACCACCACGCCCCTGCCCCCGCGCACATCCGCCGCGGTCACCATCCCTCCCGACACCGTGTCCGGCAGCGAAAAACTCGGCATCGGCGTTCCGAGCGGGATCATCGTCGAAGGTGTGGCGGCCATGGGGAGTTCTCCTTGCTCAACTTTGTGCATGTCTCTGTCGTGGCCACATTGTAGAGCGCCGCCGCGGCCCGGCGAGGTACACTCTCCACATGACGACTTTCACAGCCCCATCCCGTGCCGCCGCCCTGCACGTTCGCCACTCCGTGCGCCGCATCGACACACCCCTCGGCCCGATGGAGGCCCGCGTCAGCCGCGGCGCCCTGGTCTCGCTCACATTCCTCCGCGATCCCGCCGCCGCGACGACGATCGAGCGCCGCGATCAGTGCGACGATGATGCGCACAAACTCGACGTCCTCGAAACCCAGCTGGACGAATACTTCGCCGGCGCGCGCACCACCTTCGACATCCCCCTCGCCCTCCGCGGCACGCCCTTCCAGCTCACCGCCTGGACCGCGCTGCTCGATATCCCCAGCGGCTTCACCGAAACCTACGCCCGGCTCGCCGCCCGCATCGACCGCCCCTCCGCCGCCCGCGCTGTCGGCGCCGCGGTGGGCGCCAACCCCGTCGCCATCATCGTTCCCTGCCACCGAATCATCGGCGCTGGAAACAAACTCACCGGCTACGCAGCGGGGATCGAGCGAAAAAGAGCTCTGCTCGAACTCGAACAGGCGATCTGAATTCGCTCGGTGCGCCCATTTCCGAGGCTTCGAAGACTCAGCCTCGGCGTCTCTTGCGCGCATGAGGCGTCGCAGAAGGCGTCACGTTCAAGTTCACACTTGTAGACGCTCCGGCAGCGCGCATCGAGCCTGTATCCACACTGAACAACAAAATCCCTCTCAGTGCTATGTGGTGATCCCCATCCCCACTCAAGCAGTCCGCTCCGCAGGCTCGCCCTCTGACTTCTTGCGCGCATCCTCCGCAGACTTCTTCTCTTTCTGCTCGTCCTTGCCCTGAGAAGTCGGATACGCAACGCGTCCGTGGTACACCGAGCACAGCGTCTTCACCAGCGACGCCTCGATCACATGCAGCTCGCGCAGCGTCAGATCGCACTCGTCGAACTGACCATCCATCAGCCTTCGGCCGGCCAGCTCGTGCACCAGCGTTTCGATGCGGCTGGGCGTCGGGTCCGACATGGCCCGCGTCGCGCTCTCGACTGCGTCGCACAGCATCAGGATGGCCGCCTCCTTGCTGTGCGGACGCGGGCCGGGATAGCGATACTCGATCTCCTGCGGCCTGCCCACATCCGTCTCGTCCGCCTTCTGCTGGGCAGCGTGGTAGAAATACTCCACCAGCGTCGTTCCGTGGTGCGATTCGATGTAGTGATGCAGTGAACGTGGCAGGCCGTATTCCTTCGCCAACTCCATCCCGTCCTTCACATGCCCCACGATCACCAGCAAGGACATCGCCGGGCTCAGTTTCGAATGTCGGTTGAACTGCCCGGACTGGTTTTCGACGAAGTAGTCCGGCTTGTTCATCTTTCCGATGTCGTGATACAGCGCTCCGACGAAGAGGTGCAGCCGATCGGCGCCGATCGCGTCCGCCGCCGTCTCCGCAAGCGTGGCCACCGTGAATGAATGCTGGTACGTCCCCGGCGCCCGCTGCTGAAGCTCGCGCAGCAGCGGCTGCTTCGGATCGCGCAGCTCGATCAGCGTCATGCCCGTCGTGATGCCGAAAGCGCGCTCCACCGTGGGCAGGATGCCCAACGTCACGAAGCCGACCAACACGCCTCCCGCGCCCGTCCACAGCGCATCCGTCACGATTTGCATCCACACGTTCGGCCCCAGCGGCAGCGTCAGCGGCGCCGTCACCACCGTTGCGATCGCCATCGCCGATCCCGCCCAGAATCCCGCGTAGATCAACGCATTTCGATGCCGGATCTCGCGCAGCCGCCACGCCGCCACCCCCAGGCCCGAAAGCGCCACCAGGTAAAACGCCAGCGGAAGCCCCAGCGCCGTCCCCACCAGCAGCGCGTGCAGCGACGCCAGCGCCAACGCCGTACGCTGGTCATAGGCGATCGCCATGATCACTGCGAAAAAGACCACCGGCGCCGTGGCGGCCAGCGGCGCCAGGCCGGGATGCATCACCCCCGCCGTCACCGCAATCGTGAGCATCACGCCCATCAGCGCCACGATCGCCATGATCCGCATCGGGTTCCGACGGATTCGCGGACAGAAGATCGTCACATACGCGCCCATTCCCATCGTCACGATCAGCGCAACGCCCGCGGCGCCGAGCCGACCGGACCAGAGCGTCAGCGACGACAACGAATTCATCCACGTCTCGTGCTCCGCCTGCAGAAGCGCCGCGGCGTCATCATACAGCACGCGGCCGCGTTGCGCGATCACCAGCCCAGCCCGGTATCGCGTCATCTCGGGATCGACCGCCTCCGCCGCCCGAAGCTGGCTCTGCTCCGTCAACGACTCACTGAGTGAAAACGTCGGGCGAACGTTGCGCGTCAGGCGATCCACCACCAGGCCCGCCGAGGGCTCCGTGAAGCCCGCCTCGCGCACCACCCGCCGGATCTCGCCGACGAACTGCTCGCCCTCCACATTCAGCACGCGCCCTCGCGGCGCCCGAACCGACGCCTCGTCACCGACGTGCAGCTCCACATGCATATTCGGAAGCTGGTTCTCGATCTGGTACGTCTGCGCATCCACCAGCGCCAACGAACGCAGCTCTCCCATCAGCCGCTCGATCTTTCGTGCCCACACCTGGTCCGCCTCGCCCGCCACGACGTGCTCTCGAATCGCATCCAGCCGCTCTTGCGTGAGCCCGAACGCCTCGCGAATCGATGGACTCACCTTCTCCAGCGTGTCCGCCTCCGCCAGCGCCGTCGGCAATCCCTTGAGTGATGTCTCGAGATCCTCCAACACGCGCATGTCCGCCGTGTACGCCCGCGGCGCCCGCGCCCGCGCCAGATCCCGCGCTCGCGATGTCGCCAGCCGATCCTCCAGCTCAAAATCCATCCGCACCACGCGGCTCTCGGTCATCACGCGACCCACCGGCGCCGAGGGTTGCTCATTGGCCCACGCCAGCAGCGCGCCCGCCGCGCACACGAAGAGCAGTGCGATCAACAACCCCTGCAGCGACGCCGGACGGCGCAGCGCATCCTTCCACCCCGATTCAGTGCGGTTCGCCCGCCGGCGGAACTGCTCCCGCCGCGTCCGCGCAGCGCTCCTGCCGGCGCCCGGCTTCCGGTCGCCCGGTCGTCCCGCTCGTGTTTGTGGCCGCATGTCAGCCATGGTTCATTCGTCGCCCGCATGCGCGATCAGGCGCCATCCGGCTCCGTTGCGCTGTCTACGTGAATGTCGGACTCAAGGCCGGTCCTGCTTCTGTTCGCATCGTCTCCGTACGCGTCCACGATCCGCTGCACCAAAGCGTGACGCACGATGTCCGTCCGGTCCAAAGACACGAACGCAACGCCCTCGACCCGGCGCAGGCGCTTCGCAGCGTCGATCAACCCGCTCTCGCGCGGATCGGGCAGATCGATCTGCGTCACATCCCCTGTCACGATCATCTTCGAACGCTGCCCCATCCTCGTCAGGAACATCTTCATCTGTCCCTTCGTGGTGTTCTGGGCCTCATCGAGAATGATCACAGCGTCGTTCAGCGTTCGCCCGCGCATGAAGGCCAGCGGCGCCACCTCCACCACATCGTGCAGCATGAACCGCTTGATGGTGGAGAAGTCCATCATGTCGTGCAGCGCGTCGAACAGAGGGCGCAGGTAGGGGTTCACCTTCGCCTCCATGTCGCCCGGCAGGAAGCCCAGCTTCTCGCCCGCCTCCACCGCCGGGCGCACCAGCACCACCTTCTTGAGCCGCCCCGCCTTCAGCAGATGCACCGCCGCGGCGACAGCGAGATACGTCTTCCCCGTCCCCGCCGGGCCGATCGCGAATACCAGGTCATGATCGCGCAGCGCATCGAGATAGCGCTGCTGATTCTCCGAGCGGGCCACAATCGGCCTGCCCCCTGCGTAGACGTCCAGTCGGTCGTCCCACGCCGCCCGCAGCAACTGCTCGGTCTCTGAACTCTCCTCGCCAAAGCCGTTGTCCAACTCGTGCCCGCCGCCGCCGTGCCCGGCCTCCGAGATCAGATCCAGCACATCGCGCCGGCTCAGCGTCCGACGACGCCGGGCCGCATCTCCCAGACGATCGAGCACCGTCCGCGCCGTGAAGACAGCCTCCCGATCGCCCATCACATGCACGGTGTCATCGCGCGCGGAGATGCGAACGCCCAGCGCCTCGCGGATCATCTTGATGTTCCGGTCCCCCGTACCCAGGTACGAAACCCGGTCGGCGTCCCGCGGCAGGCGGATGGTCAACTCCACGCGATGCGGTCTCCTGCGGGTTACTCGCTCTCAGACATCCATCGGCCATCCGCTCCCGCGCAGGAAGCCGGCCCGACCAATCACCACCATCATATGCACACCGCCCGCCGCCCGAAGCCAATGAGGGGCCGGATGATTGCATTCTGTTCGGTATTCCCCGCGCACACCCCCCTTCGGCCGGCATCAGCCACCCGGAGGCGGCCTGCCTCCATCGGACCAACCAACCGCCTGCCACCCCCGCACACCACCCCCCGGCCAGACGGCCGTTCCACCTCCACTCGCCCCATACATGCGGAGAATTCGGACCCGGAGATGAGCTCCAATGGTCACGAGCATGAGGTCAAAATCTCAAATTTCAAATCTCAAATCTGAATTCACCCCAGCGCACTCCTCGCCCCAGCGCACCTCACACCCCTCAATCCCGCCGCGGCCCCTTGTTGATGTCCTGCCCGCGCATGTACCGCACCGTGTCGCGCATGAAACGCGTCACCCGTGCTCGCTCCCCCGGTGAGCTGTTCTGGTTCCCGTCGCCCTGGATCCAGTCAATCATCCGGCCCACCTCGGCGGACTGCATCGCTCCGCCGCCGTCGCCCGCCCGGTTCTCCGCTCGGCGCTGCGAGCGCTCGCGGATTCGCTCCAGCGTCTCCGCGGCGTCTCGCTGCTCGCCCTCCACCGGACTCAGCTCCTGCATCAGCGTGAACATCTCGACCAGCGCCGCCTCCAGCGCCTCTTCCTTCTGGTCCGCAGGCGCCTGGGCGTACTTCATCGCGAACATCTCGGTCATGTCCATCGCCAGCACCTGCAGGTTTTCCTGCAACTGGGCCCGGGCCTTGCCCCCGATGCCCGCCGCGAAGGCCGCCATCAGCGCCGAATCGCCGGCGTCCAGTGAACGGAATCGCTCCGCCATCTCCTTGAGCAGTTCGATGCGCCGCTCAATGGGCAGCTTGTTGAAATCCTTGTCCAGCAGCGCGAATGCCAGCACATTGTCAAAAGGATCGTTGAAGACGTCCGGAGGCCGGATCGGCTTGAATTCCGACCACGCCAGCGATGCGCCCACCAGCGCGCCCGACAACGCCATCGCCCCGCCGAGCATCTGCGCAAAGCGCGTGCGCCGACGTGCCGCCGCGGGATCCTTCACCCGCGCCGGCTTTGTCTGCTTCGGCGACTGCGCATCGCCACCCTCGACCGCATCCAGCAGTGAACCAAATTTCCTGTCGTGCCTGGCGCCGTCGTCCATTGCGTTAATCCTCGCTCGGGTTCAGAACCATCCAATCGGCTCGCCAGTCTCCGAAATACACCGCGTTCTGATCATAGACGGGCCCGCCCCGATGCCGCGGCGCCGAGTCCGCCAGCACCGGAAACTCCCGTTCGAACTCATAAAATCGCGTCACCGTCACCTCGGGACGCCGATCAAACGCGTTCAACTCGCGGAACAGCATCAGCCATCCCGCCCAGTATTCATAACTCGAATGCGCCCCGATCGGTCCCTGCGGCAGGCGATACACCGCCTCAGGAATATCAGAATCCGAAGGGCAGATGAAGACCTCGAGCGAATCCACCGTCGGCCCGATGTTCGCCATGATGCTGTCCGGCGATGGCTCGCCCGTCTCGCCCACGATCTCACTGTCATCCAGCGGCAGAGCGTATGGCAGAATCCCACGGTTCTCGTTCAGATAGACCTGCAGCCCGATCCCGGTCTGACGCAGGTTCGACAGACAAGCCGCCCGCCGCGCGCTCTCCCGAGCGCCCGACAGCACCGGCGTCAGAATCCCCAGCAGCAGCGCGATGATTCCGATCGTCACCAGCAGCTCGATCAGCGTGAAGCCGCGTCGCAGATTGATTTGTCCGTCGTCTCCCACCAGCCCGCTCCCTGGATCCGGCGCATAGAACCCGACGCCGCATTGCACTTCCGTACACACTCGCACAAGGACGTCCCGGGTCCTCACATGATCCTACCGCTCCGAACCCGCCCGGTGGCGATCGACCCGGCCCGGGTCCGCCTCCTGTTCCCGGAATCCCGCCCCCTCGATCCGTCCGTCCCGCAGGAACCGCACCGAAACCGCCCCGTCCGTCGCCGTCGTCCACCACGTCCGTGCCGCCCGCACATCCTCCCACCGGTCATCCCCCGCCCGCCGCGGCCCCGTGGACTGCACCACCATCTCCGGGTCCAGCCTCGCCACGAAGTCGATGGCGAAAGCGCGCGCACTGCCATGGTGCGGCGCCTCCATCACATTCGCCCGCAGATCGGCCTCGGATTCGAGCAGGCTCGCAATCGCTTCCGCCTCGATGTCCCCTGTGAACAGAAAGCGGCGCTCGCCCGCCTCCGTGCCCACATCCAGACGGGCCACCAGCGAGGCGTCATTGGCGCGCCGCCACACCGAACCCGCCGGGGGCGACAGGAACGTCAGCCGCGCCCCGCCGACCTCCACCACGTCCCCGGCCGCCACGGCCAGCACCCGGATGCCTTGCCGCTCCATCTCATCACGCACGAACGCCACCGGTCCCCGCGGCCTCTCCTCCACCTCGCGCAGGAACGACTCACCCACCAGCACGGTGCGCACCCCCAGCGGCCCGACGATGTCGGGCAGGGCCGAATAGTGATCGAGATCCTCGTGGCTGATTACGACCGTGCGCACACGCCACGCCCCCAGGGCTCGCAGCGCCCTCGGAATCTCCCGCTCCCCCAGCGTCAGCCGCAGCGAGCCGCAGTCCCACAACAGCGAATCGGTCACGAAGACCCGTCCACCGATTTCCTGTTGAGTCGGCTCCTGGTGGGTCGGCTCTCCGAGCCGACGCTGGGCCATCACCTCGGGCGCTCCATGGACATCGCACGCACGCTCGCCTGATCTGCACCCGGCGCACGCCCGGGCCCGAACCAGGATGCACGTCCCGTCGCCGACGGCCAGCGTGTCGATGCGCGCGCTGGTGTGCGCATCCAGGCCGTCATCGAGGCAGGCGCCGGCCAGCCACGCCGCCATCACCGCCAGCGCAATGCGCAGGCGCCACGACTTCGCTCCGCGCTGCAGCCAGACGACGATCACCATCGTCATCCCCACCGCCCAAGCCACGCTCAGCCGCGGCAGATACACCGCCGCCCACGGCCCGCCATCGAAAAGGAACGCGACCTGCGTGGTCAGCGATCCCAGCGCTGTCAGCGCCGGTCCGATCACAGCGCCCACGCTCGGCGCGATCGCCGACGCGATGAGCATCAGATAGCCGATCGCCAGCATCGCGAGCAGCGCCGGCGCCAGCAGCACCGTGGTGATCGCGCCCAGCGGGCTGAAGATGCCGAAGTGGTGCGCAATGATCGGCGCTGACACCGCCCACGCCGCCACCGCCGCGCTGATCCAGTCTTTCAGAATCTCGATCGCCTTGGCCCCAGCGCTGAGCGTGTCCGGATCGGGCCGCTCGCCGAACCACCGCGTCCGCAGCGGCTCGGCCAGCAGCATGAGCGCCGCGACCACGCCGAAGCTGAGCTGGAACCCCGCCGCGAAGAGCTCCATCGGACGCCACGCGAGGATGACGACCCCGATCCACGCCAGCGTGTTCACGCGGTCGTAGCGCCGCCCCAGCGCCTCGGCGAGCAGGAACGCCAGCGTCATGATCCCCGCCCGCATGACCGGAGTCTTCGCGGGCACGATGATCATGTACGCCAGCACCACCAGCGCGATGATGACCGGCTCCACCCAGCCCCGATCCCCCGTGGCGCGCAGCGCCAGCAGCGCCGCCCACGCCAGCGCGCCAAGATGCAGCCCGCTGATCGCCAGCATGTGCGCCAGGCCCAGCCGCTGAAACGTCACCTCGACATCGCGCAACGGCTCGCCGCGCTCGCCCAGCAGCATCGCCGCCAGCAGGGCGCGGCCGGCGCTGTGCGCATCGTCCGGGCTTCGCTCGATCGCGCCCATCAGAACCGATCGCGTGCGCTCGCGCATGGCGCCGACGATCGACCACCACCGCGATCGAACCGTGGACCACGCTGAATCAGAAGGCGGCAGCCGCTCGATCAGCCCCCGCGCCGGCACGCGCAGCGCGCCCGCCTCCAGCCGCTGGGCCGACCACAGCCGCGAATCGCTCCCGCCCGGGTTCCGCGGCGGCTCGACACCGCGGGCCATCCCGGTGATGCGCACACGGTCGCCGGCGCGCACATCATCCACGACCTCGCGCGAAAGCACGCGCATCTCGCCAACAGCGCGAAGTGATCCTCCATCCGGCGTCACAGCACGCTCGACGCGCACCGGAAAAGACGAAGATGGCGGGATGGCGAGAAACCTTCCCAGCCGCCCGCGGCCGCCCTCGCTCGTGCGCGCCGACTCGGTCGCGACACCCTCGATCACCAGCGGCGTGTCCCGGCCGTCTGGCATCGCCCGACCGATGAAGTCCGCAGGCGTCTCATGCACGCGCAGCGCGAACCACCCGGCGCCCAGGCACACGACCGCGACGCCCAGCGCCAGCCGCGCCCAGACGCCGGGCGCCAGCGACAGCCCGACGCCCGCGGCCAGCGCCGCAACCAACCACACCCCGGAGCCAACGTCCGGGGCTGCGTTCGATATGAGAATCCCGCAACTCACAAGCGCAAAGGCCGCCACCGCCGGCCGTCGGCATGAAGCGTCACCCATCAACCCCATCGCAGCGCGCTGCATGAGGCGACAGATTCCCTTCGAACCCCCGCACGGTCAACCCTGCGGCCATGAACAAACTTCTCATGACGCCGCACTTTCTGCGCCCTCACTGAAACCGCCGCGTTTCTACAGAAAGTGAACACAAACACGATGTTCACACAAGGCGCCCGCGCCGGGCCGGCGTCGATCGCTGAAGCCACTGAAATATAAGCACTTCCGTCGGTTGTCAGGCCTGGAAGAATCGCGCGCGATACTCCGAATCCGGCGCTCGCGGCGGAAAGTTTGGCCATTCGAAGAACCATGCAGGAACCGCAGGGAAACACCCGGCGTATCCACACATGGAGTTCGCTCCAGGAAGGGTCTCGTGGGACTCGTGGGCCCTCCTCGGAGAGAGCGCAATGTGATGAGAAGGCCCAAGGCGACACGACGCCCCCGGAGGCGCCGACGCCGCAGGTCCGTCTCACCACGGCGCGCCCGCTGCCTCCCGCGGCGGGCGCGCTTTTGTCATGGAGCCGCGCGGGGAGTGAGATGCAAGACCACTCCTGATCAAAAGAACTTGAGAAATTGAAAAAAGAAGTATTGACTCGCAGGGCGCCGCACGGCAATCTGTGGCCGCCTCGCGTTTCTCTATGTGCTTCACTTGCGCTCTGAGGAGATTAATTCATGACAATCAGCAGCGTTTCAGAACGCGTTGCAACTCAGCTTGTGACTGCGTTCGCGTCCGTGTGCGCCCTTACGGCGTGCGTCTATGCGGATCTCTCCGGCGTCTGGGCGCCGACGGCGGATGTTGGCCGAGCACAGCAGCGGGAGGCCGTGCATAATGAACCGTCATCAGACAATAGGCCGACGTCAGGCGAAAGCGCCGGGTTGGAAGATGGCGGCGAGATCGGATATGCGCTGGCTGGATTGGTGGCGATCGAGCGTGCTCCGATGAAGTATGACGATGTTGAAGGTTTCGGTCGAGTCATCCTGCGTGATGTTGAATCCGGTGAAACCGTCCGGGAGCTCGTTGGCCCACGGCCGAGGGACGGCTTCGCCTCCTCCGCCGTGATGATCGAACATGCGCAAGATCCTGTGGTGGCTGTTGCAGCGATGTGGGCGTTCGGTGGCGGCAGGGTCTATCTCTATGATCTCGCCGACGCCCTCTCGCAGGCGCCAACTGTCACGCCGCGGCTGCAGATCGCAGGAAACATCGGTGAAATCTTCGGCGCCGGGCTGTATACGCCGACCGCGGCCGACCTTGCAGATCTCGTCCGCCGCGCGGAGTCTGCCGAACTTGACTCGGAGTCGCTCGGGCGGCGCCCGCTGCTGGGTGTCTACTCGGTCTTCGCGGCGGGCTACGGCGACAGCTACATCCGCCGCAGTCTGCATGACGCGGTCACCGGCGAGGTGGTGCTGATCGAGAGCGACGCGTCTGCCCTCGACCGCGGCGCCGCGCTGCTCGGCGCCGATCTGAATGGCGACGGGGTGGTGGATGCGGGCGACCTCGCCGCGTTCTGGCGCTATGGGGACAGTCGTGCACCGCCGAGGAGACGGGCGGCTGCGCGCTGCGGGAGGATCTGAACGGCGATGGCGTGGTGAACGCGCAGGATCTGGCGATCCTGCTCGCGAGCTGGGGGCGGGAGGCGGCGGGCCTCCCGGATCTGGAAGAGCATGGAGAATGGACGCAACGGGGTGCGCCCTGCTGCGTGACCCTGGACTGCTGCCTACCAAATACATGCGGCTGTGCGAGCTGTCCGGAATGGTGCGGCGGCGGCTCGCCGGACGAGCCCTGCGACCCGAGTTCGCTGACGTCGTGCAACGACCCGCCATGCATTGGCGCGGGCTGTGACGACGGCGACGGCGGGCCGGGTCAGCCTTGCCCGGGCTGCCCACACAAACCGTGTGTCGGCGACGATTGCCCTATCTGCTACAAGTGCAACCCCGACTGCCACGTCACGATCAACCACTGCATGGATGTGGTCCAGCTTCCCCACAATGAGCCGCTCGAGATCGAACTAACTGCGGGCGCAGGGCCGTCCGGTGGGACGTTCTCATGGTCTGCATCCGGCGCCGCGGTCCAATGGAATGGTCCTGTCGCGACAGTCACCATCACGCAGCCGGGCTCGGTCAGTGTGACCGTCACATACACGGTGAACGGCAACATGTGCTCGGACACGTGTAACTTTGAAGTTGTTCGGGTCGAACTGCAGATCGACAGTGACAACAACAATGGCTACGGGCTGCCCGATGGCTCCGCCGCTGAGAAAGAAGTCGCGGATGTCGCTGGGCATCCCGGTAAATTGATATTGGTCAACAACGGTGATCACGATGGTGATGGGATTCCGGGGTACGCCGATGGATTCAATCTGATTCCAGAGCTTGAAAGTGATGAGCAGTCTGAAGGGACTCGCTTTGTGCCCATGCGGCTGCGAACTGGCGGCAATGTAGATTTTGAAGAACATGGGATCCAATTCGTCTATGACGCATCACCGCCAGGCGAAGTGATAGCCGCCGAATCTCCAGACGGATACCAGTACACCCCTGCTCCAGGATCGCTGCGCATCTGGATGAAAGATGGCGATCAGCTTCGCGATATGCGCGATGTCGTCGATGGAGGAGACTTCATCTCGACAGGGCAACAGTACGCGCCTGAAGACCTCGGCCTGCCTGCAGAAGGTGGAGAGGTGATCCTGTGGGTCGAGGCGATTCGGCCCAGTGTGACAATGGGCGATCATCGGATCTCTGTGCACGTGGGTGTGCTTTCTGATGCAGTGCGCCTGACCGCCCACGGCATGCAGACCGTCAATGTTGGCTCAAACGGTGTGATCGGTGGCCCCGGCATACCAAATCTGTCGCATCCGACGCCGGTCATCACGACGACAGAATTCGAGCTGATCAATGTGCGCGCATCCAGCGACAACATCAGCGTGCTGGCCGATGTCGTCGTTTCAGGAACGATCGCAGACAAATTCTCCGATCTGCGCCCGGGCCCGGCCGGCGTCATTGACACGCTCTACGTCATGCTCAACGACGAGCCGATGGCGCTGCATGGAGGATCTGATCCTGTCTCCATCTCAGTGGTGTACACGAAAGGTCATGATCCAGAATCCCTGCTGCGCCCGTATGAATACTCAGGCGCCTTCTCGGCCGTCATAGAAGGCGTGGAAATCCAGCCCGGCTGGAACACCGTGCGTCTGATCGCCGAGAACAGCCGGGGATTGCGCGGATTCTCAGAGCGCGCCTTTGAGCTGACGTTCGATCCACCGCCTGATCAGGAAATCGACATCACGGTGGAATTCCTGAAGGGGTCAAAGTCCGAGGCGTTTCTCGTTGATCTGTTCGTCGCCAGCCATCAGGGGCCGCCGCAGCACTTTCAGGGCAAATGCACTCAAGTCTCACCCGGCGTCTACGAGATTCCCGGCGTCCTCGGCGGCTTCATTTATATCTCCGACACCGAGGATCCGGCCTCGGCGGATCTGTTCCCGCTCTCGATCACACTGCCGGACTACTCATTGAGCAGCGCCACAATCTGGGTCGAGAGAGTCGATCCCGCAGAGCCGATCTTCGAAGGCGACGGCCTGATCGAGGAGCACCACCGTCCGGATTGGACGGGATACGTATTCGACATTGAACCAGTGACCAATGTTGATGCGTCGCTCGGTGGCGTGTTCGAGGCGTTCCTCATGGAGTGGATCGGTCCTCAAGACATGCTCGAGTTCCTCCAGGAGATTGAATTCCACTCGCAGTTCGACAATGCACTGGGAGAGCCGGTCGCACTCCAGCGTGTGTACGAAGTCGTGGAGTGGGATGGTCGCGCATTGCTCTCGCTGCAGAAATCCGAGCGGCCGGAGATCATGCTCGCACTGCCTTCGGCAACTGTAGATGTAGTATCGGATGAGGGCTTAGCAGAATGGCTCTTTGGGGTGTGGCTATTCACGAATGGGTTCAAGCAGGGATTCGTGGACACGGGCATCGACCTTGTAGACACAGTCGGCGCAGTCGCCAAACTCGGCGGCCACATCGTTTGGAACTACAACCCAGTCGCCAGAAAGTATCGTTTTTACATCGGCGAGTCCGTGATTCTTGAAGAAGATTTGGATCGCATATCGGTCACTTTGGATGTTATACAGACCGTTGCGACAATCGTAAAGGAATTCTTGGCCCAACAGCAGCAAGATCTTTTTTACGCAATCGTGTCGGGGGATGTGCATGTTCTGAACGTGCGTGATAAATTTCATCGAATGGCAATGGAGTTCGGTGTCGAACTCCTTGAAGCCGCCTGGGATGCGCTTGCGGGCATGAACGAGTATCAGAAGGGGCGGATTCTGGGCCGTATCACTGGGGAGATCGTTCTCGAGATCGGGCTCGCGGTTGGGACTGGTGGCGCCGCAACCGCCGTGAACGCGGTGAGGAAGTCGCATGTGCTTGCGAGAGTGATCACCAAACTTGCGAACCTTCCTGATTCAATTATTCCGGCGTCCGTCAAGGCTCGACTGCCCGGATTGCAACAGTACTATCAGGTGATTGACAATGCCGAGGAGGGTGCTCGCGCGGCGGCGATCCTGCGCCGGATCGAGCAAACCGAGGATCTCACCGGGATCGATCGGTTCAAGAGATTTCTCGACTACACCTCGGCGCCCAATCGGCGTCGCGCGGTCGAGATGTCCATGCGGCCCGTCATGAACAAAGTGATGCGGGAGGTCTACACAGACGCGACCAGCCTCACCGACATCCCGACAGTGCAGCAACTGCGAAGCCTGAAGAACTCTGCCCAGTACAGACCCCGATTGGTGAACCAGGATCTTGAGATTCACCATACAGTGCCGGAGTATCTGCTGCGCAGGTTGGTGCAAATAGAGAACCCGGATTGGTCATGGGGGCAGGTATTGAACCATGTCGAGTCAATCGCGGATACAATGCCGGGGATGATCCTGCACAGGGCGGACCATGTCGGCATCGATGCGCAGGGGTTGGCAAGCCTGCATAATGTTCTTCAGAAGGGTAAAGGGCTGTACACGCCAAGACCCCACTCAATTGGTCAACTTCCGTTCACAAAACAGCAGATCCTAGAAGGGCTTCGTGATGGTTATGATGACTGGGGCAGAAGTGAAGTCTGGCCATGGATGAAGCAGTGGTTGCAGCAAAGCGGCATCGACACAGTTGGATATTGATGTGATAATCGAGCAAAATGTCAGATTCAAGAAATGCAGACAATCACACATATTTCCGTTTCCGCTTCCAAAATCCCTGATGATGTATTTCATAGCCTCGTAAATATCCACCCTGAAGGAGCGGGCAAGGCTCGGCGATGGGGCTTGGAGGAGATAGTCATCACCAGTTGGAAGCTTGAATTGCCTTTGAACGATCCGAGAACTGTACAAGCCATCGCGTTATTGAGTTCTAACGGGTATCTGGAGGGTGAAAGTCCCAATTGGGACACCCCTCGACATGCTGTGCGAATCTGGCTTGATCGAAAATACACCAAGCGCGATCTAGCCCAGTGCGAATACCTATCCTTCAACGGGAGGAAATACCACGACGATCTCGGTTGGCGAACGGAGCCGGACGGCCTTCCGATTCTCTCGGCGCGCCTTCTCCGAAAACTCCAGGGCCATGACACCGTCTCCGGCCCGCGGCCCGGCTGGAACATCGTGTCCGACCGTGTCAAGCGCGCTGTGGAGAGCGCCGATCTGCGTCACATCGCCATCCACCCCGTCGCCCTCGTCCGCGGCAGGGGGCGTCCGGATGACCCGCGACTCTCGTGGGAAGACCACGGCGACCCATGGTGGGAGCTGACGAGTGACCTCGCGCTGCCGCCCTTGAGCCCGTCGGTGCAGGTCGTCGCTCAGGACAACAGCCCCTTCGTCAGCTACGAGACGCAGAATCTCGAGATCCGGGAGGGGCACTACCAGATTCCCGAACTGCACTACGTCCGCTCGGAAATCGAAGAGCGCGAGCCTTTCGACCTCGCCCTCACTCACGAGCACTTCGGCAAGCCGCCCTTCCAGCAACGGAAGATCGCATCACAGCGTCTGTACCAACTCTTCCAGGAACACGGCTTCAAGGCCTCGTGGATACCCGTAAGGCTTGACGACTGATGGATCCGCGGCGACGTCCTACATCACGGATGTTCAGGTCGAACGTGGCCCTCCGGCCGGCGCCGCCCGCTTCACGACCTACAATTTCGAGGTCGCCGACTGGAGCACCTACTTCGTCTCGCCGCCCGATGAGGCGGACGAAGACAACCCCATCGGCCTGTGGGTCCACAACACGGGCCGGGGGGCGTGCGAGCGGATCGCGTCGATCTATCACCGGATCCGCGACAGGGATGGGCTCTCTCCGTTCGATTCGTTCACGGTCTTCATGGAGAAAACCAACCAGCCCGCCCGCCGCGCTGTGGTGGACTCGCACCTCCGCTACGCAGCGCGCGAGATGAGCCTGGATATGATGAGCGACCCGGCCCACGTGCTGAGCCACGCTCAGATGAAAAACGCGATCGCGAACAACCCCGCCATGCAAGGGAGGGTTGGACTTGCGACGAAACTGGAAGTCCACCACAGTGTGCCGATCTATGTACAGGGTCGCATCATCGGTTTCCCGACAGATCGCCTCAACGACTGTCCCGGCTTGCTCCTGCACGTGGTTGACCACAAAATCGGCAACATCAAGCGGCCGAATTCGTTTCATACAATCCTGAATAAGTACATTCCGGAGCACCCAAGTAGATTCAATGACAAATTCCCGAACGGACTGAGCCGCGATCGGGCTAAGACCGAACTGACGAATGCATACAGAGACTGGTTAATTCAAAATGGGCTGGAGGATCCAGGTATTGATCACCTAGCGAATTTCAGCGCTCGTATCAGCGCGTGGATGGATTCCGTTCCGTGAGTAGAGAAAGATTGATATGAAGCGGTACCTGCAAATCACGGTTCCCAGGAGTGAGCTCGGCGAAGAAGTGTTCACTCGCCTCTCCGGCGTTATGCCCGGAGATTACTCCGGCACATTCCACGCCAGGTTCCGTGATGACTCAGCGCAGTGCAGAGAAGTTCTTCGGATTCTGCATGAAGCTGGATTGGCGCCGCATGGGGATTTTGAGCCATTTGGACCGGGCAAATATTCCTGCTGGCCGAATTACGAGTACGAACAGGATGACCTCGATCGTGCGAGTTCTTTTCAGATGCTGCCGCATCAAAGCGCCGATCGGGCGCATGACCAGACATCCGAAAGCATCCTCTCTCTCAAGGCGAACAGACTCGCACGAAAAGGCCCGCTGCTCCTGACGGATCCGCTGGCTGTGCTCGTCTCCTCGAAGCTTCGCGCTGAACTTGAGGCGGCGGAGTTCATCGGTCTGGAGTTCCGCGCGACTCAGGCCGCACGTGTTCAATCCATGGGCGACTCTGAAGTAGTGCCATGGAGCAAGGTCGGCTGCGAGCCCTACTGGCGGGTTGATTCGTCCGTACGTCTCCCCCGCCTCTCGCCCCGCTGCCGTCTTGTAGACGTGAAGGGGCGGCCGGTCACCGATGAGGACTCCTCAAAGGGCGTCGCGTTGTTGGAAGGGGAGTTCCCCGCAGGAGAGTTGCACTACCGCAGCGCCGACATCCACGCTGTCGAGCCCTTTGACGCCGCAATGACGCGCGAGCCGCTTGCGTACGGTCGCGGGCCACGGCTGGTCGTGTCGCGCCGCGTCTATGACTTCATCAACGCCAGACGATTGAAGGTCACGTGGCTGCCGGTGTATGTGGATGAGGAGTGAGAAGTGGGTCTGTTCGTGGGCAACTGCAGTGCCCGAACCGGCTTCATCACAAACACTACCACACCAACCACGGGCAAGGCATAGCGAACTTCCATGATATTTTGAGAAAGGCGCTGCCGGATGGCACAACCCACAAGGGAACGATTCTTCAGAAGTTGGAACAGGCATATAGTGACTGGGATCCTGTGCTCGGTCCGAAGGTCTGGGCGGTTGCGATGAAGTGGCTTCAGGACAAAGGACTGTAATGAAGACGATCGTCCGAATTCATGGTCTCACGAGCATCATTGAAGGAGGAATATCAAGCGATCTGCTTGAAAGATTGTGCAACAGTTATCCAGAGGGACGATGCGGAGGGCGCGGGCATGCGTTTTTCTGTGCTCTTCCAGACGATGACGCTCGGGTAACCGCCATACTCGATGTGCTTGATGCGGCGAAAATGCGTCCGTGGGCGCCATCGAATCATCGGGATAAGGCGCGTGAGTACTTCTATGAACTGCAGCGCGTTTATGACGACTCCGATTGCGATGCAAGCGAGTGCCTTGAAATCGTGCCCCCAAAACCCGCCAAAGGCCTGTACCGCACCGATCGTCAGCGAGGTCGAATCATCATTGAAAGGCCGCCGCCGGCGCCGATCAGTTATGTCTATAAGCAGACATGGGTCATCGTTCGCGACGATGTCAGGCGGGCTCTCGAATCCGCAGGCCTGCGGCATCTTGTCTTTCGGTCCACGAAGAAAAAATACGAATCCTTCGAATACAACCTCTACGACGAGGAGGACACCTGGTGGGAGCTCCGCAGCGACCTGGTGCTGCCGCCGCTGGCGCCTTCGATGACGCTCGTTCACAAGGACTTCACGCCCTTCACCGGCGACTTCTCCAGGGGATGCATGCGTCAGGAAGGGTGGTACGTCCACCCGGAACTCCATTACAGCGCCGAGGACCTCGCGAAGGTCGAGCCCTTCGACCTCGCGCACACATATGAGATGTTCGGCGGCCTTCCCAATGAGTACGACCGCCCGCTCGTCGCCTCGCAGCGTTTCTACCAGGTCTGCAGGCAGCTCGGCGTCAAGGATTGCTGGGTTCCTGTGCGGATTGATGAGTGAACCAACCACCCGGTATGTTGAGTGTCATAGGCGTCAGGCATCGCGAGCCGGGCGCGGCGCCCATGGAGTGAATCGAGATGGATCGGAGCATGGTGGAGGCTCTTCTTCGTGATCAGTACGAGATCAGCCCTGACGTCGTCGGCGCCATACTCGATGCGTGCCTGCCCGCCGCCAGAATGCGGCTCGTCCCCGCGACCGGCGCCGACCTGCCGATTCGATCATCCCGCTTCGGGGGAGAGCCGGATCTGCCCAGGCATGCGCCCTGGCCTCGACGTGCGAGCGGGCGATTCCTGACATTCGTCGCCCAGATCAATCTCGCCGAATGCGCATCGTATCTCGAGCCGTTCTGGCCGCGCGAGGGGCTGCTGTCCATCTTCTACGACGCCGGCGACGCTCCGATGGGTGAAATGCTTGAAGATCATGACTCCTTCCGATTGCTGTACTATGAGCCCAACGTAGAGCTGATGCATACACCACGGCCGAAGCCGATCCGTGACCTGAGCCCGTCTCCGCGGCCGAAGCTCGACACCTATGCCATCAAGTTCGAGGGTCTTCTCACATGCCCGGCCGCTCACACTCTGCGTACTCTGACAAATATTTCTCAGGTGGAAGAGAAGAAGTACGGCGAGTTCTATACAGATCAAATCGAGTATGGGGTGATGGCGTCCGAATGCCATCTTCTCGGTGGCCATGCATTTGAAAATTGGCACGGCGGCGCCCAGCATGCGGCCTGCGGCAGGGCGGGAATCTCACCAGATCACCTTCCGGACACCCATCCGGCCCGGCGTGAATTCGATTCACTCGCCGCGCCCTGGCGGTTGTTCGCCCAGTTTGATTCGGATGAGAATCTGCAGCACGATTGGAATTTCGGCGACGATCGACTCTATATCTGGATTCACGGCGACAGCTTGCGCCGATGGACATTCGACCGTTGTTGGGCGACGGTCGATGTGGGTTGATCACGGGCCGCCGCCATGGTGCACATGCCGCTCGCCCTCACCCCGCCTTCCGCCCCTTCGAATCGCCTGAGAACAGCTTGAACAGCCTTCCCAGCCCGCTCCCCGCGTTGGCGCGGAGAAGCGCGATCATGTCGCGGTGGCCGTGGAGGATGGCGCGGTCGAGGGGGGTGGCTCCGAAGGTGTTTCGGTGGCTCGGGTGGGCGCCGCGGTCGAGGAGCAGGCGGGCGGCGGCGAGGCGGCCTCGGTCGGCGGCGAAGTGCATCGGCGTCCACCCTTCCGATGTGCGGGCGTTGATGTCGGCGCCGGCTTCGATCAGCGTCAGCGCCACGGCGGCGTGCCCGGTCCAGCAGGCTTCGTGCAGCGGGGTGCGGCCGTCCATGGTGGCGGCGTCAACCGCGGCGCCGCTGTCCAGCAGGTAGCGGACATCCTCGTATTCACCATCATGAGCGGCGGCGTGCAGCGTGGTCACGCCGCTGTCGCCGGTGGCGTTCACATCTGCGCCCGCCTCGATCAGCAGCGCGCAGATGGAGCGTCGATTCGTGGCGGCGGCGCGGTTCATCGGGGTTTCACCGGTGTGGGTGCGGGCCTCGACCTTGGCGCCATTGCGGACGAGCGTGTTGATGGTGTCGGTGCTGCCCCACTGGGCCGCGACGTGCAGCGGCGTGGCGCCATCAGCACATTCGCTGTTCACCTGCGCGCCCGCCTCGATCAACAGACGCACGACATCATCCTGCCCGGCGCCCGCGGCGGCGTGCAGCGGGCTCTCGCCCTGCGCATTCCGCGCGTTCGGATCGGCGCCCGCCTCGATCAGCAGTTCGACCATCGTCATCCCGCCACTGCGCGCCGCCGCGTGCAGCGGCGTGTCGCCGTCGGCGCCGGTGCGATGCACCAGGGCGGCGTCGCGATGAATCAGTTCAAGGGCGACGGTCGCGTTGCGCGCCTGGATGGCGTTCTGGAGTCGTTGCCGCGTATCGGGGACTGATCTGCGGTGTGACATGGCGTTTTCCTTCAGCGAAGCATCAGGTATACCCAGACACAGATCGCGATGAAAATGGTGTTGATTGCGATCCAACCGATGGTGTCGCGCATCGCCCGCGGCAGGCGGGCGAAGGGCTTGTTGATGATCACCAGCGCCGTCTGCGCCAATGAGACGGGCTGGGCGAGCAGGTTGCGACGGGAAGCGTCCTGCTTCGCGTCCCCGGGGGAAGGGCCTGGATCAGCCTTCGCGGCGGCAGCGACGGCCGCCGCGGAGGCGTCGGCCGGCGCGGCAGATTCCTTGGGTGGAGCTTTCGGCTTCGCGTCGCTCGCGCTTGCGGCGGCGTCGGCCGCGGCGACCTCGGCGGGCGCCTCCGGAAGCCGGTCCTCCACTTCATCCGGCGTGAGGAACTCGCCTTCAATCTCGTCCTCATCAACCGCTCCGGCGGCTTCGCGCGCGAGCTGCTCATCAACATCCGCGATGTTCGCCGGCGCCGGCGCTGCGGCCTGCTCCGTGGCGGCCTCGGCGACTTCATCCTGCGCAACCCAGCCTTCGCCAGATTCATCCGCTGCGTCATCCGATTCATCGTCATCCGCGGTGATGTCGCTTGTGGCGGCCTCGGTCGCTTCGGCGATGAGCTGCTCCACGCCGGCATCGATGTCGTCATCCGCGGCGCCTGTCTTTTCACCGGCGGCTTCAGTCGCAGCGGTGTCCGCAGCCTCGGCGACTGCCTCCGCTTCCACAGTTTCCTCGCCGCCGTCTTTGGTATCGCCGGCGTCCGACGCTTCGGCCTCCGGCTCGACCTCGGCTTCATCAGCAGGCGCGGCCGTATCGGGCTCGGTCGCTTCCGAAGTTTCCCCGGCGTCCTGAGTTGCCGCGTCCGTCGCGGCTTCAGAACCCGGCGCCGGCGCATCGGCCTTGCGCTGGGGCGGCGCGTCATCGTCTACGGCGAGGCGACGCTCGATCGTCTCCGTCGTCGTATCGATGGACTGCAGCAAGGCCCCGACCTGGCGCTCCAGTTCGAGGGTGTCGTTCTCGCCGGTGTTGGTAGGGCTCTGCGGCATGGGGCTCGCGGGCGCCGGGACGGTGAAAAGAGGATCATCGACGACCGGGCCGGGCGACTCAAGCCCGGATCGTCCCCGCAGGTCGCATAATCAAAGGACATCCTACGCCGCAGCCGCACAAAGACACAGGAGCCCCATTCATGGCCCATCACACGCTCTTCATTTCGGACCTGGCGCCCGAAACAGGTGATCTCGCTCTCACCGGCGACGAGGCCCACCACGCCTGCCGCGTGAAAAGGGTCCGCCCCGGCGAACTGGTGACGCTCCTCAACGGCGCCGGCCTTCGAATGTCAGCAGAGGTCGTCGAGGCCAAACGCGAGCTGCGGGTGAACGTGATCGAGTTTGATCAGGCCGAACCGGTGCGCCCGGAGGTGCGCATCTGGTCGCCCGCGCCGAAGGGGCCGCGCTCGGGCGACATGATCGACGCCCTGAGCCAGGTCGGCGCCGCGAGCTGGACGCCGATGCAGTGCGAGTTCGCCGGCGAGTCGGTGAACAGGAAGAAACTGGAGCGCCTCGAGCGCGTCGCGATCGAGTCCGCCAAGCAGTGCGGCCGCGCGTGGCTGCTGCGCCTGGAGGGCTCATCGCGCCCGCCGCGCTTCGAGGATGCGCTGCGCAGCGCCGACCCCGCGGAGCGCATCGTGCTGGCGGACGCGTCCGGGGCGCCGATGAAATCTCATGGGACCAATGGGACAGATAGGACCAATGCGACAAAGAAGTCTCATGAGTCCCATCAGTCCCATGTGTCCCATGCGTCCCATGAGCCGCACACCCGCCCCGTCCGCCTCCTCATCGGCCCCGAGGGCGGCTGGTCGGCGAAGGAGCTGGAGACGGCCCGCAGCGCCGGCGTCGAGATCGCGAGTTTCGGGCCGCACGCGATGCGAATCGAACTGGCGGCTCCAGTGGCGGCGGCGATCGTGATGCACGGGGCATACCATTGACACAGTGATCCGTTCTCACGCCCGACTCGTCGGGCGCCACCACTCGCCACAGGAGTCTGACTCCATGCTGACACGAATGACTCGATGCACTCGCACCTTTCCGCTCGCCCTCGCCCTCGCGCTCGCCGCCGCGACTGTCGCGGTGTCGTCCCCACGCGCTTTGGCGCTCGATGAAGACCACTACAAACTCGCCCAGTCCATGATCGACCGCGCCATCGAATACCTGCGCACCCAGCAGGACGAGGAAACCGGCGGTTGGAGCGTCCCCGAGCGCGGCCCCACGCTGCCCGCCATCACCGGCCTGGTCGTCAACGGCATGATCATGGACCCGCGCATCGACGAGACCGACCCCGCCATCGCCCGCGGCGTCGAGTACATCCTCTCCTTCCGGAAAGAAGACGGCGGCATCTACGACCGCATCCTCCCCAGCTACAACACCTCGATCTGCCTCTCAGCCCTCTCGCGCGTGCGCACGCCCGAGGCGGTCGCCGCCATCCGCCCGGCCCAGGACTTCCTCCGCTCCACGCAGTGGTCCGAAGACATGGCGCCGGACATCGAGCAGGAAGCCGGCGGCGTCGAGGCGGGCGTCGGCCCCGACCATCCCTTCTATGGAGGCGTCGGCTACGGGCGCCACGGCCGGCCCGACAACTCCAACCTGCACTTCATGATCCAGGCCCTGCACGACTCGGGGCTTTCCTGTGATGATCCGGCGTTCCAGCGGGCGCTGGTCTTCCTCGAGCGCACGCAGATGCACGAAGATGTGAACGACATGGCCTACGCCCGCGGCTCGCGCCAGGGTGGGTTCATCTATGCGACGAGCCCCGATCGTGAGAGCCTTGGCGAGGGGCAGTCGATGGCGGGTGAGTTCGAGGAGACGCTGGCGGATGGGACCACGGCGACTCGCCTGCGCGCCTACGGCTCGATGACCTACGCCGGCTTCAAGAGCTACATCTACGCCCAGCTCGACCGCGACGATCCGCGCGTGCAGCACGCCTACGACTGGATCCGCCGGAACTACAGGCTGCAGGAAAACCCGGGCATGGGCGCGCAGGGGTTGTACTATTACTTCGTGACGTTCTCCCGGGCGATGGAGGCGTGGGGCCTGCCCACCATCGAGACGCTCACGCCCGAGGGCTCGATCCGCGAGACGCGATACTGGGCCAACGACCTGATCGCACAGCTCGCCGAGCTTCAGCAGGAAGACGGCTCGTTCCAGAACCTGCACGACCGCTGGATGGAGGGCGACGATGTGCTGGTGACGGCCTACGCACTGCTGGCGCTGCAGCACGCGATCCGGTGATTCGAGGCGCACAGGATCGCCTCCGGGGCGTCGCCCGCGGCCGCAAACCCGCGGCGGCGGCACGCTACACTGTGTCTCCAGTTGATTGCGCGAAGTGAACGCCTATCCCGGGAAGAGCAGAGGAAGAGTGTGATGCCCACGACCGCCACCGCCGCGAAAAACGCGAAGGGCGCCGGCAAAGCCGCCGCCTACACCGAGCTACTCGCCCGTCTCCGCGCCGGCGCCACGCTCGGCGCCGCCGGATCGGTCCTGAGCTGGGACCAGGAGACCCGCATGCCACCCAAGGCGGCAGAGCATCGCGCCGAGCAGCTCTCGATGATCGCGCGGCTGGTGCACGAGCGCATGACCGATCCCGCCCTCGGCGAGCTGATCGAGAAGTGCGAGGCGGATGCGTCGCTGACCGGCGACCCCGTCGAGAGCGCCAACCTCCGCGAGATCCGGCGCGACTACGACCGGGCCCGCAAGCTCCCCACCGAGCTCGTCTCCGAGATGAGCGAGACCAACAGCCGCGCCATGGAGGCGTGGAAGGCCGCGCGGAAGAAGAGCGACTTCTCCATGTTCCTCCCCTGGCTCGAGAAGCAGGTCGCGCTCAACCTGCGCAAGGCCGAGTGCTACGGCGCCCCCGCCGGCGGCGAGCTGTACGACGCCCTGATGGAGGACTACGAGCCCGGCATGACCGCAAAGCAGGTCGACGCCGTCTTCACCCCGCTGCGCGCTGCGCTCGCGCCCATGATCGAGCAGGTCGCCGGCGCCAGGAAGAAGCCGGACAACGCGGTGAACACCGTGAAGGCGCCGCTCGACCGGCAGATCGAGTTCAACAAGCTCATCGCTGCTCGCGTCGGCTACGACTTCGACGCCGGCGAGCTCGCCGTCTCGACGCATCCCTTCTCGAGCAGCATCGGCATCGGCGATGTGCGCATGACAACGCGCTACGCCGAGGACCACATCCCCGAGGCCGTCAGCACCACGCTGCACGAATCGGGCCACTCGCTCTACGAGCAGGGCCTGCCGCGCGAGGAGCGCTTCGGCCAGCCGCTGGCGGAGGCGGTGAGCCTGGGCATCCACGAGAGCCAGTCGCGCCTGTGGGAGAACCAGGTCGGGCGCTCGCCGGAGTTCTGGACGTGGGCCCTGCCGGAGGCCAACCGCATCTTCGACGGCGCTTTCAAGAAGTTCACCCCCGACGACGTCTCCGCCGCCATGAACGCCGTCAAGCCGTGGTTCATCCGCGTCGAGAGCGACGAGGCGACCTACAACCTGCACATCATGCTGCGTTTCGATTTCGAACGCGCCCTGATCCGCGGCGACATGAAGCCGAAGGACCTGCCCGGCGCGTGGAACGAGCGCATGAAGAAGGACCTCGGCCTCGATGTCCCCGACGACGCCCGCGGCTGCCTGCAGGACGTTCACTGGTCGATGGGCTCGATCGGCTATTTCCCCACCTACACGCTCGGCACCCTCTACGCCGCCCAGATGTGGGAGACGATCCGCAAGGCCATCCCCGACCTCGACCAGCGCCAAGCGAAGGGCGATTTCGCCCCGCTGCTCGCCTGGCTGCGGGAGAACGTCCACGCCCACGGCCGTCGCTTCACCGCCCCCGAGCTGTGCGAGCGCCTCACCGGCAACCCTCTGAGCCACAAGCCCTTCATGAGCTACATGGAGGCGAAGCTGGCGCCCATCTACGGCCTGTGACCATCCGCCCCGGCGATCGCCCGGCGTTTTCCCGGCCCGCTGTTCCGGGCTCTGGCGGGTGAATAGAGTCCTTGGACAGATGTCAGAGAGCTCAGAGACAATCCGCGTGAACTTCGGGCGCCCGATGCCGCTCTTCCCGCTGCACGGCGTGGTGCTGCTGCCGCACGCGGTGATGCCGCTGCACATCTTCGAGCCGCGCTACAGACAGATGGTCGAGAGCGCCCTGGACGGCGCGGGGCAGATCGCCATCGCGACCTTCGAGGGCGAGCGCTGGAAGCAGGAATACCACGGAACGCCGCCATTGCGGCCGGTGGTGTGCGTCGGGCACATCGTGCAGCACGAACGACTCTTCGACGGTCGCTACAACATTCTGCTCCAGGGCGTGTGCCGCGCCATGATCAAGGAAGAGAACCCCACCGACAGCGAGCGGCTGTTCCGCGAGGCGATCCTGAAGCCCGTCGGCGCCGGCGAGGTGGACGAGGCCGAGCTGCCCGGCGTCCGCGACCGCATGCTCGACCTGCTCGAGGCCCCGCCCCTCACCGAGCTCGCCGCGGCCAAGGGGATCGTCGACTGCCTGCAGAACGAGGATGCGCCCACCGCCGCGGTGCTGGAGCTGATCAGCATCTCGATCGTCGCGGACAACGAACTGAAATACCGCCTGCTCTCCGAAGCCGACCCCGCCGCACGGGCGGCGATGATCGAACGCGAACTCATCTCACTCCGGGGCCTGCTCAAACGCGCCGAACTGCAAGTCGACCACGAGGCCCCGCGCGGCGTGACGTGGAATTAGAAGAGAGGCAGCGGGGATCAGTCACCGGGCATCAGTGAAGATGCATCAATCGGGTGCGTTCAACGGCGTCCTTCCATCTCGGATCTCGCGCAGCGTGTCATAGATCCGGAAGATGACGATCAGCAGCTCGCAGTATATCCGAACAAGGATCGGGCCCACGACGATCATCATCAGCCCTGAGAAGGCGAGTCTCAGGCTGTTGTTCGCCAGCCCGGCGATGATCTGGATCAGCCCGCTCAGCACGACCAGTGCAACGAAGAACAGAAACAGGATCTGGATGATCCTCGGCGTGATCATGGTGCGGAAGGAGAGGAACTCTTTCATGTCGCCGCTGGAGAAATGCTCTTTCGGCTTGATGCGCATGGTGAGTCTCCGGGTGTGGGGGTGTGGGGTGCTGCGGGGTGTTCCTGTTCCCAGCGGAGATCAACGCCCCGCCGCAGCGTTCTCATCGGCGACCCCGCTCTCAGGGCGGCAATGAAGCCGCCGCCCGATCGCCACGACCGAAGCTTTCGCCGCTATCCTCTGGCCCCATGCTCATCAGCCTCAAATGGCTCAACCGACTGCTCGAACCCGGCGACCTGTCCGCCGACGATGTCGAACGCGCCCTCACCCACGCCGGATTCCCCGTCGAAGGCCGGGAGGAGCTGTCCGGCGCCGATGTTCGCCTCGATGTCGAGATCACCAGCAACCGCGGCGACTGCATCAGCCACATCGGCCTCGCCCGCGAAGTCGCCGCCGCGACGGGGCGCCGGCTCAAACTCCCCGAAATCCCCTTCGACATCACGCTCGGCCCCGGCGCCGGCGACGCCGCCGAAGACGCGACCAGCGTCGACAACCAAACGCCCGAAGTCTGCCCCCGCTTCACCGCTCGCGTCATCCGCAATGTGAAGGTCGGCCCCAGCCCGAAGTGGCTCGTCGAGGCGCTGGAAGCCGTCGGGCAGCGCTCCATCAACAACGTGGTGGACGCCTCCAACTACGTCCTCTTCGAGCTCGGCAACCCGACCCACACCTTCGACATGAAGACGCTCGCCGAACAGCGCCTCATCGTGCGCTACGCCAAGAAGGATGAGCCGCTCGTCACGCTCGAAGGCAAGAAGCACGCGCTGCGCACCGATGAGCTGGTCGTCGCCGACGCAGAGCGCGCCGTCTCCCTCGCCGGCGTCATCGGCGGCCTCGACTCCGCGGTCACCGAAAAAACCACCGACATCCTCCTCGAAGCCGCCACGTGGGATCCGGCCACGATCCGCCGCGCTGCCCGTCGCCTGCGCATCATCACCGACGCGGGACACCGCTTCGAGCGTGTAGTCAGCCCGCGCACCGTCGATTTCGCCGCGGCCCGCGTCGCTGCGATCATCCTCGAAACCGGCGGCGGGGAGATGCTCGCGGGCGCCATCGCGGCGGGTCCCGAACTCACCCCGCCGCCCGTCGTCTCCATGCGGGCCGCTCGCTGCACGGGGCTGCTCGGCATCGAGCTCTCCATCGACGAAATGGCCAACCACCTCGAAGCCCTCGGCGTCGCCTGCGAAGTCGATGCGGCGACGGAGTCGGTGCGCTGCGAGACCCCCGATCACCGCACGAACGATCTGCGGCGCGAGGTCGATCTGATCGAAGAGGTGGCGCGCGTGCACGGGTATGAGAAGATCCCGGTGCGCGAAAAGATCGAGGTCGCCGTCGCCCCGCCGCAGGAAAGCGAGCGGGCCCAGCGCGAAATCGGCTCGCTGCTGGCGGGATTGGGGTTCTACGAGACCGTGACGTTCAGCTTCGTCACCGCCGAGCAGGCGGCCTCGTGCGCGCCCCCGGGGATGCGCACGATCAAGGTCGATGAAGAACGCCGCAAGGGCGCGCCGTATCTCCGCCCCAGCGTCTGGCCCAGCCTGCTGGAGTGCCGGCGCGTCAACCAGGATGCAGGCGTGCGCATCGAGGAGGGCGTGCGCCTCTTCGAGTTCGGCGCCGGGTTCCTCGAGAAAGACGCCAAGGGCCGCGACACGGTCGAGACGCGTTGGCTGGCGATGATCATGGATGCGCCGGACAGGCAGGAAGGCCTGCGCCGGATGCGCGGCGTGATCGAGACGCTGGTGCGCACGGCCGGCGGCGCTGCGAGAAATGTCGAAGTGACCCCCCGCGCCGAGCGTCGCCCGATCGACGATCCAGACGCATCAGCGGACATCGCCGTGGATGGCCGGCGCATCGGCGTCATGTCGCTGGTGGCGCCGGCGGCGATGAAGGTCTACGAGCTCGATGCCCCGGTGGTGGCCGCCGAGCTGGACGCCGACGCCCTGCTGGCGATGTACCCGCCCAAGAGCTCCGCAGCGCCCCTGCCCGCCTTCCCCGGCATCGAGCGCGACCTGTCCATCATCGTGGATGAGCAGACGCCCTGGGCGAAGGTCGCCAACACCGTGGAGCAGGAGCGCCCCGAGAAAATGACGGGCCTGACCTTCGTGGGCGTCTACCGGGGCAAGCAGGTGGGCGCGGGCAAAAAGTCGGTCACACTGCGTCTCCGCTTCCTCGACCCCGAACGCACGCTCCGCCACGAAGAGGTGGACCCGCAGATGCAGCGGGTGGTGAAGGCTCTGGGCGAAAAACTCGGGGCGGAGCTTCGGGCCTGATCGCGTAAACTATTGACAAGGCGGGCGGTCGGGCTACGCTGGCGGCTTCCTGAGACTCAGTCTCAATAACTCTCGTTCCGGAGCGACTTCTGATGACGACAACCACACGTCCCACTGTGATGGAGCTGCTGAAGGCCTCGACGCAGGACCTCCACGACGCCGCGGAGAATCACGAGTTCCAGCGCGACATGTTCAAGGGCAAAATCTCCCGCGAGGCCTACGCGGCGTACCTGGGGCAGATGCTCCTGGTGCATCGCACGCTCGAAGGCCGCCTGACGGACGTGCGCTCCGAAGTCCCGGTGATCGGACGGATCGTCGCGAGCCATCAGTACCAGGCGCCCTACCTGCTGGAAGACCTCGCCTTCCTCGATGTGGATCCGGATTCGATCAGCCCCACACCCGCGACGAAGGCGATCATCGAGCGGATCGGCAGGGCCTCGCCGCTGGCCCTGCTGGGCATGCACTATGTGCTCGAAGGCAGCAACAACGGCTCGCGCTACATCGCGGTGAACATCCGCAAGGCCTTCGATCTGCAGCCGGGCCGGGGCGACCGCTACCTCGACCCCTACGGCGAGGACCAGCGTCAGCACTGGGCCGCCTTCAAGCGCGACATGGACGCCGAAGTCTTCACCGACGAGCAGCAGGAGACGCTGGTCGCTGCGGCCAGAGAGATGTTCGAGGCGATCTCCCACATCAGCGAGGACCTTGCAGCGCTGTAGGATGATGCTTTGCAGGGGCCCATCGGCCCCGGGAGGCCGCCCAATGTCCACCGCCCGTTCACAGACAGCAAGCGCAGAGCAGAAGAAGCAGGCGGACGCCCTGACCTCCGCCTCGCCCGAGGATCGCCCCTTCATCTGGCTGGACGGCCGGCTCGTGCCCAAATCGCAGGCAATGGTCAGCGTCTACGACCACGGCTTCCTCTACGGCGATGGCGTCTTCGAGGGCATCCGCGCCTACAACGGGCGCATCTTCAAATGCCGCAGCCACATCGAGCGCCTCTTCCGCTCCGCCGAGCGCATCCGCCTCAAGATCCCGCACACGCGCGAGCAGATCGACGCCCTGATGCGCGAGACGCTGGAGGCGAACGATCTGCGCGACGGCTACATCCGCCTCATCGTTTCCCGCGGCGTGGGCACGCTGGGTCTGCACCCCTTCCGCTGCCCCAACCCCGGTGTGATCTGCATCGCCGACTCCATCCAGCTCTACCCCGAAGAGATGTACGAGCAGGGCATGGCGGTGGTGGTCGCGAAGCGCCCCCGGATCCCCGTCGAATGCCTCGATCCGCGCATCAAGAGCATGAACTACCTGAACAACATCCTCGCCAAGATCGAGGCGATTGATGCTGGCGTGCTCGAAGCCATCATGCTCAACACCGACGGCTATGTCGCAGAGTGCACCGGCGACAACATCTTCGTGGTCAAGGACGGCGCGATCATCACCCCGCCGCCGGATGCGGGCATCCTTGAGGGCATCACCCGCTCCTTCGTCATCGACCTGTGCCGCAAGTCCGGCATCAAGGTCGAGGAGCGCCTCTTCAAGCTCGATGAGCTGCTGGCCGGTGATGAACTCTTCCTCACCGGCACCGCGGCGGAGATCATCGGCGTGAAACAGGTGGACGACAAGCCCATCGGCTCCGGCGAAGAAGGCCCGGTGACGAAGAAGCTCCGCGAGCAGTTCCGCGAGATCGTGACATCGGGCGAGGCGCCGGAGGATTGAGGGAAGAGGCAATGGGGAATGGGCAATGGGGAATGGGGAATGGGGAAGAGATTGTCGCTCAGGGTTCGGGTTTGAGCGGCGCATCGCGGCCGGCCATGGATACGATCACGGCGAGAAAGATCAGCGCGAACGCCGCCACGTCGTTCAGCCGGATCTTCTCCTTCAGGTACACGATGCAGAAGATCGTGAAGACCACAAGCGTGATCGCTTCCTGAAGCACCTTGAGCTGCGGCGCCGTGAAGGGGCCCTGAAAGTTCACGTGCCCGATCCGGTTCGCCGGCACCTGGAAGAAATATTCCGGCAGCGCGATCATCCACGCGATCAGGATCACCGGAAGAATTTTCATGGGCGACAGCCGCAGCTCGCCGTCGCCGGAAAATTTCAGGTGTCCGTACCACGCCGCCGTCATGAACAGGTTCGACAGCGCCAGCAGCAGAACGACGATCATCCACTTGGGCATCGCAGGGCCTCCTCAGCGAAAACGCCGGGAAGCATATCCACAACCCCTGATGCCCAGTGCCCGATGCCTGATCCCTTTCTTCTACGACTCCTCGCTCTCCCGCAGCTTGGCCAGCACTGAGAAATCTTCGAGCGTCGTCGTGTCGCCGGTGTCCGCCCGGCCCGCGGCGATGTCGCGCAGCAGTCGGCGCATGATCTTGCCGCTGCGCGTCTTCGGCACCGCCTCGGCGAAGCGGATCTGATCCGGCTTGGCGATGGCGCCGATCTCCTCGCCGACGTGGGCGCGGAGGGCGGTGCGCAGGGCTTCGCTCGCCTCGAAGCCCGGCGCCAGCGTCACGAAGGCGGCGATGCCGGTCCCCTTGATCTCGTGCGGCATGCCGACCACCGCCGCCTCGACCACCGCCTCGTGGCTCACCAGCGCGCTCTCGACCTCCATCGTCCCCAGCCGGTGGCCGCTGACGTTGATCACATCGTCCACCCGCCCCATGATCCAGAAGTAGCCGTCCTCATCCCGCCGCGCCCCGTCGCCGGCGAAGTAGTAGGGCTCGCCCTTGTCGTTGCGGATGCGCGACCAGTAGGTGTCGATGAATCGCTGCCTGTCGCCGAGGATGCCGCGCAGCATCGAAGGCCACGGGCGCCGGATCGCCAGCAGCCCGCCCGAATTCAGCGGCTGCTCCTCGCCCTGATCGTTCACGATCGCCGCGTCCACGCCGAAGAAGGGCAGCGTGCAGGATCCCGGCTTGGTGGGCGTCGCGCCCGGCAGCGGCGTGATCATGTGCCCGCCCGTCTCCGTCTGCCACCACGTGTCCACGATCGGACAGCGCTCGGCGCCGATGACGCGGTGGTACCACATCCAGGCTTCCGGATTGATCGGCTCGCCGACGGTGCCCAGCACGCGCAGCGACGAGAGGTCGTGCTTCTTCGGATGCTCCTCGCCCCACTTCATGAAGGCCCGGATCGCCGTCGGCGCCGTGTAGAACTTGCTCACCTTGTGCCGCGCCACGATGCTCCAGAAGCGGTCCTTGTCGGGATAGTCCGGCGCGCCCTCGTACATCAGCGTGGGCACGCGATTGGGCATCACCCCGTACACGATGTACGAATGCCCAGTCACCCAGCCGAGGTCCGCCGTGCACCAGTAGACGTCTTCGCCGGGCTTGAGATCGAAGACGACCTTCGCCGTCAGCGCCGTCTGCACCATGTAGCCGCCGGTGGTGTGCAGGATGCCCTTGGGTTTTCCGGTGGTGCCCGAGGTGTAGAGGACGAAGAGCGGGTCTTCGCTGTCCATGTGCTCGCACGGACAGTTCTCGTCCGCCGCGGCCATGAGGTCGTGCCACCAGTGGTCGCGCTTGCCGCCGTGGGAGTCGGAAGGTTTGGCGTGCCATACGGTCTGTTCACCGGTGCGCTGCACGACGACGACGTGGTCGATGGTGTCGATCTGCGTGCACGCCGCGTCCACGTTGTCCTTCAGCGGCACGATCTTGCCGCGCCGCCACCCGCCGTCGGCGGTGACGATCACGCGGCTCTTCGCATCGTGCACACGATCCGCGATCGCCGAGGCGCTGAAGCCGCCGAAGATGACAGAGTGCACCGCCCCGATGCGCGCGCACGCCAGCACCGCGACGGCCAGCTCCGGGATCATGGGCATGTAGATGGTGACGACATCGCCCTTGCGCACCCCCAGCGACTTCAGCACATTGCCGAACTTCGCCGTCTCGCGCTGCAGGTCGGCGTAGGTGATGTGCGCTGTCTCCGGGCCGGCCGGCTGCATCGGCTCGCCTTCCCAGATCACCGCCGTCTCGTCGCCGTGGCCGTCCTTGACATGCCGGTCGACGCAGTTGTGGCACAGGTTGGTCGTGGCCCCGACGAACCACTTCGCATCCGGCGCCTTCCACTCGAGAACCTTCTTCCACGGCGAGAACCATTCCAGATGTCCTGCAGCCTCGGCCCAGAATCCCTCGGGATCTTCGATGGATCGTTTGTGGAGGGCGCGATACTCATCGAGCGTGCGCACGTGGGCCCGCTCTGCGAACTCCGGCGCAGGCGAGAAGAGGCGGCGCTCGTGGAGGCCGGACTCGATGGCGGACGACTCGGCGCGATCGGGCATGGCGTGCTCTCCGCTTGCGGTTGAACGCGGCCCCGCACGGGCCGGGGCGGGGTGCCGTGGTAGAGCCGTCCTCGGCTCTGCCACGCAATGTGGAACGAACACCTTCATCCGGCAGAAGCCGCACCTTTTTGTACCAGAAATCAGTAATGAACGCGGCCCCGCACGGGCCGGGGCGGACGCACAGAGCTTATACGGATTCGCCGAGCAAGGCGGCGCCGACGGCGGCGTCGCGCAGCGCCGATCAGCGGTCGGGGCCGATCAACTCCAGCAGGTCTTCCCGGGGCGTACGCGGCGCGTCGTCGTACATCGAAGCTTCATTGTCGTCATCCCGGGAGCGAGCGCCGGGGCGTCGGTACACATCGTCCTCGACGGCGGAGCGCTGGCGCTGGAAATAGTCGCGCCACTGCTCATCGGTCTCCTGCAGAAGGGCGATGCGCAGACGCTCCAGCGTGCGGGCGTCGCCCCGGCCCATCACCCGCTCGGCGCGAATGGCGCCGCGAAGCGCAGGCAGGTAGCGCCGATCGCGCTCCAGGGCCTGCCGGTAATACTTGAAAGCGTCTTCTGAATAGCCCGCGCGCTCCCAGGTGAGACCGAGGTTGTAGAGGGGCCGAGGATCCGCCGGCGCGTTTTCGGCGGCGGAGACGAACGCGACAGCCGCCTCCATGAAGTTCTGCCGCTGCATCAGCAGCACGCCCAGATTGTTCCACGCCGATGCAAGCTCGGGGAAGATGGTGACCGCATCGCGATACAGCCGGATGGCGTCGTCGGGGTCCTTGGTCTGTTCGGCCTGCTTCGAAAGCTCGTGCGCCTGGGCGAAGCGTGCGGATTCATCGGAAGAAATGGTGATTCTGTCACCGCCGCGCTGATCAGACACGCAGCCCGTGATCGACATCGGCGCTGCGGCGCCCAGAAGCGCGACGGCGCAGAGCAGTCGGAGTGCGCGCAAGGCGCGGGAGCGCGCTGCGAATTCTTGCATGGTCGGCGGCGTCAAGATTGGAGCTCCCATCGGGTCAGGTTCACTTCAACGATCCATCCCTGCGGCGTCGGCCTGAAGTCCACGCTCGACACGCGCAGGCCGGGAATCGATGTCTGGGCTTCGTTGATCCACAGCATCGCCTGCGACAGGGGAAGGTCGGACAGACGGGCCCGCACGCTGCGGGCGCGGAAGGGAGAGTCGAGCCGCAACGGCGTCGGACGCGACTCGGTGAGCGTCGGCGCGTTGTCCAGACCGAGGCGCTGGTGGATCGACTCCAGCTTGCCCAGCAGTCCGGGTTCAGGGGGGTATCGCTCCGCAAGATCCGTGCGACGCCCCGCGGTGCGGATGGTCTCGATCTCGTTCACAAGGCGAATCACCTCCGCGTGCTGATCCGCCTGCCGCTCCAGGCGGGCACGGGCCTCCCTCGCGCCGCTCACGCTGACCGCGGTGAAGACGCACGCGATGAGCAGCAGCGCGCCGGCGAAGATGATGTAGCGCATCGGACGGTTGCGCCGTTCGGAGACGCCGGCCAGGGTCCGCAGCCGCAGTTCGCGCTCGATGTCTGGCGTCATTGGCCCGTCCTCCATTCGCCGTTCATGGTCAGGCGCACGTTGGGGCTCGACCCCGAGATGACGCCGATCCAGTTGATCCGCTCGGCGTTGCTGATGATCCGGTTGCGCAGCGACTCGGCGGCGCCGAGGTCCTGCACGATGATGGTCGCCGTGGATGTCGGGCGGCTGATCTGGAATCGCTCGATGCGGGCGCCCGATTCCTCCACCGTCGCGATGGCGCGGCTGAAGCGCACCAGCTCATCAAGGATCGGCGCCGGCGGCGGCGGCTCTTCGAGATCGGCGCCCGCAGCCCGGGTTTCCGCCAGGACGCCGCGGAGCTGCTCGATCATGAAGGTGGTGGCGCGGGCGCCCGCGGCTTGCGGCGCGGCGGCGGAGATGGCCTGGCGGGTCTCCGCCGACAGCGAGCTCGTCTCCGCGCGCAGATCGCTCTGCCACTGGCGCGCCTTGAAGCCCACGCCCGCGATCCCGACCGCCAGCAGCGCCATCGCAATGGCGATGAGCGTGAAGAGGCGCCGATGCTGGCGCCCCGGTCGGAGACTCAGTTCAACGAGGCTGCTGCGCGGATCCGCCGGAGTCACGGGCGTCTCGTCCAGACGTTCGGCAAGCAGTTTGAGCGTGGCGCCGAGGGCGTCGGGCTCTTCGATGGCCTTGGATGGCGCCGATGGCCACAGTCGCCCCAGCGAGTCGGCCAGCCCGTCGGCGCCTTCACCGACGACGATGATTCGATCCGGCGCCTGCCCGATGTGGGCGCTCCAGGTGAGCCAGTCGAGCACCAGCCGGCCGCAGGATTCCTCGCTGGGCAGGGCCTGGACGGGCGTGGCGGCGCTCTGCCCGTCGCGTTCGTCGAGTTGGGCGGCGCTGGAGTCGATGGCGCGGGGGCGTGTGATCGAGGTGACGCCGCCGGCCAGCAGACGCCGACCGCGAGCCCAGGCCCACGTCACCTGCCCGTCGCCGTTGACCAGCGCAACGGCCGAGACGGATGCCTCGGGCGGCCCGTGGCCATTCTGCCCCGCGTCAGAGCCGGACGCCGCAGCAGGCGCCTGCTCACCCCAGACCAGCGCGATGGCGTGCCACAGGGTGGAGACGGCGCCGATGCGCACGCCTCTGGCGTCCAGGTCGTCCAGCCAGATTCGGGCGGAGGCGTCGCGCGACTCGATGACGGCGAGCGGCGTGGCGAGGCGGGATTTCGTCCGATCGCCCCGGCTGCGAATAGCGGCCAGCGCGCTGGAGAGCCCCGATTGCTGCGGCGACCGGTCCTTCTCAAAGAGGGGCTGCACCGAGACGACCGAGGCGGCCTCGCCCCAGTCCTCCTCGCGCTGGCGAACGGCGGCGGCGACCACCTGGGGCTCGGGGCTGGGAGCGGAGATCCATGAGCACAAACTCTCCTCGACGCCCAGACACACCAGGTCGATTCGCCTGGCGCCATCGGGCTGCCCGGCCACCCAGGCCGCGGCGTCGCCGACGCGCAGGCGGGTGGTTCCGAAATCAGCTTCCTCATCGGCCGACGCGCTCTGCTCCGGACTCCATGCGACATCGCCCGACGGCCCGATGAGGCGGACGAGCGAAGCTTCTGCGCCGAGATAACAGACTCTTTTGCTCACGAAGGCGTCCATTCCTCCGTACGGGAGGGATTGTTCCGGCGCATGCGCTCCAGCTCGCGTTCACGTTCGCGCTGTATGTTTTCGCGGCGTCGTTCGAGATCGAATTCTTCGCCCTCCGGCATTATGCCGGGCATCGGCATGGTCATGGGTCCGGCGGGGGGGGCTTTGCTCGGAAGCGTATCGGTGCGGGATGCGAGCTGGATCCGCTGTTCGTGGAGGCCATCATTGATCCTCACCTCCTCGGCGGAGATGGAGACGATCCGCATGTCGTTGAGCTTCTGGCCCACACCCACGAACTGCTGCCGGTTCTCGACCTGGAGCAACGCCATCATCGAGTCGGCCTGGCGCAGGTAGCCGATGTAGCGCCAGTTGACGAGCGGGCGGCTTTCGGGCGGCTGGGCCTCATCGGTCGCGGCGTCCTGTTCACCCGCGGCCTGCTGCATGGCGTTGAGGGCGTCTTCATCCTCCTGGGCGCCATTGCGGTCGGGATCGGGCGCGGCCCAACTGATCGAGGGGAGCACAACCAGCCAGTCGGTGTGCTCGAAGGAGGGCACGGTCCTCGCCTCGCGCTCCTGGACAGGACCGCGGGGACGCTCGATGTCCGCGGCGGCGCGGGTCTCGACGATGGATTCAGGATCCTGGAAGGGATTGGCGAGGAACATCGCCACAGCCCCCGCGCCGGCGGCCAACGCCGCAATCTGGGCGACGAACATGATTCTGGCCACTTTGTCTGCGTGCATCGGCATGTGTGGAGTCACCTCCGGCCGTCGGTCCGGCGCTGGCCGGCCCTGCGGCCCTGTTCGGTCAGTACATCGTCATCGGTCGGCGGACGCCCTTCGTACCACTCATGAATCGCGATGGAGCGCTGTCGGGGGCGCTCGGTGAGCATATGGAAGACGCGTTCGCCCTGGTCGTCGGTCACGTGGATATCCAGCCTCCACAGCCCCGGCGTGAAGGTGACGAGGTTGATCAGCGCGTTGCGCTCGGCGTCGTCGACCCCGCCGCGGAGCCGGAGGATGCGCTCGAATTCGGCTCGGTCGATGTCGCCGCCCCGGCGCGCGGACAGGACGCGCTCGGCGAAGGAGTTGGCGTCCTCCTCCTCGACCATCGCCATCAGCGCCTCCCGCGGCGCCGCGTTGACGCTGATCTGGTGTGGGCCGACCCGCCGGACCAGATCCGGCCGTTCGGGCGGCAGACGATCGAGAATCTGTGCGAGCATCTCGGCGCCGGCCTCGTCCAGCCCGCTTGCGTCGATGGGGACTGTCCCCTGTCCGTCGCGGACGAAGATGCGGATGACGGCGCCGGTGGGAAGAACGAATCCGTAGGCGAAATCGACCTCGTCGGGACGGGTGGCGAGCTCGTGCAGCTGGGAGAAGTTGTCCTCCAGCCACAGGGTTGTGATGGCGCGGACGCCGAACATCTCGTGATGGCGCCGATATTCGACAAGCTGCCGCTGCACCATCATCGACTGCTGCGACTGGCGCTGGAACGCGACGGTGATGAAGAGCGAGGCGATCACCAGCAACGCCATCACCACAGGCAGCGCAAAGCCGCGTCGACATGTGCGGGATGTCTCGTTCATCATCGCGGCGTCTCCCCGGTGGTCACGCCGGGCTCGAAGAGCCAGTCGGTGCGAGCCCCGCCGTGAGACCAGAGAATCACGCGGACGGCCCGGGGAAATTCGCGGCGTTCCCGAGCGTCGAGGTAGCCGACGAATTCGGAGCTGTCCCGCGGCAGGACGGCCACGAGGGCGAGTGAGAGGTTCTCAGCCAGAACATAGGGCTCACCGGCCGGAATCAGCGGCGTCCACTGAAGAATCCACTCATCTGGGCCGACGGGGAGAAAATCGAAGGCGCCGCGGATGGGCCCGTGACCGGTCTGAAGGAACGTCAGCGGATGGTCGGCGAGGACCATCTCCAGGCGCCACGGCGCATCGCCGACATCGACACCGGCCTCCGCGTCGGCGGGATCGAGAGGATAGATCGAAAAGTGCTGCACGCGTCCGCGGCGTCTTGGCTCATCATCGGTGAAAGTGAGCCCGCGTTCACCGGACTCCAGCGCGCTCTCGTTGTCTACGCCGGTTTCACCGTTCTCATCGCCATCCGGCTCTCCGTTCTGGTCCGTCTGTCTACCTCTGGTTCGTGGGCCGCCGGCGCCTTCAGGGGCGGCGACGAGGGACTGCATGGCCCGTCGCAGTGTGGCGTGGCACAGGGCCATGTCCTGCACATCCTCGAAGCGCGTGGCGAGGGCCCGCTCCGAGCGGTCGATCATGGCGAAGAGTGAGAAGCAGGCCAGCAGCACGAAGAGGCCGAGCACCGTGGCGAGCGCGAGCTCGATGATTGTGAATGCGGGCCGTGTCATGGCTGGGGCGGCACAGGCATCTGGAAATCTTCGCCGAGCTGCCGCAGGATGTGCTGGAGCAGCACATCATCGGTCTGGGTCGAGGTGTCCAGCGGATTGAAGATGCGGCTCACAGAGGCCAGCGGCTCGGCTGTGGAGGGGATGCGTCCAGTCTGTTCGGGAAAGACCTCGACGGTGATCTGGACCAGCCTGGCCTCGATGCGCCGGTTGGCGCTCAGGCCGCTGAAGGGAACGGCGCGCCGGATGGAGAGCCCCTCGCGTCCGCCGGGCTCTTCAATGAGCGATTCCTCGCTGAGCCGGAAGCGGTACAGGTCGGGCCCATACTCGACGAACTCGTTCTCGCCGGGGACTTTGTCGGGCCCTTCGTGCGCATAGATCATGATGATCCGGTGCGCGACTTCCGTGGCGCTGAGGCGCTCCTGCTCGCGCACGCCCATTGAGCGGATGGCGCCGTAGGCGCTGACGATGGTCGTGAAGAGCATCGCGAGCAGCGCAACCGCGAGAACAACCTCCAGGAATGTGACGCCGCGCCTGATCATGTGGTCATTCGAGATCCCAGTTGATGATGTCGTCCTCGGTGCCGGGCTCGCGGTCGGGGCCCATGCTGATGATCATGTAGGGGCGGGCGGGATCGCCGGTGGGGCTGATGTATTCGAACTCTTCCCTCCACGCGTCGCGGGGGATGCGCTCGAGGTAGTCGGGAGTGAGCACAGCCAGCCCCTGATCGGTGGTGGGGAAGCCGCCGTTGTTGAAGTGGTATTCCTTCAGGGCGTTCTCGATCTGCTTCATCGAGATGGTGGTGGTCTGGACGTTGGCCCGCTGGCTGCGCGAGGTCATGTTCACGACCACGATGCCCACCAGCGTGGTGATGATGAGCAGGACCAGCATCATCTCCAGCAGGGAGAAGCCTCGGCGGATTCGAGCGTGAATGAGCATATCGGACGGCCTCCTGGCGCTCCGGGGGTGGGGCGGACGGGGGGTTATGGTCGGGGGAAAAACAGTCGGATTCTGCACGATGTTCGAGCCCCTCATTGTATGTGACGCACGAGACGGAGAAAGGTTCACCAGTGTGGGGCGGGCGCCGGGGTGACGCCTCCGATTCCAGCTCAGAATCGGCGAATCACCCCGCCTGCCCAGTGAGCGAGAGCAGGGGGACAAGGATCGAGAGCAGCAGAGACCCGATCACGAGGAACATGGCCACGATCAGCAGGGGCTCGAGCATGGCCAGCAGCCGGGCCGAGCGGATGTCCACGTCCTCGGCCATGTCTGAAGCCAGGTTGTCGAAGGCGGTGTCGAGGTCGCCGGATCGTTCGGCGGCGATGAGCAGGCGTCGCGTCGCCAGCGGAAAGGCCTCGACGCGTTCGAGCAGCGTTCGCAGCAGGCCTCCCTCGACCAGTCGGCGTCGGAGGTCATCGAGCTGCTGGCGGAGCTCCGGGTGGCTCACGGCGCCGGAGGCGACGGCGAGGGCGTCGCCGACGGGAACGCCGGAGCGCGTCATCGCGCCCATCACGGCGAAGAAGCGGGCGGATTCGATCGAGGTGGTGAGTTTGCGGACCGCGGGCACCCGTCGCATCACGGCGAAGAAGCCCAGGGCGAGGATCCGCCGCGCCATGATGGCCACGGCCAGGAGGGCGCCGAAGATCAGCAGGGCCGCGAACCCGTTCTCACGCAGCCCGATGCCCAGCGTGATCACCAGCTCGGTGTACCACGGCAGCTCGACGCCCGCGTCCGCCAGCGCCTCGCCGATCTGCGGCACGGCGACGGTAAGCACGAAGATCGAGATGAGCACACTGATGGAGACGACGATGGCGGGATAGATCAGCAGCGTGCCCGCCTTGCTGGCGATGGCCTGCTTGCGCTGGGCGGCCTGGGCGAGTCTGCGGGCGGCGTCGGCGAGATCACCGGTGCGCTCCGCGGCCCGGTAGACCGTCACGGTGATCTCATCGAAGCCGCCGACCTGGGCGCATGCGTCCGCGAAAGCCGAGCCGGCGCGCACCAATGAGCGGATGCGCTCCACACGCTCGTGTGTGCGCTTGGTCACGACGCTGCCGGCGACCTCCAGGGCCTCGATCAGCGGCACGCCGCGGTTGAGAAGACTGGCGAGCTGCGTGTTGAAAGCGACCTGGTCGCGGATGGGAAGATCAGAGACGCCGGCGGTCCAGGAGGGAAGGCGACGCGCGTTCAGCAGGAGCAGGCCGTCTTCGCGGAGGGACTCGGAGAGGGCGTGCTGGCTGCGGGCCAGGCGCAGGCCGCGTTTGCGCGAGCCGTCGGCGCCGGCGGCGGTGTAGAAGAACTGGGTCGAGGACTCGGCGGTGGACATGGGGAGGGAGGAAAGTTCTGAGTTCTGAGTTCTGAGTGCTGAGGGGGAGAGGAGGAGAGTTCCGAGTTCCGAGTGCGGAGTGCTGGATCGCGAAATTCAATCAGTGCAGCACGCGGTAGAGCTCTTCTTCGGTGGTGAGTCCGGCGGCGACCTTGGTGTTGCCGTCGTCGATCATGCCGCGCATGCCTTCCTTCTTCGCCTGGTCGGCGATGGAGATGGCGTCGGCGTTGGTCATGGTCATCCGCCGCAGCTCGTCGCTCATGCGCATCATCTCGTAGATGGCGACGCGTCCGGAGTAGCCGGATCCGAGGCATTTTTCGCAGCGTACGCCGCGGCTCTCGCCGGATCCGGCGCACGCGGAGCAGGTCCGGCGCAGCAGCCGCTGGCCGTAGACGGCCAGCAGCGCCGAACTGATGAGATAGGGCTCGATGCCGATGTCCTGAATTCGCGAAATCGCGCTGGGCGCATCGTTGGTGTGCAGCGTGGCGAGCACAAGGTGGCCGGTGAGGGCAGCCTGCACCGCGAGGTGGGCGGTCTCGGAGTCGCGAATCTCACCGACGAGGATGACGTCCGGATCCTGGCGAAGGAGTGAGCGCAGGCCCGAGGCGAAGGTCACGCCGCGCTTGGGGTTCACCTGCACCTGCCCGATCTGGTCGAGGTGGTACTCGACGGGATCCTCGATCGTCATCACGTTGCGCGAGGTGCGGTCGATCTTCTCCAGGGCGGCGTAGAGCGTCGTCGTCTTGCCAGAGCCCGTGGGCCCGGTGACCAGGATCATGCCCGTGGGGCGCTCGATCAGGTCGATGAGCTGGGTCTGCATCTCCGGCAGCATGCCAAGGGCGTCGAGGCTGAGCTGCGTCTGGCTCTGGTCGAGCAGTCGCAGCACGATGCGCTCGCCGAAGATCGTCGGCACGCTGGAGACGCGGATATCGATCTTGCGCGAGCCGATTCGCACCGTCGTCTGGCCGTCCTGCGGCGCGTGGCGGTTGGCGATGTCGAGCTCGGCCATCACCTTGATGCGCGAGGAGATCGCGGGCGCCAGTGAGAGGGGCGGGTTGAAGGCGTCAACCAGCATGCCGTCCACGCGGAAGCGGATGATGAGCTTGTTCTCGAGCGGGTGGATGTGGATGTCCGACGCCCGCAGCCTCAGGGCCTCGAAGAGCAGCATGTTCACCAGCCGGATGACGGGCGTCTGGCGCGCCAGTTGAAGCAGGTCGGTGGCCTTGCTCACCGAGCCGGCGGCGGATTCGATGGCCCGCTCGTCAAAGGGCAGGTCTTCGACGATCTCGGTGACCAGGTCCTGCCGCTGCTCATAGCCGCGGTTGATGAGGTTGCCCACCTGGGCCCGGGGTGAGAGCACGAGGCGGATGGGCATGCCGATCATCCGCTCGATGGTGCTGAAGACGCTGGGCTGGAGCGGCTGGGCGGTGGCGACGGTCATCACCTCGCCGTCGGAGCCGAGTCCGGCGACCTGGTGGCGTCGGGCGGCGGCGGGGGGGACGCGCTCGTAGAAACGTTCGGCGCTCTCATGGGGGCGAGGCTCGGGGTCGAAGGGCACGCCGCAGCGCTGGGCCAGCGTCTGCAGGGCCGCGTGCTCCTCGGCGCCGAGTGTGGAGAGCAGGACGTCCCAGGGCTCTTCATCGGCGCCGGGAAGGCTGGAAAAGCCGTGGATCTGCTCCGGGCGGACGCTGAGGGGCTGGAAGAGCTCCGCGACGCGCTTCCAGCGGCGCTCTTCTGCGGCGCGGGACTCGGCTTCGGCGCCGTCGGCGCTCGCGCCGGGGCGGATGCGGGGCTCTTTGTCACGTCGGGATGGTGTGGAGGCGTCGCTCATCATGATGCCTGATCATTGGCGCCCTGGTCATGGCGGGACACCGAGGACTCGTCCTCGTCGCGAGCCTGCTCGCGCTGGCGACGCAGGGGCATGAGAGCGGCCTCGAGGGGCGGCAGACTGTCGATGACATTCATGGTCGCCATCGGGCCCTCGGAGAGCAGGCGCATGTCGGTGAAGGATTGATCGCGAAGCACGCGCGGCGTGATGAAGACGTAGATCGTCTGCGTGCTGTTCATCTTCGAAATGTTGCGGAACAGGTTTCCGATCCCGGGAATGTCGCCGAGCAGGGGGATCTTGTTGACCGTGTCGGTGCGGCTTTCGCGGGTGAAGCCGCCGACGACCACGGTGCTGTCGGAGGGAATGGTGATGGCGCTGCTGAAGACGTTGCGATCGGTCGCGGGGGGCAGATCGGGGTTGGGGCGCTCGCCGAATGAGGAGAGCTCGACCTCGAAATCGAGAATGAGGAAGCCCGCCTCGCTGACCTGGGGCGTGACGCTGAGCGAGGTGCCGGCCGAGAGCGTGCCGCCCAGACCGGTCTGCGACGGAGCGCCAACGACCTGCGAGGTGGTTGCGAAGGGCTCATCGCGCGTGCTGTCGAGTCGAGCCTCTTCGTTGTCATTCACCAGGATGCGCGGCGTCGAGAGGATGCGTCCGTCGCCCTCGGTCTGGAGCATATTCACGATGACGGGGATGTAGTTCGAGCGGATGACGGCCGCGGTGATGCCGGAGGGATTGGGCAGATCGGTGGTGAACGGGTCGCCCCGCAGGCCGAAGTTGGTGAAGATGGGCACGTTGCCGGGCGAGTCATTTCCGAGAGCGTAGTCGATCGAGAAATCGAACTGCTTGCTTGCGCTGACACTGACGATCTGCACCTCGATGTACACCTGCGGCCGGCGCTGGTCGAGGCTGTCGATGATGCGGACGAACTCGCGCTGCTGGCGCTGCGGCGCCCGGATGATGAGCTGATTGTTCGCCTCATCGGGGATGATGGCGATGCCCTCAACCGGCGTGAGGCCGACTTCATCTTCGTCGCGCGTCGCCGGACGATCGGGGTCGCGCGTGGGCTGGGGTTCGGGCTGACGCTGCTGGGGCGGATCGATGCGACGGACGCCCCGGGCTTCGACGCCGCGGGGAAGGAATGGCGAATCGGCGGTCTGGGCCCGATCAAGATCGAGAAGCTGGTTGATCAGGTCGGCGGCGTCGGCGGCGCGGGCGTGCTTGAGCTTATAGAACTCGACGCGCATCTCCGCCTCGCGCACCTGCTCGGCGAATTCTTCAACAAGCGCCGCGACCTGGTCATGCTGGGAGCGTGTGCCGAAGTAGGTGAATGATCCTTCCTCCTCGGCGTCGAGCAGGAAGCCGCTGCCGATGAGGCCGGCGGACTGGTCGGCGTCGGGTTGCGCCGCTCTGGCGCGCCCGGCGCCGCCCGCGCCCGAAGCGCTGACCGAGCCGAGCCCCTGTTTATCCCCGTAGCTGGCGATGCGCGCCGAATATCGGCCTGCGTGGTAGCGACGGATGATGAGGCGGCTGGGAATGTCGACCAGATCGACGAAGCGTTTGAACTCGGCGGCGTCGGCGTCGTCGCCGCGGAAGATGATGGAGTTGCCGGCGCGGTCGAGCACGAGTCGATCCGTCAGGTTGCTGAAGACGCCGACGCCGCCCCCACCGGTCGTGCCGCCGCCGCCACCGCCGCCGCCGCCACCTCCACCGCCCCCGCCCTCGCGGGTGGTGCGCTGCTGGGTGGCGCCGGTGATCTGGCCGACGAGGCTGAGGATGCGGTCGCGGGCTTCGGAGGCGGCGATGTGAGACAGATCGAAACGGTGGAGGCGCTGGTTCTTCTGTCCCTGCAGGATCATCTCGATGATGCGCGCCACGGAGCGGTTCAGTCGCTGCGGCCCGGTGGAGATGATGACGCCGAGTTCATCGACGTAGCTCATCTTCATCTGGCCCGACTCGCCTCCGAGGGCGGTGTTGATGGCGCCCTGCAGGGCGCTGGGGCGCGTCATGGGCGTGGGGAAGATCTGGGTGGTGGCGAAGTCGGTGTCGTCCGGGGAATGGATGGGCGCCTTGCCGGACTCCATGATCATGTACCAGCCGTGCTCGGGGTCGCGGGCGAGGGAGAAGCCGGCGCTCTCGAGCAGGAGCTGGAGCAGGGGGAGAAGCTGCTCGTTCTTCACCGTCATGGGGGCGCGGAAGACGACCTGACGCCCCGCGACGGCCACGTCGGTCATGATGAAATTGATCTGGAGGCGCCGGGCGATGAAATCGATCAGCACCTGGAGGTCCACCGGCTCGGTGAACTCCTCGAAGGAGACCTCGTCCTCGGCCAGCTCACGATCGGCGGCCTGCGGGGCTCCGGGCGGGGCCTGGGCTTCGATGGGGGGCTGGCCAGCCTGGTTGCGAGGCTGGGCATGCAGGCCTGGCGCGATGGCGAGGGCCGCGAAGGAGGCGCATGAAAAAACCGCCGCCATGTGGACTGTGACGCCCGGACGGCGTGGTCTGCCGCTGCTCTTGAATTCACCCATCGCTGGAAGGCCTCCTCGTAGTTCGTCGTCCGGGGATATCGGGATTTGCTTCGCACGAGTCTGAAACCCGCTCCGGCGCTCGTCGCCGCCGTACCATGCAGGTCCCATGCGGATCGTCAGCCTGCTTCCCTCGGCCACTGAGACGCTCTGCCTCGTCGGCGGTTCCCGGTATCTCGTGGGAAGGTCGCACGAGTGCGATTTCCCGCCGCAGATACACGATCGGCCGATCCTCACTGGTCAGATAACTGATTTCACAACCTCGGCCGAGGTGGACCGGGCCGTCTCGGAGGCGATGGCCTCCGGAAGCTCGCTCTACACCCTCGACACCAGGCGGCTGGCGGCGCTTCGCCCCGACCTGATTCTCACCCAGGATCTGTGCGAGGTGTGCTCGATCGACCTGAACACGGTCCGCGCCGCCGCGGCCGGCATGGACCCGGCGCCGACGGTCGTGAGCCTGAATCCCGGCTCATTCGAGGAGGTTCTGGACGACGTCCTCACCGTGGGCCGGGCGGCGGGGCTGGAGGCGGAGGCCCGGGCCGCGCTGGTCGGGCTGCGGGAGCGATTCTTCCGGGCGGCGGACCACGTCACGCCCTACACCGACGGGCCGCGGGTGGCGTTTCTGGAGTGGACCGATCCGATTTTCGTGGGTGGCCACTGGACGCCGCAGCTCGTCGAGCGGGCCGGCGCCGCCCATCCGCTGAACCCGACGAAGGCCATCGAGGGGTCGGGCTCGGGCGAGGGCGCTCAGCAGGCCCACCGGATCGCGGGCAAATCGAGGCGGATCGAGGCCGAGGCGCTCATCGCGAGCGAGCCGGAGGCGATCATTGTGTGCCCGTGCGGGCTCACGCTGGAGCAGGCCCGCGAGGAGACCCGGCTGCTGGCGGAGCAATCGTGGTGGCGTGAGCTGCCCGCGGTCCGGGCGGGACGCGTGGCCGTGGTGGACGGGAGCCAGATGTTCAATCGGCCGGGGCCGAGGCTGGTGGACGCCTACGAATGGCTGGTCGGCTGGCTGAACGACAGGCCGGAGCTGATTCCGAAGGGGTTTCCGTGGGCGGAGCTGAAATGACGCATGGGGCAGGAGCGACACCGTCGCCGATCGTCGAACGCGCTCGAAGCGACGGCGACGGCGACGGCGACGCCCACGAGACACGGAGCGTTCAGAAAGACGCCGAGGCTGAGGAGTCCGCGACGAAGCCTCGGTCCGGACGCGCGGTTCGCGCAGTGGCATGTGGGAGCGCGCTGCTGGCGATGAGCCTTGGCGGGTGCGCTGCGCACGGCGAAGCTGTGCGCGCCGAGCCCATAGCGCTCGAACTGCTGGCGTGGACGACGCTGCCCCCCGAGCCGGAGGACGCGCCGGGGCGCGTCGGTGAGCTGAGCGGGCTGGCGTATCGGGAAGAGTCGGGGACGTGGCTGGCGGTCAGCGACGGGGCGCTCCCGGAGAAGGTGGTCGAGCTGGCGGTGGAGCTGCGCCTCGAACCGGTTCCCGCGCTGCGCGTGCGCTTCGTGCGCGCCATCGGCATGGAGCACCCGGCTCAGGATGCGGAGGCGATCGCGATCGCGCCGGATGGGAGCTGGATCATCGGGTACGAAATGCCGCCGACGGTGGCGCGGTTCGCGCATGGCGAGCACGGCGGGTTCATGACGCTGCCGACGCCGCAGGAAATCGTGTGGCATGCAAGAGAGAACCGGGGCTTCGAATCGGTCGCGTGGCGCGAGACGAAGGACGGACCGGAGATCTGGGCGGCGACGGAGTCGGCCCTGACCATCGACGGCGACGAGGCGACGCGCGAGCGCGGGGCGCTGTGCCGGGTGGTGGTGTTCGACGGTCGCACGCACGAAGTGCTGCGGCAGTATTTCTACAAGACCGAGCCGTCGCCACGGGGGCTGTTGGGGCTGGGCGGCTTCAATTCACTGGCGGAGATGCACGCGCTGCCGGATGGTCGGATCCTGACGCTGGAGCGATCCCTGGCGGCGCCCAGGTTGTACGACGCGACGATTTTTCTGATCGACGGCTCGTCGGATGCTCAGAAGGAGGATGGCGCGTTGCCGGTCTTGCGCAAGCGGCGCATCGCATCGCTGCGCGAGCTCGGACTGACAAACGTCGGAAACTTCGAGGGCATGGCGCTGGGGCCAACCATCGACGACGACCGCGGCGGGCGGCTGCTCCTGCTGGTGGCGGATGACAACGCCGGACGCGACGGGCAGGTGGGCTCGCAGTTCGCGGCGCTGCGGATATTGGAGTGAGTGGGTGAGAGGGTGAGTCGGTGAGTGGGTGAGTGGGTGAGTGGGTGAGAGGGTGAAGTGGGTGAGGGTCGAGCGCTTCGTTCCTTTGTGCAAGACCAGCGAGCCGGGGCGTCCCGCCCCGAATCAAACAACTCCACACACGCGAAATCGAACTGAATCCGCGCTCGCCTTCGCGCTGCATACCGGGAGACGCCGAGGCTGAGTCCGCGAAGCCTCGGGCCGAACGGACCAGAACTTCCATACATGGATTCATGCGTCAACCGTCGACGTGTCTGTGACCATGCAGTTTCACATCCGCAGCGTGGCTCCCGAGGCTTCGCGGACTCAGCCTCGGCGTCTTGATGGAATTTGCAATTGATCGTCAACCGTTGGCCGGGCGCAGCGGCGCATTCGGAACACGGCTCGGAGAGCCGTGCCACCTGTGTCGTGCCACCTGTGTCGTGCCGCCTGTTCGTGTCTGCCGGGGAGTCGGTATTGTTGCGCGGATATGGGATGGGAGTCCGTCATCCTGCTCGGCGCGCTGATCTTTCTCGCAGCGCTGCTCTATTCATCGGTCGGCCACGGAGGCGGGTCGGGCTATCTGGCGGCGATGGCGCTCTTCAGCCTGGCGCCGGAGCAGATGAAGCCGACGGCGCTGTCGCTCAACATCTTTGTTTCATCAATCGCGCTGTACCAGTTCTCGAGGGCCGGGAGCGTGCCCTGGAAACTGCTTGCGCCCTTCGTGGCGCTGTCGATCCCGATGGCGTTTGTCGGCGGCGCGGTGCAATTGCCGCCGGTGTATTACGGACCGCTGGTGAGCGCAGCGCTGTTCTTCGCGGCGTGGCGGCTGCTGGCGCGGGTGTGGGCGAACCGGACTTCGAAGGGAGCCCCGCCGGTGGAGGAAGTGCGGCCCGCGCCCATGTGGGCCGCGGCGGGCTCCGGGGGCGCGATCGGCCTGCTCTCGGGGCTCACCGGGGTGGGCGGGGGAATCTTTCTCAGCCCGCTGCTGATGTTCATGCGCTGGGCGGATGTGCGCTCGGCGGCGGGAGCGGCGTCGGCGTTCATCCTTGTCAATTCGATCGCGGGTCTTCTGGGACATGTCACCAGCACGGTGTCACTGCCGGCGATGATTCCGGTGTGGGCATTGTGCGCCGTGGCGGGGGGGTTGATCGGGTCGTACCGGGGATCGCGGAAAAATTCGAACGATGTGACGCGGGCGCTGCTGGCGCTGGTGCTTATCGTCGCGGGCGCGAAGATGATGCTGGTGTAATCGCGGTTTCGGAGGTTGGCGGGGGTGGTTTTCCGGGACCGGGAAAGGGGATGAAACGCCCGCATCGTCGGGGGGTGGTGGGCGTACAATTGGGTGTACGGATACACCGCGGCGGAGCGGAGCGGCCCGGTCGCCGCCGACGCACGCCGCAGATTGGGGTGACACCATGCAGATTCAAGTCAACCGCGGCAGCATCAACACCACGGACGCCATCGTCGAGCGCATTGAGCATGAGGTCGAAAAGCACATGCGTCTTTTCCGCGAGCGGGTGACGCGCGTCGAGGTGCATCTGCATCACGATGACGGACAGACGCCCGGCGCGGACAAGAAGTGCATGATGGAGGCGCGTCTGGCGGGGCATGATCCGCTGGCGGTGGATCACAGCGCGATTGATATGTACGAAGCGATCACCGGCGCCGCGGGCAAGCTGGAGCGGGCGGTGCGGCACAAGATCGAGCGGCACAAGGAGCACCTTGTGAAGCACAGCAAATAGCGACAAGCAAACAGTTATGAGCCAGTTGCGACAGCGCTGCGAGTCTGGGGGGGATGGATGGCCTGTCCTTCTCCAGGACGCGGCCTGACGCAGTCTGCAGTGCTTCAGTCCGGTTCCTTGTCGGGCGATAGCAGAATGCTATCATTCGGGAGACCAAGGCGCCGGAGGCATCGCAATGGGACAGATCCTCATCCGTGGACTGGACGACGAGACTGTGAGGCGGCTCAAGGAGCGGGCCAGGCAATCCGGGCGTTCACTTCAGAGTGAAGTCAAACGCCTGCTGCAGCGTGAGGCGAATCAGCTCTCGATTGATGAGGCGCTCGAAAGGGCCCGCCGTTTTCGCGATGGTTTTCAGGGCAGGGAGTTCGACGACAGCGCCGAGCTGATCCGGAAGGATCGAGATCGGTGAGCCGGCTGGTGGTCGACGCCAGTGTTGTCGCCAAGCTGTACTTTCCTGAAACGCTGTCCGATCGCGCGGAGTCTGTCCTGCTCGCGCGCACGCGGGGACGGGTGCGTCGGCCGACGCTGCTGGCGCCCGATCTGCTGTACGCCGAACTCGCCAACGTAGTCTGGAAACGGCGGCGGCGCGGAGACATCGACATGGAAGAGGCCAGAAGCGTGATCGATGAAGCGCTCGCGCTTCCGATTGTCGCGTTTCCTTCAGTTGAGCTTTCCGCCCGGGCGCTCGAACTGGCGATGGAGACGGATCGAAGCGTGTACGACTGCCTGTACCTGGCGGTGGCGATCGCGGAACGGGCCACGCTGGTCACGGCGGATGAACGGTTCGCCAACGCGCTGCAAGACGGGCCGTTTGCAGGGCGGGTGCGCTGGATCGGGCAGGATTGAACCGGCCGGTATGGCGGAGCTGCTTCACCCGGAGATGAGTCCGATGGAGAGGCTGCTCATACATCGTTTTCAGTGACAACGGGTCATTGCGACCGGCTCCCTCGCTTGCGCTTCGGGCTCGTTGTTTCGCGTCGTCACCGCCTCCGCTTCTTCTGCTGCTCGGCGCGGTGGTCCTTCTTGGACTTGTTCTTGTCGCGTGACTTCGACTTCTTGCTGCGGCGTTGGGCGCCGGTCGTGACTTTGTCGAAGCCGGCGGCGCCGGTGGATTCGAGCCCGCCGCCGCCCGCGCCGCCGCCGAGCTTGAGGGCCTTGCCCACGCCTTCGCGCTTCTTCGCCTCTTCATCCGAAATCAGCAGCTCCATCTGGCGCCGCGACAGATCGACGCCGCCGATGATGACGGCGACGCGGTCGCCCATGCGATAGGAGCGGCCCGAGCCTTCGTGGGCCAGCGCGCCGGAGCGCGGGTCGATGCGCCAGCGCCCGGGGCGGTTGGGGGGCACGGGCAGGTCCTCGGAGCGCACCAGGCCTTCAACGAGATACTTGTCGAGGCGCACGAAGACGCCGGCGTTGGAGACGCCGGTGACGACGCCGGGGAACTCGGCGCCGATGTGCTCGGCCAGGAGCTGCATGACGAGGAAGTTGCGCAGCTCGCGCTCGGCGCCTTCGGCGGCGTCTTCGGTGCGACCGCAGCGCATGCCGATCTCGCGCAGCGTCTGCTCGTCGGGGCAGTTGGGCGCATCGCGCATGCGCAGGCCGAGGGCCCGCTTCTCCTTGGCGCCCTGCGGCCGTTCGCGGCCGTTCTTTGTGTGCTCGAGGTATTCGCCCAGGGCGCGGTGGACGGTGAGGTCGGGGTAGCGCCGGATGGGGCTGGTGAAGTGGGCGTAGGCGTCGCTGGCGAGCGCGAAGTGGCCGATGAGGTTGGGCGAGTAGATCGCCTTGGTGAGCGTGCGCAGGACGGCGAAGTGGACGGCTGGCGCTGCGGGCGTGCCGGCGGTGGCGTCGAGGAGCGATTGCAGCTCCTCGCGCGTGGGGCTCTTGGGGATGCGGTATCCCGCGACCTTGACGAACTCGTGCAGATCGCCGAACTCACCGGGGGTGGGCTCGGGGTGGACGCGGCGCAGCAGCGGCACGCCGAGATCCTCGAAGAGTCGGGCGACGGCCTCGTTGGCCTCGACCATGAACATCTCGATGAGTGTGTGGGTGTAGGCGTTGTCCTCGGGCTCGGCGTCGATGACGCGCCCGGTGTCGTCGAAGATGAGTTCGACATCGGGCAGCTCGAGATGGATCATGCCGCGCTTGCGGCGCCGGTCACGGATGCGCTGCGAGAGCGTGTTCATCATCTTGAGGGCGTCGATGATCTCGTCGGTGTAGTGGGGCTCGGTCTTGGCGTGCTTGCGGGCTTCCTTGATGTCGCCGTCGATCAGCGCCTGGGCCTCGAGGTACGTCATCCGCTTGGCGGATTTGATCAGCGTCGAGGCGAAGCCCTGGCCGCTGACGTTGCCATCGTCGTCGTACTGGATGAAGGCGGTCTTGCAGTAGCGGGGCACGCCCTCCTGCAGCGAGCAGATGCCGTTGGAGAGCAGCTCGGGCAGCATGGGGATGACCAGCCGCGGCAGGTAGCAGGAGTTGCCGCGGATGGTCGCCTCCTCATCGAGGGGCGTGCCTTGCTTGATGAAGGTGGAGACATCCGCGATGTGCACGCCCAGGCGCCACCCGCCGCTGGTGCGGGCGATGGAGAGGGCGTCATCGAAGTCCTTGGCGTCGGGGGGGTCGATGGTGATGATGAGCTGGTCGCGCAGGTCTTCGCGGTCCTCGGGGACGCGCCCGGAGGCGACGATGCGCTCGACTTCCTCCTCGAACGTCTCGGTGACCTCGCGCGTCTGCTCGATGCACGCCTCGGGAAACTCGCCGGGCAGCCCGTAGGCCTCGATGACGGCCTGGGTCTCGACATCCGGCTCGCCGGCGGCGCCGAGCACCTTGATGATGACGCCCTCCCCGAGCGTGCTTCCCTCGGGATGCACCACGAGCTCGAAGACGACTTTGTCGCCCTCGTGGGCGTTCTTGGCGGCGGGGTCGCGCACGATGACGGGGTTGGTCAGGGCCTTGCCGTCTGGGAAGATCAGCCACTGGCCGCCGGTCTTGCGAACTTCGCCGGAGAAGCTCGACTGCTTGCGCTCGATGATCTCGACGATCTCGCCGACGTGCTCGAACTTGGGGCCGCCGGGCCGGCCTCGTTTGCGGCGCACCTTGGCGCGGACGATGTCGCCGGTGAGCCCGTCGAGCGTCGAATCGGGGGGGATGAACAGGTCGCCGTGGGCCTTGGGATCCTGGGGGATGACGAAGCCGAAGCCGCGGGGATTGCGTCGGAAGACACCGACAAGTTCATCGCCGAGCGGCGGCAGCGCGATGCGATCGGCCTCGGAGACAAGGACCTGTCCGGCGTCGGCGAGCTGGGCGACGGCGGTCTGGAACTCGTCCATGTCGGCCTCGTCGACGCCGAGATCTTCCGCGAGCTGGGCCGTCAGCGAAGGGGTGTACTTCTCGTGTGAGAGATGCTGAAGAATGCGTGCTTTGAAGCGTTCGGGCATAGGGGGATCCGATGTCTCGTAGGTGTTGGCGTCAGGCGGAGCGTCGTTTCGGCTTGTCGTCGCCGAGGAGCCTTGCCAGATGCGGATCGCGCCGGGCGGCTTTTCGAATCTCCTCGTTCCGGCGCTGCCACGGCATATCATTCCGGCTGGCGCGGAGTCGGCGCTGGATCTCGTCCTTCATTTCGACGCAGTCGAATTCGGGTTCGTGGTCGCTCATATCTCGACGATCTCCAGTGGTGAGTAGATGTCTACTCGTTTGTATCCGTTGAGCAGGTTGACGGCGTTGAATCCGCGGATTTTGTCGTAACGCACGATGTGGCGAAAGTTCCAGCTTACGATCATATCCACGTTGGCGACGCTCGCCGCCGCGACGTGCAGGGCGTCGGCCTCGCTGGATTTCCCGAGGACGCCAGCCCGAATGTAGGCGTCCCTGAGTCGCTCCATCTCCTCGGTGATCTCGAATGACTCGACCGAGGCGGGGGAGAGGGCGTCAAGCGATTGCCTGACGAACTCCGGGGCGTTCAGCAGCTCGTCCACGGTGAGCGAGGAGATGGTGAGGATGAAAACGCCCTCTGAAACGAGCTCGAACAATCGCCTGCTCGGCCCTGCGAACTCATGGTCGTAGCTCCCCCCGAATACGGATGTGTCGGGATAGAGTCGGAGGGTCTTCATGCATTTCTCAGGGCGCCGCCGCCATGGTTCGGGCGGCGTCTGAGGATATGAAAACGCGGCGTCCCGGGTCGGGACGCCGCGCGAAACTCTGTTGAGGCCTTCCGGGGCCCTCCCCGGTCCGGGCCGCCGACGCCCCCGCCCTACTCCGCCGCCCGCTGGCGATCCTCGATGGTCCCGTCGATGAAGCTGGCGAGCTTGCGGGCGCGGACGGGGTGCTGCAGCTTGCGGATGGCCTTGGCCTCGACCTGGCGGACGCGCTCGCGCGTCACCTTGAAGATGCGACCGACCTCTTCGAGCGTGTAGGTGTAGCCGTCGCCGATGCCGTAGCGGAGCTTGAGGATCTCGCGCTCGCGGTAGGTGAGCGTCTTGAGGATCTGCTCGATGCGCTGGTTGAGCATCTCGCTGGCGGCGGTGTTGGAGGGGCTCTCCTGGCGCTCGTCTTCGATGAAGTCGCCGAAGTAGCTGTCCTCGCTCTCGCCCACGGGACGGTCGAGGCTGATCGGGTGGCGGCTGATCTTCATGACGCGCTGCGTTTCGCTGACGCTCATGCCGGCCTGCACGGCCAGCTCCTCGATGCTGGGCTCGACGCCGTTCTGCTGGAGGAGCATCTTCTGGATGTTGCGCAGCTTGCTCATCGTCTCGATCATGTGCACCGGGATGCGGATGGTGCGGGCGTGGTCGGCGATGGCGCGGGTGATGGCCTGGCGGATCCACCAGGTGGCGTAGGTGGAGAACTTGTAGCCGCGCTTGTATTCGTACTTGTCGACGGCGCGCATCAGGCCGGTGTTGCCCTCCTGGATGATGTCGAGGAAGGACAGGCCGCGGTTGCGATACTTCTTGGCGATGGAGACGACCAGGCGCAGGTTGCCGCCGGAGAGATCGCGTTTGGCCTGCTCGTACTCCCAGAAGACGTTGTCCAGCTCGCGGACGCGCCACGCGAGAACTTCCGGCTCTTCCTGCACCAGAGAGCGCAGGCCCTTGAGCTCCTCCTCCATCACGAGGACGTCCTCGGGGTCGAAGCGGTTCGGGCTCTTCTCGGCCTTGCGCAGCTCTTCCTGCAGCTCGGTCATCTTGTGGCTGACGCTGCGGAGCTTCTTGAGGATCGGCACGATGCGGCTGGTGCGCAGGCTGCACTCCTCGACGAGGGCGGACATGCGCCGGCGACGGGACGCGATGCGGATGGCGAGCTCCTCGACCTTCTTCTCGTCGCCGGCCTCGCGGGCCTCTTCGAGGGCGTCCCACTCCTGGCGCCCGTTCTCAAGGAGCGAGCGCAGGGTCTTGAGGTTGTAGGGGATCCGCCGCGCGATCTTCTCCTTGGCGTTTTCCTCGGCGGTGGAGATCTTCATGGTCCGATCGAAGGGCAGCTCGCCGGCGTGGACCGCGGCGAGCGTCTCGACGGCCAGCGACACGGCGTAGTCGCCTTCCAGACATCGACGCCGGAAGATCATGCGCGTGGTCTCGATCTTTTTGGCCAGGCGGATCTCCTCGTCGCGGGTGAGCAGCGGGATGGAGCCCATCTGGGTGAGGTACATGCGCACGGGGTCATCGATGCGCTTGCCACCGCCCTCGGCGAGGGCCTCGGCGATGGCCCGCTTCGTCTCCTCGAGTTCTTTCTTGTCTTCTTCGGAGAGCTGGCGGTTGCGCTCGGAGGCGGGGGGCTCGATGTTCGCGGCGGCGGCTCCGAGCTTCTTGCGCTCGCGCCACATGCGGGCTTTCCACTCGCGAAGATCCAGCAGCTCGATGCGGTGGCGGTCAACCGCGACGAGGAGCTGGTCCATCCGCTCCGGGTCAACCATCTCGTCCGGAATGGTGTTGTTCAGGTCCTCGTAGCTCATCCAGCCGCGTTTGTGCGACAGTTCGAGCAACTCAACGACGGAAGGGTGAAGGTCGGCGATCACTGGTCCAGTTCTCCGTGCGTCTCAGGCAGTCCGGCGACTGATGCATCCGTTCGTGGCCCCGTTTCCGGCGGGGCGGGAGTTCAGCGCCTGGGGAAATAACTCTGTCTCTCCGGGGCGACGAGCCCATCGTTTCTCATTCTCAATCCCGGCGTCCGGCTTTCACCGGTCGTCGATTTCTTCGTGGCGCCGCGGGTCATCCCGCGGTGGATCCGAGCCTCGGCATGGTTCGCGGGTCGCCTCCGAGCGTCCGATGCGCATGGCGGCGGCGTTCGAGCAGTTCGATCACATCCGCCGGGGCGGAATGGTTCAGTTCGATGTCTCCAGCTCGGAGCCGCTTCATGCGCACACACCAGGCCAGGTGCTCCCGGATACGCTCTTCATCGTGGTCGGTGATGCGCTCGGTCTCCGAAGCGATGCGGATGGCGACGCGGCGGGCCTCGGGGTCGTCGAGGTCGGTCAGCACGTCCGCGAGGGTCGGCTCCTGGGCGTCTTCGATGGTCTCTGCGAGTTTCATGCGGTTGTGCAGCGCGTCCGCCACCATGCGCGCCGGGCCGTCAGGATAGGCGCACGGATCGAGAATATCTTCCAGCCCGTTGTCAAAGCCGAAGCGGAGGGCTGGGTTGCACAGCAGACACCCCAGGGCATGCTCGGCGTGGGACAGCAGTGCGGCGTCGGAGGAAGCGGGGGCTTCGTCCACCACCTCGCCGGCGCGGGCCCGGCGTCGGGCGCCGAGGCCGCTGAGCGTCTCGAGGATGGTCTGCTCCGGGGTTCCGGCCAGGCTCGCCAGACGGCGCGTGATCAGGCGGCGCCGGATGGGGGCGACGCGGTTCAGCCCCAGATCGACCAGCGTGGCCAGGTCTTCCTCGATCAGGCGGGTGCGGGCGGAGAGGCCGAGGCCTTCGAGGCGCTTGCCGAGACGCCGGAAGCGGTATTCGAGGGCGTCGTCGGCGTCGGCGACGGCCTGCTTGAACATCTCGACGCCGCCCTCCATCCGGAAGAGCTCGTCGGGGTCCTTGCCGTGGGGCAGGATGGCGATCTTCACATCCACCGGCTCGGCGAAGAAGACCTCGATGGCCCGGTCGGCGGCCTTGGCGCCGGCGTCGTCGGCGTCGAAGAGGAGGATGACCTGGTCGCACACCCGCCGCAGGATCGGGGCGTGGCGGGTGGTCAGCGCGGTGCCGAGCGTGGCGACGACATTGTGGATGCCGGCCTGGTGGCAGGCGATGACATCGGTGTATCCCTCGGTGACGATGGCGGTGCGTTCGTTCTGGATGGCTCTGTGGGCCTGGTGCAGGCCGTAGAGGGTCGAGCTCTTATCGAAGAGGGTGGACTCGGGGGAGTTCAGGTATTTCGGCTCGTCCTCGTCATCGATGCGCCGGGCGCCGAAGGCGATGGGGCGGCCGATCTGGTCGTGGATGGGGAAGACGAGGCGGTTGCGGAGTGCGTCGTACAGGCCGCCGGTCTCGCGGGGCTTGAGCAGACCCGCCTGTTCGAACCAGCCGGTGGGCAGGCATTTACTTTCGATGGTTTTGAGCAGGCCGTCCCAGCGGTCGGGGGCGGCGCCGAGTTGGAAGAGCTCGACCATCTCGGGTGAAACGCCGCGGCGCTCGATGACGCCGCGGGCGCTGGCGCCGTGCTCGGCGTGGCGGAGGATGGTGCGGAAGAAGCCGAGCGCCGTCGAGTTGGCCCGGATCAGGTCGGCGCGGCTCGCGGCGGGCGCATCGGACTGCTCGGCGCCTTCACCTGCATCGCTGCGTTTGCGGGGCGTGAGCTCGACGCCGGCGCGGTCGGCGAGGAAGCGAAGGGCGTCCATGAACTCCATCTTGTGGTAGTTCATGACGAAGTCGATGCTGTTGCCGCCGGCGCCGCAGGAGAAGCAGTGATAGATCTGCTTGTGCGGCACGACGCACATGGATGGTTTGTGATCGTCGTGGAAGGGGCAGAGGCAGACGTATTCGCGGCCCTTGGGCCTGAGCGTGATGTGATCGCCGACGAGGCGCACAATGTCGGTCGCGTCGAGAACGCGCTGCCGATCGTCGTTGTGTCCTCGTGTGAAGCTCACTCCCGATCGGCTCCTTGTCGCATGGCGCATGCATGCGCGTTGATCGCCGGGACGTGATGGGAAACACTGTAGAGATTCAAGGGGGGCAAACTCCTCTTCTCCGACCACGATGGCGTCGTCCACGATGTCGAACGGCGCCGGCCGCTCAATGTCGAGGGATGGACGAGACTGTCTGGCACGGAGGCGCCCGGAGGAGGTTTGATCAGGCCTGAATGACCACGTGGGTCCGATGGCCGGGATCCGGGGTTCGGGCGCGCCTTGCACTCAACGCTAGCACAGGTCCGGTGGCAGTCAAATCTGCGGGTCAGGGAATCCGGGAGGAATTTGCGGATTGCGACGGGGCGGCGTGGCCGACGGACCTGCGACCGAACAGAATGCTTCCAGAGTCGGGCGGCGGCGGGGGCGTCGCCCCATCGTCAGGAACGTGCGGTGGTTATAGTTCTCACCATGCGATACGAAGTTCGTCTTATGGGACGTGTGCAGGGTGTCGGCCTCCGTGCGACGGCGAGCGCCATCGCGCGGGAGCACGGCCTGGTGGGCTGGGTCCGCAACGAGCCGGACGGCAGCGTCATGCTGGTCATGGAGGGAGACAAGGCGGCGCTGGATGGCTGCCTGAAGCAGCTCCAGGATCGCATGGGCGACCGGATCAGCGAGGCGAAGATCGAGGAGGCGAAGGAGCGGGGCAGCTACACGGGGTTCGAGATCCGGTACTGAGGGGGGAGTTCCGAGTTCTGAGTTCTGAGTTCTGAGATTGTGCATTGGAGTCAGGCGTTTTTCACCGTTTCACCACGTTTCACATGCCTCCGCATCTCGCATGCTCATTCTTTTCGACATTGATGCAACGCTGGTGACGACGCATCGCGCCGGCGTGGGGGCGATGGGCGATGCGGGTCGCGCCTTGTACGGCGAGACCTTCGATGAATCGCGCATCGAATACGCCGGGCGGCTGGATCCGCTCATCATCGCCGATCTGCTGGTCGCGCACGACAAGCCGGTGACTGCGGACAGCGTCGAGGCGTTCCGGGCGGCGTATGGGCGCGGGCTGGAGCGCCGGCTTTCTGAACCCGGCGTGTCCCGGCCGCTGCCGGGTGTGATGGAGCTGGTGGGGGCCTTGCGCGAGCGCGACGATCTTTCCATCGGCCTGCTCACGGGGAACTATCCAGAGACGGGCGCTGTCAAGCTGCGGGCGGCGGGGATCGAGCCGGAGTGGTTCGAGGTGCATGTGTGGGGGTGCGACTCGCCGCACGATCCACCGGCGCGGGACCACCTGCCGCTGGTGGGGATGCAGAGGCACCGCGCGCAAAAGGGAATCGAGCTGGATCCGAATGATGTGGTGATCATCGGCGACACGCCCCACGACGTGCGCTGCGCCCTTGTCAACGGTTGCCGCGCGCTGGGCGTGGCGACGGGGAGCTATGACGTGGCGGCGCTGCAGGCCGCGGGCGCCCACCGGGCGACGCCGGATCTGTCGGACGTCGAGGAGGCGCTGGCGTGGCTGATGAGCGCGAGATGAGCGGCGATGCGGGGCGTGAGGATGTGGACATGTCGGCGGCGCCGATCGTCGAGGAGGAGGCGCCGACCCCCTCGCCGCAGTCCAGACGGATGCCGTCGATCGACGTGCTCCGTGGCGTGGCCCTGCTCGGCATCCTGGTGATGAACATCCCCTTCTTCGCGCTGCCGGAGGCAACGTTCTTCAATCCCACCCTGATGGGCGGTTTCGAAGGGGGGAACCGGCTGGTGTGGTGGATCGGCCACCTGCTCTTCGACCAGAAAATGATGGCGATCTTCTCGATGCTCTTCGGCGCCGGGATCATCCTGATGACATCGCGGGCGGAGGAGAAGGGGGCGAAGCCGGGCGGGCTGCACTACAAGCGCATGGCGTGGCTGCTGGTCTTCGGACTGCTGCATGCGTACCTGATCTGGTACGGCGACATCCTGTTCGCCTACGCGATCTGCGGCATGCTGGTCTTTCCGCTGAGGCGGCTCTCGCCCGGGATCCTGATCCCGCTCGGACTGGTGGTGACGATGATCGCCGTGCCCATCAACATGGGGGCGGGACTTTCCTTCGGATACCTGCGGGGCCAGGCAGAGGAGGCGCAGGCGCTCATCGAGGCGGGCGAGACGCCGAGCAGGCAACAGGAAGGCATGATCGAGGCGTGGGCCGAGATCAGGGACGATTTCCACCCGAGCGAGGAGGCCCTCGCGGAAGAGATCGAGATACATGTGGAGGGCGGCGCTGCGCTCTTCCGGCATCGGGCCGAGAACAGCTTCTGGATGCAGACCTTCGGCATGTTCCTCTGGGGCTTGTGGCGGGCGGCGGGGCTGATGCTGGTGGGGATGGGGCTCTTCAAACTGGGTGTCTTCACCGCGGCGCTGCCGATGCGCACCTATGCGGCGATGTCGCTCGTCGGCTACGCGGTCGGGCTGCCGATCATCTGGATGCAGGCCACGCGGAACATCGCGCAGGAATTCGATGTGGTGCATCTGTTCATATGGGGGATGCATCCCAATTACATTGCGAGCGTCTTCGTGGCGCTGGCGCATGTGGGCGTGGTGATGATGATCTGCCGCGCCGCCATGCTCATCTCGCTGACCGACCGACTGGCGGCGGTGGGGCGGATGGCGTTCACCAACTACATCATGCAGTCGGTGATCTGCACCACGATTTTCTACGGATACGGCTTCGGACTCTTCGGGAAATTCGACCGGGTGGATCTGATTGGCGTGGTCGCGATCGTCTGGGTTCTTCAACTCCTGTGGAGCCCGTGGTGGCTGGCGCGATTCCGCTACGGGCCTCTGGAGTGGCTGTGGCGGTCGCTCACCTATGGGCAGCGCCAGCCGATGCGGCGCGACGGCGGGCTGATGTGAAGCTGGGCGGGCGCGTTGCGCCGGAATCCGTATCGACATGGCCCTGGCGCGATCGTACACTGGTGGTCAGTTCTTGAAGGGTGCGCCGAATGCCGACCAGTTACGGGGCGATCTGCTCCGATTTCTATATCAATTCAAAGCTCACGCTGAAGATGGACCTTCCGGCCGGGCGCGAGACCGTGCTGGAGCTGTTCGAGCGCATCCGGCGCGAGGCGCCGGACCTGCGCCGCTTCCGGCGCTACCACGATGAGCTGGCCCTCGAATCGATCCATCGCGACGACGGCCCCGAGAAGTGGGTGGCGTTGCAGAAGCACAGCGTCCGCTGCGGCGTGGTGAACCCGGACTCTCTGGAAGCCGGCTACCGCCTGCACGAGCTGGTGATGACGCTGTCGCCCTACTACCTGACCATCAACCCGCTGGATGTGGCCGCGATGGAAGTGGTCTTCGGTTTCGATCTGGAGGCCGGCGGCAACCACCACGCCATCATCCACGACGCCCTGCTGGCCGGCAGCTCGCTGGGCTCGCTGGTCGATTCGGACGAGCAGTCGCTGATGGATGTGCAGCCGGTCATCGGCGCGGCGCTGACCAAGAGCCGCGAGCTGCGCGCGTTCTACGAGGTGAAGGCCCGCACCGGCCCGCGCCAGATCGAGCAGTCGCCCGAGCGCGAGGAGCCGATCAGCGTCTACCTGACGGTCCGGCGCCAGGGCGCCGCCCCGGACGACATCCGCGAGCTGACCGACATCTTCAAGGGCCTGTGCGAGCACGCCGAGAGCCTGAGCGAATCGCGCGTGATCCCGCACCTGCTCTCGCCGCTGCGCGAGTCGATCGCGTCGCAGCGGTTTTAGGCGGTCTTCGGCATCACAGCGCTGCCGTGTAGAGAAAGCCGGTGGTCGATCCGAGGACTCCGGTGAACGCGCACAGCGCTGTCAGAAGCGTGGCGTCTCGCCGGCGCATTCCCAGACCTCGCCGAAAGCCGAACCACCAGAAAATCATCTGCCAGATGAAGACGGCGAAGAACACTGTGATCGCGACTTGAAGGAGTTCATCGGGCGTGATCCACGTTTGATATTGCCACCAGGCGGGGGTGCGCCGGGCGCCGTAGTGTTCGCTCGTCCACACCCATGCCGACGCCGTGGTGAATATGAGGTATGCGAGCACCGGCAGCGTGAGTGAGTAGGCCGTGATGCGGACGATATGGCGGGGGAGCGTTCGCGCGCTGCGCCAGAATGATGGCGCACACAGGGCGATGAGCGCACAGAACAGCGTGAAGTAGGCATAGGCGAGGAACACGATGAGCGGACTGGGGTCGAGTTTTTGCCGCGAAAAACCGGATAAAACATCCCACTCCATCCCGAATGGGTAGAGCGCCGCATTGAATAGCGATTCGAGGATCGTCTTGATCGAAACCAGTCCGCCTCCGATATTGAACAATTGGATCTGCTCAAGTATGAGTCGGGCGCCCGCGAAGATGATCCAGTGCAGCGCCGAAACCGCAAGGAAGAGCATGAACACGAAGAGCGCGAGTCGCTTCTGCGCCATCTTGTGATGCGGCCGGACATTGCGCCAGAAACTCCAGGGGAGCAGGGAGCGCGCAACCGTTGTGAGAAACGCCCGCGTGTTCGCCAGTTCAAGCGGATCGCCCTCGCGGAGTGAACGGGCGTGCTCGTAAAGCCAGGGGAGCCTCCGCAGGGCCGGGTTGAGCAATTCTGCCCATCTGAATCGCAGGCCGCACTCGGCGCAGACGCCGTCGATGGGGCAGCGATCACGCCATGTTTCGATCTCGCCGCCGAGGTCGTAGCCGCAGCGGGGGCAGCGCTCCGCCGCGCGGTCGCGTGCGTCGGAATGTCCTGCGTTGTCGGCCCCCATCGCGGAAGAATGTACGTCCGGATCCGGGCGGGGGTTTCAATGGGCTGGCCGCAGCGCCGCCTCCATCCCCGCGATGGCGAGGCCGACCACGCTCATAACGCCCGCCCAGCACGCCAGTTCGAGGGCGACCAGCATGGTCGGCTCGTGCAGCACGTTCCACAGCAGGTAGAACTCGAACCACAGGGCCATGATGACCCAGCCCAGGAGCGCGAAGCGCAGGCCGCGTTTCCACCACGGCCCCGGCCAGGCGGAGCGGATCCACACGTACATGCACCCCCACGCTCCGCCGATCGCGAGCAGGGCGACGGGCAGGATCCACGGCGCCTCGACCGTTCGCGGCGCCGGCGCGGCGGTGAACGCCTCGATCAGCTTCTCGCTCTGCCGCTCCGGATCACCCAGTATGCCCTGGGCAGGGCCGAAGAAGAGCGCGACGCCGATCAGCCATGCGACGCCGCCGGCGAAGCCGGAGACCACGCCGCGCACGAACGCTGAACGGATCTTCATTGGATCGCTCCTCGGATCGTGTCGAGTTCTGCAGCGCGCGGCGTCATGGCGGCGCGACGGCGCCATGGTATCCGGGGGGGGCGTGCGTCAGTCGACGCTCGCGAGCTGGACCAGGTTCAGCTCGGGGCCTGCATCGGGCGGGTCGGCCAGATCGATTTTGAGCGCGACGCCGGTTTCCTGATCGCTGTTGAGGATCACGGCGTTGGGCGGGCGCACTTCCCAGCCGTTGGGCGCGTGCTCGTGGCCGAGGACGAAGAGCTTGACGCCCCAGCGCTCCGCGAGCTGCTGCAGGAGCTCAGGCGAGTGGCGCCGGCCCCACACCATGATGTGGGCCGAGCCTTTGCGCGGCTCATAGTCGGATTCCTCGATGTCGCGATCGAGGATGTCGGGGTCGAAGCGGTCGATCAGGTCGGGGCCGGGGAGGCTGTGGGCGCAGAGCACGCCCCCGGCGCCGCCCTCGGGGGCATCGGAGCGGAGCGCCAGCGGCATCGAGCGGATGAAGGCGGCGATGGCCTCGAGGACCGGCCCCGCCTCACCGCCGTAGGCATATTCGACGCCCTCGTTGAAGGCGTCGACCACGCGCACGCCGTCCTTGACGATGCCGGCGCCGACGATCTGCGACAGCTCGTGGTTGGCCAGCAGCGTGTGGACTTCTTCGGGGTCCTTGCGTTTGAGGGCGGCGACGCGGAGCAGGGCCCGGTGGGAGAGATCCACGCCTCCGACGAGCCGTTCGGAGTGGATGACCTCGTGCAGCGTGACGTGGTGGGGGCGCTTGCTGTCCGTGCCGGGGAGTCCGGCGAGCTGGACGACGCGGGCGAAGTGGATGGGGTTGTCGTGGAGGTCGCCGGTGGCGAGGAGCGTTCCCTGCGCGCTGATGTGATCGACAGCGCCGCGGCGGCAGGCGGCGTTCAGGTTGGCCTCGGCCGCTTCATGAAACACACGCGCCGCCTCGATAGGCGAGCGGGCGTCGAAGTCGGTCAGCGGATCGGTCCAGGAGTCTGTCACGGGAGGGGGGACAGGAGTGCTGAGTTCTGAGTGCTGAGTTCTGAGTTCTGAGTTCGAATCGACGGTATCCGTACTCGGTACTTCGAACTCGGTACTCGGTACTCGGAACTCTTCCCTCAGTCGTCGTCGCCGACGCCGGCTTTCTGGTTGCCGGCCTTGATTTCATCTTCAGCGACGAGCTGGGCGTAGATGAGGTCGAGGCGGTCGATCACATGCTGCATGTTCTCGGGGCGATTCTCGGGATTGACCTCGACGCAGTGCATCACGAGGTCGCAGAGGCGCTTGGGGATGCGCGGGTTGATCTCGTGGATGGGGTCGGGCTTTTCGATGAATTCGTCGTCGAGGCTGGAGACGAGCGAATCACCCTTGGGCAGCGCGGTGGGGATGTGTCGTCCGGTGAGCACCCAGTAGATGCTGGCGCCGAGGTTGTAGATGTCGGTGCGGGGGGTGATGGCGCGGCGGTGCACCTGCTCCGGCGCGATGTAGTCGGGCGTGCCCTGGATGCGCTCCTTGACGTCGCCGATGGGGCAGGATTGGCCCAGGTCGATCACCTTCACATCGCCGGATTCGGTGACGACGATGTTGTTCGGTTTCATGTCGGCGTGGACATAGCCCTGTGCGTGCATGTGGGCCAGGCCCATGGCGACGCGGCGGAAAATGTCCACCGCGCTGACGAAGGTCTTGGGAGGGCGGAGCTCGATGCTGACACCGTCGATGTACTCCATCAGGAGGCACATCTCGCGGACGCTCATCATCTTGCGGATCTTGATGAGCTTGTGGACTTTGCGAACGATGTCGCTGTCCAGCTTGCTGGAGACCTCGTATTCGCGTTCGGTCTGATCGAGGAACCGCTGATCCTTGGGGGTGTGGCGCAGGACATGCTTGAGGGCCCAGACCTGCTTGCTTTTGGGATCCTGAACGAGGTAGATCACGGAGGCGGCGCCGCGTCCCAGCTCAGCCAGGACATTGAAGCCCGCGATCTTGCCACCGGGTTTGATTGTGTCGCCGTTTTTCACAGAACCGGGTCACCCTGCCGCGTCAGACTCTCACTCCGGACAGTATCGCGTGTCAGCCGCCGAGCGCCGACGACCCCCCGTACGACAGGTCGGTCACTGTCCATGGGCGCCCCCGGATCTTCTTCCGCGTCCGGCGGTGCGCTGGGACAGTATCGGGCCTTTGCGGCGGAAGTTCAACGTTCACTGGTTTCGGGCATCGGGGATCGCGTCATGAGCCCGGAGTGCGGGCCCGGGCGAAGATCAGCGGGTCGCATGGCCCTGCCACGGCTCGCCGGCCCTGGTGAGGCTGGTGCGGAACGCGGCTTCGGGGAAATGGCGGCCGGGGCTGCTGGTGGAGGCGATGTCGCGGTGGAGCGTGATCCGCTCCGCGGGCAGGTCCAGCCGCTGCTGGAGGGCGCTCACGAGCTGGGTGAGACGCCGGACCTGGGCCTCGGTGAAGCCGCGGCGGTCGCCATCGCCGATGAGGCAGATTCCGATGTAGCGGCGGTTGAAGAATTCCTCGTCCGGGCCGCCGGCGTGGGCGCCGGGGAGCTGGTCCAGCCAGCGGTAGCCGACGTGCAGCTCGCCATCGTCGGCGCCGGAGCCGTTTCCGATGACGAAGTGGTAGCCGAGCCCGTGCAGGCCGCGGCCCTGATGGTCGGAAGCGAGCGAGGAGGCCGAGCCGAAGGAAGAGCCGGAGTGATGGATCACGACGCCCTCCCAGTGGGCGGCGTCGAGATCGGCGCGAGTGCGGAAGATGGCGTCGATGGGGGTGGCGCCCGCCGCGGCGACCGGCGCCGCCAACGCGAGGCCGTCCATGCGAGGCGCTGACTCACCTTCCAGCGTGAGCAGCAGGCCGCCAACGGTCGTCATGGCGCCGAGCAGCGAAGCCCACACAATCATCGTGCGGCGCCGAGCGGAATCGGCGGCGATGGTCGTGGTTGCGCTGTCGGCGTTGGGCATGACGTGCTCGCGGAGGTGACGGCCTCTCAGATGACCGTTGTACCGTATCGATCGGTCGCGCGCGGGAGGAAACTTGCCAAAAAGATCGCGCTTCGTCTCAAGATCCGACATGTTATACGGCCCGATCAGCGATCGGGAAGCAGACGTCCGCGAAGATTGGGCCTGCGCCTGCCGAATTCATCTTCGAGCCAGGGCTCGACATGCTGGCGGCGCGCCTGGTCGTAGCGATCAAACTGCGTCATGGGCTCTCGCCGGGGAAAGAGCGGCTCTGAACAGCCTGCGCTCATCAGTGTGGCGAGCACGAGCGATGCGCCGACCCCGAGCGTAAGTGCGCGTCGGGCGTGCAGGTGTGATCCGGGTTGGCGCCATGGTCTCTTCGGCATCGGGCTCTTCCAGATCGTCCACCGGGGAGGTGTGGTCCCAAAAAGTGTAACGCCTCGGCGCCGGAAACAGCCGAGGCGATACACGCGGAGGAGAAGAGGAGGAACTTGGACAACAGTAGATACGCCCCTCGGGCGCCCCTGTTCGCGCAACGCATGTGAAATCACGTCGATCGCCCTCAGGGGCGCCTGGAAGCGGCGCCTCCGGCGCCGCCTCGACGGCTCGAACCCGAATATTCACCGTACCTGTCGGCGGGAATCACCCGTTCGGCGCGGTGGATCGACCCCGTGACCCCGTCGAACAGCTCGGCGCGGACGAGGAGCGAGCCGGTGAGGTAATCGGCGTCTGTGGGAAGCTCGAGATTGACGACATAGAAGGCGCCGGTGAGGCCGGAGCGGTACGCATCGCGCAGCTCGGCGGGATCGAGTTCGGCGCTGGCGAGGCGGATCGACGATTCCTGCTCGCCGGGCGCCGGAAGCAGCAGGGCCTCGACCGTCAGGCGTCCGGCGACCTGCACGAAGCGGCGGCGACCGTCGTAGGGAACCAGATAGACGTCGAGGGGGATGATCTCCTCAGTCGCGCGGCGGCGCGAGACGCCGGTGAGGCGTCCGATCTGGAGGCCGGCGCAGCGGGGGAGCGCATCGAGGGTGTCGCTTTCCACAGGATCGACTGCGATGGTGGCGGCCCGGCGCAGTTCAGAAACACGGGCCCGCAGCTCATCGCGCTCGGCGGTGGCTTCGAGCACGCTGGTTTCAAGTTCGAGCACGCGGGCGCGCAGGCGATCGTTCTCGTTGACGAAGCTCCGGCTGCAGGAAGGGAGCAGGAAAAGACTCACCAGGCACCACGCGACAAGGGCCCCGACGCCGGTCGCCCGGCGCGGGCGTGTGAGGCGAGCGGTGTGTGCTCCGGCCGGTCGACTCATATCCGTATGGGGCCTTTGGCTCTGTGCTTGGTCATGCGCCGGGGCCGTTCTGGCCTTCGGGCTTGGTGGTCAGCCGCGGCATGTTGGTGAGCACCTTGTCGATGAGGCCGTATTCCACCATTTCCTTGTCGTCAAGCCACTTGTTGCGATCACAGTCGCGCTCGATGGTCTCGAAGGACTGGCCGGTGCCCTCGACGTAGATCCTGTAGAGCCGCTCGCGCAGGCGGATCATCTCGCGGGCCTCGATCTCCAGGTCGGTGGCCTGGCCTTCCAGAACGCCGGAGAGCAGGGGCTGGTGCATGAGGTTGCGGGCGTTGGAGAGGGCGAAGCGCTTGCCCTTGGCGCCGCTGCAGGCGAGGACCGAGGCCATGCTGGCGGCCTGGCCGATGATGTAGGTGCAGACATCCGGCTCGATGTAGTTCATCGTGTCGAGGATGCCGAGGCCGGCGGAGACCGAGCCTCCGGGGGAGTTGATGTAGAAGTGGATGTCGCTCTTGGGATCCTCGTTGGCGAGGAAGAGGAGCTGGGCGACGATGAGGCTGGCCGCCTCGTCCATCACAGGGCTTCCCAGGAAGATGATGCGGTCCCGGAGCAGACGCGAGTAGATGTCGTACGCCCGCTCGCCGCGGCCCGTGTTCTCGATGACGATGGGAACCAGATGTGACATGGATGGGGTGTCCGAGGGGGAAGAGTTCTGGGTGCTGAGATCTGCGTATCGAGTGTGGGCGTGTGTCGCCGGCGGGCGCCGCCTGGCCTGCAATCTGAGGCGCGGCTCAGACTTTGGCGATCTTTTCGGCCTCGCCGGCCTGGATGACCTCGTCGACGAGCCCGTACTCCTTGGCCTCCAGGGCGGTGAAATACTTGTCGCGCTCCGAGTCGCGCTTGATGTTCTCGGTGGACTGGCCGGTGTGCTCGGCGAGGATGCGGGTCAGCTCGCGCTTGGACTTGATGATCTGCTCGGCCTGGATGCGGATGTCCTCGGTCTGGCCGTAGACGCCTCCGTAGGGCTGGTGGATCATCACCTTGGCGTGGGGGAGCATGTGACGCTTCCCCTTGGCGCCGGCGGTGAGGAGGACGGCGGCGCCCGAGTAGGCCCGGCCCATGCAGTAGGTCGCGACCTCTGATGACAGGAAGCGCATGGTGTCGTAGACGGCGAGGGTGTCATCCACCGCGCCGCCGGGGCTGTTGATGTAGAAATTGATCTCCTGGCCCCGCTTCTGGTTCTCCAGATAGAGCATCTGCATCATCACGCGGGCGGCGGACGCCTGGTTGATCTCCCCGATGAGGAAGACCACCCTGTTTTCGAGCAGCAGCTCGTCGATGGTCATTTCGCGGGTGCGCTGATAATTGATGGGCACTGCGGGCATGGTCCGTCCTTGACTGCGGGTCCTGGGCCGCCCGGTGGGGGCGTTTTCGCTGTGCGGCGCCGCGAAGACGCCGGATTTTCCGGCATGAGAGTGGGTCGCGACGCGTCCGCGCACCGGAGCGCGGCGGGAGGTGATCATATTCCGGCGCCGCATCACGGCAACCTGGGGAAACCGACGGGGACGACTATCGACACCCGATCCGTGGTTCTGAAGCCTCAGGGGGCATTCGGGCGGACGCGTCAGGAGGCTCGATGTCCCGGTGCTCGTTGCCGCGAGGACCGGGTCCACTTACCATCCCGGGCTCCACCCGTAAGGACGCCTCCTCCGTGCCAACCGCCGTCATCAGCGACATCCACGCCAATGCGACCGCGCTGCGCGCGGTGCTGGCCGATATCGAGAAGCGTGGCGTGGACCGGATCATCAACCTCGGCGACATCATCGGGTACGGGCCGGACCCCCTGGAATGTGTGGATCTCGTCGCTGAGCGCTGCGCCTGGTCGCTCATCGGCAACCACGACTTCGCCGTCCTCTACGAGCCAACCAATTTCAACCCCGGCGCCGAGCAGGCCGCCTTCTGGACGCGGGCCCAGTTCGACAAGGAGCCGGACGAGGCGGCCCGGGCCCGGCGCTACGAGTTTCTCGGCAAGCTCCGCGTGCGCGTGGTGGACACGCCCCCGGACGGGAAGATCCCGATTCTGGCGGTGCACGGCTCGCCGCGACGCCCGATCAATGAATACATCTTTCCCGACGATGTCATGACCGCGGTCGACAAGATGAAGCAGATCTTCGACCGGGTGGAGCGGCTGGCGATCGTGGGCCACACGCACGTGCCGGGCGTCTTCACCGACGAGCCGGATTTTTATCCCCCCGATGAGCTGGGGAACATGTGCTACCTCTTCAACGACGACGAGAAGGCGGTCATCAATGTGGGATCGGTGGGCCAGCCGCGGGATCATGACCCCCGCGCCAGCTACGCCGTGCTGCACCCGGACCGTGTCGAGTTCGTGCGCGTCGAGTACGACGTGGACAAGACGGCCAAACGGATTCACGAAGTGCCGGAGCTGAACGACTGGCTCGGCGATCGCCTCTACGAAGGGCGCTGAGCCGCTCATCCGGACGCGCTCCCTGTCGAGAAGGGGGCGGTCTGGTATCGTGCCCGGCCCCCCGGAGCCAGGAGCGCCCGGGCGCCGGCGCCTGACCCACAACACAACAATGCCCCGCGAAAAGAACAAGACGCTGCGCCTTCTCGTCCCGCTGATCGTCGGCCTGGCGGCCTTCGGCGTCGTGGTGTCGGTCTATGTGCAGACCATGCGTCCGACGTCGCCCCCGCCTGCGGCGGAGAGGCCTGCGGAGCAAGCCCCCACCGAGACGACGGCCCCCGAGCCGCGGGAGGAAATCGAGCCGGAAAGGCCGATCGCCGCCAGCCCCGCATCCCCCGCAACGCCGGTGTCTCCCGAGACTGACCCGGATCAACCCGGGGTGGTTCCCGGGGAGGATGATCCGCTCGTCGCGGGCGTCGATGAGCCGTCGCCAACGGACCCCCGCGGCCTGCGGGTGCGGCCCGTCGCCGTCGCCGCCGAGGATCCCGCGCCGATCGGCGACACCGATCCCGATTCTGGGCACAACGTACGGGTGGCCTTCACACCCTTCGGCGCCGGCGTCGAGGCGATCACGCTGACGCACCACTTCCAGTCGATCCGCCGGGAGGAGAACTACCGGGTCCAGGAGCGGAAAATCGTCGAGATTCGCGGCCGGCGCTACGCCGCCGCATCGTTGGCGTGTCTGGGCGTTGAGATCGACGGCGAATTCATCGACCTGTTCTCTGACGTCTCCGAGGGGGCGCCGCGGCCGGTGTGGAGCGAAGTCGGGCCGGGCGAGTTCGAGGCGATGATCGTGGATCGTGATGATGCGCCGGTGGCCCGGGTGGTGAAGCGCTACAGCGTGACGCCCGGCTCCTACGCCATCAGGCTGGAGCAGACGCTCGAAAATCTGACCGACCGGGCCCTCGAGGCCCAGTGGTACCAGTATGGACCGGTGGACATGCCGGTGGGTGAGGTGGGATACGGCGGCGACAAGCGGCGCATCCGCTTCGGATTCCTGCACGATCAGCGTTCGGATCCTTCGCGCCAGATCGTCGACACCGACAACAAGCTTCGCACGCGCGATTCGGTGATCAGCAGCGCCGAACGCGATCCCAACCGCTGGGAGCGGCTGTGGCCCACGGAGGACACGATCGAGCGGGGCCGGGAGCTGGTGTGGACCTCGCTGACGAATCGATATTTCGCCTTCGCCGTGCATCCGCTGGTGGATGAGGCCTCGTTCGCAGCAGGTCAGCACGTGGATCGGCGCTTTACGCAGGCGCAGGAGGTGTACGGCGTTGTGCTGGGCTTCGGGCCCGAGCGTGTCCTGGCGCTGCAGTTCAACAGTCCGGTGAACACCGTCGAGGCTGGACAGACCCTGGATCTCTCGCTCGGCGCCTACGCCGGTCCGCTGGGGCGGCGTCAGCTCGCGGCGGAGCGATCGCTCGAGGCCGTGCGGCTTGACCTGCTGGTGCTCTACAACTTCGGCGGGCCGTGCGCATTTTGCACCTTCCAGCCGCTGGCCCGCGGGCTGATGATCTTCCTCGGCTTCATGCACGACTACCTGCTGCGCGACTGGGCCCTGGCCATCATGCTGCTGGTGGTGTGCGTCCGCGGCGCCCTGCACCCGGTGACGCGCAAATCGCAGATCGGCATGATGCGCTTCGCCAAGCAGATGCAGGCCATCGCGCCCAAGCAGCAGAAGCTGCGCGAGAAGTTCAAGGACGATCCCAAGCGGATGCAGCAGGAGATGATCAAGCTGTACCGCGAGGAGAACGTGAAGTTCTCCGGCATGTTCGGCTGCCTGCCGCTCTTCCTGCAGTCGCCGATCTGGATCGCGCTCTTCGCGATGCTCTACTTCGCCTTTGAGCTGCGGCATGAGGCGGCGTTCTTCGGCGTCTTCCAGGCGGTTTCGGCGGGGCACTGGATCTTCCTCGCCGACCTGAGCGCGCCGGACCGGTTCATCTACTTCGGGCGGGCGCTCTTCACCATCCCGCTCTTCGGACCCATCGAATCGCTCAATGTGCTTCCGCTTTTGCTGGGGCTGGTCTTTTATATTCAGCAGAAATACCTGACGCCGCCACCGACCACGGCGCTGTCGCCGGAGCAGGCGCAGCAGCAGAAGATCATGAAGTTCATGATGGTGGTGATGTTCCCGGTCATCATGTACAACGCGCCGAGCGGCCTGGCGCTGTATTTCATCACCAACTCGGCGCTCGGCATCGCAGAGAGCCGCTACATCCGCGCTCATGTGGACAAGATGGACCTCGAGCCTCCCAAGCCCAAAAAGCCCGCTCCCGCCGGGCCGGGCCCCGGGCGCAAGCAGGTCTCCAACACCGCGCCGAAAAACCCCTTCAGGAAGAAACGCGAGCGCGAAGGCAGCCCCTACAAGGGACGCGACCGGAAGAAGAAGTGATATGCGCCAGGGCGACACCATCGTCGCCGTCGCCTCGGCGTCGGGACGCTCGGCGCGGGCGATGATCCGCATCTCCGGGTCGGCGACGCCGGATGTTGTGCGCTCGATTGTCACCGACTCTGGGAATCAGGAACTCACAACGTGGAAGCGCGGGGTGGCGCGCGTACGTGTCTCATTCCCTCGCTCGCGCTTCGGGCTCGTGGAGGCGCCTGAGCCGCCTTCGCTGCCCGCGCTGCTGGTGCGCTTCGCGGCGCCGTCGTCGTACACCGGCGAAGACAGCGCCGAGTTTCAACTTCCCGGAAATCCGGCTCTGCTGGAGCGGCTGTTGGGCGCGCTGCTGGCGATCGAGGGCGTGCGCATCGCCGATCCCGGCGAGTTCACCGCCCGGGCATTCCTGAACGGGCGGCTCACCATCGAGCAGGCCGAGGGCGTGGCGCTGACGATCGGCGCCGCCAACGAGGCGCAGCTCGATGCGGGAGCGAGACTTCGCTCCGGCGAGGTGGGGGCGCTTTACCGGCGCATGGCGGACGAGCTCGCCGGCGCCCTGGCGCTGGTCGAGGCGGGCGTCGACTTCACCGACCAGGAAGATGTGGTGGCGATCTCGCCCGACGATCTTCTGGCTCGACTCGATGCGCTGCTGGAAGAAATTGATGGCCGGCTCGCCGGCGCCGGGGCGGCGGAATCGTCCGATGCGCTGCCCGTCGTGGCGCTGGTCGGTCCGCCCAACGCGGGTAAATCGACGCTTTTCAATGCGCTGCTGGGCCGGCGCCGCGCTGTGGTGTCGGAAGCGCCGGGCACAACGCGCGATGCGATCGAGGAGACGCTGGACCTGGCGCAGGACGCCGCAGCGCCGGGCCTGGCCGTGCGGCTGGTGGACCTGGCCGGCCTCGATGAGGCCATCGGCGCCCGCTCCCGCGCCGATGAAGCATCGCAGCGCGCCGCCCGCGAGGCGATCGAACGCGCTGACGTCCTCATCCTCTGCGACCCCGACGGACGCTTCCAGCTCGGCATCGCGCTGCCGGAACAGAAACCGACACTGCGCGTGCGCACCAAGGCGGACTTGCCGGGAATCGGAAACGCCGATCCCGGAACTCAGAACACAGCACACAGAACTCAGAACACAGAACTCAACACTCAGAACTCTTCCCCGCTCTCCGTGTGCGCTCTCGACGGCTGGAACCTCGGCGCCCTGCGCCGCGCCATCGCCGATGCGGCCCAGACCTCCAAGGGCGCGGCGACGATGACGCTCCTGCCTCGCCACCAGCGCGCCCTGGAGCGGGCCCGGGAGGGCCTGGGCGAGGCGCGATCGCTTGCGGCGCCGGATGCGGGGTCGCGCCATCTGTCTGGCGCCGAGCTGGCGGCCCAGTCGATGCGCCGTGCCCTGGACGCGATCGGCGAGATCGCGGGCGCGGTGCCGCCGGATGATGTGATCGGGCGGATCTTTGCGAGTTTTTGTGTGGGGAAGTGACGAATGCCAGAATTGGGATGAATCTATATTGTTGTACGTTCATCCATTTCATCGCGTACATTGAACGCACACTCAATTGACATTCCATGAAGAAGCTATTCGAAGTCGATCAGCGGCCAGACGCGGGAAGATTTTCCGATGGAGATTCTGCGGCGCTCGCTTGGGACGTCCTGAGGCGAACAGCGATGCATCAAGTTGCAGATGTGGTTGATTTGTCTGGTTGTAATCATCTCAAGCCATATACTGTCGCATGTTTGTGCGGATTGGCAGAGCTTGCGAAGTCGAACGGAAGTTCAGTTGAGTTGATTCCCCCGAAGAATACAGAATGCGCAGAGCATCTGAGACGACTCGGTGTTCAGTCATTTTTCTCACAAGAGGAAGGAGCGGAGACACATCGAGACACGAATATTCCTGCGAACAGGGTGAAGTGGCCTCCGGGTGATGAAGGGGAGCGGATACTTGAAGTGCTTGCGCCCCGTGCAGATCTTGCGGCTGGGATGTTCAGTCATATGGCGGGGTGTCTTGACGAGGTGATTCTCAATGGACTCACACATGCCGAGTCCCCGATTGACTGCATAGTTGTTGGTCAGGCGTTCCCGAAAATCGAATGTATTGAAGTAGCAGTGCTTGATCTGGGGAAGTCGATCCGCTCACATTTGGCGTCTAATCCAAAACACTCGCATGTCAGAACCGATCGCGAGGCGATTTTGCTAGCGATGGAGGATGGGGTGACGGGCACGCCGGCAGGGCAGTCAAACCTTCGGGGTCAGCCGAACAGCGGCGCCGGGCTCTATGAAATTCGCAGATATTGCGAGAGTGGCGGAGGCGAATTGACAGTTCTGAGCGGAGACTGTTGGGTCACTTACACTCCGGGTGAACACCCTGTTATCGGAACCTTGCGCACGCGATTTCAGGGTTGTCTGGTGAATATTCGGTATTTCACAGGTTCGTCCTTGTCGATCTCCTCGGTCGAGGCAATACTCTGAGTCGAAGGGAGCGATTGCAGTGGACATCCGCTTGGAAACATCGTCACTTCGATCTGCCAGCGAAGGCGAGGCGTTGGCCAATCGAATAGTCGCTGCACTATCCATCTCAGAGGTAGTGCATATCGATATGGCTGTCGTTCAAATCATGACGCCCTCCTATGCCAACGCGCTGGTGATGAACTTGCTCGAGCAGTTTCCACTTCAAGCATTGCAGTCGCAATGTATCTTTGTGAATCGGAGCTCTTCGGTGATTCACATGATGAACCGATCAGTGCAGCGATATCAAAGTGGAATTCGGTTGACGACGCAATTGCCTGCGTCAGCCTGAAGCCCGTTGGATATGCGAGGTTCGAATTTGGCGGCCCTGCGCTACGCCGTCTCGATCCGCCTCGTCGCCTCATCGATGAACTGAACGAGATACTTCTCGCAGAACGCATCCACCGCGGCGACGGTCGTGGTGTGGTCGACCCCCCAGCACGACGCGATCACATCGTCGTAGTCCAGGTCGATCTGCACCATCAGGACATCCTCGACGACGAAGGCGCTGGGGAGCTTGTCGGCGAGGAAGGCGCCCAGCGCGTTCACGCCCGGGCCGCCGATGCTGATGGTGGGGCAGTCGCGCAGGTCGTCGTTGTTCAGGTACCACACGTCGGAGCAGACCATGACGGTAAAGGGGTGATCGCCCTCATCGACGCCGCAGCGACGGCACAGCTCTTCGAAGATGCGATCGCGCAGGTGATACGCCAGCGGCCTGTCGGCGCTCTCGGCCCGCAGGTGGGCGCCGGTGACGATGAGCAGCAGGCGATCGGTGTCGATCTCGGGCGGGCCGGGTTGGAGCGAGAGGTGGTCGATGCGTGCGAGTCTAGCGGGTGCAGGCCGGCGATGGGCAGCGGGCGCCCCGCAACGAGCCCGAAGCGCGAGCGAGGGAATTCCCCGCCCGCCGCGCCGGCGCCGCGTCACGAGCCCTCGCGCTCCGCGAGCCGCGCGATCTGAAGCTCGAGGCGTTTGAGCTCGCGCAGGATCACGTACTTCTCCATCTGCATCCAGACCCAGATCTTCATCGCGACGATGAAGATCGTGATCAAGAGGAACCCGGTCGCCCAGGCGATCATCTCCTGTGTCTCGGTGGCGTTGAAGAAGCGGATGATGAACCAGATCATGACGATGTGCAGGACGATTCCGCCCGCCAGCACGAACCAGCGCGCCCAGAGCGGCATCCGCCGCAACGCGGTGAACAGCCGTCCGGTGATGCCGGCCTCGGGAAGATCCTTCAGCAGCTCCTCATCCTCGATGCGCAATGATTGACGAATGAACTCGTCCACACGGTCTGTCATGGCTCTTTCCTTTCTGACTGTTCGATGATCGCGCGCAGACGTTCGCGCGCGTGGTGCAGGCGGGATTTCACGGTTCCGACAGGGACGCCCGTGGCGACTGCGATTTCGGCGATGCGCATCTCCTCCATGTAATGCAGTGCGAGCGTCGCCCGGTGTTCGGGGGAGAGCTGGCGCATCGCCCGGAGAAGCGCGTCAGATTCAATTCGCCGCTGATCCGCTCCGGGCTCCTCGGCGGCGCGTTCGCTCGCAATCGCGTGCTCGGGATCGCTGGCGTTGTGCAGGCCGCGGGCCCGATCTCGCGCGCGCCGCCGGGTCCAGTCGGCGCACTTGTTGGTCACGATGCGGTACGCCCACGGTCCGAAACGGGCGGGGTCGTCCAGACGCGACAGCATGCGCACGATCGCCAGCCATGATTCCTGCATGACCTCCTCGGCAGCGTCGACATGATCGACGAGCCGGCGCGCGTGGCGGTACAGCCGCGGATGCCATCGCTCGATCAGCTCGGTGTGGGCTGAGGCGTCGCCCGATTTCGAGCGGAGCACGAGTGATTCATCAAGAATGTGCTCCGCTGTTCGCTGCACGAGTGGCCTCCACTGGTAGGTCGTCGTCGCTGCGGCCTGGTTCAATGGAGATTTCGAAAGATTCACATCGGCCGCGCCCGGCGGCGTCCGACCGATCGACGTCTGAAAAATTCCGATGCAGACAGGCGTCAGCCGCGATCCGCAGTTCGCAATGACTGGAGCGCACCGGGAAGTTCGTCCACAAGATCCATCGCCAGCAGTCCGCTGGACGCCCCCGTTCGCGCGGTCCATGCGTCGGCGGCGCGGGCGTGGGCCCGGACGGCGATGCGGGCGCAGTCGAAGAGGCTCAGCCCGCCGCGCCGTTCGCTGGGGATGGAGCGTTCACCGGCGATGAGCGGGTCGCGGTGGTGCTGGGCGACGAGGGCCGCGATGATTCCGGTGAGCACATCGCCGGTCCCGGCGGTGGCGAGGGCGGCGTTGTGCGCATCGTCCACCCAGGTGCGATGCCCGTCGCTGACCACCGTGCCCGCGCCCTTCAGGACGACGATGCAGCCGAGAAACTGCGCCAGCCGCTCCGCCGCGGCGGGTCGAGCGTCGGGCGACACGGGGTCCTCGTCTATCTCCAGCGACCGCGCCAGGCGCCGGTATTCGCCGGGGTGGGGGGTGATGATGGCATGGGCATGAAAATCGCGCTGCAGTTCGGGCGTTTCGGCGAGGTTGTTCAGCGCATCGGCGTCGACGACGACGGGCGTCTCTTCCTGCATCACCGCGCGGAGCGTCAGCGCCCGCGGCGCCGCCCCCAGCCCCAGCCCGGGCCCGATCGCAAGGCAAGAAGCCTCCGCCAGCAGACCATCGAGGATGACCGCCGCCTCGCGCGGCACGACTTCTCTCTCGTGGTCGATGGGCAGGGCGACGCCTGTGGCGGAGGGCGCCAGCGTGAGGGCGGCGTTGAGAATCGGCGCGGGTAGGGCGAGTCGCACGAGCCCCGCGCCGGATCGCAGCGCCGCCAGCGCGCTGAAGGCGGGGCCGCCGAGCATGGTGATGTCCGCGTGCACGCGCCCGCCGACAATGGCGACGGTTCCGAAATCACCCTTGTGGCCGCGGGAGTCACGCTGCGGCAGGAGGGGGAGCGGATGATCGTCGCGGGTGTCTGGGCTCATTCCGGTGGCGCCGCAGGCTCGTCGGGGATGGATTCGAGTGCGCTGAATTCCCCACTTGAGCGGAATGAGACAGTGGGCCTGCGCACGCCGGCGTCGAAGAGAACTTCAGCGAAGGCGCCGGGGGCGAGGTAGGTCAGCTCGCCCCGGAGCGTGTAGCTGGCGCCGGCGCCGAGCTGCTCCGGGGTCCAGACATCGCGCGGCGTGGCGACGGGAAGGCTGAAGCGCTGCACGCCGCGGCGGGGCAGCGTCGCCTCGGGAGAGCGCACGCCCTCGAAGACGCGCCGACCGTCCAGTGAGAGCGAATAGTTCACGCGGCGCAGCGGGAGCGGGTCGTCGTTGGGGTTCAGCCCTTCGAGGTGGAAGGTGACGACGAAGCCGTCGTCGGTCTGTTCGGTGATCTCAGCGTCGATGACGCGGAGCGTGGGGGCGCTGTGGCAGCCGGTCAGGGCTGTCGCGGCGGCAAGGAGCATGGCGACGATGGCGATGCGTGCGGGCATGCCATGAGGGTAGCGGCGCTCAGGCGAGACCACCACAGCGACGCCGCCCGATGCCGAGACTGAGCAGCGCCAGCGACGCGAGAGCCAGGGCGCCGGGCGTCGGCACGATGGCCGGGGGCGTCATGTCGAGAAAAACGGTGCTGGACTCGCCCCCCTCGATGTCGACGAAGCCCCAACTCATTCCGTTGAGAAATACGGTGTCCGGGTTGAAGCCGCCGGAGCCGAAGGTCCACGTGAAGATTCCATCGCCGGCGGCGAGGTCGAAGAACTCGATCAGCGACGAGGCGGGGAAGTCAGGCAGCGCATCGGGACGGAAGCCGAAGATGTCGCCGAAAGCGTTGTCGCCGATGTCATAGGTCAGGCCCGCGTTCACCGTCGCGTTCTCCGGGGCGAAGCCGGGGAAGACCGTGAGCGAGATTTCGAGGGGAAGGAAGTAGGGAATCGTGTCGCCGACCGCGCTCATGGGCTGGCCGAAGCGGGGGTCGGATTCGTCGATTGTGAATTCGATCCGACCCGCGGGCTCGCCATCGCGGAGCAGGTCGGAGAACCACGGTGTGATCGTGGCGTGGGCGGCGCCGGTGACAAGGCAGGCTGCGAACAGACCAGCGCCGAGGGCGCTCGTGCGACGACAGAACATGTCTTTCTCTCCTTCTCCCAATGCGAACTGTGCGATCAGGCGTGACGCAGGCGGTGCGAGGCCAGCGGAATCCTGATAAGGAACGCTACCCGAAATTACCCGCAGCGCCAATCAAAAATTCCCTGAACTGTCGCATCGAAAGAGCGCTTTTTGACCCTTGGCGCCGGCATGTTGGGATGATGTGCGGGATTGCGCGTCTCCAATCGGCACGCCGCCGCGGGCGCGGCGGGCGGCCGAGTCAGATCGAATGACGGTGATGCGCCGGCGCCGGCCCGGCTCAGTTGCCAAGCGCCCGGACAGTCGCGGTGATGGCGAGGACGCCGTTCTCCTTTTCCGGAGACTGAACGATGGCGATGATGGTTTCTTCACCATCTCGCAGAGAGACGGCGCTGGTGATCGAACGCCGATCGATGGATGGAAGATGGAGCGTGGCGTTGTCGGCGACGGCGGCGATCGCAGCGGGATGGTGGTCGTTCATCAGCACACGCGTGAGCTCGCCATCAATGTGCATATCCGTGCGCTCGTCGCGGCCCACACCCGCGTAGACGGTGAGGGCGAGGCCGTCGCTGACGGTGGCGACCGTCGGATTGTGGCCCACAGCGCCGGAGCCGACGACGGGGCTGTAGTCGGAGACGTAATATCGCTGCTTCGTGCTGTGCATCCTGGTGGGCAGCCCCCGATGCGCCACCTGCTGATGCTCGAGCACAACCCGTCCGACGCCGGCAGGAGCCGGACTCCCGACCTGTACGCCCTCGATCTCATCAGCGTTCAGACTCCGGATCGCGATGCGCAGCGCGACGGGCTCGCCGCGGGCGGCGCGGAGGCTGTTCATCATCTCGGCGAAGGCGGCCTGGTGTTCCGGAGGCTCGTAGATGGCGATGAGTCCGGGGCCGAGCTTGCGGGCGTTCATCGCATAGAACTCGCCGCTGAGATACATGGCGACATCGACCGGGTCCTGGAAGCGATCTCGATCGAAGACCGGCAGATCGCCGACGTGGTGGACGCGCAGCTCGGGCCAGACGTATTCGTCGTTCTGTTCGTCTGTTGCGTTGTCGTCCTGGGCGCGGGCGGCGCCCGGCGCGATCATGGCGATGGCGAGGAGGGCGAGGGCGAGCGGGAAGAGCGCGCGGAATGGGCGTGTGTCGGTCTTCATGGGTGAACTCCTTGGATGGTGATCAGGATTGTTCGTCGATGGCTGCGGCCGGGCCGCCGCGGTGATTCGTGTCTGTTTTTCAGCGCGAGGCGTAGCTCGCCAGCCAGGGGCGGAGCTCGGGAATGTCGGCCAGCTCGCGGCGCAGGGCGCGGGCGGCGTCGGCGGTGGCGGGGTCGGCGAGCATGTCGGCGAAGGCGGGGAAGACGACGGGACGCAGTGCGGGACGCGCCGCCCAGATGCGGATGGCGTCGAGACGCCGCTGGGGGGGAAGCATGTCGAGCGCCTCCCGGGCCGTGTCGGCGGAGAGAAACAGCGCGCCGATGCGCTCGAGGCCGGCGCCGTCGGCGTCGCGCTCGTTCAGAAGCCGCATGGCGTGCAGCGCATCGCCGCGGCGGAGGGCGGCGTCCAGCTCATCAACCGTGCTCGGAGCCGCGACGGAACGCGATGGCGCCGGGGCTCGCGAAGACGATGAAGGGGCGGCGCCCGGGCGATGGGTGATTGTCAGCACGACATCGCCGGGCCGGAAGGGCCCCGTGCGCGGCGCCGGCGCTTCCGGCGGCGCCGTGTCGTCCTGCGCGATCAGTTGCGATTCGCCCGCGGTCGAGGGCGCCGGCGCGGTGGTGAAACGCCATGTGACCAGGCCGGCGCCTGCGACGAGCGCAATCATGGCGGCGGCGGCCATGAGGCGCCGGATGGGCGGCCGAGGCGGCGCGGTGCGCGCTGCTGGCGCCGCCAGAAGCGCAGCGCGGGCGACCTCATCCACGCGCCGGACCGCGTCCAGACGCGCCCGCAGCGCTGCATCGGCCATCAGATCGCGCGTGAAAGCGCGAGCGAGATCGTCGGGCATGTCACCGTCGTGGTAGCGCTCGACATCGAGATCGCTCCAGGTGTGCGCATGGTCGCGGTTCATGATTCAGCCTCCAGTTCTTCGCGCAGGCGCGAGCGGGCGACGTGCAGCGCGGATCTCGCAGCGGCTTCGCTCATGTTCAGCGCCTCGGCGATCCGGGCGCTGCTCATGCCGCCGACGATGCGCATGGCCAGCGCCGCCCGCTGGGTGGGGGGGAGGCGCTCGATGCGCCGGCGGATCCGCTCGGTGCGCTCCGACTCGTCCAGCCGATCGGCGTCGCGTGTCCGCGTCGGCGCCGTGCGCGCCCACACGGCCATCCGGGCCAGGCGGCGCTTCGCCGAGCGCTGCTCATCCAGCCACAGGCGCACCATGGTGGTCCGGGCGTAGCCGAGATGGTCGGCGCGGTCGGGCCTTTTCACCATCAGGCGGACGATGGTCCGCTGGGCCAGCTCGTCCGCGGCGTCCTCGCCCCGCGCCCCCACGAGAGCCCGGGCCATGTCGCGGAGCTTCAGGGACAAGTCGGCCCAATCCGGCTCCCGCGTGTCGGCTGGCGTCATGATGCGGCCCATCGGCAGTCCCATCGGTTGATCCTTCGCAGGAAAGACGCCGGTGGGTCGGGGGGCGCTGGGGCGAATCTGGGAAAAACCGCAGAGGCACGGAGGCTCGGAGAGGGGAGATGTGAGGGGATGAGGGGGTGGGTGGCGGGTGGCATGCCCAGCGAGGTCTTCCGAGTCGGGCGTGCTGACGGGGACGCTGATCAGCGAAGTTGGTCTGAGGGCGCGGATTCGGATACGGTCAATTGGTTACTCAGTACTGCGGGACGCCACGTCCGACTTTCTTCATTGTTGGGTGTGGCGCCCGAGAGTTGGTCGATGGGCGCGGGATCCGAATTCGGGTCGGGTCACCCGCCAATATGAAGGTAGAGTGTGACGTATGCCCACGCTGTTGCAAATGTACCAACAACAATTAGGACCAGGCGACGTAAGCTTTGGTTTGTTTTGGATCTTCGCCGCGTTACCGCCGGTAACATTTCTTCTGACTTTGGTCACCATGCCAATTTGGTATGGCACAAGATACCCAGGATTTTTTGCGCAGTACAAGAATCGTATTCTTCTGGCTATGGCGATGCCGACAGCGGTATACTCGATTGTGGCGACAATTCTCTATGCTATATTTGTGTGATCGCTCGAAGCAGTCGGTTATATCTTCTGAATAACTCGACCCCCCACAGTCCTCGGATGCGCCGATGGGGACAATGATCGTCGACGCTGGTCTGATGCCGCCGATTCGATGAGATACTGCGTGATGCCCAACAAAGAGCGCTGTGTACGCCTCGTGCCAAGGCGCATGCCGGGCGCGGGCGTCGCTTCCGAGGCTTCGCGGACTCAGCCTCGGCGTCTTTGAATTGTTGAACGCTGTTGAGTCGTCAACCACAAGGGATTCGCTCTAGGATTCGCTCGGGAATTCGCCGATCGAGCGTTATCGCCCGCATCGACCCAAGCAATCCCACTCCCCACTCCCCTCTCCCCTCTCCGTGTCTCTGTGCCTCTGTGGTGATTCCCCCTCCCCGGCTCACACAGAAGCAGGCGCCGCACGTCCCGCGGCTTCTTTCGCCATTTCTTCGTAGTCCTGCAGCGCGAAGGGGGTCCAGTCGCCGGCGCGGAGGGCCTGGATGGCGCGGACCATGGCTTCGGCGCCGGTGGCGGTGGTCATCATGGGGACGCCGAGGCGCACGGCGGTGGCGCGGATCTTGCCTTCGTCGGTGGCGAAGCCGGTGCGGGTGGGGGTGTTGATGACGAGGTGGATCTCGCCGCTGGTGAGCATGTCGGCCACGTTGGGGCGGGCGCCCTCGGCGATCTTCTTGAGGGGCGTCGTCTTGACGGAGTGGCGGGCGAGGTATTCCGCGGTGCCGCGGGTGGTGTAGAGGCCGAAGCCCATCGAGGCCAGGGCCCGGGCGGTCTCGACGATGTGGGGCTTGTCGATCTCGCGCACGCTCAGGAAGACGTTGCCCGACATGGGCAGCTTTGTGCCCGAGGCCATCTCCGCCTTCGCCAGCGCGATGGGCAGCGACGGATCGATGCCCATCACCTCGCCGGTGGAGCGCATCTCCGGGCCGAGGACGAAGTCGACACGGGGGAACTTGTCGAAGGGGAAGACCGATTCCTTAACCGAGTAATAGCCGGTGTCGGGGCGCTCCTCGATGCCGAGCTCGGCGAGCGTGCGCCCCATCATCACGCGGGCGGCGACCAGCGGCCACGCGATCCCCTTGGCCTTGCTGACGAAGGGCGCGGTGCGGGATGCGCGGGGGTTGACCTCGAGGATGTAGATCTGATCGTTCTTCACCGCCATCTGCACGTTCATCAGCCCGTTGACGCGCAGACCCTCCGCGAGCGTGCGCGCGATGGCGCGGATCTGCTCGACGAGGGGCCTCGGGAGCGACCGCGGCGGGATGGTGCAGGAGGAGTCGCCGGAGTGGATGCCGGCCTGCTGGATGTGCTCCATCACGCCGCAGACAAGAGCGCGGCGGCCGCCGTCCTTCGCGGCGCCGGCGCCAAGGGGAACAAAGTCCGCCACGACATCGACATCGACCTCGGTCGCCTCGTCGAGGAACTTGTCGACCAGCACGGGCGCCTTGTCGAGCTCGGAGACATCGACTGCTTTGGCCATGTACTGGCGCATGGCGCGTTCGTCGGGGCAGATCTCCATGCCGCGGCCGCCGAGGACGTAGCTGGGGCGCACCAGCACGGGATATCCCACGCGCTCGGCGATTTCGAGGGCCTGCTCCATGGAGTAGGCGATGCCGCTGGGGGGCTGTTCGAGGCCGAGTTTTTCGAGCAGGCCGCGGAAGCGCTCGCGGTCCTCGGCGAGGTCGATCGAGTCGAGGCTGGTGCCGATGATTGGCGCGCCGGCCTTGACGAGGCCGGCGGCGAGGTTCAGCGGCGTCTGGCCGCCGAACTGCACGATGGCGCCGTGGATGTGGCCGGGTTCGCCGAGTGGGGCGCCGTGCAGGCGCTCGATGACGTTGAGCGTGTCTTCGAGTGTGAGGGGCTCGAAGAAGAGGAGGTCGCTGGTGTCGTAGTCGGTGGAGACGGTCTCCGGGTTGGAGTTGATCATCACCGATTCGAAGTTTTCTTTCCGGGCGGCGAAGGCGGCGTGGACGCAGCAATAGTCGAACTCGATGCCCTGGCCGATGCGGTTGGGCCCGCCGCCGAGGATGATGACTTTCTTGCGGTCGGTGATGCGGATTTCGTCTTCGGTGGTGGCCGGACTCTTCGAGCTTGAGTCGGCCGCGTAGCCCGCTTCGTACGTCGAGTAGTAGTAGGGCGTGATCGCCTCGAACTCGGCGGCGCAGGTGTCGACGAGCTTGTAGACGCACTCGATCCCCAGCGACTGGCGGTGTCGGCGCACGCGCAGGATCGAATCGGCGCTGATCTCGCCGAGGTAGAGGTGCGCGAGCTGGGCGTCGGAGTAGCCGAGGCGCTTGGCTTCGAGCAGCGTCTCGCGGGGCAGGTCTTCCAGCGCCTCGTGCTCGCAGAGAACATCCTCGAACTCGACGAGCTGCTTGATCTCGTCAAGGAAGAAGGGGTCGATTCTCGTCAGCTCGTGGATGCGTTCGAGCGACAGGCCGAGCTTGAAGGCGTAGCGGACGTAGTAGAGGCGCCCCTGCGAGGGGACGGCGAGCTTGCGCGTGAGTTTTTCTTCATCGACGGGCCACGGCTCATCGGGCTCGCCGGGCAGACCGGCTTCCTCGCGGCGTTTGTGGGCCAGCCACTTGTCGTTGCGGTCGAGGCCGAGGCCGAAGCGCTTCACTTCCATCGAGCGGATCGCCTTCTGCAGGCTCTCCTTGAAGGTTCGTCCGATGGCCATCGCCTCGCCCACGCTCTTCATCTGCGTGGTGAGTGTTTCGTCGGCCTCGGGGAACTTCTCGAAGGTCCACCGCGGCATCTTGGTGACGATGTAGTCGATCGTGGGCTCGAAGCAGGCGCTGGTGGTCCCGGTGATGTCGTTGCGCAGCTCGTCGAGCGTGTAGCCGACGGCGAGTTTGGCGGCGATCTTGGCGATGGGAAAGCCGGTCGCCTTGCTGGCCAGGGCGCTGCTGCGCGAGACGCGCGGGTTCATCTCGACGACGGCGACCTCGCCATCGGCGGGGTTGACGGCGAACTGCACGTTGCTGCCGCCGGTCTCGACGCCGACAGCGCGCATGATGGCGATCGCGCCGTCGCGGAGTCGCTGGTATTCCTTGTCGGTGAGCGTGAGGATGGGCGCGACGGTGATGGAGTCGCCGGTGTGGACGCCCATGGGGTCGATGTTCTCGATGCCGCAGACGATGATGCAGTTGTCCTTGCGGTCGCGGACGACCTCGAGCTCATACTCCTTCCACCCGAGCAAGGATTGATCGACCTGCACCTGCCCGATCATGCTGGCGCGGAGGCCTCGGGTGACGATCTCGTCGAACTCGGCGCTGTTGTAGGCCACGCCGCCGCCGGCGCCGCCGAGGGTGAAGGCGGGGCGGATGATGGCGGGGAGTCCGACTTCGTCGAGAAAGGCGCGGGCGTCTTCGAGCGTTTCGACGACGCGAGAGTGCGGCGCTTTGAGGCCGACGGACTCGCACACCAGCTTGAAGGCCTGTCGGTCCTCGGCCCGGTGGATGACTTCGCGGCTGGCGCCGATCATCTCGACGCCGAGGCGCTGCAGCTCGCCCGAGTCCCACAGGCGGCAGGCGCAGTTGAGGGCGGTCTGGCCTCCGAGGGTGGGGAGGAGGGCGTCGATGGGCTCGCCGCGGGCGCGTTCCTTTTCGATGATCTTGACGACCGACTCGGGGGTGATGGGCTCGATGTAGGTGCGATCCGAGAAGCCCGGATCGGTCATGATGGTGGCGGGGTTGGAGTTGACCAGAACGATGCGGTAGCCCTCATCGCGGAGGGACTTGCAGGCTTGGACGCCGGAATAGTCGAACTCGCACCCCTGCCCGATAACGATCGGTCCGGAGCCGATGATGAGGATGGTGCGGATGTCTTGGCGCTTGGGCATCGGGCGCGGGGATTCCGTGGGCGGTCGGAGGCGTGGGTGACCGAAATAGTCGAAGCAGCCGCGGCGGGCGTACGGGCGGCGAGAACGCGGGGCCGAACGCCACCAGACTACGAAGAGCCCATGAAACCGGCAATTCACCGGCGTTCACCGGGCGCCAGATGTGGGTTCTCACACGTCGGCCCAGGCGCCGAAGCGTTTTGTGGTCAGATCGGGATTAATTCGGGTGAATTTCGCCGGTGCGCGTTAGAGTTGTCCGTGCGAAGGCGTAGTCTCATCATGCGGGCTTTCTGGCATGATTCGATGTCAGTGCGTCCCATTGAGTACAAGGAGAAGTCCATGGCGACTGCGAGGGGATTGATGCAGCGTCTCGCGCATGCGTCCACGCGTGTGATCGCTGTGTCGCGCGGCGATGCGTTCCCGTTCTACTACGTCAGTGAATATCCAAAGTCCGGCGGCACGTGGCTGTCGCGGATGCTGGCGGATGCGATGCAGCTCCCATTTCCTCAGCGATCAATATTTCCGCTCGGGTTCTCCTGCGTAATTCAGAATCATTGGGGCTACTCGCCGCGGCTGAGCCGGTGCGTCTACCTCCATCGTGACGGGCGCGATGTGATGGTGTCGTACTTCTTCCACACCATGCTGCACATCAGCCGCGGTCAGTCGCCGTGGGCCCGCGAGAAGGCCCGCGAGTTCGACCGGCTCTTCGGCAAGGGATTTGACCCCGAGAACACCGTCGAGCTGCTGCCAAAATTCATCGAGAACGCCTTTCGCAATCCTCGTGGCGCCCGGCTCAACTGGGCCCGGCACGTCGAATCGTGGCTGCCCGCGCGCGGCCGGCCGCTCTTCTCCTTCGTCAGCTATTCCGAACTCCGCAATGACTGCGCCGGCGCCCTGCAGCGTGTGTTACGCGAGATCGGACGCGAAGATGTGCCCGAGGTTCGCATCCACGAGGCCGTCGAGCGTTTTTCCATGAAGCGCATGACCGGGCGGAGCGAGGGCCAGGAGGACCGGGGCCACTACATCCGCAAGGGCGCTGTGGGCGACTGGCGGAACCACTTCTCGCGCGACGCCGCGGAAGTCTTCGACGATCTCGCCGGCGATGCGCTCGTGGCCCTGGGCTATGAGCCCGATCGCGACTGGGTTCGCCGCGGCGACTTCGCAGGGGACGTCGAGCGCGCGGTGCAGGGGCGAGTGGCAGGCGGAACTGAGGCCGAGGAGCGCTGCCAGGGGGCCGAACGCGAGCAGATCTACGGCTGAGCATCCTGAAGAGGCTCGACTGGCCGGGCGCCCGCTGCAAGTAGCCGCTAACATGCTGCCCGATGTCATCGGGGATGATCATTCTGCTGGCGACGCTGGGGCTCGCGGCTCTTGCGGGTGTGTTGATCGGTCTGGCGCGGATTTCGCCTCGGTCGGGGTCGCCCGGCGCCGGCGCGCTGTGGCTCGCCGCACGCAGCTACGCCCGGCTGGTCCATCGCGTGCATGTGGAAGGTCGGGAGAACATTCCAAGCGACAGGCGTCCGGGGCCATTGATTCTGGTCTCGAACCACACCGCGGGGATCGATCCGATTCTGCTCCAGGCGGCGTGCCGGTTCGAGATCCGCTGGATCATGGCGGAGGACATGCGCGTGCCGGCCCTTGAGCCGCTGTGGTGGTGGATGCGGATCATCTTCGTGGACCGGCGGATGCGGCGTAGCCCGGGCGTCCGCAAGGCGATGGCCCATCTGGGGGATCGGGGCGTGATCGGCGTCTTTCCCGAGGCGTACATCGAGCGGCCTGCGAAGCAGGTGTTGCCTTTCATGCCGGGTGTGGGTGTCTTCGCGACGCGTGCGGGGGCGAAGATTCTGCCGGTGATCATCGAGGACACGCCGCAGGCGGAGCATGCGTGGGGCAGCTTCTGGCGGCGCAGCCGGACGCGGATCCGCTTCATGCCGGTGATGGATCCACCGGAAAAGGATGAGGACCCGCGCGAGCTGGCGAAGCGGCTTCGTGAGAAATATGTGGAATGGACCGGCTGGCCCGCCAACGATCGGCGCCCGGTCTTCCGCGACGGCAAGTGGCTGACGCCGGACGAGGCGGAGGGCGAGGGCGGAGACGGCTCGGGCTGAGGTCCGGGAACCATCGGCCTTCACAAGGCGCCCCGGCGCCGCCTCATCACCCGCTCACGTTGACGTCCGCGGCGACCGACAGGGCTACTGTTCGGTTCTTCCCGGCCGCCGCGCTGTATGTGCGACGCGACGACCCGGGATGCGGCTGCGTGAGCGGAGAGAGTTTGTCATGAAGAGTCGATGTGTGTCGCGGCTGTGTTGCATGGCAGTCGTTGCGGCGGCGGTGTCAGCGCTCGGGAGCGCATCCTCGACGGCGCAGCCACTGAATTTCCGAATCGAGACGTCGAGCGCCGACTTCACGCCGCTGCATTCCTACGTTGCGGGCGAAGTCGGGCACGAGGTGATGTTCTTCTGCGGCATCTCGGGCATGGGCATGCACGGCGTGCTGCAGAACGGGACGGAGATCGGTTTTCCCACCACCGTCTTCAGCGACGAAGCACACCTGTTCGATCTGGAGACGAACGAGCTGTTCAGCGGCTCGATCGGACATCTTCCGGACGCGGTGCGTGAGGCGCTGCGCGTGACCAACGCCGCGTCGGTCCAGTTCGGACACACGCTGTACATCTACGGCGGCTACGGGCCCAACCTCGCCGGCGACGACTGGCACACCCGCGACAGCGTGACGGCGGTGGATCTCGATGCGGTGCGCGTGGCGCTGCGCGATGGAGATCCGCTGCCGGCGTCGGCCTTCCAGGTGACACAGTGCGATGCATGCCAGGTGACGGGAGCTCGCATCGTGCGCATGGGAGATAGTTTCGTGCTCTTTGGCGGGGCGAATTTCGCTGGCGATTATGGGAGAAAGGCGACCGAGACCTTCTTCGAGCAATATGCGATCAAGGCGCACATTATCGATGCGGCGATCAGCATGACGGCGCCGGTCGAGACCTATGAGCAGACCAACTTCTCGCCGCCGACCGGCATCTTCGATCCGCTGCGCCGGCGCGACATGAACGCCCTTCCCGCGACGCTGCCAAACAGCGAGGGCGCGCCGACGCCGGGCTTCGTCATTCCCGGCGGGGTCTTCCGCGGCGGATTCGGCGCGTGGGAGACGCCGATGAGCTACAGCGACGGCGACGACGCCATCGTGCATCACACCACGTTCACGCAGCGGATGAACCAGTACGAGTGCCCCGCAGTCAGCCTGTACGACGAGACAACAGGTGAGAACCGCTTCATCCTCTTCTCCGGACTCTCCTCTCACACGTGGGATGGCGAACAGTTCGTGCCCATCGTCGGCGGGCTCTTCAACATTCCGTGGACGACCGAGATCACACAGATCCGGATGGAGGGCGATGTCTTCGTCGAGGAGCTGGTGGTGGGCGCCATGCCGCTGCCGACGACCAACGCCGACCTGGTCCTCAACCCGGCGCTGCCAACGAACGAGCACGGACAGGTCCTGCTGAACAGGCTGCCCGCGAACGAGGTGCTGCTCGGACGCGTCTTCGGCGGCCTGCGGGCCGCGGCGTCCGGGGTTTCGCCGGCGACGTTCCCATCCACCGGGATCTACGACGTCTATGTGGTCTTCGGCGTCCGCGGCGACGTCAACCGTGACGGCGTGGTCAATGCGCAGGATCTGGCGCTGCTCCTGGGCGCATGGGGCCAGAGCGGCGACGACGTCGGCCTGTCGGACCTCAACGGCGACGGCGTGGTGAACTCGCAGGATCTGGCGATCCTTCTCTCCTATTGGGGCAACAACACACCGGGTTGAATGGCCCGGAGCGGCGGGCGTGGGCGCCCAGTGCCGGCGTGGGAGAGGGTCCGAAAACATCCAGATTTCGCCCTGAGAACGCCACCATCGTCCCCCACCACACTTTTCGCTTCCTGTATGGCGTGGGCTGGCGTAAGGTGAATCTGAGGACGCGTCCCCTCTCTCTGCATCCGCAGCTCCGTGGCGGCGAAGCCTCCAACTGGTTGATGGCGCTGCTGCGCTTATCGCCCGGACTATGCCGCTGATAAAGACACGCGAGCCATGGGCGCTCGTGCAGACTTGTATCCCGAAGGAGAAGAAGATGAAGCAGCAAGCTGGATTCACCATCGCAGCCGGCATCGGCGTCGCCGCGTCGATGTTCGCGATCTCGAGCGTGGGGATGGGGCGAAGTGAGGCCATCGTGCCTCCGTCGCCGAACGATCCACTGGCCCAGATCGTCGAGCGGATGGTGGACGGAATGATCCAGCCGCAATCCTGCGCACTCTTCGCTCCGGGCACACCTTGGGAGCGCGTGGAAGAGGTGACGGCGGCGCTTCATGGCGATGAGAATCTTCGCTTCAGCCTGCAGGGCAGCACATGGTTCGGACAGGGCAACTCCGGGACGCTCACATACAGCTTTCCTCCCGACGGACTGACGATTCCCGCGGCGATCCAGGGAGAGCCCACGGCCCCCAACGAGATCCACGCCCGCCTCAACACCATCTTCGCCTCCCAGGGCGGCGAGCCGTTCTGGAAGGATCTGTTCAAGCAGGTCTTTGATCGGTGGACGGAGATCACGGGTGTCGAGTACATCGAGGTGTCGGATGACGGGGCGTCCTGGGGCTCGAGCGGCTCCGCCACCCGCGGTGATATCCGCATCGTCATGAAGCCCATCGACGGCGCCGGGGGCGTTCTGGCCTACAACCGCTTCCCCAACGGCGGCGGCGACATGGTGCTGGACAGGGCGGAGAACTGGGGCTCAACATTCGCCAACTACCGCTTCTTCCGTAACATCGTCTCGCACGAGCATGGTCACGGCCTCGGCTTCCTGCATGTCTGCCCCGCGGTCGGCGAGAAGCTCATGGAGCCGTTCCTCAACACCTCGTTCGACGGCCCGCAGCTCGATGACATCCGGGCCGGTATCTTCAATTACGGCGATCGCAATTCGCCCAATCAGTCGGCCGGTCAGGCCACCAGCCTCGGCGCCTTGAACATTGACGATTCGGCGACGATGGAGGAAGTCGGGCTGCGCAACAACAACGATGTGGACTATTACTCCTTCACCGCGCCCTCCGGCGCCCTGGCGACCATCACCGTGTCGCCGATCGGCGTTACCTATGTGCAGGGCCCCCAGACCCAGCAGTGCGACGGCGGGAACTCATTCAACGCCCTGACCATCATGGATCTGCAGTTCTCACTGCGGGATTCGAACGACAATGTGCTGGCCAGTGTGAACCAGACGGGCTTCGGCGAGGCCGAAGAGCTGGTCGAGTTCGATCTGCCGGGCGCCGGTGAGTACTTCATTCGTGTCTCCGCGGCGGACTCCAACGGGGTGGCGCAGGTGTACACGATGGATGTCGCCCTGAGCGGTCTTCCTGCGGAGCCCTGCCCCGCGGACATAACCGGCGACGGCCAGGTGGGCTCCGCGGACCTGGCCATCGTGCTGGGTGAATGGGGCGAGATGGGCAGCATCGCGAACATCTCCGGAAGCGGACAGGTCGGGTCAGGAGATCTGGCGATCGTTCTTGGAAATTGGGGCGCTTGCCCGTAAACTGCCAATCAGGATCCCGGTGCTCTTCGCCGGGGGGATATGACCGCCGCAATACTTCGGAGGAGATGTGAGCATGGGTCGTAGTTGCGGCTTTGTCAGCATCGGCTTGGCCGGTCTGGTGGCGCTCTGCGCTGCGTTCGCGTCCGGGTTTGACCACGCAGACGGGCCGACGGCGTCGGTCGTCGCAGCGCACGTGTGTCCGGTCGGGGCCGCGGAGGTGGGCGCGTTTCGCGGGGCGGCGAGAGTCCATCAGTGCGCCCACGGCGCCAAGCACGGCTGCGCCCTGTTCGCGCCCGGCACATCGCCTGAGTACATGGAGGCCATCTACCAGGAAATCGCGGAAGCAACGCAGGGGGATTTGGCGCGGTTCAACGCCGAGGGCAGCTCGTGGAGCTTCTCGCCGGGATCGACGCCCACGCTCACCTACAGCTTCCCGCCCGATGGCACGTTTATTCCCGCCGCCTTCTCCAGCGACATGGCGGGGACCAACACGATCCACCAGACGCTCGACTCGCTCTACGCCTCAGCCGGCGGCCGTGCGACGTGGAAGCAGATCTTCCGCGACATGTTCGATCGCTGGTCCGAAATCACCGGCATCCAGTACACGGAAGTGCCCGACAACGGCGCGGCATGGAGCTCGACGAACTATCAGGTTCATGGTCAGATCCGCATCGCCATGCGCCCGATGGACGGGCCGAGCGGCGTGCTGGCCTTCAACTACTACCCCAACGCAACCCAGGGCCTGCGCGGGAACATGATTCTCGATTCGGCGGAGCAGTGGAATTTCGCCTGGCTTGACTACCGGTTCCTGCGCAACACGATTGCGCACGAACACGGTCATGGGCTGGGGCTGGCGCACATCTGTCCAGTCAGAGAAGAAAAGCTGATGGAGCCGATCATCTCGTTCGCATACGACGGCCCCCAGCTCGACGACATCCGCGGCGCCCAGCACATCTACGGCGATCGCTTCGAGCCCAATGAGCGGTTGGAAGACGCCGCCCAGCTCGGCACGATCGGCTTCGGGCAGGAAGTGATCATCGAGGAAGTGAGCATTCACTCCATGAGTGACATCGACTTCTACCGATTCGTAGTGCCTCCCGAGGGCCGGGTGACGATTGTGGTCGAGCCGGTGGGGACGACGTATGAGCAGGGGGCGCCGAATTCGAATGGTTCGTGCCCGACTTCAGGAAGCAACTTCAACGCCAAGACGGTCGGCAACCTGCAGTTCTCGCTGCGCAACTCGGTAGGGAACGTGCTGGCGGCGGTGGCCGAGAACGGGTTCGGCGAGCCTGAGTCATTGGTGCAGTTCGAGGTGCCCTTCGCCGGCACGTACCACATCCGCGTCTCGGTGGCGGCGATGAACGGCGTGGTGCAGATGTACCGCATGCGTGTCCGCGTGGACGGACCAGACGCCGAGGCGTGTGTGGGCGACCTCAACGGCGATGGCGTCGTGAACGCCCAGGATCTCGGGATCATGCTGAGCCACTGGGGGACCTCCAACGCGGTCGCCGACCTGAACGGAGACGGCGTCGTGAACGCCCAGGACCTCGCCGAGCTGCTGAGCCGGTGGGGCCACTGCCAGTAAGCGTCCGATAACGGCGAACGACCCGCTCCCGGGCGCCCCCCGGTGCGTGATCGGCGTGGGAATGAGGCGCTCTGGGGAACTCCTGCGGGCTGGTCGCGTCCAAACAGGTGGCGGGGCGGGTTTTCCGCTTCTCCTGCGGCTGGCCGGGGCTATTGTTCCCGTGCAGACGCGTCTCGGAGACGCTCCGCGCAGGACGTCGAGAAAAGGCATCGGTCAAAGGAAGATATGAACCGGCTTTTGTGGGCGACGATTTCGGGCTTGCTGCTCGGAGCGGTGCTGTTCGGCATGCTCCAGCGTGGCTGTGACGCCACCGGCTCCATCGAAGAGGAGCCGGAGGTATCGCGTCGCTCGGCGGACTTCATCACCGGCGCCCCGGTCAGCCGCTCGCGCGGAGAACGGATTGACCCCTACCGGGCCGAGAACCCGACATACAACGCCTCGCGCTCATCGCGAGCCGCACGCGATTTCAGCGACCAGACGGCTCGTCGCGCCATGCAGCAGCGCGCTCGTGATCGGGCGCAGGCGCTGGCTGAGGCCCGCCGGGCCCAGCGAGAGGCGGCGCAGGATCGCTCATCCGTGCAACAGCGCACGAACTCGCGGGCATTTGCAACGCCCGATGCCCGGGTGCAGCGCGATCGTCCCGGCCGCAGGCCGACGCAACGAGAAATGCGCGACCAGCGTGATCCACGCGCCGACACCGGCGAAGTGGGCGTGGGCGGCGACATCGCCGAAGCCGGAAGCGGCCCGGAAGACCGCGGCGCCAGCAGGGCCGAGGTCGATGCGGCGCGCTCTGCGTTCCAGAGCTCGCTGGGCGGACGTGAAAACAGCCAGTTTGGCGACCGGGGCGACGACCGTCGGCGATCAGAGCCTGGCAGAAGCGGCAATGGAAACGACGGCGATAGAACGAGCGGCGTCGACGCATCGAGTCCGGCGCAGGCCAACGATGCCCAGCCACTCGCGACCGCAGGCATCGCTCGGACGCCGCTCGGCGGCGGCGGTGTGTTTCCCGGCGGCGGAGGCGACGGAGCGCCTGGCGACGGAGCCGGCGGCGATGACGGAACTGGCGGCGACGGGCCTGCCCCGCCGCCTCCGGCCGCGCCCGGTGAAGACACTGGAACCGATCGCGGCAATCTCGATACCGGATCCGGTGACGACGAAGGACCACCCCCGCCTCCATCATCCCCCGCGGTTGAGACACGATGGATCGAGGCGCCGGTGGCGGCAAGATCCTGCCCGGATCTCGACGCGTTTCGCACCAATGACCTGTACCTGAGCTTCCGCGACCCCTCGCTCGCGCTGGTGGTGACCTCGGACCCCGCGCTGGGCGGGCTGCGCGTCAGCGGCGGGCGGTTCCATCAGGACGTGTCGGGGTTCGGATCCAACGCCCCGCCGCAGGACTCGGTGGTGCAGTTCTCTCCCTGCGTGGCGCAGGACAGCTTCCTGACGCTGGGAGGACAGGAGCCCTCATTCCCGCCCGGCGCCGCGCCGGACCCGCAGGACTGGGGCGGCGTGCTGAACGCGGTGTGGTTCACGCTGGATGGCGCTGTGGGGCAGATCGATCCGTCGCGCTTCGGCGACGATCGTTTCTACGTGTGGATCGGACGCTTCACTGCGGGAGGCCCGGAGCTTTCGGTATCGGGCGCGCTGCTGGTGAACTACATCAACCTGGAGACGGGCGCGAACTCGGCCGAGTTCGTGCCGGTGCTTGACTGCGCGAGCTGCTGGGAAGGCGCGACGGGATCAGACCAAAACGGTGAAATTGTGTCTATGGAGCTTTCACCCGAAACGATCGCCGGCGGCGGCAGCGGCGTGGGCACGGTGCGGCTCCGCGAGCCGGCGTCGATCGGCGGCGTCCGCGTGCAGCTCACCACGAACAGTCCTGAGATCGTCTCGCTGCCGGCTTCCATCACGGTTGCGTCCGGTGAATCGGAGGCTTCGTTCAGTTTTTCCACGGAGGTGGTGGAGTCGGCCGCAACGGCGGAAATTATGGCCGTCAGCGGTGAAAGCTCGGTGTCTGCGACGCTGGACATCGTGCCGCTGGGCATTGTGTCGCTGACGTTCAATCCACAGACCACGCCGCAGGGTCGCCCGGTCACCGGCACGGTGCGCCTGACTGGCTCCGCGCCATCCGGCGGCGTGCGGATCGAACTGCTGAGTCAGAACCAGCTCGTTGCGCCGTCGCCCGCGGGGCGGCTCACGATTGACCCGGGGCGGTCGAGCGGCACATTCACGGTGACGCCGGGAATCGTGCGCTCTGAGACGGAAGTCACTTTCATCGCGTTCTATGAGGGTGACAGCTCCAACTTCGTGACGGGCAGTTTCATCGTGACGCCGGTGATCGGCGACCTGACCGGCGATGGCCTGGTGGGCGCGGCGGACCAGGCGCAGCTCCTCGGGAGCTGGGGACCGTGTCCTCCCGCGCCGCAGCCCTGCCCTGCGGACCTGAACGGCGACGGCGTGGTGAACGCGGCCGACCTTGCGATCCTGCTCGGTAACTGGACGCAGTCGCCTCCGGACGACGGCGGTCCGGATGATCCGCCCGACGATCCGACGGGCGCACTGGCGCGCTGGATCCCGGTCGACAACAGCGACTGCCCGCTGCTCGGCGATCATCGCACCGGCGATCTCTACCTTGGTTTCAACGAGCCGGGCCGGGTGGTGCTGATCGAATCGAACGATGTGGACGGCATCCGCATAGAGAATGGGTCGTTCCGCCAGAACAATCCCGGCGGCAACGGCCCGCCGCCGGAGGGTCTTGAGGACGAACCCGATCTGCCGCCGGAGTTCATCTGCTGGCTTTTTGACAGTTACCTGACAATCGAAGGTGTGCGGCCGCCATCGAGTGTGAGCTTCGCGGTGGCGCCGCCGGCGAACAACTGGGGCTCGACGCTGATCGCGACGTGGTTCGTCTTCGCGGGCGGCGCCGGCGCCGAAACGCTGCAGGATCCGGTTTTCTTCGGCGACAACCGGCATTATGTGCGGATCGGTCGCTTTACGGCGGAGCAGTCGGCGACGATCTTCGGCGCGGTGACGGCCTTCTTCCAGCCGCAGGCGACAGGCGAGGTGAGCGGGATTCGCTACGAGGTTCCGGACTGGAGCCTCGCACGAGGCGCGCTGGATATCAACGGCGACGGCCAGGTGGATTCAGGGGATCTCGGTCTGCTGATGCAGATGCTGGGAACGTCGAATCCCGCGGGCGATCTGAACGGCGACGGAATGGTCACGATGTCGGACGTCCGCCTGTTCCTGGAGTCCATATCGAGCGTCGAGAGCGACTGAGGGGGGAGAAGGCGGTTTCACGGGCCAGTGTGGCCGCGGGAACGCCATGGGCGGAATTGTCAGTTATTTGCCGGGCATCGTCGCCCGATCTAGACTCGCGCAGGCCGGAGTGGATTCTTCCGCGGCCCCAGACGGCGCTGCCCCCGGGCGACGTTCCCCGGCGCCGGCGCCTGTTCTGAGCCGGTCCTGAGCATTTGGAAGCACTTCCCCGCCCCACCCCCCGAGCAGACGCATGACAACCGCACCACCCAGCGCCCAGGTCGCCTCCGATGAGGAGAAGAAGACGAAGCGCCTCTCCGACAAGCTCCCCGACAAGACGCTGCTGAAATGGCTGCGCGACATGATGCTCATCCGCGAGTTCGAGACGCGGACGATGCAGGCGTATTCCAATGCGCAGATCGGCGGCTTCTGCCACGTCTACACCGGGCAGGAGGCGTGCGCGGTGGGGACGATCGGATCCGTCGAGCACGACGACCCGGTCATCACCGCCTACCGCGACCACGGCCACGCGCTGGCCCGCGGCATGGACCCGAAGTTCTGTATGGCCGAGATGTACGGCAAGATCACCGGCTGCGCCAAGGGCAAGGGCGGGTCGATGCACATGTTCGACAAGCCCAACCATCTGTACGGGGGCCACGGCATCGTCGGCGCCCAGACGCCGCTGGGCGCGGGGCTGGCCTTCGCGACGCGATACGAGCGCGAGGTGATGGAGGCGACGGACAAGAAGCGCGTCTGCCTGTGCTATCTCGGCGACGGGGCGCTCAACCAGGGCGCGCTGCACGAGGCGATGAACCTGGCGGGCCTTCTGGATCTGCCGGTGATCTACATCGTCGAGAACAACGGCTACTCGATGGGCACCTCCATCGCCCGCGGCACGACGATGGCCGACGACCTGCTCAAGAAGAGCGACGCCTACGGCATCGACGGGATCGAGATCGACGGGATGGACATCCGAGATATCTATGACGAGTTCAAGCCCTTCGCCGACGACCTGCGCGACCGCCAGCGCCCCGGCTTCGTGAACCTGATCACCTACCGCTACCACGGCCACTCGATGTCCGACCCCCAGAAGTACCGCACCAAGGACGAGGTGAAGGAGTTCCAGGAGCGCGACTCGATCGATGTGCTGGCGAAGCACCTGATGGAGGATCGCGACTGCCTCTCCGAGGATGAGTACAAGGAGATGCAGAAGGAGCTGCGGGCCGAGGTGCGCGAGGCGGTGAAGTTCGCCGAGGATTCGGAGTTCCCCGATGTGGAGGCGGAGCTGTACAGCGACGTCTTCCTCAACCCGATGGCGGGCCTGAGCCCGAGCCACGACTATCCGATCGGCGAGGAGAACCCGATCCTGGAGGAGGCGGAGGAAAAGGACGACTCCGAGGACTGATCAGAAGAGCGCCGGCGACGTGAAGCGGCGGCGCCGGCTCGCCACGCCGAGACGACCCCGATGACGGATCTTCCCTTCGACATCTCCGAAGAGAAACTCGCCGAGCTCTGCCGGCGCTGGAAGATCACGGAGCTGGCGATCTTCGGCTCGGCGCTGCGCGAGGACTTCGGGCCGGAGAGCGATGTGGATGTGCTGGTCGCGTTCGCGCCCGATGCTCCGTGGAGCTACTGGGACTGGCCATCGATGCAGGATGAGCTGAGCGCGCTGTTCGGTGGACGGAGCGTTGATCTCGTCGAGCGCAGGACGCTGCGAAACCCGTTCATCCGTCATCGGGCGATCACCACCAGGCGGATTCTCTATGCGGCGTGATCCGGATCGCGACGACGGGGCGTACCTCTGGGACATGCTCAGGCATGCCGAGGAGCTTGTCCGCATCGCGGGATCCCGAACGATCGAGGATCTCAAGTCGGATCGAATCTTCCGGCTCGCCGTCGAACGCCTGATTGAGATCATCGGTGAAGCGTCCCGGAGCGTCGGCGATGAGACCCGCAGACGTCATGCGAACATACAGTGGCGTGCGATAGAGGCGCAGCGGCATGTCCTGGCGCATGAATACGGCGATATCGATGTTCACAAAATCTGGCGCGTTGTAACAACGCATGTGCCGGAGTTGATCGAGCAACTTCGCCCCATCGTTCCGGATCCGCCGCCGGACCCGCTGCCGGAGGAGTGACGGCGCCTGCAACTGGAATCCTGACGCATCAGAGCCAATTTTTGCATTGATTGATCGATCATTAACGCGACGCGCCAGCCGATGAATCCCGCTATTGAAAACGAACTGAAAAGCCATCCCCACCCGCTTCTCTTCGTCACTGTGAGCGGGGCGCATCTGTACGGGTTTGAATCCCACGATTCAGACTGGGATCTCCGCGGCGCCCACGTGGCGTCGATGCAGGATGTCCTTTCGCTCAAGCCCGGTCCTGAGACATATGAGCGGATGGGCGAGAACGGCGGCGTCGAGATCGATTTCGTGACGCACGACGCCCGCAAGTTCTTCATCATGCTGTTGAAGTGCAACGGCTATGCGCTGGAGCAGGTCTTTTCCCCGCTCGTCGCCGCGGCGACGCCGGAATTCGAGGAGCTGCGCGACATCGCATCCCGCTGTATATGCAGGCAGCACCGCCATCACTTCTTCCACTTCGGGGTCGATCAGTGGAAGCTGACGACGGGGAAGTCCGAGCCGACCGTGAAGGGGCTGCTGTATACCTACCGTCCGCTCATGGCGGGAATTCACCTGATGCGAGCCGGGCGAGTCGAGTCGAATCTGCGCAGACTGAATGAAGACTTTCGCATCCCCGAGGTCGATGCATTGATCGACCGCAAGCTGGCCGGCGACGAGAAAGGGACGATCGACGCCGCCGAGGCGGCGCGGCATCAACCCGTGTTCGATCGGCTCTGCGCCGAGCTTGACGCCGCTCGCGAGGCCAGCCATCTCCCCGACCAGCCCGCGGGACGGGAAGCATTGAATGATTTGCTGATCCGGCTGCGACTGCGAGCAGGGGACACCGGGTGACAGGGAGCGCCATGAAGAATCGCGAGGCATACAGAGTCGTCGCGGAGATCGTCGAAGGGCGTCTCGGCTGGCGGCGCTCGCCGCCTTCCATCGCGCTGATGCTGGCGCTGGCCGCCTTGTGCTGGGGTCTTGGAGTTCCGCTTGAATGGTGGGCGCTGCTGCTGGCGCCCGTCGGAATTTTGATCTACTGGTATCGCCACGCTTCGGCGTACTCCGCAGCGCGCGCCGAGCTGACGCGGTGTGGCGCAGGGATCGGACAGATCGACCTGGCCATCGCGCGACACAAACTCCAGATGCGCCGCCGATACGACGTGTGGTCGCGGCGGCATCGAAAACCATCGCCGCCGGGGCTGACGCCGGAGCAGATGACGCGATGGCTGGCATCCAGCAGGATCGCGCACGCGCGCCTGCGAGCGATGGGGCTGCTCTGCGTCATGCAACCGCCGCTGGTGGTGGCGATGGCGTTCATGGCGAATGCGCCCGGCGTGATCTTTACGACAATGATGATCGCGCTCGCGATCCTGTCTTTCCTCTTCGTATGGAGACTGACCGGATATCTGAGAGCGCGGGCGGCGATGCTCGCCATCCGGCGCGAGTCGGCGTCAGGCGTTATGGGCGCACTGAGCAGGCCGATCGGCAAGCGCGGCCATCGAGAGGGTTGACGCCGCCCGTGTTCGCGTGCGCCTGCAGACGCACGCGACCTGCGCACGTTCATGCAACGCACCACCGCAATGTCTTGTGTCTGTTTGCGATCTCAATGCGCCACACAGTCACATCATGTGCATCCAGATCGGCCTGGATTGCTTGTGTGCGACGAATCTAGTGTGTTCAACTTACTGTGAACACTGCAGCGCGGCGGCGCATCTTGTCCCGTCGCGCATGTCCAATCTTGCGAAAAACTCTTGATCAGCTTCTCGCGATTCTTAAAATGGCGCGATAGGAGTGCGGGAAGAAATACGTCGCTTCTACAGAAGATCAGAGCAGTTCCATTTCGCTGTTCGCTCCCGCGCGGACCTACCCCTGCCGCATGTCTGCGGCCGGTGGGCGTCGTTGTCGTTTGTGGTGTCCTCTGTACAGGTCCCGCCGCGCAACACGCACTTCGGTGCGAGGAGGTCGCTCTATGCATATTTTTAAGTCCCTGAAAGCTCTTGCTGCGATGGCCGCCGTTTCGATGTTCGCCGGCGTCGCGCAGGCGGGCTTCCTCATGGTGCCGGACTCTGATGCAACCAGCGGAGAGCGCCTGATGCTCTTCGATGCGTTCGACGGATCGCTCGTTGATCCGAATTTCATTGATCTCAATCCGCTTGATGCCTTTCTTCCCAAGCACGCCATGCAGGTGGGCAACGAGATCTGGCTCAGCGATCAGGTTCGCAACCGGATTGATCGCTTCAACCTCGCCGGGTCCCATCTGAGCGCCATCACCGAGGCCGCCCCCGGGCAGCCGCTGAGCAACATCCGCGGCATGGGCATTGTGGGCAACGAGCTGTATGTCACCAACGAGGGCACAACCGACGGGGCGCCCGGCAATGCGCTGGTCGGGTACGACTTCTCCGGCAACCATGTGCAGAACGTCCCCACAGCGCAGACCAGCCCCTTCGATGTGCTCGTGTACAGGAACGAGGTGCTGGTGTCGCACTCGTCCGCCGCGGACATTCAGCGCTACGACCTGGATCTGAACCACATTGGCCCCTTCCACGTCGGCGCCATCAGTTTCGTGCAGCAGATGCACGAGCGCTCGAACGGCAACCTGCTCGCCATCGGGAGCTTCGGGACCTCGGGCATCTATGAGTTCGATCCCTCCGGCGCCCCGACGGGGTTCTTCGTGCCCGTCTCCAACGTGCCGCGCGGCATCTGGGAGCTTGGAAACGGCAACCTGATGTACACCAACAACCAGGGCGTCTGGGTGCATGACATCGCCACAGGCGGCTCGACCATGATCGAGGCCGCCAGCGCCCAGTACATCGACTTCCTGATTCCCACGCCCGGCGCCGCGGCGGTGTTCGCACTCGCCGGCCTGGCCGCGTATCGTCGACGCCGCTAGCAGTCGGCGGCTCACAACCCGAAGTCTTCAATCGGCGATGCGCCCGCGGCCGGGCGCATCGCCTTTTCATTGCGCAGGAGCGATTCCCAAGGATCGCCCACAGGCCGCAGCGGGTGTCGCATCCGTGATGAGCAGAGAACTTTCTACCATCGATCTTCGACGACGTCCTGTGCATTCCAGCAGTCAGGCTCGCATCGGGCTTGCCGAGGCGCATCATGGAGGCTTCGGGAGCCGTGGCGCCGACGAAGCGAGCCGCTCCTGATCAGGACTGCTAGAATAATACGTGGGGAACGATGGTTCTGGACGATCGAGGAAGTAAGCATGGTCGCGCCCGGGCACGATGAAACCGAACTCCTGAAACGAATCACGGTCGACCCGCAGATCTTCGGCGGCAAACCGATCATTCGCGGACGCCGTCTGGCTGTCGAGCATGTGCTCGGCATGCTCGCCGCGGGCGACACCTCGGAGACGATTCTCGAGGGGTATCCCTGGATGGAGCGCGAGGATGTGCTGGCGTGCCTTGTCTACGCGCGTCGTTTGGTCGGGCATGAGCGCGTCGAGCCCCGGGTCGCAACGGAGAGCGAGGCGCCGTGAAGCTCCTTGTCGATTCCTGCGTCTGGGGAGGCGTCCGGGAGAATCTGTCACAGCACGATCATGATGTGGTTTGGGTCGGGGACTGGGATCGAGATCCGGGTGACGATGCGTTGCTGAAAATCGCGCATGAGCAGCAGCGCGTTCTGATCACGCTCGATAAGGACTTTGGCGAGTTGGTCGTTGTTCGGCAAAGGCCCCACGCTGGCGTTCTCAGGATCGTCGGACTCGGCGCCCGTCGTCAGGGGGCGGCCGTGATCGAGGCGCTGGAGAAGCACGGCGCCCTGCTTCAGGCGGGAGGAGTCGTGACCGTGGAGCCGGGTCGCATCCGGGTGAGGCCTGCGGGGGAGGAGTAGGACGCCGGCCACGTTCACATGTCCCGCATCCACCAAGCGCGGCCGGATCGATCGATTCCGATGCTTCGATTGCCCCCGTGCAGCCCTCGCCCGTCCATCCTACCCTTCCCCGTCCCAGACTCTGATATACGCCGCCCCGCGGTCTGTCGCTCGCACTCCGGCTTCCTCGCCGGAATCGCAGACGCCGCCGCAGTCGGGGCCGGGATCTGCCGATAACCACCCCGAAGGACCCGCCCATGCCCGCCACCGAAGAAAAGACCCGCACCAACACCGACGCCGACCTGCCCTCGCGCGAGGGGGATCGCGTGATCCAGTTCCGCGAGGCCCTGCGCGAGGCGATGACCGAGGAGATGCATCGCGACAAGCGCATCTTCCTGATGGGCGAGGAGGTCGCCGAGTACCAGGGCGCCTACAAGGTGTCGCAGGGCATGCTCGATGAGTTCGGCCCCAAGCGCATCATCGACACGCCCATCTCGGAGAACGGCTTCGCAGGGCTGGGCATCGGCGCCGCCATGTACGGGCTGCGGCCGATCATCGAGTTCATGTCGTGGTCCTTCTCGCTCGTCGCGGCGGACCAGATCCTGAACAACGCGCCCAAGATGCTGTACATGTCCGGCGGGCAGTGGGGGTGCCCCATCGTCTTCCGCGGCAACAACGGCGCCGGCGGCCAGCTCGGCTCGACGCACTCCTGGTGCGTCGAGGCGCTCTACTCGAACGTCCCCGGCCTCAAGATCGCGATCCCCTCGTGCCCCTACGACGCCAAGGGCCTGCTCAAGACGGCGATCCGCGATGACGACCCGGTGTTTTTCCTCGAGTCCGAGCGCATGCTGGGCGACAAGGCCCACGTGCCCGAGGAGGAATACCTGGTCCCCTTCGGCAAGGCCGCGCGGCTGCGCGAGGGCGACGCCTGCACGCTGGTGAGCTTCGGGCGCCCGGTGAACTTCTGTCTCGAGGCCGCGGACACGCTGCGCGAGGAGGACGGGATCGAGGTGGACGTGCTGGACATGCGCACGATCCGCCCGCTGGATACGGCGGCGATCATCGAGAGCCTGAAGCGGACGAACCGCATCGTGGTGGTGGACCAGTCGTGGCCCTTCGCGAGCGTGGCGACGGAGGTGATCACGCAGGTGTGCGAGAAGGCGTTCGACTGGCTGGACCACCCGCCGATCCGCGTGAATGCGGACGATGTGCCGACGCCGTACAGCAAGCCGCTGGAGCAGGCGTATCTGCCGCACGTGGGGAAGATTCTGGAGGCGGTGAGGCGGGCGGTTGGGTGAGCAAGAGCGCCATCGTCGGGAGCTGCAGGAATGTCAAACCTTGAAGAACGAATCACGACCACACCCGGAGTCTGCGGCGGGCGTCCATGCATCCGCGGCATGCGCGTTCGCGTCAGCGATGTGCTCGACATGCTCGCGTCGGGCATGACCTCGGATGAGATTCTTCGTGACTATCCGTATATCGAGCGAGAAGACATCGAAGCGTGCCTGCAATATGCGGCGCGATGGTTTGATCACCCGGTCCTGCGCGCCTCATGAATCCACCCACGGTCATCTGGCTTGACATGCAGTTGCCCCCCGCGTTCTGCGGGCGGATATCAGAGCAGACGGGTCTGTCATGTCAGCATCTTGCGGAGCTCGGCATGGATCGCACTGTGGACGAGGATGTTTTTCAGGCGGCTCGCCGAGCTGGAGCCGTTGTGATCACGAAAGATGTTGATTTCTCGCGATTGCTTCAGCGGCACGGCCCGCCTCCGTCCGTCGTGTGGCTGCGTTGCGGCAACTGCTCCGTTTCGGCACTCGGAGCGCTTCTCGATACTTTCCTGGCGCCCGCTCTCGATATGATCCGAGGCGGAGAGCCGCTTGTCGAAATCGTCGGTCTGCCTCCCGGGCCTCCCGGTGCAGTCTGACACCGAATCCATCACCTCCCGCGTTTCGGAGCCTTCCAAATGTCTATCGACATCACCATGCCCCGCCTCTCCGACACCATGGAAGAGGGAACCGTCATCAAGTGGAACGTCAAGGAGGGAGACTCCGTCTCTCCCGGCGACGTGCTGGCCGACATCGAGACCGACAAGGCCACCATGGAGCTGCAGGCGTACGACGAGGGGACGGTGGCCAAGATCCTGATCGGGGAGGGCGAGTCGGTCTCCGTTGGGTCGAAGATCATGGTGCTGGCCGAAGAGGGGGAGGACGCGGATGAGGCCGCCTCGTCCGCCGGGAAGGCTTCGTCGGGCTCGAAGAAAAAGTCCGCCGGGTCGGACGACGAGGACGAGGACGACGACTCCGGCGGCGGGACCGCCACGGCCACCAAAGAAAAGAAGGATGAGAAAAAGAAGTCCCGCCGCGGCGAGGACGCATCCTCTTCGTCGGATGACGACGAAGACGACGACTCCGACTCTGAATCCAGAGAATCCTCCACCGATCGCTCTTCCCGCAACGGCGCCCAGAAGCGAAGCGGTGAGCGTGGCGACGGCGACCGCGTCTTCGCCAGCCCGCTGGCGAAGAAGATCGCCGAGGAAGAAGGGCTCGATCTCGGCGACATCAAGGGCAGCGGCCCCTCGGGCCGGATTGTCCGCAAGGACGTGGAGGCCGCCATCCGCGGCGAGGCGCCGTCGAAGCGCCGCGAGAAGGGCGAGTCCGGCGACAAGAAACGCGAGAGCGGCGGCGCCCCCGCCCCGACGATGGAGGTCGAAGGCGCCCTCGAAGGCCGCACCGTCTCGCTGTCGAACATGCGCCGCACCATCGCCAAGCGCCTAGTCGAATCCAAGACCAGGATCCCGCACTACCAGGTGACGGTGACGGCCAAAATGGATCCGCTGATGGAGCTCCGCAAGCAGCTCAACAGCCAGCTTGAAAAACAGAACGTCAAGCTCTCGGTGAACGACTTCCTGGTCCGCGCCTGCGCCCTGGCGATGCACAAGCATCACTTCGTCAACAGCAAGTGGATCGACAAGGGCGACTCGGTCGAGATCGAGATCCTCGAGAATGTGAACGTCGGCGTCGCCATCGCCATCCCCATCGAACGCGGCGGGGGCCTGGTCGTCGCCACGCTCCGCGACGCCGACCGCATGGGCCTGCGACAGATCTCCGCCGAAACGCGCCGCCTCGCCGAGAAGGCACGCACCAAGGGGCTCACCGTCGAGGAGATGGATGGCTCCACCTTCACCATCTCGAACCTCGGCATGTATGGCGTCGACCACTTCAGCGCGATCATCAACCCGCCCAACGCCGCCATCCTCGCCGTCGGCGGCGCCATCGAGAAGCCTGTCGTCCGCGACGGCGCTGTGGTCGTCGGCCACGAGATGTCGATGACGATGTCGAGCGACCACCGTGTGATCGACGGCGCCATGGCCGCGGAATACCTGGTGACGCTGCGCGACCTGCTGGAGAACCCGGCGACGCTGCTGGTGTAGGGTGCGGCGGGTGGTGGAGCAGGTCTCTGACCTGCTTTCCCCGAGACTGCACGGGGTGATGAGTCATGCCGACAGCCCCGCAGACACGGCTCGGAGAGCCGTGCCACCGGCCTCCCGGCGCGCCCGCCGCGACGCGTGTACCCTTTCCGACGTCAGGGCCCCCTCCCTACCGATCATCCGGAGCGGACCCGGCCCTCGCCGCCTTAGCTCAACTGGTAGAGCGCGTGATTTGTAATCTCGAGGTTGCGGGTTCGAGTCCCGCAGGCGGCTTTTTCGGCGGGGCGGGCGCCGTCGCCGCGGCGTCACCGGTCGGCGGCGTCGGGGCGAACAGGACACTCTCACCGTGCTTTTCCTGACACAATTCGGCAGGCGCTCCATCACACGCGATGTGGTCGTCCCATGACCGCGCCCCAGACCGACATCACCCGCGCTCTCCAGGACGTCGCCGACGGCCGCGCCCCCGCCGCGAGCGATCTGCTGCCGCTGGTGTACGACCAGCTCCGCCGGGCGGCCCAGGCCCAGCTCGCCTCGGAGCGGGCCGGGCACACGCTCAGCGCCACAGCGCTGGTGCACGAGGCGTATCTCAAGCTCGCCGGGCCGCGGGAGATTCCGTGGACGAGTCGCGGCCACTTCTACGCCGCCGCGGCGGAGGCGATGCGCCGCATCCTCATCGACCACGCCCGGGCCCGGGTAGGCCGGGGCGAGTCGGCGCAGGAGTCGCGCCGGCGGGCCCTGGCCATCTCGGGGCTGGGCGATTTCAGCGTGGAGGAAAATCCCGACGGATTCCTGGCCCTCGACGACGCCCTCATCCGCTTGGAGGGTGTGGACTCGCAGGCGGCGGCGGTCGTCCGGCTGCGGTTCTACGCCGGCCTCGATATTCAGCGGACGGCCCTGGCGCTCGGTGTGTCGGAACGAACGGTGAAGCGCGACTGGGCCTTCGCCCGCGGCTGGCTGCGGGACGAACTGGAGCGGCAGGACGATCCCTGACCGCGTTTGAAGGAAGTGTGAACCATGGTGGATCAGTCTCGGGTGCGGGCGGTCTTCAACGAAGCCGCGGAGCTGACAGGCGCTGAACGCAGCGCGTACCTGGATGATGCGTGCCGCAACGAGCCCGAAGTGCGGGCCCGTGTCGAGGCGCTGCTGGCGGCGGCGGAGCGCGAGGACGACTTTCTGTCCTCCCCGACCAGCCCGGGCGGGCAGGATGATGCAGGCGCGACGCTCGAAACGCCCGCTCCGATGGGTGAAACACCCACGCTTGGCGATCACCACGAATCTTCTGACCAGGCGGCGATGTACGAGGGGCCTGGTTCGCAGATCGGGCCCTACAAGCTGCTGCAGTCCATCGGCGAGGGCGGCTTCGGCTCGGTCTTCATGGCCGAGCAGCGCGAGCCGGTGCAGCGCAAGGTGGCGCTCAAGATCATCAAGCTGGGGATGGACACACGCCAGGTGGTCGCGCGCTTCGAGCAGGAGCGGCAGGCGCTGGCGATCATGGACCACCCCAACATCGCACGGGTCTTCGACGCCGGTGTGACGCAGACCGGGCGTCCTTACTTCGTGATGGAGCTGTGCACGGGCGAGCCGATCACAACGTACTGCGACCGGGCCAGGCTGAACGTGCGCGAGCGGCTCGAGCTCTTCGCCCAAGTGTGCAATGCGGTGCAGCACGCCCACCAGAAGGGCGTGATCCACCGCGACATCAAGCCCAGCAACGTGCTGGTGAGCACGCACGACGGCAAGCCCCACGCCAAGGTGATCGACTTCGGCATCGCCAAGGCCACGGCGAACCGCCTCACCGAGAAGACATTCTTCACCGAGCATCGCCAGATCATCGGCACGCCGGAATACATGAGCCCCGAACAGGCCGAGGGCTCGCTCGACATCGACACGCGGACGGACGTCTACTCGCTCGGCGCCCTGCTGTATGAGCTGCTCACGGGGCTGACGCCCTTCGACAGCCGCAGCCTGCGCTCGGCGGCGTACGCAGAGATCCAGCGCATCATCCGCGAGGTCGATCCGCCCCGGCCCAGCACGCGCCTGTCGCAGAGCGCCGAGGCGATCGCGGGCTTCGCAGCCAGCCGCCACACCGAGCCGAAGAAACTCGGCGCGATCGTTCGCGGCGAGCTGGACTGGATCGTGATGAAGGCGCTGGAGAAGGATCGCTCGCGCCGCTACGAGACGGCCTCCGGGCTGGCGCTCGACATCCAGCGCTATCTCGGAGGCGAGGCGGTGGTGGCGGCGCCGGCGAGCCGGTCCTACCGCGTGCGCAAGTTCGTGAGGCGGAACAAGGGGCCGGTGACGGCGGGCGCGGCGGTGGCGGCGGCGCTGCTGATCGGCGTCGTGGCCTTCGCCTGGCAGGCGAGCGTGGCCCGCCAGCAGCGCGATCTGGCGATCGCCGCCCAGCTGGCGGAGGTCGAGCAGCGACGCGAGGCGGATGCGCAGCGCGATCGCGCCGCCAGAGCGGAGGAAGAGACGCGCCGGCGCGCCGACCAGCTCGAAGAGGTGGCGTCCTTCCAATCGACCATGCTGAGCTCGATCGACGTCGCCAGCGCGGGCGCAGACCTGATGCGCGATATCCGCAGGCGGTTCTCCGAGGCGCTGGAGAAGCAGGGCGCAAGCGATTCGGAGCGCGCTGCGCGTGTGGAGACATTCACGCGGGAGCTGAGAGTCGTCAACGCCACCGACACCGCGACGGAGCTGATCGATCGGACGATCCTGGCGCCCGCGATCGAAGCGGTGGACACGCAGTTCACGGATCAGCCCGTGGTGGACGCATCGCTCCGTCACACGCTGGCCGAGATCTACATGAATCTCGGCCGCTACGAGGACGGACGCACACTCCAGAATAACGCGCTGGAGACGCGCCGCCGCGAGCTGGGAGAGGACCACAACGACACACTCGTCTCCCAGAACAACCTGGGATTGATGCTTGCGCGCCAGGGTCGGGTCGATGAGGCAGAGGCGATCTACCGTGAAACGATCGAGCGCCGCCGGCGCGCCTTCGGTGAGGAGCATCCGGAAGCGCTGACGACGATGGTCGGTCTGGGCAACCTGCTCCGCACGCAGGCGCGCTACGAGGAAGCGGAGGCGCTCTTCCTCGCGGCGCTGGATGCGAGCCGTCGAACACTCGGCGATGAGGATCTCGCCACGCTCGTCGCGATAAACAACCTGGGCTACCTGCGCATCGATCAGGGCAGGCTCAGCGAGGCAGAGCCGCTCTGGCGCGAGGCGTACGAGACCGGACGGCGCGTGCTGGGGGCCGAGCATCCCGATGTGATCGTCTGGACCAACAACATGGGCGGCATCGTCCAGGCCCAGGGACGGCACGCGGACTCCGAGCGGTATTTTCGAGAAGCGTACGAGGCAAATCGGCGCCTTCGAGGCGAGAGACACCCTCAGACGCTGGCCGCACTGCGCAACGTCGCGATATCGTTGTCGCGCCAGGGGCGCCCTGCAGATGCCGAGGCGATTCATCGCGTAGTCTTCGAGGCCCGCCGCATCGCGTTCGGTGATGACCATCCGGAAACGATCTCCTGTCTTCTGCCCATCGGCATCGCGCTGCGGGACCAGGGCAAGCTGGCCGAAGCGGAGCTGTACATGCGCGATTCGCTGGAGCGGAACCAGGAGACTTTCGGGCACGATCATCCCGAGTCCATCATCGCCATGCAGTCGCTCGCCGGGCTCCGGTCCACTCGCGGCGATGTGGAAGAGGCCGAGGCCCTCCTCAGCGAGGCGCTGGAGCGGTCGACCTCCATCTGGGGCGAGGACCATCCCGATCGTCTCATTCTCATCAACAACCTGGGGAGCCTGCTTGTGAGAGCAGGACGCCTCGAAGACGCCGAGCCGTATGTCGTCAATTCTGTGGAGGCGAGCCGCCGCGTCCGCGGCGCCAACCATCCCGAAACCGCCATCTCGCTGTCGAATCTCTCCAGGCTGTATGAAATGCAGGAGAAGCATCAGGAAGCCGAGGCGACGATTCGCGAAGCGCAAGAGATCTTCCACGCCACACTCGGCCCGGGCCATCCCAACACGTTGATCTGTGGAACGATGCTGGGCGGGAATCTGAGAAAGCTGGATCGTCGCTCCGAGGCGGAGATCGTTCTCCGCGAATCGGCGCTCGGTCTGGAGGCCGCGCTCGGGCAGGAGCACGTCCGCACCGCAGGGGCGCGGTTCCATCTCGGACGCGTGCTGCTGGAGCTGGAGCGCCACGCCGACGCCGAGACAGAGCTGATCGAGGCGATGCGCGTCTTCTCGCTCGTTCAGGGCGCCAGCGCCCGCAGCGGCGCGCGAACCTGCGCCCAGTCGCTCGTCACGCTCTACGAGGAGTGGGGCCAGATCGACCTGGATCCGCTTCATCAGGAGAACGCCGAGCGGTGGCGAGTTCGACTGGCCGAGCTTGACGCCGAAGAGACGTCGTGAAGACCAGATGCGCAGGCAGGGACGCGTGATCCGTCGCCCCCAATACAATCTGCGACCTCATGACGAACACCAAATCCAAGACTGACACTCCCGACCCGCGTAAAGGAATGGGGCTGTTCGAGCGATTCCTGACGGTCTGGGTCGCGCTGGCGATCCTGCTGGGAATCGGCGTGGGGCAGTTCTTCCCCCAGGCGCCGGAGACGCTGTCGAGGTTCGAGTATGCGCAGGTCTCGATCCCCGTCGCCATCCTGATCTGGGCCATGATCTTCCCGATGATGGTCCAGATCGACTTCGCCTCGATCCTGGGCATCCGCAGGCAGCCCAAGGGCCTCATCATCACGACGACGGTGAACTGGCTGATCAAGCCGTTCACGATGTTCGCGATCGCGTGGTTCTTCCTGCTGGTCGTCTTTCGCCCGTTCATCCCGGAGGAGCTCGGCCGCGAGTACCTGGCCGGGGCGATCCTGCTCGGGGCGGCGCCGTGCACCGCGATGGTCTTCGTCTGGAGCTACCTCACCCGCGGCGACGCCGCCTACACACTCGTGCAGGTGTCGGTGAACGACCTCATCATGCTCTTCGCCTTCGCGCCCATCGTCGTGCTGCTGCTGGGCATCTCCGACATCGCCGTGCCGTGGGACACGGTCGCGCTCTCGGTCTTCCTCTACATCGTGATCCCGCTCGTGGCGGGGTATCTCACGCGCGTGCTGGTCATCCGCCGCAAGGGAATCGAGTGGTTCGACAACGTCTTCATGAAGCGCATCGGCCTGGTCACGCCGACGGGGCTGATCCTGACGCTGGTGCTGCTCTTCGCGTTCCAGGGCGAGGTCATCCTGGCCAACCCGCTGCACATTCTCCTGATCGCGATCCCGCTCACGATCCAGACGTTCCTGATCTTCTTCATCGCCTACGGCTGGGCCAAGGCGTGGCGCGTGCCGCACAACGTGGCGGCGCCCGGCGCGATGATCGGCGCGAGCAATTTCTTCGAGCTGGCGGTGGCGGCGGCGATCGCCCTCTTTGGTCTGCAATCCGGCGCAGCGCTGGCGACGGTGGTGGGGGTGCTTGTCGAAGTTCCGGTCATGCTGGCGCTGGTGCGCATCGCGAACCGCACCCGCCACGCCTTCCCGGGGCCCGAGGCGGCGCCGGCGAACGAGATGGAAGCGCCATGACCGCCAACGCCGCCATACGACTGACCCCCGACGCCCGTCAGTGGGCGCTCGAAAAGGGCGGCGCCATCACGCTGAGGCCGTCGCGCCGCGCCGGCTGCTGCGGCGGGGGAGCAATGGTTCCGGTCGCGGAAATCGGCGCCCCGGACGACCCGACATCCCACCATCGCCACATGGTGGACGGCGTGAGCGTCTACGCCGCCCCGAACCTCCGCATGGACGAGAGCCAGGCGATCACCATCGACATGGTCCGGTTTCTTCGCTGGAAGCGGCTGGTCGTCGAGGGCGTCGATCTCGACACACTTCGCGCAGAACGGAATTGAGCCATGTTCAGACACGCACTTGTCGCCGTTGATTTCTCCCCCGCTTGGCCCGCGCTGCTCGCTCGTCTTCACGCGCTGCGCGAGCTCGGCGTCACGGAAGTCACGCTGGTTCACGTGCTGAGCACGCGCTATCCCCTGGCGCCCGCCGAGTCTCACCGGGAGCACTACGAGTCGCGCCTTTCAGAGATCGCGCAGGAATTGAGCGAGATGAGCTTCAACGCTCACACCGAGCTTCGAACAGGAGAGCCGGGCTACGAGCTCGCGCAGGCCGCGACGGACGCGGGCGCCGATCTGATTCTGGCGGGCAATCGCGGCACGCGCCCCCTGCGAGACTTCTTCCTCGGCAGCACCGCCCTGGACCTGGCGCGGCTGACCGACCGACCGCTCTGGCTGGAGTTCATCGGCGACGGCGACGCGTCGGATGGCGATGTCGCACTCCGCAGCATTCTGCTCGCGACGGATGGCTCCGACGCCGCAGGGCCGGCAGAGGAATGCTTCGTGAAGCTCGCGGCTCAGGCCGAACACGCCATCGCGATTCACGTCGTGGACGGGAGCGATGAAGATGGTCGCAGGACAGAATTGAGCGATGCGGAGCAGAGCCTGACGTCGCTCGCCGAGCGAGTGACGAACCTGGAAGTTCGCGTGCATCAGGGTGATGCGCCGATCGAAATCGTGGAAGCGGCGCGGCGAGAGAACGCCGATGTTGTGATCGTGGGCAAGCGAGGGCGCTCGCTGATCCGGAATCTGCTGCTCGGCAGCGTCGCCGAGGCGGTCTGCCGGCGCAGCCGCCGATCGGTCCTGCTCGTGCCGGTAAAAGCAAGTTGAAGCGATGATCGACACATGAAGTTATACGCGATGCGCGGTCTCACATCCGTTATGGTGTATGGAAAGTACAGAGGAACCGGTCATGCCCGATCGCGTTGAGTCCATCTTCCACGAAGCCCGCGCGCTGCCGCCAGACCAGCGAAGCGCGTATCTCACGAGCGCCTGCGGCGAGGACCTCGCGCTGCGAAGCAAGGTCGATGCGATGCTGTCTGCGGCAGAAGAGACCGCCGACTCCCTCAGAGCCACCGAAGACGACGCGACAATCACACGCTTCGCGCTGGCGCCGCCGCGCGTCCAGTCCGAGCGGCTCGGCCAGCAGATCGGACGATACAAGCTGCTCGAGCTTCTCGGCGAGGGCGGCTTCGGCACGGTCTGGGCCGCCGAGCAGCGCGAGCCCGTCAGGCGACGCGTGGCCCTGAAGATCATCAAGCTGGGCATGGACACCAAGCAGGTCATCGCCCGCTTCGAGGCCGAGCGTCAGGCGCTGGCGATGATGGATCACCCCAACATCGCCAAGGTGCTCGACGCCGGCGCCACCGAGACGGGCCGCCCCTTCTTTGCGATGGAGCTGGTCAAGGGCGTGCCGATCATCGAGTACTGCGACCGCGAGAAGCTGGACACCAGGGCGCGGCTCGGCCTGTTCATGAAGGTCTGCCACGCCATCCAGCACGCGCACCAGAAGGGCGTCATCCACCGCGACATCAAGCCGAGCAATGTGCTCGTCACACTGCACGACGGCAGGCCGGCGCCCAAGGTCATCGATTTCGGCATCGCCAAGGCGACCAACCAGGAGCTGACCGAGAAGACGATCTACACACAGCACCGCCAGATGATCGGCACGCCCGCCTACATGAGCCCCGAGCAGGCGGAGATGAGCGGGCTGGACATCGACACGCGATCCGACGTCTACTCATTGGGCGTCCTGCTCTATGAGATGCTCACCGGAACAACGCCCTTCAGCCACGAGGAGCTGAACTCCGCCGGCTTCGAGGGCATGATGAAGCTCATCCGCGAGGTCGAGCCGCACAAACCCTCGACGCGCCTCTCTTCGATGGGCGTCACCGCCACCCAGGCCGCCGAGCGACGCCGGGCCGACATCCAGAAGCTCGGCATGATGCTGCGCGGCGACCTGGACTGGATCGTGATGAAGTGCCTGGAGAAGGACCGGACGCGCCGCTACGACACGGCCAGCGGTCTGGCGGCGGACATCCAGCGCCACCTCAGCGATGAGCCGGTCCTGGCCCGCCCGCCCTCGACGAGCTACAGGCTGCTCAAGTTCGTCAAGCGCAATAAGGGCCAGGTGCTGGCCGGCGGCGCAATCGCGGCGCTGCTCGCGCTGGGCTTGTTCGGCACCGGGTTCGGCCTGGTGTGGGCGCTGGACGAGAAGCAGCGCGCCGATGAGCAGGCGTCGGCGGCGATGGCCGCCGCCGAGTCGGAACGGATCGCGAAGCTCGAAGCCGTGGAGAACGAGCGACGGGCGATCGGAGAAGCCGAACGGGCGGAGGCGGCCGAGGCCGAGGCCCTCGCCCGCGCTGCAGAGCTCGAACTCGTCGCCCAGTTCCAGGCCGGGCAGCTCAGCGCGATCGAGCCCGAGGCGATGGGCGCCAATCTGCGCCGGTCGCTCCTTGATGCGGCTCCCGAAGCCGAGCGCGACGCCCTCGCCGCGGCCCTGGCGCCCATCAACTTCACGAACATCGCGCTGAGCACGCTCAAGGACAACATCTTCGAGCGCACGATCACAGCCATCGACACGCAGTTCGAGAGCCAGCCGCTCGTCCGGGCCCGCCTGCTGCAGACGGTCGCCGAGACGCTTCGGGCACTGGGCCTGTTCGACCTCGCAACCGACCCGCAGGAGCGGGCGCTGGCGATCCGGCGCGAGCAACTCGGCGACGAGCACCCGGACACGCTGAGCAGCATCCATGACCTGGGCGCACTGCTCTGGAGCAAGGGCAAGTTGGTCGAGGCCGAGCCGTACTTCCGCGAGGCGCTGGAGGGTTACCAGCGCGTACTGGGCGATGACCACCCGAGCACGCTGCTCAACCTCAACAGCATGGGCGGACTGCTCCAGGCGCAGGGCAGGCTGGCCGAATCCGAGATGTACTTCCGCGAAGCGCTCGGTGTCTACCGGCGCGTGCTGAGCGATGACAATCCGAACATGCTGATCAGCATCAACAACATGGGCATCCTGCTCCAGGCCCAGGGCAAGCTGGCCGAGGCTGAGCCGTACTACCGCGAAGCGCTCGAGGGCCTCCGCCGCGTGCTGGGCGATGAGCATCCACGCACGCTGGGCGCCATCAACAACATGGGCTTCCTGCTCCAGGCCCAGGGCAAACTGGCTGAGGCCGAGCCGTACTACCGCGAAGCGCTCGAGGTCCGCCGGCGCGTGCTGGGCGATGACCACCCGAGCACGCTGACCAGCATCAACAACATGGGCGGCCTGCTGCGAAATCTGGGCCGCTTGGAAGAGGCGGACACGCTCGGAGATGAGGCCGTTCGGATTGCTCGCGATGTGCTGGGCGCTGAACATTGGATTTTCGGGATGTTCCGAATGGCGCACGCGCGCACACTCGCCGCCATGAATCGGTACGTGGATGCCGAGGAGCGCGCCCTGGAGGCGTACGCGGTGCTCAGCGCGGCCCTCGGTGAAAATCACGAGCGATTGCAAGAGGCAGCGAGAGCCATCACCGACATCTACACTGCCTGGCACGTAGCCGACCCCGACGCCGGGCACGACGCCAAGGCCGAAGAGTGGCGGGCGAAACTGGAGCCAGCGCCGTGACATCCGGATCGCCAAGCACCATCGGCCCCTACACAATCGACCGCGAGCTCGGCCGTGGCGGCATGGGCGTGGTCTACCTGGGCCACGACTCACGGCTCGACCGCGCAGTCGCCATCAAAGCCCTCCCCGAACACCTGGCGATGGACCCCGACCGCCTCGCCCGCTTCGAGCGCGAGGCGCGCACGCTGGCGAGCCTGAACCACCCCAACGTCGCCGGCATCCACGGCGTCGAGGAGCAGGGGGGGCAGAAGTTTCTCGTGCTCGAATACGTCGAGGGCGAGACGCTGGCCGAACGCCTCGACCGCGGCGCCCTGCCGATGGACGAGGCGATCGACATCGCGATCCAGATCGCACAAGGCCTTGAGGCGGCCCACGACAAGGGCGTCATCCACCGCGATCTCAAGCCCGGCAACATCATGCTGACGCGAGAAGGCGCCGCCAAGGTGCTGGACTTCGGACTGGCCCGCACCGCCGACGGAACCCCGTCGAGCACGGGTCTGTCGGGCGAAACGAACGCGCCGACGCTCACATCGCCCGCATACGCCCACTCGCCCACGATCCCCGGCGCGATCATGGGCACGGCCGGCTACATGTCGCCGGAGCAGGCCCGCGGCAGGCCGGTCGACAAGCGCTCGGACATCTTCTCCTTCGGCTGCGTGCTCTACGAGATGCTGGTGGGCGGCCGCCCCTTCTCGGGCGACACCGTGGCGGACGTGCTGGGCGCGACGCTGCACAAACAGCTCGATCTCACGATCCTCCCGCCGCAGACGCCCGCGGGCGTGCGCCGCCTGCTGCAGCGCTGCCTCGAGAAAGACAAGCGAAACCGCCTGCACGACATCGCCGATGCGCGCATCGAGTTGCAATCCGCAGGCGCCGATGAGCCGGCGCCGGCGGCGCATGCCCCAGCGCGGATCGGCGCTGTGGGCGTCGTCCTCGCGTGCGCCTTGTGCGCTCTTCTCGCGGGCGTGGGCGCGTGGCTCATTCTGCCCCGAGCCGCGCCGCCGGGCGCGAGCGAGGCTCGGGCGCCCGTCATCGACACGCACATCACACTGCCCGATGGCGAACTGCTCGCCCACGGCTTTCAGCCCGCCCTGGCGTTCTCGCGCGACGGGCGGATGCTGGCGTTTCCCGTCATGGACACGCCCACGCGGGAGGAGATCATCCAGCGGGGGTTCAACCAGGGACGCCGCGGCCTCGTGCTCCGGCGGCTCGATCAACCGGGCCTGATCCCGATCCCCGGAACCAATTCAGAAAGCGCGCAGCCGGTCTTCTCTCTCGACGGCGCGTGGATCGCGTATGTCTCGGGCTCGCAGAACATCTACAAGACGCCCGTCGCCGGAGGCCAGCCCATCCGCCTCGGCGCGGCGCCTGGGTCCGTCCTCGGTCTGGCGTGGTGCGACGACGACACGATCCTGATCGGGCAGCACCTGCGGCTCGGCCTGCACCAGGTACCCGCCGCGGGCGGACCCATCACGCCACTGACGGAGCCCGATGACGACCGCCGCGAGATCGCGCACGCGCTCCCCCACGCGCTCCCCGGCGCCGGAGCGCTCTACACCGCCTTCGGAGGCGAGTTGTCCTCCAGGAGCGAATCGATCTACGCCCTCGACCGCGAAAGCGGAGCAAGCGTGCTGCTGATCGAGAACGGCGCCCACCCGCAGTACGCGCACGGGCACATCGTCTTCGTCCGCGACGGCGAGCTGATGGCGGCGCCCTTCGACCCTGTGTCGCTGCGTGTCACCGGCGCCGCCCGTCTGCTGGGCGAGAGCGTGATGCAGCACAAGCACTACGGCAACATCTCCATGCTGACGCACGCCGGGCAGTTCGCCCTCTCGCGATCGGGCTCCATCGCGATGGGTGAAGGCTCGATTCCCCCCGAGCCTGAGAGCTATCCGATCCTGCTCGACACGGACGGCGTGGAGTCGCCGCTCGACATCGAGCGCAGGTCGTACCTCTTTGCGCGCGTCACCCGCGACGGCGCTCACACGCTGCTCTCCACCATGTACACGCCCACGCGATCGCTCTGGCTGCACGACGCCGATCGCGGCGTGTCGCGACGCATCGTCCGCCCGTCATCGATCTGGGCGGCGCTCGGACCGGGAGAGCGCGACATCACATACTCCCGCGAGCGCGAAGACGGCGCGATGCAGATCGGCTTCCTCCCGCTCGATGCGCCTCCTTCCGGCTTCACGCCCATCCAGGCGCCCGCAGGCGAGCCCATCGAGACGCCCGTCGGCGCCGAGATTGTTCTCGCCGAGTGGTCGCGCGACGGACGACGACTCGTGGTCCTGGGGGCGGATCGTGAAATGGAGCCGTTGTCCACCGCCGCGATGCGCATCTGGATCCATGAGCGCGACTCGGGCTGGCGGATGTTCACGCCCGGGTTCGAGTACATGGAGGCGTTCCCGACGTTCTCGCCCGACGGGCGCCGCCTTGCCTATGTCACGGATGAAACTGGAAGAAGAGAGGTCTACGTCCGCCTCATCGACGAGCCGGGCCCGACGCAGCAGATCTCCGTCGGCGGCGGCCAGGCGCCGCGATGGTCGGACAGCGGCGATGCGATCTACTACCGAACCACGCCGACCCCCGAGCGGCCCGTCGGCGCCATCTATCGCGTCGAGGTGGAGGACGCCGGCGGGCGGCTGCGCATCGGTCGCCCGGAGCACATCGTCGACACGAAGAACACCTACATCTCCGTCAATCCCGTCCGCTCGTGGGACATGACGCCGGACGGGCGATTCATCTTCATCCGGACCGGGCCCGACGAACTCCAGGATGAACTTCTCCTCAGGTTCTTCCCCGATCGCATCCGCATTGTGCAGAACTGGACGGAGCGGCTGGCGAGGTGATCGGCCGCTGTGGGGGAAAATTGCAAATCGCACCGCCGGCCTCGCCCGCCGCTGTCAGGACGTCCGCCGCGCCGTGAGGGCTGTATCTCCAACGCCGATCGAGAGCTCGACAGCGCCGTCGGCCCGCATGTCGAACCGCGCGTCCGCGCGCCGGTTGGTGAAGATGTCATACGCCGTGAAGGAGTCGGCGCCCGTCGCCAGCAGCGTCCGCTCGGGGGGCGCATCGACCTCGGCGAAGTGCAGGATCCGGCCTCCGTTCCACGTGAGCAGGATCAGCCGCTCGCCGTTCTCGAACTCGGCCCGCACCAGCGCCCTGCCGGCGCCGTCGGCGACGGGCGCCGTTCCGACCGGCTCGCAGGAGCGGAAGGCGCCGTGAGCCTCGATCATGGCGGCGCTGCGGGCCAGGAAGCTTGCGCTCGCCCCTTCGAAAGGCAGCGACGCCGAGATGTGCTCCCGGAACGGCGCCGTGTCTCTTTTCATGAACCCGCTGACGACGCGCGCCGACTCGCGCGCCGCCATCTCCGCGAAGGCCAGCTCCGCCTCGGACGCGTCGGGGAGGAAGATCGCCAGCATGCCCTCGCGCGTGTCGGCGCTGAGCGCCACCCCGCCGGACGCCGGCCGGACACGGACCGTCCCGCCGCCGTCGAGCGCGTACGCGCCGGCGAGCGACTCAATCCGCGCGGCGGCGCCCTCCGTCACATCCATGACGGCCGGGGGCATGGCGACCTCGACCCCGTTGGCGATCCGGCTCAGATCGTTCAGGGCCGCATCGCGCATCGAGCGCCCGTTGACGAAGTGGTTCGACAGGCAGATCACCGTGAGACCCTCGTCGATGTAGCGTCGATAGTCGCTGTTGAAACCACCGTAATTGCCCGCGTGCGCGACGAGGCGCGTGCCGCGGTTGGTGCGGTAGATCATCCACCCATAGGCATATCCGACCGTGTCGCTTGCGTTCCGCGCGTGCTCCGTGAAGAGGCGGGCTGTCGCGTCCTCATCGAGCATCGCGTGGGTCCGCAGGGAATGCTCCCAGCGGAGCAGGTCGCCGATCGTGGTGACGACGCCGCCGGCGCCGCGGAACCGCGCGGGGAAGGGCATCTCGGCGGGGGTTCCCTGATCCGTGTCGTCTGTGTAGGCCCGGGCCATGGCGGCGTCCGGCCCCGCGATGTCGCGCCGGAACCGCGTGTCTTGCATGCCCAGCGGCTTGAAGATCTCGCGCGTGATGAAATCCTCGTGCGGCTCTCCCGCCGCGGCGTCGATGATCCGCCCGAGAAGCGAGTACCCGACGTTGGAATAGCTCCACGCCCCGCCGCGCTCGCCGGCGACCGGCTCCGCCAGCGGGTTGTCCCCGCTCGGAAGGTAGGGAAGGCCGGCGGTGTGCGTGAGAAGCTGGTGGATCGTCACGCCGTGCTTGTCCGCCGGCGCATCCGCGATGTGCATCTCGACCCCGTCGCTCACACGCAGTTCGCCCCTTGATTCCAGCAGCAGCACGCCCGCGGCGATGAACTGCTTCCCGAGCGAGCCGATGTCGAAGCTCGTCGAAGTCGTGATCGGGCGCCCGGCAGCGCGATCCGCCACGCCATAGCCCTTCGCCAGCGCCACCTCGCCGTCTTTCTCGACCAGGATCGCGCCGTGAAATCCGAAGGCCTCGATGCGCGTCAGGTAATCGTCCATCGCCCGCCCCAGGTCGCCCTGAACGATCACGCCCGTGTCGACATGGGTCTGCTGTTCATTGCTCGCACCCGCCGCGGCGCAACAGCAGGCTGCTGCGCTCATCAGCATGGCGAAGAGAATCACACGTCGCGCAGCGGTGTCGAACTCCCGCGTGCGAATGCGAATACGGGACTTCGTCGGAGCAAACGTCGGATGCATGGAAAACTCCTCGCGGCGGAACGCCGAACGTTCTACGGCTCGCCCGTCGGACCGTTGCACTGTGTGGAGCGCTGGCGCTTCAGCCGTGCCGCCTGTGGGGTTTCAAGCGTGAGGCGCGAATCTGACGCAGTTCGACGCCACAGCCCGGTGTCGCGTCGCCATCGACATTTCACATTCCATTCGAGAGAAGAGACGGGCGACGGCACACGGAAGTCGGATTGCCGTTTCCCCGTCTGCAAGCTCCCAACTCCCGCCCCGCCCGTTGCCTCCGCACCTGCTTGGCGATATCGTCTGCCCTCCCGGCCCCTGCGGCCGGGGTGAACAGCGGGCGGTTACCGAAGTGGACAAACGGGGCGGGCTGTAAACCCGTCGGCTTACGCCTTCGCAGGTTCGAATCCTGCACCGCCCATTCTTGGGGCTCCATCACAGCCGCCAGGCCCCTGGCGGGCTTGGCGCAGCGGCAGGGGGAGCCCACGGCGATGGGGAGCAGGCGATGGGGATCAATCGTGGGTCGATCGACGCATCACGGCGGCGTGGCGCCACTTCTCGGACCTCAGAGAAGTCAATATCGGGCTGTTTCCGCCGGTTCAGTCGAATAATCATTGCTTCCCGACCCCGTCCCGCATACATTCGGACCACCCGCAGCGGCCAATGCACAGGCGCCGCCAGGGCAGGAGGAGTTTGACGTGTTTGTTCCACGCGACCTGAGGGAATCCGGCCTCATCCCATCCTCGCGCACCGATGGCGGCGTGTGGAGGATTCTCGCATGCGCCGCCGCCGTTTTTGTCGGCGCCGCTGTTTTTTCGTTCTCCGCCGACTCGGCCCGCGCATCGGCGACGAACCTGCGTGTGGATGGCGCCCGCGGCGACAACGCCCAGCCGCTGATTCTGCGCGGCGTTCCCCGCGCCGACGGCGATATCGAGACGCAGACCGCGCCGCCCTTCCGCGGCGTGGAGAACGTCGAATTTCTCTATGGCCAGAGCGTGGTCGCCGACGACATGGGCGTCGGCCCGAACCAGTTGCTGGCCATCGCTTCGGCGTGCCGTTTCGGAGTGACCGCCGCGGACGATTTCGAGTTGGAGCAGGATGCGCTGCTCACCGGAATCACATGGGAGGGCGTCTACTTCGGCGCCGCCACGAGTTTCCCCGGCGAAGACCACGCCATCCGCATCACGATCTACAGCGACAACGGATCGGGCAACGTCGATGAGCCGCTGCTTGATTTCCAGGCCACAGATGTGGTGAAGGTTCTGCACCCCCGTGAGCCGATCTTCGACGTGCATCCTGTCTATACCTTCCACGCCGAGTTGCCGGAGCCCTTCCACATCCGCGCGGGCGATCGCTACTGGCTCTCCATCAACGTGGACCCGACAGGAAACTCCAGCGGCATCTCCTTCGGATGGGCGGCAAGCAACCAGGGCAACGCCACGCACACGCCGGAGAACGACCAGCCCCTGCACGCGACCAACGTCGGCTGCGAGTCGCTCCTGGATGCAAACTTCGTCCCCGGCGGCGCGCTCGGTCTCAACGCCGACCTCGCCTTCGGCCTCTACGGCGGCTGCCCCACCAACGACTGCAACTGTGACGGCGTGCCCGACGACGTGGTCATCGCCCAGGGGCTCGACACCGACTGCAACAACAGCGGCAGGCCCGACCAATGCGACATCGCCAGCGGATTCTCCACCGATTGCAACAACAACGGGATTCCAGATGAATGCGAAATCGAGACCGAGTATGTCGCCTTCACGGAGAAGATGGGCCCGATCGGCTCAGGAATTTCCCAGTCTTTCGTCATCGGCGGCGTGCCTGTGGCGACGGGTGATGTCGATCTCACCATCGCCGCGACCGGCAACCTGGGGTCAACGCGCCGCTATCTCAACGTGCTGCTGAACGGCAACTACTTCACGAGAGTCTTCGTGAACACAGGAACAAACTGCCCCTCGACCCCGAACCTGCAGCAGGTGCAGATTCCTTCGAGCATCTTCAATGCGCTCGCGTCGCGAGGCCCCATCGTCGTCACGCTCTCGCCCGCATCGCCTGTCAGCGCCACCGCCTGCCCCGGTTCGAGCGTCAGCGCCTGGATCCGCTATGACCTCGCGGACACGAATGACTGCAACGGATCCGGCAGGCTCGACGCCTGCGACATCGCCAGTGGTTTTTCAACGGACTGCACGGGCACCGGCGTTCCCGATGAGTGTGAAACCACGCTGCTGATGATCGAGCACGGCCCCTCACTGGGGCAGATCGGCCACGGCGCGCCGAGAACCCAGATGCTCCGTGATGCGCCGGACGCCGTCGGCGTCGTTGACATTGTGGTGATCGCGCGGGGCAATTTCGGCAACGCCACACAGTGGCTCGACGTCTTTCTGAATGACGTCTTTGTCGGTCGTCTGTTCGAGCACGATGGTCAGCACTGCCAGGAGCCCGAAATCGGCTTCATCTCCGTTCCCGCCTCCCTCTTCAACAATGTCAAGACCGGCGCCGATGTCGAGATCAAACTCGTCGCCAGTCCGCAGGTCTCAGCGAACCTCTGCGGCTCGACCGGCTTCGTCACCGTCAGCGCCCAGTACATGGCCCTCAATCCCGGCGCTGACTCCCTGTGCGTCCAGCTTGGCGACATCAACGGAGACGGAGTCGTCAACGCCCAGGACCTGGCGATCCTGCTGGGCGCCTGGGGCACGAACTACCCGCCCGCAGACCTCGACGGCAATGGGATCGTCGACACCGCCGATCTGGCCATACTCCTCAGCGTCATCGGCGGCTCCTGAGCGGGTGAAGAGTGCGTCAGACCGCACGGGCGGCGTCGCGCCGGCCCGCCGGCTCGCTACGATGCCCCCGTGCGCATACTTCTCACCAACGACGACGGCATCCGCGCCCCCGGCATCGAGGCCCTCCACGACGCCCTGATCGACGCACATGGCCACCACGGCGGCCCCATCGCCGACGTGGTGCAGGTCTGCGCGCCGCTGACGGTCCAGTCGGCCACCAGCCACGGCGTCACCTTCCACCAGCCGCTCATGAAGAGCGAGGTGCGCGTGAGCGAGCGCATGGAGGGCATTGCCGTCGACGGACGCCCCGCGGACTGCGTCAAGCTCGCCCTCTCCAACCTCTGGCCCGAAATCTACGGCCCGGGCGAACTGCCGGACCTGGTCATCAGCGGCATGAACGCCGGCGCCAACGTCGGCATCAATGTGATCTATTCCGGCACCGTCGCCGCCGCACTGGAGGCGGCCTTCTTGGGCGTGCCTGCGATCGCGGTGAGCCTGCACCTGGCCGAGGAAGAGCCCCTGTGGGACGTCGCCGCCCGGCATGCGCGGGAGGCGATCGAGACCCTCCTGCGGGTCGGAGGTGGCGACGAGGGCGCCCGGGCCCTGGATCGGCACACCTGTCTGAACGTCGGCATTCCCCGCACCGAGCGCGATGGCCCCACGCCGCCCATCGTGGCGTGCCCCATGAATACGCACGGCCTGGTGGACGCTTACGAGCGCCGCACCAGCCCCGCCGGCGATATCTACTACTGGGCCGCGGGCCACGGGCTGGATTTCCGCGAGTCCAGCGAGGGCGCCGATGTGGAGTACATGCATCGCGGCTGCATCACAGTCACGCCCCTGAGGTATGACCTGACCGACCTCGAAGCCCTGGAGCGCTGGCGCGTCCGCATCGAACGCGCCCACGCCCGCGCCTGATCCCCACCACGCCAACCCAATTGCCCGATTCCTGATGCCTGATGCCTGCGAAAAGCAGGCGGCGCAACAACCGTCACGCCGCCCGGAGGGAGAAAGAGAGATTCAGTATCGTGTCGCGGGCTCGGGGGCAGGCCCCGTCTCAGCCGAGCAACTGCTCGACTTCATCGAGGGCTTCGGGAAGCAGCTTCGCGATCTCCTCGAGCTGCGGCTTGGTGAGCTTCAACTCCTCCAGCAGCTCGGCGTCAACCTCGGTGCACTGCAGATCCAGTCGGAACCCGGCGCCGAGATCGGCCGCCATGCGGTCCGCAACGTAGACGATGCAGGTCAGCAGACGGTTGTCCGCGGGCACATCGAAGGGATTGTGGTGTGAGCCGGTGACGTGGTGGAACGTTCGCGGGAACTTCCACTTGTCGCACAGCCCGGCGCCGAAGTCCTGGTGCGTGGCGCCGAAGACCTGCTCCTCGATCTCGAGCATGCACTTCGTGGGAACGCCGTCCTTGTCCACCTCAAGCTGGTCCACCACCTCGATCAGCTTGTGCCGATCCGCCTGCAGCTCGACCATCACGCCGATGTCATGGATCAGCCCCGCGAGAAAAGCCTCGTCCGGCAGCCCGATCTTCAGCTTGTCGGCGATCAGCTTCGCGCCGGCGGCGGTGGCGGTCGAGTGCTTCCACAGGTCGCGGGCCGAGAAGTTGGGCGTCAAATCCCCGCCTCGGAAGAGCTTGGCCAGGCTCGCCGCGATGGCGATGTTCTTCACCGCGTTCAGCCCCAGCAGCACGATGGCCCGATTGATCGAGCCGATCTGCCCCGGCAGGCCGTAGAACGCGGAGTTGACCACTTTCAGCAGACGGCTGCACAACGCCGGGTCGTAGGAGATGATGTTGTGCAGGTCCTGCGCGGTGGAGGAAGGATCCTCGACCAGCTCAATGATCTTGAGCGTCACCTCCGGGAGCGTCGCAATATGGCTGATCTCCTGGATGGCGTTTGCGACGATCTGCTCGCGGTCGGCGGTGCTCACGGACATGGTTCGCTCCTCTTTCTCACCGTGGAATGGTTCGGCTATGCCATCGACCCGCGCCGATTCGGACTTGAAGGGGGGTGGAATGTGGGATGTGGAATATGGCTTCAGACGCCCGCCCGACCGCGGGAAGGCCGATTCATCCCTCAGCGTCCGCCGGCGTTATTCCGGCATGTTCAGCTCGAGCGCCCCGGTGTCAGGGTCGTAATCGAAGCTGTATCCGTGCGGCAGGTACGGCGCCTGCCCCGTCTGAAACAGCGCGGGCGTGATCTCGTCCGGCCACGAGCCGTGCTCGATCCAGTGCATGTCGAGCGCCCGCCGCATCGCCTCGAAGCTCGTCTGGGCCGAGACCTCCGCCGCGTCCTCGTAATAGTTGTTGTAGAGCGGAATCACCGCCGCCACGAGGATCCCCAGGATCGCAACGGTGATCATCAGGTCCACCAGTGTGAAGCCGCGCCGACATCGCGGCGTCGACAGCCTCTGGGATGGTTCGCGTCGTGGCGACTCCATGTGCGCACAATCCTCCGTCAGCGCGGACCCACCGCGCTGCGACAGGAGTTGAATCGACAATCGATGACGGGATCTTGACCCTCCGAATTTATCTCACCCGCACGGGTGAGAAGCCGCCGCGGCGCCGAGAGCACTCGGGATCAGGTCGCGTCCCGATCGTCCACAAAGACGTCCGCATCCGGCGGGTCCGATATGGGCACGAAGACTGGAGGCCAGAGAATCCAGTCGGCGTCGGGGATCCAGTCATGCCGGCCCGGATACGAACCGCGCCACGCCATGGTGAAGCGGTTCGTCGGATTGCCGTCCTGATCGAAATGCACGCGCCCGCCGTTGTCCTTCATGTTGGCGCCGACGGAATACACCACCGGCTCGCCATCGCGCAGTCTGTACCGGATCGGCGCCCCGTCGAAACGATCCGGAGGCACACGCGGCAGCAGCCCCGGCGTCAACGCCTCCAGCGACTCGGGCCACGCGCCATGACGCCTCTGGTGCAGCTCCAGCGCGATGGCGACGAAGACACCGTCACGCATCTGAAGCAGAAAGTTGCCCTGAACGCCGGCCCGATCGATCGCCGGAAGCAACAGCCGCGGCAGGGATGTCAATGACTGCAGTCCCTCCTCCTGCTTCCATTCGTTGAGCCGCCGCCATTCCGCAGAAGCTTCGACTTCCCAGAGCGGTCGCGTCACCACCCGCTCGAGCAGCGCCATCACGCGCTCGAACTCCTCGACCGCGGCGCGCCGGCTCATGAGCGCGGTCGCGAACGGCCCGATGATGTCCTCGATGCCCCCCGTCTCTGCGGCTGATTCGCCGCCCTGCAACGAGGCCATCGCGTGCAGCCCCTGGCGCGTCATGCGTCCGCCGCCGTCACCATCGTCGGTGTATGCCCGCTGCACAACGTCGTGAAAAGTGACTCGCTCGCCGTCCAGCCGGACGCTGAAACCATCGGGGATCGCTCCGGCAATCTCGTGCGAAAGCTCGATCAGTTGACCGGCCTCGAATCGCTCCGGCGCCTTGTGCAGCAGCTCCGACACGATGTTGAGCGCGTACGCATGGATCGAAATCGACACCAGGTCGCTGATCAGAAGCGGGTGTTCACGCACCTGATTCGCGATCCCGAAGATCGCTCGGAGCGAACGCACCGCGAGGTCCGCATCGCCGCGCTCATGCGCCAGCCGCGCATCGTTCCCCAGCAGTTGCCCGATGCGCCGCACCGAAGCAAGATGCGGCAGCAACGCGCTGATTACACTCCCTTCGAGCGCATCGACTGCATACTCGTCCACCGGATCGATCGCGCCGAAGAGGGGAACATCCTCGGGATGATGACTCGTGGCCGCGATGTACCCCATGCGCTCCATCAGCCCTGCACGCCGAAATGCGTCGATCGAGTCCCGATGCCTGTCGAGAAAGGCCGCCGTCTCGTCGGACACACCAGCGCCAAGCGGCGCCTCGGAAGAGATGACGCCATCCGGAAGATCGCCGATCTCAAGCAGCGCAGCGCGATGGATCGGCCACGCCCGCGCATCCTCCGGCGTCGCCGCCGCGGCGGCGTTGATCTCCGCCAAGTAGTCCCGGGCAGGATTCGGCGACCCCAGCCAGTACGTGACGCCGAACCAGGTGTAGATCACGAGCACGGCCGCGAGCGCCGACCCGGCGCACTGGCAGAAGCGCCGCCACACCTGCCACGCCGGCGGCCGAGCCCGGCGCTTCGCCCTCCGGATCAGCCGCGCCGCGATTTTCGGGTCGCCGTAGCGCTCGATCGCTTCAGGCGCGCCGAGTCCGGAGTCCATCGCATCGCGGAAGTGCGCGCACAACTCGCGCGCCACATCCACCTTCTCAAGACCCCACAGCCGCGTGCGCTTCACCACCGTTTCAACCAGCGCGCCCACACGCTCCGGCAATTCCGCATCCCGGATCTCGCGCCGCCAGTCGAGGCGCCCCGTGAGGCGTCCTCGCACCACATCACGCATGGGCGTCTGCGCCAGCAGGTTCACCGTCTCCTGCCTGCTGCGCCGGGTCACGCCAGAGCCCTCCGGGCGCCGCCGGCGCCGCCCGGCGCTGCGATCACGCCCAGCGCCGTCATCGCCTGTGAGATGGCGTTCCACTGCTCCATGTCCGCAGCCAGCCGCTTCTTCCCCTTCGCTGTCAGCGCGTAATACTTCCGCCCCCGGCCGTTGTCCCCCTCGCGCCACCGCCCCGTCACGAGACCCTTCGCCTCCAGGTTGTAGAGCATGGGATAGAGCGTGGACTGGCCCACCGACAGCACGCCGTCGGTGCGCTCCAGCAGCGCCTCCACCAGCTCGTACCCATACATCTCGCCCCGTTCGAGAAGCTTGAGAACCGCCACCGGCCCCGCCCCCCGCATCAGCTCCCGTTCAATACGCATGACTGGCCCTTTCCGAGACTTTGCACTGCATACTATGTGTAGCATAGTATGCGGCCGCACGATGTCAAGCAAAAGATCCTGCCTGTCATTCAAGAGTCGGGCGGGCCCGTCGCAGGGCCGGCCGATCACTCAAGATCGTCGGGCTTCTCGATCTGGCGCACCTTCTCGATCACCACGGGCTCGACCGGGACATCGCCGTGGTGGCCGCGCGTGGCGGTGGGGACCTGGCGGATCTTGTCCACCACGTCCATGCCCTTCACAACCTTGCCGAAGACGGCGTACCCCGCGCCGTCGCGCGGCTGATCGAGCGCGGCGTTGTTCGTCACGTTGATGAAGAACTGGCTGGTGGCCGAATCGGGCTGGTTGCCGAGGCGAGCCATGGCGATCGAGCCGCGGACGTTGGAAAGGCCATTGCGCCATTCATTCTTGATCGGACGACCGACCCGCTTCTGCGTCATGTCCTCGGTGAAGCCGCCGCCCTGGATCATGAAGTTGCTTATGACGCGGTGGAAAATCGTGCCGTCGTAGTGCTCACTTTCGGTGTATTTCAGAAAGTTTTCGACGCTGATGGGCGCCTTCTCGCGATCAAGCTCGAGAATGATCTCGCCCTTCGACGTCTGCATGCTGATGTACACGTGGGAGTTCTCCGATTCCTGCAGGGCGCCGGGCGCGACGGTGATTTCACGCGCGACCGCCGAAGCCGACGACAGCGTCAAGGTCGCGGCGATGAGTGCGATGAGTGAGACGATGCCGGCGCCGGTGCGCGCAGTCGTGAACATGGCCATCTGGGTTCTCCGTTCCTTCGGGGCTCTCTCGAATCGCGCCGGGCCGATGCCGCCCGACGCCTGTTGAATCCTCTCCCGTTCATCACATGCTACCACCGGAGCGTCGCCCGGCTCCACACATGCGGCCGCGCCTGCCCCCTCCCGTCTCTCCAGTGGAGAGCAGGCAAGTCATCCCAACCGGGTTGAACACCGCGAATTCTGATTCGCATGTGAATGTTCGTGGCAATTTGCACTCCTGTTGCATCCCGCTCGGGATCCACCCGGAACATTTACATGCCGGGCAATCCTGCCCGGCCATGGCGCTTGGAATCTGGCCGCCGCCCGGAGGGAGAGTCCGGCGGCGTCCCGGAGCATATCTACTGACAGGAGACAAGAGGATGAACGAGAGACTGATCACAGCAGCGCTGGCCACCGCAGTGCTCAGCGGCAGCGCCCTGGCGGACGCCCGTGTGCGGGCCGTCCACGCCTCACCCGACGCCCCCAACGTCGACGTGCTGGTCGACGGGAGCATCGCATTCCCCGATGCGCCCTTCACCGGCGTCACCGACTACGCCACGCTGCCCGCCGACACCTACAACGTGCAGGTCGTCCCCACTGGCATGATGGGCCCCGTGGTAATCGACGAGAATCTCGCGCTCGATTCCGGTGTCGATTACTCGGTGGTCGCCGTGGGCCAGCTCGCGGACATCGCGCCGCTGGTGCTCGTCGATGACAACGCGCTCGACCCTGCGAACGCCCGCGTTCGCTTCGTACACGCCTCGCCCAACGCGCCGGCGGTGGACATCGCCCTCGCCGGCGGCGGCGCCGTGCTCTTCGACGACTTTTCCTTTACCGAGGCGTCGAGCTACCTCTCCGTTGCGCCCGGCGATTACGACCTCGAAGTGCGTCTCGCCGGAACGTCCGACGTCGTGCTCAGCCTGGGCGAAGTGAGCCTCTCCGGCAACACCGTCTACTCCGTCTTCGCGATGGGGCTGGTCGGCGACAACGATGCGCCGCTGCAGGCCGTCTTCTCCGTGGACGCCATCCCCTCGCCCGGCGCCCTCGCCGTCATGGCGATGGGGGGCCTGATCGCATCCCGGCGTCGTCGTTCCGTCTGATCGCAGAGCCCAGATTCAATCTCCTCGCCCTCAATGGGTAAGTTCCCCTTCCCCACGCGGCCCCGCGATTCAGTTCGCGGGGCCGTTGTTCATCGCACCGGCGTTCGCTCGAGCAGAAATCGAAACTTCATTCCTCCTCAAGCCGGATCATCTCGATCAGCTCGGCGCAGGTGCGGAGCGAGTCCGGATCCAGCTTGTCGACCTCCACATCCAGCGCGGCGGCCTCCCCGGTGCGAAGGCGCGTCCCCGCGCCCGCCGGGCCCTGGAGCAGCACATCGATCAGGTCCTCGAGCTGAGGGTTGTGGCCCACCAGCATCAGCGGATCGAAAGATGCATGATCGCGCATGAGCGCGACAGCCTCGGCCACGTAGGAGCCGAGTTCGAGTTCGGGCGCCAGCCGCAGTTCGCAGCCGACGGCTTCATGTATGACGCGGGCCGTGTGCAGCGCGCGTGTGTAGCGGCTGGCGAGGATGAGCGTCGGCGGGTCGTCACACGCGCAGAAGATTTCGCCGAGGAATACCGACTGGCGCTCGCCGCGCGGACGCAGACGCCGGTCGGCTTCGCGCCCCGTGGGCGAGTCGCGCTCCGCCTTGCCGTGTCTGACGATGTACAGGCGCATAGCGGCATGAGCCTATCGCGAATCGCCCGGTTTCGGGAGCGCGCAGAAAAAAACCGCGGCGCTCGCCGCGGCTCTGATGCGTTCAACGAATGCTCCGGATCACCGGTCCGGATTCAGTTCTGCAGGAACCTGGGTCGCGGCAGGTTCTTGTCGGCCGGGCTGATGTGCACGTACCGACCTCGGAAGACAACGGCGCCCTCGCACGTCGCGAAGAGCGTGTCGTCATTGCCGCGCCGCACCATGTAGCCGGGGCGGAAGGGGGTGCCGCACTGGCGGATGATGATCGAGCCGGGCTTGGCGGCCTCACCGCCGTACAGCTTCACGCCGCGGTACTGCGGGTTCGAGTCGCGCCCGTTCTTGCTGGCGCCCTGTCCCTTTTTATGAGCCATGACATGAACCTCTGCGTATCAGTGACGCCGTGGCGGGATCGCTCACCGGGTCGGGGAAATCTTCAGAATCGAACACCTGTCGCCCATCGAAGGCCGGACCACTGGCCCTTCTCAGGGGGATCGGGAATATAGCGGGGTTCTACCGCAGAATCCAGCGCTGCACCGTCCGCTCCAGCGGCAGGCTGCCCCGCCGGGTCTGCTCGCCGGGGGTGTCGTGGCGGAGCATCATCACCTTGCGGAGCGTGACCTCCTCGCCGGTGTCGGGACGCCTGATGCGGCGTGTCTCGCCGCTGAAGCCGGCGGCGTAGACCACCACCTCGTCCACCTTCAGGTTGCGGGCGGGCCAGACGACCAACCCTTCGATCCCGTTTTCCTCGCCCTGCTCCAGCATGCCCAGCACCCCGATTTCATCCTCGAGAAGCGGGTTGCGAAGGCGGTTCAGCAGCTCCCGCGTGACCCACAGGGGCACATCCTCGCCGGAGCGGACCAGTTCGCCTTCGTCGGTCGTGAGCTGGAATGAGGGGGCGAAGGTGAGATCCTGACCGGAATTGTTCACCACCAGGTAGGTCAGGTAGTAGTACGTCTGCGGCCCGATTCCCGGGACATCCAGATGCACGATCCGCAGCGGGCCGGGACGCAGATCCAGCTCCCAGCGCGTGGGAATGGGCGAAGGCTGCGGCGCCGCCAGGGCGACCACCGGCCCCAGCGCCGTCGCCATCGCCAGCAGGGCCGCGGCGAAGAGTGCGCTGCAAGCCGACATTTTCGCGATTGACAGCCTGTGCGTGGTCACGTCCGGGTCTCCTGGGCTACGGCCCCGGGAGTGATTCCGAGGGCCGAATCGAGCGGAAGGGACTAGTCTACTGGCATGGCGGGCGCGGTCAACGCCCGTCGAAGCCCTTCGGCGTGGATCGCCGACAACATTCCGAGCCCTCTCCAACCATGTCGACGCCGCCAAAGCCGTCCAGGTCGCAGTCATATACGCCCAGATCGGTGGTGCGGATCCCTCCCGATCGGCGACTGGAGGCGGCGGCGAAGCTGGTGTGGCGTCCGGGGATGGGCCGGCCGGCGGACGCCGCCGCCCGATTCCTGCAGGCGGCCCGGACGTTCAACGTCAGCCTGGAGCACATGTGGGCCTCCGAAGACGCCGCCGGACTGGGGCAGGCCTGCCTGATTGTGCCGCAGGCGGGGCGAACCGGGATGGTCTTCACCTCGCGACCCGTGGAGGCGGCGGAACTGGATGATCTGGCCCGCGTGCTGGCCGCGGCGTGCGAGGAGATCCCGGGCGTCCGTCTCGCCCAGGGGCTGCTGGAGCCGGAGGAGGCGGATCTGGCGCGTGCGTACGAGCAGGCCGGATTCCTGCGCATCGGCGACCTGCACTACCTGCGCCGAAACTGGACAGACATCGCCGCAGATTCACACGCCCCCTGGCCCGAAGGCGTCGAGGTGCGCTCCTGGCGGACCGGCGACGAGGCCGCCCTCATGCGCGCCCTGGAGCGCAGCTATGAGCAGACGCTGGACTGCCCCGAATTGTGCGGCTTGCGCGAGTTGCGCGATGTGGTGGACAGCCACAAATCGACCGGGCGCTTCGATCCCGCGCTCTGGTGGCTCGTCCTGCACCGAGACGCGCCTGCGGGGGCGCTGCTCCTGAGCCCCTGCCCGGATCAGGGGCATGTCGAGCTGGTCTATCTCGGTGTCGCTCCGGAGCTTCGCGGCGCTGGAGTGGCCGGAAAGCTGCTGCGAATGGGGCTGGGAGCGCTTGCGGAGCGGAAGCAGCGCACCGTGACGTGCGCCGTCGATGCGCGCAACGATCCGGCCATGCGTCTCTACACGCGGCACGGGTTCGAGCGATTCAGCGAGCGACTGGCGCTGGTTCGTGGACTGGCCTGAAAAGACCGTGGAGAAAACGGGATGCGCCCGCATTCATGCCGACTGTCTCGTGTTGTCCACTGACGGCGTCGGGGATGTGCATAGATCGGTGAAAAGATTTTCGAACAGCGCGCAACCACTGTCGGCGCATGACACCAGCGATGTGTGGGACGCGCAAGCAAGGCGCAAAGCTATTGTGCCCAGGGAAGCCACCCTGTAGAGTCGTCGACCGGTCATGGATTGACCGAGAGGAAGGCCGCACGGGCGATTCGCCGTGGCGTCGGGGCATGCTGAAGCGTCTTCGGACACTTCAGCATGGCGCCGACCGGGGACACGCTCGAAGCGTCCGCCGCGGGCGACGGACAGGAGCCGAAGCTCGCGGCGTGTGCGGCCGCATCCCCTCTTTCGGCGAACGGACTCGAATCGTCCTCACTCCGCCACCTGCGTTCCGACCCTGCGCCATGCGCCGGCGAGGAGCCCCTGAGACACGTCGAGGGAATGCCCGTGACCACACTCACTGCGCTGTCCGTGCGCGATCGCATCGCCCGCCGCCTCGAAACTTCCGTGGGGCGCGAGCGCTACCGGAGGTATTTCGACGCATCGGTGCGCATGGAGATCGCCGTGGATGGACGCGAGGTGCGCGTCAGGACGTCCAGCCCCTTCATCGCCGACCTGCTGCGCCGGCGCTTCGGCGCCCAGATCCGCGAGGCGGCCACCCAGGAAACGGGGACGGGCGAGGTCGAGGTGCATTTCGATGTGTCGCCTGAATCCAACGAGCCAGCGGAAGCGCGGCCCGGCCCTGCGAAGGCCGAGCCGGGGAAAAGGATCTCTCCTCCATCCTTCTCCGACGCGAGGGCGGGGGGGGCGGGCCCCACCCCCCCCCCCCCGCGGCCGGCCCGACCGCGCCCCGCGCTGCGCAGCGACGGGCGGGCGTGGCGCAACCCGCCCCGTCCCGGCAAGAGGCTGGATTCGTTCGTTGTCGGCGAGTCCAACCGACTGGCGCACCACGGCGCCGAGCGGCTCGCGGCGACCGAATGCCCTCCCGGCTTCAGTCCGCTGTTCATCCACGGCGCCTGCGGCCTGGGCAAGACCCACCTGCTGCAGGGCCTCGCCGGGCGCTACCGCGAGATCCATCCGGGCGCCCGCGTGATCTGCACCACCGGAGAGGCGTTCACAAACAGCTTCATCACGGCCCTGCGCACCGGGAAGGTCGATGCGTTCCGACGGAAATACCGCGGCGTGAGCCTGCTGTGCATCGACGATGTGCACTTTCTCTCCAACAAGACGGCGACCCAGCGCGAATTTCTGTACACCTTCGACGCCATCGGCCTGGACAACGCCCGCATCGCGCTCGTCTCCGATGAACATCCCTCGAAGATTCACAGCCTCTCGCGCGAGCTCGTCTCGCGCTTCATGGCCGGCATGGTGGTGAAGCTGGAAGCGCCAGACCAGGCGCTGCGCCTCGAGATTGTTCAGCGCATCGCGGCCAGACGCGGCGTGGCCATCGAAGCGCAGGCGCTCGCACTCATCGCCTCGCGCCGCGTTGACTCGGTGCGCGAGCTGGAGGGGATGATGACGCGCATCAGCGCCATGGCGCAGTTCTCGCCGCTCCGACCGCGCGAGAATGAGCGCATCGGCGTCGAGGTGGTGCGCCAGGCGCTGGGGCCCATGGGGCCCGTGCGGCCGACGCGCCCGGTGCGCATCGATGCGATCATGCGCCACGTCTGCGCCGAGCTGCGCGTCGACATGAGCGACATGCTGGGCCGCAGCCGGCACAAGCGCGTGGTGCTGGCGCGTTCGATGGTCGCGCTGCTCGCCAAGCGGCTGACGACCATGAGCTATCCCGAGATCGCACGGGGCATGAGCCGGCCCAACCACTCGACCATCGTCACCGCCTGCAAACGCATGGAGGGGCTCATCGAGAAGGGAGCGCCGTGTGACGGCGGCCCGGATCTCGATGGGATCAGCGTCGCGGAAATGGCCGATCGCCTGGCCCGGGGCGTGGTGCGCGACAGCGCCGACTGATTTATCCGGCGCCCCCGGCCCGTTCGCCTAGAATCCGCACGATGAAGCAACCGCTCGCAGTCGTGTTGACCCTCTCCGCGCTCTTCCTCGGCGCAACGCTCCCGGCCCCCGCGAAGGCAGAGCCGATGCCCGCGGATGATCGCGCCCGGCTCGTCGAGCTTATCGAGCGCGCCACGACGTTCGATCCCCGGTCGCCGCAGCCGGACATGCTCATCGGCGGTCTGCGGATGCTGCGCGATCCGGCGCTGCGGCCACTTTACAAGAGGCTCGCCGAATCAGACCTGCCCGGCCTGCGCATGCACGGCGTGCTCGGCCTGGCCGATCTGGATGACGAACGCGGGCTCGATCCGTCGCTGCTGGCGTTGATCGAGAATCCGCTGGAGCAGACCAGTCTCTTCTCGCAGGCGGCCCGGGCCGGCCACATCAATGAGTGGAACCTCTCGCAGATCCTGGCGTGGTCCGACCTCAGCCCCGATCTTGAAGCCGCGGTCCTGCAGCGCAGCCTGACGCTCGGCCTCGACATCGACACAGAGCGCGTGCGCCGGCTTGCGGGCAACGAGTCCGTCGCCGTCGCGATCATGGGCGGGCTCATCCTGCTCGAACTGGGCCACGACGACGAGGCGATGGCGCCGGTGAACCGGTTCTTCGAACTTCCCGCCGAGGTGCGCCGCTCCATCGCGGGGATGCTGCTGCAGCACATCCGGCGTGAATCCTTGCGCCGGGCGGCGTCCTTCGTCGAGCGCGTTGCGGACGACGCCGGTGCGTCCGGCGACGAGCTGCTGCAGATCGAGGCGGTCCACACGCTGCTGCAGACAGAGTCACGCCGCGCTGCGCCACTCTGGATGTCGCTCTACGACGCCAGCGCGGATCCGGCGACGCGCCTCATGCTGGCGCTCGCGGCTTTGGAGTCGGCCGACACCGCGCTGGCGCCGCTGTACGAGAGACTCATCGCGGAAGCGCCCGATGCGCCGCTGCTCGCCGACATGGGTCGGGCCGGCCTGGCGCTCAGCGCCGGTGAAGGCCGGGCCGAGGCACTGCTTGCGCTGGTGGCCCACGGCCACGGCCCGACAAGCCAGTGGCTCACGGGCGCGGCGGAGGATCTGCCGGAGCATGTCGCGACGCCGGCGCTGCTGGCCATCATCCGCACGGCCGCTGGAGTCGGTGATCGGCGCGCTGATATGCGATCCGCGTCGATCAGCGCCGCCGCGCTGCTCGCGGAGCGGGCGCCGGAGGCGCTCGCAGGAGCGCTGCGTGAGATGGCCGAGGCGCGGAGCCAGTCGATGTGCCAGTCGCTCTTGGTCGGCGCGCTGCGGGCCCGGGCGACTTCGTCGAGGTTCCTCCCGGAGAATGTGCGCTGGCCCGGACGCCAGTCCGAGGCCCTGGCGGAGCTGGCGGCGGCCCGCTTCGGCGATCCCGGGGCGCCGCAGCACCAGGAGAATCTCCGCGCCATCGCCTTCGGACGCGCCAGCCTGCCGGAGGTCTTCCGCATTCAGGCGGCGTGGCTCGCCCTGCGAGGAGCCGGGGAAGAGCAGGCCGCGCTGCGGTGAACGCGCCGGTTTTGTGCGCCCGGGCGCGGTTCGTGCGTCCGGCGTCGTCTGGCGCCTGTATCCCGTCTCGCGCCCGCTCGTTACGATTGGCCGAATGATGGAAGAAATCCCCCTCAGCCGGCCTGACATCACGGATGTCGAGAAGCAGCTCGTGATGGACGTGCTGGACAGCGGCAGGCTGTCGATCGGTCCGGTGGTGGAGGAGTTCGAGGCGCTGGTGGCCCGCCGGGCCGGCTGCCGCCACGCGGTGGCCTGCTCCTCGGGAACGGCGGGGCTGCACATGGCGCTCGTGGCCCTCGGGATCGGCCCCGGCGACGAGGTGATCACCACGCCCTTCAGCTTCGTGGCCTCGGCCAACTGCATTCTTTACGTCGGGGCGACGCCCGTCTTCGTGGACATCGAGCCGCAGTCGCTGAACATGGACCCGGCGAAGCTGGAGGCGGCCATCACGCCGCGCACGCGGGCGATCCTGGCCGTCGAGGCCTTCGGCAACCCGACGCACATGGATGAATACCGGCGCATCGCCGCCCGGCATGAGATCCCGCTGGTCGAAGACTGCTGCGAGGCGCTCGGCGCCACGTGGCGCGGCGTGCCGGCGGGATCGTTCGGACGCGTCGGCGTCTTCGGGTTCTATCCCAACAAGCAGATCACCACCGGCGAAGGCGGCATGATCGTCACCGACGACGACCAGCTCGCCGACATCTGCCGCTCGCTGCGCAACCAGGGCCGCGCCCCGGGCGCAACTTACGGCGGCGCGAGGTCGGGTTCATGGCTGGCCCACGAGCGGCTGGGATACAACTACCGCCTCTCCGAAGTGGCGGCGGCGATCGGGGTGGGGCAGATGCGCCGGTTCGATGAAATCGCAGAGATGCGCGACCGTGTGGCCGGAACGTATATGCGTCACCTCATGGACCGCGCCGCCCTCGTGCTTCCCACCGTCGATCCCTCGACGCGCCAGAGCTGGTTCATCTTCGTGGTGCGGCTGACGGAGGAATACACCGGCGATGAGCGAAAACGCATCATCGAGGGCATGCGCCGGCACGACATCGGTTGCGCCGCCTACTTCCCCTGCATTCACCTCCAGCCCTATTTCCGCGAGCAGTTCGGCTTTGAGCCGGGTTGTTTCCCGGTCGCCGAAAGCGTGTGCCATCGCACCATCGCGCTGCCGTTCCACAACCGCCTCACCGCGCGGGAGATCGACATGGTTGTGCAGACGCTGGACCTGATGATCACGCGCGAAGACCTGAAGCGGACGTGAGCAGGGGGAGTCCGGCCCGTCTCTGCGGACAACCCGTGCCTCGATCAGTTGGTCGTGATCGAGCAGGTGCGCCGGATCGAGAAGCCCGACTGGCTTGCGTGAGCGCTGCGATGACAGGGAATATCACCACAGAGATACAGAGACACAGAGGCTCGGAGAGAGCGAGACGAGGGTGTGGCTCGGGTCACAGCAGCTGGCGCTTGCGCGCATCGTGCAATTCGTGAGCCGGCCTCGTCGTCTTCCATCTCGACACAATCATCGAAGTTTGAAGGCGTGACGTTCATCATGTCGGCTTGCTCCGTCGCCGGCCTGCACATGTGCGCAGCAGGATTTCCATGGAGCAACAGAAACAGCAAGATCGAGTTATGATACGAGCAAGAACAGGGACATCATCTCTTTGCCCTGCCACATCTTCCCCTCTCTGCGCCTCTTTGTCTCTGTGGTTCATCCCCATAGCGTCAGCAAAGGTCTGCGTACCGGCCCCCCGCCCACACGCCCGCTTTTTCCAACTGTTCGGGGGCGATGCAGACGTCCGCAAGAGCGAAGCGCAACAGGCGAAGCCGGAAAAATGTGAAACCGGGCCCGGGGCTGGCGGGTAGACAGTTCGGACAAATCGCACCGGTCGAGAGGCCGCCTGCGATTCTCAAGAGGAACCCGGACCCCGGCGCAGGGCCGCGGCGATGTCGTCGCGGCGCGACGGAGTGGTTGCGCGCAGCGGCGCTCGGCGCGGGCCGGAATGAAGAAGAGGAACTTCATTATGAACGAGCAGCGCCGGCGTTTTTTACTGACGGCAGCGGGTCTGGCGGCGGCGGCGCCCTTCAGCGCCGCGATGCTGGCTTCGCGATCTGCGTTCGCACTCGACGATGCGCCGCCGCGCAAACTGCGCGTGCTCATGCTGGGCGGCACCGGCTTTCTCGGGCCGCACACCGTGGAATATGCGATGAAGCGCGGCCACACCGTCACACTCTTCAACCGCGGGCGCACCAGGCCGCACCTCTTCGAGGAGCTCGAACAGCTTCGCGGCGACCGCGACGGCGACCTCGACGCCCTCAAGGGGCGCGAGTGGGACGTCGTCGTCGACACATCCGGCTACGTGCCGCGGATCGTGCGCGATTCGGCCACGCTGCTGAAGGACGCCGTCGGGCAATACATTTTCATCTCCAGCGTCTCGGCGTATGCGTCCTTCCCCGAGCGCGGCATGGACGAGACCGCGCCAGTCGGCACGCTCATCGACGAGACCATCGAAGAGGTCAACGGGCACACGTTCGGACCGCTCAAGGCGCTGTGTGAACAGGCCGCGGAGGAGGTCATGCCCGGGCGCGTGACGAACATCCGGCCCGGCCTCATCGTCGGCCCCGGCGACAACACGGACCGATTCACCTACTGGCCCGTGCGCGTCAGCCGTGGCGGCGAAGTGCTGGCCCCCAATTCGCCCGAAGACGAAACCCAGCTCATCGACGTCCACGACCTCGCCGAGTGGATCATTCACTGCGCCGAGCGACGCGTGACCGGCCTCTACAACGCCACCGGCCCGAACGAGGCGCTGACCATGGGCGCCATGCTCGAGGCCTGCCGCCGCGCATCGGGCTCCGATGCGCGCTTCACATGGGTGAGCAAGGAGTTTCTGAGCGGCTTCCGCGTGGGGCCGTGGTCGGACATGCCCTGCTGGATCCCGGCCGAGGGCGATTACACCGGCTTCGCTTCGGTCAGCAACGCCCGCGCCGTGCGCCAGGGGCTGACCTTCCGGCCCATCCTCGACACATGCCGGGCCACGCTGGAGTGGTGGAATGAGCAGCCCGAAGAGCGACGCGCCCGCCTGCGCGCCGGCATCAACCCCGATCGCGAGCGCGAAGTGCTCGCGGCGTATGCGGAGGCGAAGGGCGAGAGCTGAGTAAGTGATGCAATGAACGCCGGCCCTGCGCGTTCAGACGTCCGCGGCTGCGGCCTCCACTCCTGCATGGATTTCATGTGCGCGATTCTTCTCTCGATTCATCTCGTGAATCCGATCCGCTCCGGCGGATCGTCAACATCCGTGTCGGCGAGGGCGTCGTCGTCCTGCTCGCCGCGGCGGTGTTCTACTGCCTGCTGATGAGCTTCTTCATCATGCGCCCCATCCGCGAGGAGATGGCGCAGCAGGGGGATGTGCGCAATCTGAAATGGCTCTTCGTGGGCACGCTGGGCGGGATGCTGATCGCGAACCCGATCTTCTCCTGGGTCGCCGCCCGCACCACCCGCCGCTTCTTCATCCCCGCGGTCTACCGCTTTTTCATGTTCAACATCGTGGTCTTTCTCGCGCTCTTTGCGTATTTCGGAGTCGGCGCGGAAGCCTCCGGCGAATTCAATCCGCACATCGCCCGCGCGTTCTACGTGTGGGCGTCGGTCTTCAATCTCTTCATCGTGGCGGTGATGTGGGGCTTGTTCGCGGACATCTTCACCAGCGCCCAGGGCAAACGGCTCTTCGGCCTGATCGGCGTCGGCGGCACGCTCGGCGCCGCCTCGGGCGCCGCCACCACCGTGTTCGTCGCCGGCCACCTTCCAAATCCGCTCCTGCTGCTGATACTCTCGCTCCTGCTGCTCGAGGTCGCGGTGCAATGCCTGCGCGGGCTCATGCGGCGCTATCGCATTGGCGAGCCGGACGAGTGCACCCCCGGGCGCGCGGAGCGCGACAGCGCCGGCGAGCCGGCCGAGCCCGGCGGCTCGGCGTGGGACGGCCTGATCATGATCCTCCGGTCGCCATACTTGCTCGCCGTGTGCGCTTTCATGCTGCTGCTGACCATCACCTCGACGTTCGTCTACTTCATGCTGCACAACGTCATCAGCGAGAGCGGCATGGAGAGCTCGGACCGCATCGCGCTCTTCGCGCGCATGGACCTGGCGATCAACGGCCTGACGCTGCTGATCCAGCTCTTCCTGACGGGCAGGATCATGCGCATGATCGGCGTCGGCGCCACGCTCGGCGCCCTGCCGCTGGTGACGATGATCGGCTTCGGCGCTGTGGCGATCGCGCCGGTCGTGGCGGTGGTGGTGGTCTTCAACACGCTGCGCCGCGTGTCGAACTTCGCGCTCTCGCGCCCGGCCCGCGAGGTGCTCTATACGGTCGTGCCGCGGTCGCAGAAGTACAAGAGCAAGAGCCTGATCGACACCTTCTTCTACCGCGGCGGCGATGTGGCGGGCGCCTTCCTGTTCGATGCGCTCTTCAAGGTGCTCGCGGGCATCGGCGCCGTCGCGCTGGCGGCGGTCCCGATCGCGGCGGTGTGGGGGGGAACGGCGATCTGGCTCGGACGCCGCCAGCGTGAGAAGGAGGCGGCCGCCCCCGCTGTGATCGATACGCCATCCGCTATCCTGCCTCCCTGACACGCATCGCACCCGCGATGCGCACACACAGGGAGATTGCGCATGCTGCTGGCGCCGGAAGTTCTCGAGACATACCAGGCGGAGATGGTCAAGGCCCTCGAAGAGGGGCGCCCCGAGGACGCCGCCCGCCACGGGGTGAACCTCTCGTCCTCCCGCTGCGCGCGCATCCTTGGCGAAGCCCCGCGGGAGATGATCGCGCCGTGTCTGCGGGCGATGAAGCCGGACCGGGCGGGCCGCGTGCTGGGCGCGCTGCCGCCGGAGCTCGCCGCCTCGGCGCTCGAAGACATCGAGATCCCGGACGCCGCGGCGCTGCTGACACTCGCCCCCGACGACCACGCGGCGGACATCATCGAGGCGATGGATGAGGATCGCTCCCGTGAGCTGCTCGAGGCCCTGGACGAGTCGAAGCGCAACTCGATCCGCTCGCTGACGCGCTATCCCCACGGATCGTGCGGCGCCGTGATGATCCCGCACTACCTCGCAATCCCCGCGGGCGCGACCGTCGGCGAGACGCTGAACGCCATTCAGTCGGCGCCGCGGGAAGTCGAGCGGGCCAGCTATGTCTACATCGTCAACGGGAAGAACAAGCCGATCGGCGTGATCTCGCTGAAGGATGTGCTGCGTTTCGATCCGAAGTCGCCGGTCGAGAAGGCGATGAACCCGGATGTGGTGGTTGTGCACACGCTCGATCGCGCCACCGAGGCCGCCCGCATCATCCGCAACCGGCGCTTCACCGTCCTGCCGGTGATCAACGAGAGCGACGGCCTCGTCGGCATCATCACGTTCGAAGACGCAATGGACATCCTGGCCCAGCAGGTCGCCGACCAGATCGCCCACGTCGGCGCCGCGGCGACGGAGGAGTCGTTCTTCACGCCGCCCCTCGGCGCTGTGCGCCGGCGACTGCCGTGGATGGGCGCGAATGTCTTTTTGAATCTCGGCGCGGTCCTCGTCATCAGTTCGTTCGAGGACACGATCGCGCAGGTGGCGATTCTGGCGGCGTTTCTTCCCATGATCACCGACATGGGCGGCAACGTGGGCATCCAGGCGCTCAGCGTCTCGATCCGCTCGCTCGCGCTGGGCGAGGTGCGCATGCGCGATTTCTGGAAGGCGACGCGCAAGGAGCTCATCATCGGCCTCATCAACGGCGTGGCCCTCGGCGCCCTCTTCGCCGTCGTCGCCACCGTCCTGCAGGGCAACCCCTGGATCGGCCTGCTCGCCGGCGTCGCCCTCGGCGTGAACGTGCTGCTCGCCGGCGTGGTCGGCGGCGTGATGCCCTACCTCATCAAGCGCATCGGCAAGGACCCCGCCATGATGACCGGCCCGATCCTCACCACCATCACCGACATCACCGGCGTGACGATCTACCTCGGACTCTGCACGATCTTCCTGAGCAACCTGCTTGTCGGAGGTTGAGCGAGGGAGGGAACAGTGTGCGCCGCGGCTCTTATGAGCATGGCCCCCAGCTGCCCAGCAGCGCCGCAAGATCGCCGCTTCCCACCATCCCGTCGCCGTCGAGATCGGCGTCGCTGCCCATCGCGCCCCAGTCGCCCAGCAGGATCGCCAGATCGGCGCTTCCCACCTGGCCGTCGCCGGTCAGATCCGCCGCGCATGTCGGAGCATCGTCAATCGACGCGAACCCCCGGATGTCGTGACCGATGTTGGAGACGAGTGTGAACTGTCCCGTTGCGGCGTTAATCGAGTACAGGTTCTGGCCTGCGCCGAAGAGGGCGCCATCCGCGTCAAACGCCAGGGTCTGGATGTCGAGCGTGCCGCCCGCAGCGCCGACGAGCGACCCTGCGCCGGTGGTGGTGTTGATGATGACCAGGCCCCTGTTCCCGGCGGTGTCCCAACCGAACAGCGTGCCGGAAGAGTCGAACTCCAGTCCCTGCAGGTTTGTGAATCCGGTGGACCCGATCAACTGACCCTCTCCTGTCTGAAGATCGATGGTGTACAGAAAATCCAAAGTGCCGCCGAACACGTTGACAATTGCATAGAGCGTGTCCGACGGGTCAAACGCAAGGCCGCGCACGTCCAGCTGGTCAGCATTCGGCGCGACCGCTGTCCCAACCCCCGTCAGCGGATCGATAAGTACGAAGGCCGCCCCCGTCTTTGTAGAAAATCCCTGGGTGTACAGGTTTCCCGAGCTGTCCTTCGCGAGTGAATTCAGGCCACCGAAGCCCGACGGGCCAAGCAGCGTGACATCACCGGACTCATTGAAGGTAAACACGTCGCCCGGAGAAAAGAAAGAAATGCCGATGAAATCGGCGCGGGCGGGGCCGGCGACCATCATCGCCGGAAGCAGGATGCCGAGAAGGACACGGGCAAGTCGCATAACCTGATCTCCAGCTTGAATATTGCATAGCAAGTGCGGCGCCCCCCGCGACAGCGCCGATTACAGTGACAGTCGATTATGAACGATGGGCCGACGTGCGCCGCTGCACTACCATGCCAGCCCAGATGGACTCACGGTCCACCATGTTTGGACCGGGCGTCCAATCGCGTTAGACTCCCCGGACGCACAAACGTGCGGCGTGTCGATTCATCACAGCGAATTTCGAATACCGGACCGCCTTCGCCACCGGATGCTCGCGACTCGAAACGAGCTGGCCGAAGCCACCAAAGTGCGAGAATCCCATGCCACCGAACACAACCCGCGACCAGATACTGGATTGCTCGCTCAATCTCTTTTATCAGCATGGGTTTGAAGCGGTCGGCATCGACCGCATCGTCAAGGAAGTGGGCGTCGTCAAGGCGACCTTCTACAACCATTTTGCCAGCAAGGACAGCCTCATTCTCGCGGTGGTCGAGAAGCGCGATGCATGGTGGCGAAAAACCCTTCGCGATGAAATCACCGAACGCGGCGGCGACGACCCCGTCGCCAGGTTGAGAGCGATCTTCGACGTGCTCAACACGTGGTTCGGGACGCATGACTTCAACGGCTGCCTGTTCATCAACTGCGCATCGGCGTTCCCGTCGCCGCTCGATCCGGCCCACAAGGCGGCCAAGGCCAATGTCGACGCCATTCGTGGCATGATCGCCGAACTGGCCGACGAGGCGAAAATCGCCAATCCATATGAATTCGCGCAACAGTTCAACCTGATTGTCGAAGGCGCGATCGTCACCGAGGTCATCGACCGCAAAGGCAAAGCCGCCGAAACGGGCGCCCGCTTGGCCAACACCCTGATCGATTTTCATCTGGGGCAGGCCGAGCCATGACTCTCGCCGACGCCCGACCCTTCGATCGGCCACACATGTTGACGACATGCGCTGTGCCAGTTCGCACGCCCGACTCGGAATCCCCCGCCGGGCGCAGCGCCCCGCTCCGAAGGAGCGCCGGAATGTTGCCTCGGGTGGAGCGCAGTCCGACGCAGTCGAGGGCGCAGCCCGAGACGAGTCGGACGGAGCGCAACCCGTGGAACAGAGTCGATCAAAACCTCAACCGCCCCGGATGGGGCGGAGGAAGCGCATTCGCGCGGCGGCGAATCACGAAATTCAATTTCTGTCGATCGACAACTCCTTCACCCCTCCGGGGTGAGGAAAAAAAGGGCGCACTCTTCCACGGGTTGCGCTCCGTCCGTCTGCCGCGGTCTTCGACCGCATCGCGACGAACTCCGCATCACCCGTGGCTACAACCTTTCACCCCTTCGGGGTGAGAGAGAAAAGGGCGCGTTCATTCATCCGTTCAAGGAATGTGGAATGTGGAATGTGCAGAGGCGATCGCTACCTCACACATTCAATATTCCATATTCCACATTCCTCCACCACAGCCTGCGCTCCGTCCGTCGGCCGCCGTCTGCGACCGCGTCGCGAATCAACCGGGATCCGCCTGCTCCCCTCCACCCTCACCCCGCACCGCATCCAGCGCCTTCGCCATCCGCTCCAGCGCCCCCACGCTGTACCCCTCATCGTGGAAATAGCGCACCACGCCCTCGCCGTCGAGCAGGAGGACGCGAGCCGGCAGCCCGTTGCGATTGCCGGTGAACGATGCGATCTGCCCGCCGTCGCGGTACACCGTCACGACCGCTCCCCAGTCTTCCGCGGGGATGCCGCTGCGCATGCCCGAATCGATGCTGCGGCGGAACAGGCGGGGTAAGAACCCGGGAATCGTGGGAAGCTCGAGCGCGCGAACCTCGATCTCCGCCTGATGCAGACCCAGCAGCCATCGATCGATGTCGAACTGCGATGACTGGCGATATCCGATCAGCAGCAGGGCCGGCTCGCCCGCAAGGTCGGCCGGAATCGTCCACGCCCGGTCATCCAGGCCGACGCCGCTGACCGTGGGGAACGTCTCGCCGACGGGGTCGCGGCGGTCGTGAACCCCCGCGCAGCCGCCGCCGAGCAATCCCGCCCCGACCGCGCCGATCCCCACCGCCCGCCGCACTGTTTGAGAGACGCTTCGCATCATCCTCTGCTCCTCTGGTGGGGGGTGTGGCCGCTTGGCTCTTGATTGGATGGGGCGACCGACGACACAGGTTGGGCAGAGCCACCCGCCAGATCGTCAAACATTTTCAGATCCAGCGCTGGCGATCTTTGTCTTCTTCGACCTCCGCTTTCGAATGGCCGATCGTATGTGAAAAAACAATGCAGCGTGAATCGATGACGCCAGGAATCCCGGGAATAAGGTGTCGCTCATGTCACGTGGCAGCGTCTGCACTGCGGCGAGCAAAATTTCTATTGCGATGGCAGTGACCAAGCCTGCCACCGGTATCATCCACTTGCTGTGCCATAAAAGCATTACACATGTGGCGATGATCAGTGACGCCGGGTCAATGAGTTTGGCAATAAAGGTGTAGATATCCATCTTGCTCGCCTCTCTTGAAGGGTCGAGTCTGGAGGCGTTGATCGCCACCATGCTTTGCAATCCCGAACTGCCAAGCCACGCTGGGCGTGGAGATTGGGAGGGTTACACACCATCCATCTCACTCGTCAAACACGCTTGCTGTAGGGCCAATCTCCATTATAGAATGCTGGCTGCAACAGCGTAGTCGGATTGAGGCGATTGGTCACCCAAGGGAGGAGTGAATGTGGGAAGGATAAGCAATTTGTATTGTCTCACTGTGGCCGTAGTGTGTGCAAGCGTGGCCACTGCATCACTGCAATCAGACGGTGATTCAGTGTCGGCATTGCAATTGTCGGCAGAAGGTGGTGATCCGGAGGCGCAACTCGCACTCGCGATCATGTATGCAGAAGGTGAAGGTGTAGGACAGGACTACGTGGAGTCTGTCAAGTGGCTGCGAATGGCGGCGCATCAAGGGCAGGCAGAAGCCCAAAGTTTGCTGGGTACACACTATGCAGAAGGTGTCGTTGTAGAGATCGACTATGGCGCCGCCTTCAAATGGTGGGAGATTGCCGCTGCGCAGGGTGAAGTGGAGAGTCAATTCGGTATCGGCTATCTCTACATCAATGGCTATGGCGTGCCGAAAGACCTCGGTAAGGCATTAGAGTGGTTTCGTAGAGCTGCTGAGCAAGGGCATCCCGGGGCGAACTTGAACATCGGTTTGATGTACGACAAAGGGGAGGGGCTGCCGCAAAACCATGTCGAAGCCGCCAAGCGGTATCGCAAGGCTGCTGAAAGTGGGTTTGCGGAGGCGCAGCATATGCTGGGATCTTTGTATGGCGATGGGCGAGGCGTGTCTCAAGATTACGAGAAAGCTATGAATTGGTGGCGTAAGGCTGCGGAGCAAGGTATTGCAGAGGCCCAATTCAATCTCGGTGTTGCTTATGAGAGAGGGAATGGCGTGCGGCAAAACTACTCAGAAGCTGGAAGCTGGTGGCGCAAAGCTGCTGATCAAGAATTTGCGTTAGCTCAATATAATCTTGGTCTGTTGTACGGTCATGGCCGAGGCGTAGAGCGGGATCACGAATTGGCCGCGAATTGGTGGCGAAAAGCTGCGGAGCAGGGACTCGGTCAAGCTCAGTTTAACCTCGGCACAATGTACGAACTGGGTATTGGTGTGCCGCAGGATGATGTGGAATCGCTCATGTGGTATATACTTGCTGCTTCGCAAGGGCTTGAGCGAGCAGGAAGCGCGAAAAATCGTTTACGTACACGTATGCCTCCTCAGATGGTGGACAAGTCATATCGCATGGCGGCAGACATGGGTCTAAGCAGGGATCAGTCTGCCGTCGACGCCACGCATAGCTATGAGGCAGGAGCGACGCAGATTTATGGTGAGTTGGCAGGGCGGGCGCGTGAAAGAAATGGTCAACATCCCAAACTGTTATCCGAATTTCCTGCGTCATCTCCTTCAATAAGAGAATCCCTCCTCCGTAGAGAAAGGTTAGCTATTGAAAGAGCCAATAGATTTGGTTCTAGAGAGCTGACTATTACTGCTCCAGAGTTCCCTGATTCCTATGGTCCCACTGGCATTGTGATAACTGACGCAGTTGCCGAGACCGCAAGAGAACGTCAAAGAAATGAAGCTCTTCGAGAGCTTACCAGTGTGGCTCCCACTCGTTTTCTTGACTCGATGCGAGACAATCTAGCCGTAAATCTATATTTTCAAGATGCGGCGGCAACCCTTGATCCTTTTCTGATTGATATGCCTAGATTTTATCCTAATAATGAGCCAGGGTCGGGTCATCTTTGGTTTCAAGCCGCCGATACGCAGAAATTCATGAGGGCTGCGCATCCGGTATGGCAGATAGAAGATCGGGCTAGGTCATTTCTTAATAAAAAATCAGGCGCAACAGAGCAAGAAGTGGTTGCGTTTATTGCAGAATCTATGAGGCAAGATCGGGTGGAGTTTTATCGTCATCGTAGTTCTATTCGTGCAGTGCTTTGGTTTGGCATGGCAGGGTTTGTTGGGTATTAATACCGTTGTCTGTTTCGGTTGGGGGCGATCCTTGGATTAGCTGGCTGAGGCGAGGTGCGGAATAGTGGGTTGCTCAATGGTGCCAGATGTGGATCGATTTCTTGCGAATTAGATGTAGGTGTGATGGGTGGCCTCGCTCAGTATGCAGTGTCGGCGTGGCACCCCTCCGTCATTTCGTGTTGGGCCCCCCTCACCCCATATGCTTCACAATCGCCTCACCAAACTCCGAGCACTTCACCTTCGTCGCGCCCTCCATCAGTCGGTGAAAGTCGTAGGTGACCGTCTTGGCCTTGATGGCGCCGGCGATGCCCTTGATGATCAGGTCCGCGGCCTCTTCCCAGCCCATGTGCCGCAGCATCATCTCGCCTGAGAGGATCACCGAGCCGGGGTTGACTTGGTCCTTGCCGGCGTACTTGGGGGCGGTGCCGTGGGTGGCCTCGAAGATGGCGTGGCCGGTCTCGTAGTTGATGTTGGCGCCCGGGGCGATGCCGATGCCGCCGACGCAGGCGGCCAGGGCGTCGGAGATGTAGTCGCCGTTCAGGTTCATGGTGGCGATGACCTGGTACTCGGCCGGGCGCGTCAGGATCTGCTGCAGGAATGCGTCGGCGATGACGTCCTTGACGATGATCTCGCGGCCCTTGCCGGTCTTGAGAACGTGCCACGGGCCGCCGTCGAGGGGCTGGGCGCCGAACTCCTTCTTGGCGAGCTGGTAGCCCCAGTCGCAGAAGGCGCCCTCGGTGTACTTCATGATGTTGCCCTTGTGCACCAGCGTCACGCTCTCGTGATCGTTGTCGATCGCGAAGCGGATGGCGGCCCGCACCAGGCGCTCGGTTCCCTCGCGGCTGACGGGCTTGATGCCGATGCCCGCGGTCTCGGGGAAGCGGATCTTCTTAAACAGTTCGGGGAAGTTCTCGGCGAAGAGCTTCTTGAACTTCTTGTTGTCCTCCGTGCCGTTCTCGAACTCGATGCCGGCGTAGATGTCTTCCGAGTTCTCGCGGAAGATGACCATGTCGGTGAGCTCGGGGCGCTTCACGGGGCTGGGCACACCCTCGAACCAGCGCACCGGGCGCAGGCAGGTGTAGAGGTCGAGGATCTGTCGCAGCGCGACGTTGAGCGAGCGGATCCCGCCGCCGGTGGGCGTGGTGAGCGGGCCCTTGATGCCGACGAGGTAGGTCTTGAACGCGTCGAGCGTGGCCTGCGGCAGCCACTCGCCGGTCTCCTTGTGCGCCTTCTCACCGGCGAGAACTTCGCGCCAGTCGATCTTGCGCTGGCCGGAGTACGCCTTCTCGACGGCGCCGTCGAAGACGAGCTGGCTGGCGCGCCAGATGTCGGGGCCGGTGCCGTCGCCCTCGATGAAGGGGATCACGGGGTGATCGGGGACGTTCAGGCCTTTGTCGGTCATGGTGATGCTGGTGGTCATGGCTTGGCTCGCTCTCGGGGTTTCGGATCGTGTGGGGTGTGTGTGGTGTTGACGATGAATCGCGCGGCGCCGTTGGGCATCCGCGCGTGCGGCCGCGTGGCGGCGCGATGTTTCGGGTTGAAGGGGACAGGATATCAGACCGCCGCTGCGGATCGGGGGTTTTCGGGCGGCACGGCGGTGGTTCAGCGCAGCCAGATCCGCATGTAGAGGCGGAGTGTGGGGGGGTGCTCGGCGTCGGGGTCGGCGTCGGGGAGGTCGTCGAGCGCCTCGCCGCGGGCGGTCCAGTTGTAGATGGCGTCGAGCAGGGGGCGGTCGACGGATTGGTTGCCGGAGGACTCCTCGAGTCGGGCCCGGTGGACGCGTCCGTCGCGCCGGAAGTCGATGACGGCGAGGGGGTCCCGCGGCGCCGAGGTGAGCAGCGTGAAGTGGGTCCAGCGCGGGCGGATGGTCTGGATCGTCAGCCCCTCCGCGGCGACGGGGCGCCCGGGGGTGACGCGGATGGGGCGCTGGCGGGAGAAGGCGTCCGACTCGCGGTCGGAGTCCTCACCGGCGTCGGCGCCCTCGCCGGAGGAGGCGGGGGCGTCGGAGGGGACGGACTGCGGCGGGGGGGTGCTCGGCGTTTCCGCGGGCGCCTCCTGCTGCGATTCGGCAGGCCGCTCGCGGGGCGGCTCGACCGGCTCGGGCGTCGGCTCGACGCGTTCGGCGGGCGGGGCCTCGACGGGCGCCGCGGCGGGGGCGTCCGGGGCCGGCGACTCGGGGATGTCGAGCGGGATTGATGTGGGCGGCGGCGGTCGGTCGGGGGATTCGGTCTCCGGGATGATCGGGTCCGGCTCGGCCGGGGCGGGCTCAAGGGCGGGATCCTCGGTGAGCTCGGGGACTTCCGGGGCCTGCGGCGCCGCGGCGGAGGCGCCGGGGTCGATCCTGAGGGCGGCCTGGTCCACCTCCGACTGGCGGGCCTGGTGGTCGCGCTCCTCGCGGTCGCCGAGCCAGGTGATGGTGGCGGCCTTGGACCGCTCGATTCCGAGGACGACCTCGTCGGCGGATGGGGGCGTGGATTCGGGGTCGTAGGTGGGGGGGTCGGGGGTGCGCTGTGTCCAGCCTGCCACCGCCGCGGCCACGAGAACGTGGGCGGCGAGGCTGAGGGCGAAACAGATGGCCAGCGGGCGTGCGCGTGTGTCCGCGGCGGCGGTCATGGTGAGATGGTACGCGTGATCTCGGGGAAAACGCAGGGGAACAGGACGGCGCCGGCGAGCGTTAGAAGGGTATAAGGGATGCCGCGAGGCACGGGGCGTGCGCTCCGGAAGTGCGTTTCGCGGCCGCTGCGGGCGTTTGCAGACGTCCGCCGAGATGGTCCGGGCGGTTGAGTCCCGGGCTGGGTGTCAGTCAGCAGGAAGGAAATGAGTCTGATGATTCATCGCACGATTGCGGTTTTCGCGACCCTCATGTTCGCCGCCGGCGCGTGGGCCGAGGGCCTGATCCTCGGCGATCCGGCGCCGGCGCTGCAGGGCAAGGTGACGTGGCTGAAGGGCGACCCGATCGACGAGTTCGAGGAGGGCAACATCTACGTGCTCGATTTCTGGGCCACGTGGTGCTCGCCGTGCATCGCCAGCATCCCGCACCTGAACAGCATTGCGCAGCGCCATCGCGAGGACGGCGTGAAGGTCGTGGGCCTGGCGATCTGGCCCCGCCCCGGCATGGCGCCGACGGATGAGTTCGTGAAGGGGCGCGGCGACGGGATGGATTATTACATCGCCGAGGACATCAACGGCGCTGCGGCCGAAGCCTACATGAACGCGACGAACCAGCAGGGCATCCCCACGGTGATGATCGTCGACCGCGAGGGCCGGCTGGCGTGGCTGGGGCATCCTTCCGAGATGGACCCGGTGCTGGAGAGTGTGATCGATGGATCGTTCGACATGGAGCTGGCGAGGCGGAAGTCCAAGCTGATGCGCGAGGCGGACGCCAAGCTCAGCCGCGCCAACGAGCTGGCGGCCCTGGGCATGTGGGACGATGCGTTCGAGATCGTCGACGAGGTGATCGAGATGGATCACGAAGTCTTCGGCGGCTACGCGGTGATGAAGTACCAGGTGCTGCACGTGCGTCTGCAGCGTGAAGACGATGCGGCGGCGTACGGACGCAAGGCTCTCGCTGGCCCACTGCAGAACAACCTCGAAGCGCTGCACCAGCTCGCGTGGTTCATCATCGATGCGCCCATCGAAAACCCCGATTACGCCTTGGCACGTCTTGTCATGGACCGGGCGGTCAAGCTGACCGACGGTGAAGATGCGAACATCCTCGACACGATGGCCGCGCTCTCCTTCGTCGAAGGCCGCGCCGACAAGGCGGTGACGCTGCAGCGCCGCGCCCTGGAGCTGCTGGAGCATGAGCAGTTGCGCGGCGAGTTCACCGAGCGCCTGGAGAAGTATGAGGCGGCCGATCAGGGCTGATCGGCGCCCGGCGATCCCATCAGGCTGAAGTCGCCGATGCCCGCCTCGACCAGTCGGTCGACGAGCGTGAGCAGGTCGCCGCTGCGCCCCGACTGATCGGCGGCGAGAAAAACGGTGGCGCCCGGCGTGCGCTCGCGCAGCTCGAGCACGCGCGTCGGGACGTTCTGCATGGCGATGGGCTCACCGTCGACGAAGACCTCGCCGCGGGCGTTGAGGGCGATGGTGATGGCGGGCGTGCGCTCGGCGGCGCGTCCGGCCTCGAAGCGGGGCATCTGCACATCGAGCAGGTCGGCGCGCACCATCAGCACCATCGCAAAGATGAAGAACGTGAGCAGCAGGAAGATGACGTCGATGAGCGGCAGCATCTCCAGCCGCGGCTCGTGCATGGTGCGCCTGGCCCGGAACATGGGGGAAGGGTATCGGAGGCAGTGGGCAATGGGCAATGGGGGGACTGATGCCTGATGCCCGATGCCTGATGCCTTTCTTCCATTAGACTCCGTACGCCATGCCCACGCTCACACGGGACGAGTTCGTCGAATTTGTGACGGCCCAGCGCCGCGCTGCTGCAGACGATCGCGGCCTGCTCGTCCCCATCGGCCTGCGCCTTCTCAGCGACCAGCTCACGCCCGTGCTGGCCTACCGGCGGCTTGTCGCGCCCGATGAGCGCACCGCGCCGTCGTTCCTGCTCGAGTCCGTCGAGGGGGGCGACCGGCAGGGGCGCCACTCGATCCTCGGCGCCCGGCCGCGGCTGGAGGTGGTGGCGCGGGGGCGGAACGTCGTCATCACCGACCATCGCGCGGGCTCGAAGCGCGCCATCGAGGCCGACGATCCGATGTCCGTGCTGCGCACTGAGCCAGCGCCGGCGCGTTTCGTGCGTCCGCCCACGCCCCCCGGCGCCTCCAGCGGCGGGCGCTCGCTTCTGCCCGAGTGCGTGCTCGGCGGCTGGTTCGGCTACGCCGCCTACGACACCGTCCGCTACGCCGAGCCCGACAAGCTCGACCCCGCCAAGGCGCCGCCGGACGACCGCGATCTGCCCGATCTGCACTTCGGCTTCTACGACCGCATCGCCATCTTCGACCACGTCGACAAGCTCGTGCACCTGGTGCGGCTGGTGCGCATCGGGGCGGACGCCGATCCCGGCGCGCAGTACGACGAGGCCGTCGCCGATCTCGAAGACTTCGCGACGATGATCCAGACGCATAGCAAGCCGCTGCCGCTGGGCAGGGTCGATCGCGTCGCACCCGATGCGCCGGCGCCGATGGAGCGCATCACCTCGAACCTCACGCGGGCCGAGCACGCCGCCATGCTGGAGCGGGCGAAGGAATACATCCGCGCCGGCGACATCTTCCAGGTGGTGCTGGGCCAGCGCTTCGAGCGCCAGAGCCCCGCCGACCCATTCGATGTCTACCGCGCCCTCCGCGCTGTGAACCCCAGCCCCTATATGGTCTACATGCAGGCGGCGGGTTGCATCCTGGTCGCGTCAAGCCCGGAGATCCTGTGCCGCGTGCGCCGCGATGCGCGCACAGGCCGCAGCGTCGTCACCAACCGCCCCCTCGCCGGCACGCGCAAGCGCGGCGGGACGCCCGAGGAAGACGCCGCCCTCGCCAGCGAGCTGCTCGCCGATGAAAAAGAGCGGGCCGAGCACATCATGCTTGTGGATCTGGGCCGCAACGATGTGGGCAAGGTGTGCGAGGCGGGCACGATCGAGCTGCCCGCGGTGATGGAGATCGAGCGCTACAGCCACGTCATGCACATCAGCTCGACGGTGACGGGCCTGCTGCGCGAAGAGTTCGACTGCTGGGACGCCCTGCGAGCCGCCCTGCCCGTCGGCACGATCTCGGGCGCCCCCAAGATCCGCGCCATGCAGATCATCGACGAGCTCGAGCCCGTCCGCCGCGGCCCCTACGGCGGCGGCATGGGCTACGTCTCGCCCGACGGCGACATGGACATCGCCCTGGCCCTGCGCACGATGGTGGTCCCCACCGCGCTGCACGCAGGCGGCGCATGGACCTATCACATCCAGGCGGCCGGCGGCATCGTGGCGGATTCACAACCCGAGGCCGAGTTTCAGGAGACGGTGAACAAGGCGGCGGCCCTGGCGGCGGCGATCGACTTGGCGGAGCGGGCGTTCGCGCACGGCCGCTGACCATCGCCTGCGCCGCAGCGCCGCATCACCGCGCAAACACATACTCAGCAAGCTCCTGATTCCCCTCTGCGCCTCTGTGCCTTGTATGTTCTCACCATAGTCCAATTTGTTTGATTCGGAACACTGCCCGGGATCGCCGACGAGCGAAGCGAGGAGGCGATCCCGGGCAGC